>CAYQRD010000014.1:28872-49213 GCA_964419845.1 uncultured Phycisphaeraceae bacterium
ATCACCGCCAGCGACAGGAACACCACGATCTGGCATGTGCCGTAGAGAAACACCAGGCCCACATGCGAGAGCGGGATGGGCTGGTTCTGTGTGACCGCGTCGAGCAACCAGAACGATTGCATATTGGGCACAACGGACCAGACCATGAGCGGGAGCGGGTGGGTGACGGTCGTCTGCCGGAACAGCGAATCGCCCGGCAGCGGGGGGCGTGAGACATCGAGCGCCTTGGCACCGACCTGGGTGATCGCGATGCGGTTGTCGCTGATGTCCGTGATGACCAGCGCCGGCGCTTCGCGTGCGTTTTCTTCGATGGGTGTGCCCGCTTCGAGCGGAGCGAACTCGGGCGTGATGAGCCCGACGCCGCTTGGAGAGGCGCCGTAATAGACCGGATCACCGACCTCGATGTCCTCGACGGGCGGGCCCAGGAGGGTGATGAAGAGCGTCGAGCCGGGCGATCGCAGCATGACCTGATTGAAGTTGATGTCATCCTCGAGCGGGGTCTGATCAAGCGAGAGCAGCTCGCTGAGACTCACATAGCGCCGCGGGTCGTAGCCCGCTGCCTCAAACTCCTCGGGGGTCATGTTGTTGCGTTCCGAGGCGATCTCCCAGACCTGTTCGCGGAAGAAGTCGTAGAGGTCGTTGCCCACGGGCGAATCGACGACGGCGACCTGCCCGAATCGCTGGTTCTCGAAGATCCCGCGCCCGAACCAGTAGTTCGAGAGCAGCCCGATCACGAACACGCCGGCGCAGATGGTGATGGTGAGCACCTGTCCCAGACGCGTCGAAATCGCCGTCGCGATCGAGGTCATGACGAGCAGCGCCATCGCCAGACAGGCGCATGAGAGCATGATCTGTGGCTTGAAGTTCACGCTCGCGTCCATCAGGGTCCAGTCCTCATCGATGAAGAGGACAGCGAAGTACCCGATCCAGAGCAGGGGCAGCAGTGTGAGCGAGGCGGTCTGCCCGAATGACCAGCCGTACATGTAGTTGCCCAGCGCGCCGATCAGGACCGCGAGCGCGATCGAGCCCACGCTCAGCAGGATGACGGGCAGGTTGGGGTCCTGGGCGGCCGTCGAGAGGATGCCGTGCCGGATACCGAAGAGGAGGTACGCGATCATGATCGCGATCGCGACGGACATGGCCATCGCGATGCCCAGAAACTTGCCCAGAATGACGCTCGTGCGTCCGATGGGCTTGGAGACCACCGTGAGGACTGTTTTGTTCTCGATCTCCCGTGAGATCGCCGCGGTCGAGATGAACGCCGCGAGCATGATCCCGAGCAGGAATACCCCGCCCATCGAGACATCGAGAAGCATTTTGTCGTCGCCGGTGACTTCGCCGGGGACATTGCGTGCGCCCATGGTGAAGCCGACGATCCAGGTATTGAGCAGCTGGATGAACGCTGCGAGCAGCATCATGATAAAGAACACCGGCTGG
This sequence comes from uncultured Phycisphaeraceae bacterium, assembly GCA_964419845.1. Taxonomy (GTDB): domain Bacteria; phylum Planctomycetota; class Phycisphaerae; order Phycisphaerales; family UBA1924; genus UBA1924. Next base: position 30,310 of record CAYQRD010000014.1, read on the forward strand.
CGGATGCTCTCCTTAAAGGCGTTGCGTGCGATAGGCAGTGCTGCGGTAATCATGAGGTGTCGATGATAGGGGAGCGATCAGCGGGAGAGGACGCGCAGCGTCTGCGCATGTACGGCTCGATGACTGAGGACGATGATATCTGTTATTTTTCGTCGCTGCGGGGCGTGCCTGCGTGCCACAGCGCCGGATTGATGTCATGTGCTACGCGTCTGTGCGTGAATGGTTCGGGGTGATCTGCTGATTCGGGCTCCGAGGCGCGACGCCGGGTGAACCGGGGCGATGTTCCTGTCGTAGCTTGGGGCACTGAACGACCGGTTTGCGAGCGAGCGACACGAGGTCTGGCTGAGACATGACTCAGATTCCTCATCAGGGCCTGCGGAGGCAGCCATCTCGGCTTCAGCGAACCTAGTATGCCCATCCCGGGCGCGTTGGCCCGGGTGCCGCATAAGACTGGCAGCCCGCATCACGGGTCTGCTCTGTCGAGCTGCGGGAGCCCCGCGAGGGCGAGTGTGACACACGAGCGAACCAAGCGAACGCTACAGAGGATGACGCACCCCATGAGCAAGGGCGATTACCTGACTTATCGAAAGGCGGCTTCCACCAGCGTCATCGGGCTGGTGATTCAGCTCATCCTGACCCTGACGGTCTTCTTCTATGCCCGCGCCTCAGGCGATGCGGCGGGTGGGGTGGCTTCGGTCTTCCTGCTCACGGGCGTTCTGGTCTGGGGCGTTCTGCTGCTTGTGTTTGATCAGCACCGGCGCGAGCGGATCGAAGCAATGGAGGCCGAGCAGCTTGCGGTGAGCGGGATCGCCGCCGCAAGTGCTTTCGAGAGCAGCGGCGATGAGCTCCGCGTCGCGGCGCGTCGCTTGGGCATCATCTACAAATGGGTCGTCCCCGGCGTCGCGATCGTGCTCGCTGCGATCAACATGTGGATCGGCTTTACCCGGTTCCGCGCGATCCAGCAGATCGATGACTACACCAACTCCACCAGTCACGCGGGCTGGGCGTTGGCGATCGGCATCGCGCTCGCCGTCGTCGGCTTCGTCTTCGCCCGTTTCGTCTCGGGTATGGCCAAGATCGATGCGTGGGCGAATCTGCGTGCCGGTGCGACCACCGCGGTTGCCGCGGCCCTGGTCGGCCTCGTGCTCGCGGTGGGCGGGTTCCTCGAGCTCGCCATGGGCATCGATCAGGTCATCAACATCAGCCCGTACATCATCACCCTCGGGATGATGGCCTACGGCGTGGAGATCGTGCTCAACCTGCTGCTCGATGTATATCGACCACGCAAGCCCGGAGAGCTGCCCCGCCCCGCGTTTGATTCGCGATTCCTCGGGCTGCTCGCGGCCCCCGATCGGATCGCCGAGAATGTCGGCGAGGCGGTCAACTACCAGTTCGGCATCGATGTCACCAGTTCGTGGTTCTATCAGCTACTCAGCAAGTGGATCATGGCATTCGTCGCGATCGGTGTGGGCATCGGCTGGCTGATGTCATCGCTCGTGGTCGTCGAACCCCACGAACGAGGCCTGATCCTGACCAACGGCGTGATCTCCGAGCCGCTGCTGAGCTTCGGCGAGCAGGGCGACGGCGACATCGGCCCCGGCCTGCATGTCAAATGGCCCTGGCCATTCTCGACCTACGAGACACCCGTCTCGGTCAGCGGGGGCGGCAACGAGCAGGTCCGCACGACGACGGGTGTGCGCGTGCTCAATCTGGCTTCGAACCCGCCGCTGGATGAGCGTGGTCCGATCCTGTGGACCGAGAGCCACACGCGTCAGGAACGGCTCAACATCGTGCAGCCCGAGCGACAGTCCGACACCGAGAAACGCGACGAGAACGGCGCCGGCAACACGGTCGCGGAGCTCTCGCTTGTCGCGGCCGAGGTCCCGGTCCACTATGTGATCCGCAATGTGAAACTTTTCGATCAGTTCGCGGCACCCGGGCAGCGGGAGCAGATGCTCCAGCAGGTCGGACGCAGGGTTGTCACCCAGTACATGGGTGAACTCGCGATCGACGAGGTGCTGGCAACCCACCGGACCAAAATGCCCGTGGAGCTCAAGAACAGGCTCGAAACCGCGTACGCTCAGTTCAATGAGGGGCAGGGCGCGGGTATCGAGATCCTGTTCGTCGGCGTCAATGGTGTGCACCCCCCGACAAAGGTTGCGCCATCGTTCGAGCGTGTGATCACCGCCCGTCAGAATCGTGAGTCGCTTATCGAAGAAGCCCGCAAGCAGCAGATCAGCATGCTCACCGAGATCGCGGGTTCCGTGGAACTCGCCGAGCAGATCAGCGAGCTGCTGACCGAGCTCGACTCGGTCCGACGCGGTGCGGGCGATCAGTCTGACGCGTACATCGAGGCAGAGCTGGCTGTCCAGCGGCTGCTTGAGCGTGCGGGCGGCGAGGCCGGGGAACTGATCCTGGCCGCGGGTGCCAGCCGCTGGTTGCGCCACATGAGCGAACGCGGACAGGCGAGCCTGCTGCAGGGGCAGCAGGAGGCGTACCTCGCGTCACCCGAGCTCTATCGCAGCAAGATGTACTTCGACGCACTCCTCGAGGCGATGGCGGACTCGCGGGTCTACCTGACCCCGGCGGAGATTGAGGATCTGCTTGTGCGGCTTGAGCTGCAGGACAAGCAGGCGGGCACGGATGTCTTCAACGCCGAGGCGGGTGAAGCGTTCCAGTAAAGATGAATGATGGAAACAGACGCCCGTCATGATGATGACCCGGCGATGAACAGTCCGCCCCACTGGGCGAGGAATGGAGAACGACTCGTGTTCAAGCTCAAGAACCTGACGATACCCCTCTTCGCGGTGTTGTTCATCTTGATCATCGTGCTCTTCAGCTCCAGCTACACCGTGCGCTTCACTGAAACCGCGGTGAAGACGACCTTCGGTAGCGCGAGCGAAGACTCGATCGTCGCGGAGCCCGGGCTGCACTGGAAAGCGCCCTACCCGATCCAGAGCGTGACCAAGTACGACAAACGCATCCGCATCGTGCAGACGCGCTCTGAAACGGTACAGACCGCCGACGACTTCCAGATCATTGTCGAAGCGTACCTGAGCTACCGCGTTTCGGACCCGCTCAAGTTCTTCCGCAGTTTCTCCAACGCGGGCGATCGGGCGCAGGACCACTTCGCCAAGGCAGAGAACGATGTGCTGCGTGATCTGCTCCGCAGTGCACTGGGTGAGACAAGCCGCTACCGGATGGAGGATCTCTTCACCAGTCAGAGCGGCGCATCGGTCATCCCGCAGCTCGAGCAGGAGGTCTTCACCCTGCTCGTGCAGGGCGGCGGCGGTGAGCAGCCCCTCGCGGAATACGGCATCGAGATCTCACAGATCGGTATCGACCGCATCGTGCTCCCCGAAGAGACCACTTCCGCGGTGATCAACCGGATGGGTGCCAACCGTGACCGTTTGGCCGAGGGCTACGAGTCCGAGGGCCGCTCCAAGGCACGCCTGATCAACGCGGAGGCCTCCAGCCAGGCCGAGCGGATCCGGGCGTTCGCTCAGCGACGCGCCGACGAGATTCTCGCCAAGGGCGAGCAGGAGGCCGCACCCTACCTTGCCCAGCAGAACATCAACCCCGATCTGGCCGTGTTCATCCAGAACATCAAGCTCATGCGTGAGGCCATGGCCAAGAAGTTCACGCTGATCTTCTCGACCAGCGATTACGGCATGCAGTTGTTCGACCCCGAGGTGCTCAAGCAGTCGCAGGGCGAGATCCCGGTGCCCCAGCAGCGTGCAGAGGATCAGGATACTGACGGGGCGGAGGGCTGATCGATGAGCGATCATCAGGACCACGACCATCACGAGCACGAGCACCACGATCATCGTGGGCCCGATGTTGTCCTCCCCGGGACCGAGGCGGAGACGAGCGATGCGCCCGAGGAGGGGCTGATCACCGGTCGCGCCGCATCCGTGCGATTCAATCGAGGCGGAGACAGGGGGCTGACCAACAACCGGGCGAGGATGGACGCGGCGAATCAGTCGCTCGCCGACGCGCTCAAGATCACCTACACCTTCCTGCAGGTTGGTATGGCTGTCCTCATCGTGCTCTTCGTCTTCAGCGGCTTCCAGAAGGTGAGCGAGGGCGAGCGGGGCATCTCGGTGTTCCTGGGCAAGCCGGCGACAACGAACATCGAACCCGGCGCGCACCTGACCTGGCCCTACCCCATCGGTGAGATGATCCGTGTGGGCGAGGGTGCGATCGAGGTTCCTCTCGCTCGCGCGTTCATGCCGGGCCGGGCGGGGGCCGCGAGCGACGACCAACTGCTCGACGCTGCGCTCAATGAGTTCAACAACAACGCCCGCCTCAACCCCGCGACCGATTCGATGCTGATCACCGCCGATCAGAACATCGCGCACGCGCAGTTCCGGATCAACTACCATCGATCCAACCACCTGCGCTATGTCGAGAATGTACTGCCCGAACAGGAACGAGCGATCATTTCGTATGTGGTGAGCCGAGGCGTGGTGCACACCATGGCAGAGACGACCATCGACGATCTGCTCAAATCCTCCGCCGAGGCAATCGCGGCTCGCGTGCGTGAGAGCGCTCAGAGATCACTCGATGAACTCGAGACGGGCATCACGATCGATCGCGTCGTGCTTGTGCGCAAGACCCCGCCGCTGTTCCTGCTCGATCGTTTCGCGTCCGTGCAGTCTGCGGCGCAGAACGCGGGCAAGGCACGCGAGGACGCCCTGCTCCTGCGTGACCAGGCACTCAACGAGGTCGCGGGCCGCGCGTCGGGTGTGCTCATCGAGATGATCAACGAATACGAACGCCTTATCGAGCTCGGCGAGGCAGAGGAAGCCGAATCGCTGCTCGCGAAGATCGACACGGTCATGGCAGGCGGCGAGGTCAACTGGAACGGGCAGAGCACACTGGCCCTTGTTTCGGGCGAAGTCTCCGAGATCCTCAACAACGCGCAGGCCCAGGCCTCGTCTCGCGTCTCGCGTGCGATCGCGGATCTCGAGCAGTTCAAGGCCAAGCAGGCCCAGTACGAAGCCAATCCGATGCTCATGGTCGCACGCGACTGGTCGTCGGCCATGGCCGAGTTTCTCAACAAGGACTTCGTGATCACCATGTACCTGCCCGAGGGGCGTTCGGCCGAACTGCTGATCAACCCCGATCAGGATGTCGAGAAGGAACGCGTCCGCGAGCAGCGTCGGCGTCAGGCGGCGGATAACCAACAGCGTCGGCGTGACGAGGCCCGCGAGGACTTCTATCGCACACAGCGCGGGATCACTGCTGAGGACGAGCCCTAAATGACACAGCTCAACGCGACAACCCAAGCCAACCAGGCACCGGTCGGCGATGACAATCGCAAAGCGGTGGTGGGGTGCCAGCAGCTCACCAAGGTCTTCAAGGACTTCTGGATGCGCGACCGGGCCCGCGCTGTCGATCATCTGGACCTGGTCATCCGCGAGCACGAGGTGTTCGGCCTGCTCGGCCCCAACGGTTCGGGCAAGAGCACGACGATCAAACTCATCCTCGGGCTGCTCAAGCCCACCAGCGGTCGGGTCGCGGTGTTCGGCAAGCCGCCGACGGATGTCACGACGAAGAAGCGGATCGGGTACCTCCCCGAGGAGAGCTACCTCTACCCCTTCCTCAACGCGCGCGAGACGCTCGACTATTACGCGAAGCTCTTCGGGCTCGACGCCAAGACACGCCAGAGCCGGATCGACGAGCTGTTGCACATGGTCGGGCTTGAGCACGCGCAGTTCCGCCCCGTGCGAGAGTATTCCAAGGGCATGCAGCGACGCATCGGTATCGCTCAGGCGTTGATCAACGATCCGGAACTGCTGATTCTCGACGAGCCGACGACTGGTCTGGACCCGATCGGTACGCGCCAGGTCAAGGACCTGATCCTCGAACTCGGTCGGCGTGGCAAGACGGTCATTCTTTCGAGCCACCTGCTCAGCGATGTCGAGGATGTGGTCGATCGCATGGCGATCCTCTACGGCGGACGCCTGCGCGGGCAGGGCACCTGCGAGGAGCTGCTCGCCAGCCACGACCGGACCGTCATCGAAACAGACCAGCTCGACGACCAGACCATCGCCGAGATCGATGAAATCATCCGGCGGCGCACGGGCGGGGAGAAATCCATCCGCCATGTCAGCGCTCCACGCCAGAAGCTTGAGGAACTCTTCCTCGGCATCGTCGAGCAGGCCCAGAAGGAGAAGGCGGGCACCTCGGGCGCGATGCACGGCGGCGTCACCGCGGGCTTCCTCATGGCCGATGAGGCAGCACGCGCACGCGAGGGAGACGAACTGATCGAGTCGCTGCTCGAAGACGACAGCGAGGCGAACACACCGAAGCCGACGGTCGTCGATCAGGCATCCGTCGATGACACGGCCGGGCCCCAGCAGCAGCCCGTTGACGAGCCCGCCGAAGACGAGTCGCTCATCGGATCCCTGGTGGATTCCACGGACATGCCCGCCGCGACACCGCGAGCGGATGCCAATTCAGAGAGCGACGAGAAGAACGACGACGATGTCGATCTCGGGGTCATCGGCGATCTGCTCGACGACAGCACGGATGACGGGCAGGGCGGGGAGCCCAAGCGGTGAGCTTCCGGGCACGCATATCACAGCTCGATCGGGTGCAGCGTCATCGCACCTTCAAGATCATCGCGACAGCGGTGATCCTGATTATCTCGATCGTGCTCATCGGCTACGGCCTCCTGAGCGAGGACACCTCCACGCCGCTCTTCGATCAGCGGATGGCGGAGATCCCCTCGACGGTCCAGAACTTCGCCGGCGATGAGATCGCCAACCCGGAACTGGCCCGGATGCAGCAGATCCAGAACCTCAAGCGACAGGCGGACCTGGGCACAATTGTCGCCGCTTCTTCGGCGATCAGCGGCCTGATCCTGATCCTTGTGATCTGGCTCAACCTCGGGCTGATCTACCCGGTGCTCGCGATCCTCGCGGGCGGGATGCTCTTCTTCACGCTCGGGACACGCTTCGAGCTCACCGGCAGCGTCCTCTTCGGGATGATCTCCCTTTCGCTCGTGTTCATGGTGCTTATGCGCGGCGTGGGCCTGGCGTTGAGCTACGCCAACCCCGTGCTCGCGATCGCACGCAATGTGCTCGCCGAGGCCGTGCGGATGAAGATCTCGCTGGTCTTCATCGTCATGCTCTTCTTCGTGCTCGCGGCGTTGCCCATGCTGCTCAACGATAACGAGTCCCTCAGGTATCGGGTGCAGAGCTTCCTGCAGTATTCGACCGGCTTCACCTACATGTTCGTGGGCATGCTGGTCGTGTTCTTCGGTGCCGCGACGGTGACCTACGAGCAGCGCGAGAAGGTCATCTGGCAGACCATGACCAAACCCGTCGCCGCGTGGCAGTACCTGCTGGGCAAGTGGCTCGGCGTGGTGCTCATCGCCGGAGTTCTCCTGTGCGTGTCGGCCATCGGGGTGTTCCAGTTCACCGAGTACCTCCGCAATCAGCCCGCCAAGGGCGAGGTTGCCGCGTTCGTTCCCATCGACGGCACGGACATCACGGAGGACCGGTTGGTGCTCGAAACCCGGGTGCTCACATCCCGCGTGGCCCTCAACCCGGCGCTGCCCTTCCAGATCAGCGACGAGGCCTTCGAGCAGGCGCTGCGCTCGCAGATCGAGCGGGAGCGTCAGATCGACCCGAACTACAGCCCCGACTCCGCGGAGCGTGCGGCGTTGCGGGAGAAGCTCTTTCAGGAAGAGTTCTCGCAGTACTTCTCGATCGACCCCAACGCGGAGCGTTACGAGGAGTATTTCTTCCAGGGCCTGAGCGAAGCCAAGCGTCTGAATCTGCCGCTGACGCTCCGCTACAAGATCAACGCTGAGGGCAATCGCCCGGACATGAGCTACATCCTGACCTTCGCGTTCGCCGACGGGACCGTCCTGCCCCCGCGCCGCACCGGGCTGGGGTTCTCGCATTACATGACGATCGCGCCAGACTTTATCGACGAGAACGGGCAGCTGCGTCTCCAGATATACAACGGGCAGCTGATGGCCGAGTCGGACGGGATCTTCGCGCTCCAGACCAACCTCAACACATTCACCATCCCGCCCGACGGGCTCGAGCTCTCGTATTCGGTGGGCGGCTATCGCACGAACTTCATGCGTGTCTACTTTGTGCTCTGGGTGAAGCTCTCGCTCCTGGCCATGCTCGCGGTGTGGGCTTCGACCTTCTCGAGTTTCCCCGTCGCCTGCCTGATCGCCGGCGGGCTGTTCTTCATCGGCGAGAGCGCCGGATTCGTTCAGGACTCGCTTGGTGCGTGGGGAACCACCGACATCAAGGGTGAGCACGCGCCGCTGCGGGCGCTGGTCTACCACTTCGCGGATTGGATAAGCTCGATGTTCAAGGTCTACAACGATCTGCGACCCGCCAAACGATTGGCCGAGGGACAGCAGCTCTCATGGCGGACCGTGAGCGGCGGCGTCTTCACGCTCGGCCTTGTGTGCTCGGTGTTCTACGCGCTGGGCGTTCTGATCTTCCGCAAACGCCAGCTGGCGATCTATTCGGGCAACTGAGAAAGGGGCGGGAACGATGATGTACAACACGCGTGTTCGCCTGATCGCCTTGCTCTGCATGCTCGCCGGGCTTGTGGGCTCGGGTTACTTCGGCACCCGGATCACCGCGTCCACCGGCCGTCACGGCCTGTCGTACACGGATACCGCCGAGGAGAACGATCCGCCGATGGTCGCGCTGGGGATCGCGATGGGTGCGATGCGTGGCGTGTTCGTCAACTACCTCTGGATCCGTGCGACCCAGAAGAAGGAAGAGGGGCAGTACTACGAGGCCGTGGAGCTTGCGGACTGGATCACCCGCCTGCAGCCCAGGCTGCCTCAGGTGTGGACCTTCCACGCGTGGAACATGGCCTACAACATCTCCGTCACGACCCAGACGCCTCAGGAGCGATGGAACTGGGTGAACTCGGGTGTTCGGTTGCTTCGGAACCGCGGTCTGCGTGCCAACCCCAACGACATGCATATGCACAAGGAGCTCGCATGGATCTTCCTGCACAAGATCGCGGGCTTCACGGACGATGCGAATCAGTACTACAAGAAGCAGTTCGCCTACGAGTGGCACAATGTGCTCGGCCGCAAGCCGTTCATCGATCCGGAGCGTCGTGACCGCGACAGCGTGATCGAGCAGTACGCCCAGTGGATCCAGCCGATCGTCGATGCGCCCGCGACCATGCAGGGACTCGAGCGACAGAACGAGCAGGCGGCACGCATCGGGCGCGCCTACGAAGCCCGCCTCGGCGAGCCGCTCGCACACCGGTTCCTCGAACGCTACACGCTCGATCAGGAACTCGATCGCGCCGGGCGGACCGAGAGCATCCGCGATACCGCGGGCCCGCGCACCAGAATCTTTATGGAGCTCCGCGCCGAGTTCCCCAACGAGCAGGCATGGACCGACCTGGTGAATCATGTCCGCAAGCGTGTGCTCGAGGATGAGTACTTCATGGAACCCGTGCGGATGGTTCAGATCACACGCAAGTTCGGGCCGGTGGACTGGCGTCTCCCCGCGGCGCACGCGCTCTACTGGGGTTCACGCGGCACCGATGTCGGACGCATGGAGGTCAATGAGCACAACGCCGACTCGCTCGACTTCGTCAACGCCTATCGCCTGGTCATGCAGTCCGTGCAGGACCTCTGGCGCTTCGGCGACATGTACTTCAACTACCTCGATGTGCACGAGCAGCGTCAGGCCTATTACCAAGGCGTGCCCAACCCGTACTTCGTGCCGACCTACGGCTCGATGCTCGAGGAGGTCACGGAGGCCTCGGGGCTCTTCGAGGCCGACCGCCGCGCGTACCGCCAGTTCTCCGCGGGCTACATGAACTTCCTGCGTGACGCGGTCCGTTTCTTCTATCGGCGTGGCGATATCGCCCAGGCGGAGTACTGGTACGACGAGCTCCGCAACTGGAAGGGCATCAACATCAACGACACGACCGTGGTCGATGAGTTCGCGCTGACCCTCGCCGAGTTCGCCGATAAACAGATCTACGACTCGATGGGCTCGCCCCAGGTCGCGGTCTCCGAGGTTTACGGCGCGCTCCAGGGCGCGTATTTCTCGGGCCTGCTCGTCGGTGATACCGACGCGTTCAACGGCATGTGGGAATACGCCCGCAAGGCGCACGCGTATTACTTCAGCGAGCAGTTCCGCGAGGTGGTCGCGAGCACCAGCGGGGCGCGAATGGAGTTCATGGATCGCGATTTCGCGTTCCTCGCGGGGAACATCTTCACCAATATCCTTGCAACACTCGGCCCTCAGGAGGCGGAGATCCTCTACGGCAACGCGCCCGAGGATCTCCAGCGATACGCCTACGACGCGCTCGTCACCCGATTCAAGGACTACCTCGATACCCAGTTCGCGCAGGGAAATATCGAGCAGAACTTCGACACGACCTTCCCCGAACCCAACGGGATGGAGCAGCATCGCATCGTGTATCAGCGCAAGCTCGAGCAGCGGAACAACAGCAATATCGAGGGTGTGATCAAGAACTGAGCGATCAGCCGACGAGCAGGTTTCGCGCCTGCTCGTAGCGTTCGAGCGTGCCCAGCACGACCTCCACGGGCAGCGACGGCCCGGGCGGGGTTTTTCCCCACTTGCCCGCGTGGGCGAGCATCTCGAGATACTCACGAAGATACTGCTTATCGAAGCTCTTCTGTGCGCGTCCGGGCTTGTACTCGTCCGCGGGCCAGAAGCGTGAAGAATCCGGCGTCAGGGCCTCGTCGATCAGGATCGGGTCGTGACTCGTGATGTTGCCGTGATCGTCGATCGGCAGTCCGAACTCGAACTTGGTGTCCGCGAGGATGATCCCGTGATCCAGCGCGTAGGCGCTCGCCGCAACATAGATATTCAGAGAACGGTCCCGCAGACGCTCCATGAGCGTGAGCCCGCCAAGGTGCTCGACGCTCGCGACGGCCTGCTCGAAACCGATGTTCTCGTCATGTCCCTCCTCGGCCTTGGTCGCGGGCGTGAAGATCGGCTCCGGGAGTTTGTCGCACTGAACGAGCCCCTGAGGCAGCGGCACGCCGCACACGCTCCCGGTCGCGTTGTAGTCCTTGAGGCCTGAGCCCTCGAGATAGCCACGCACCACGCATTCAACCGGGATGACCTTGCACAGCCGGCCGATCGTCACGCGCCCCTCGAGCGCCTCGCGTGGGGTTTTGGCCGTGAAGGCTTCATCGGGGATGATGTCCGTCTCGGTGCTGATCAGATGTGTCTGCGAGAGCCCCTGGTCCTCGATCCAGCGGAGCCAGAAAGCGGCGATCTCGGTCAGCAATCGCCCCTTGCCCGGGATGGGATCGGGCATCACGACATCGAACGCCGAAATCCGGTCACTCGCCACCATCAGCATCGCTGCGGGCACATGCTGACCGAAATCGTCTACATGGGAGGGAATTGTGTATGTATCTCGGACTTTGCCGGCCCGTCGATTGGGCAGGTTGAGATCAGTCTCGAAAACGGCAGGGCCGAGTTCCGACAAACGGTTATCGTGGGTTGGTGCGTTGCTGCTCACACCCCACGATAGCGCGTCCTGAGCAGCCGTGTGCATGGTCCGAGGGGCGAATTCGGAGGTCAAAGCCAACATCCGCTCGCCCGCGACGCGTCAATCTCATATCCTCTAGGGATCGGCCTCGTCCCGGGGCCGTGCGGAGATCATTGTTCTTTATGTTGCGATTCATCGCGCCCAACAGCCCGTCGACAACCGCCCAGCGTGTGCTGCCGGGTGCGTACCTCATCGGCCCAGACTCCGTCCCCATCGCGGGCGAAGTGGTCGTCGAGGAGGATGTCATCCGCTGCGAGAAGGGCACGCGCGAGGCCGCCGCCGTGGCGCTGCAGGTTGATCTCGATGCCCACCGTCTCCGCTCGCTCGCACAGACCGGGCCCGTGCTCGACGATATCGAACTCCGCCCGCTCGGTTCGCTCACCCTGCAGACCTGCCTGCTGCCCGATCGCGAACGCCCGTACATCCTGGCCCTTGAGCTGGCCAGACATCGGATCATGCTCTTCCTCACCAAGCTCGAGGAATGGCAGGCCTTCGATATCCCCGCGGAATCCCAGATCATGCGACTGCTTGATCGGGCGCGTGAGGTCTTCACGCAGGCCCTTGTGATCGCGGGCCGAGGCGGAGAGGCCGAGGAAACAGAGCGGCTGGGCTACCTTTCGCTCTGGATCGCCATCGAGGCATCCGAACGCCTCACCCTCTGGCAGTCAACACGGGACATCAGGGCGCGCCTTGATGGCTCGCTGTACCTGAGCATCGCCGAGGATGCCTCGATGGGCAAGCGCGCCATGCCCGTGCTCCACCCCGGGCGCGGCGGTGTCGTGCTGCCCAGCCGCCCGGCCGTCGGGGTCGCGGTCTCGCCGAGTGTGCTCAACGATCAGACCAAGCAGGCCGTGATCGACTCGTGCGACTTCATCACCATGCCCATGCGTTGGGTCGAGATGGAGCCGATCGAGGGCGAGTATGCCTATTCGCCGACGGATCGCTGGATCGAATGGGCCATCCGCACGGCGAAGATCCCGGTCGTCGCGGGTCCGGTCGTGGACTTCCGCCCGCACTGCGTGCCCGAATGGCTCTACATCTGGGAGAACGACTACGACACGCTGCGGGATCTTGTCTACGAGCATATGAAGGCCGTGGTCACACGCTACAGGCGTACCGTGAGCCGCTGGACCGTGTGCTCGGGGCTCCACTGCGGCGATCACTTCAAGCTCGACTTCCAGCAGATGATCGATCTGACGCGGATCTGTGTGCTGGTTGTCCGCAAGCTGCACCCTCGTGCGCGGGTGCAGGTCGAGATCGTCCAGCCGTGGGGCGGGTATCACACCAGCGACCGACGATCGTTGCCTCCGCTGCTCTATGCCGAAATGCTTACGCAGTCGGGCATCCCGCTCGATGCGTTCTCGTTGCGGGTGCAGATGGGCTCGTTCGAGCAGGGACAGAACACGCGTGATCTGATGGCCTTCAGCTCGATGCTTGACCAGTACGCGATGCTCGACCGCCCGCTCGCGATCTCCGGGCTCGGCTGCCCGAGTGGGCCGCAGAGCCCGAGCGAGCACCCCGAGAACTACGCGATGCCCGGGAGTTGGCGAGGGGACTGGAACGACGCGAGACAGGCGGAATGGCTCAGCGCCTACGCGGGGGTGGCGTTGTCAAAGCCCTACATTGACTCGGTGTGCTGGCAGGAACTCGCCGATCCCGCCGGTGCTACCGAAATGAGGACCAGCGGACTGCTGAATCGGCGCATGGAGTCGCGTCCGGCCCTCGAACGCCTCGCGGATCTGCGTCGCTCCATCAGCGAGGGGCAGGTGCCCGAATCGGTCAGCACCATGCAGGCCCTCACCGCCATCCACGCGGGGGTGACCGGCGGATGAGTGGGGACGGCAGGCAGGGTGCGACCGCAGCGAGCGACTGGGCCCGGACACCCAGCGCCATGTTCGCGGCGGCACTCCTCGGCACGGCCTCGCTGTGCACACTGGGGATCGCCCTGTCCCGGGAAGTTCAACGCGACGCGACAACGGTGGAGACGATCGCGCTCTCGGGGTCGCCCGCAGCGACATCACCCGCAGGATCGGGGCCACGAGAGTCGGTTTCCGCGTCACGACCCAGCGCCGTGCGTCTGATCAATGTGAACATCGCGGATCTGGGCGAGCTGGACCTGCTGCCGGGGATCGGGCCGGCCCTCGGGCAGCGGATCATCGAGTATCGCCGAGCGCACGGCCCGTTCGAGTCGATCGACGCGCTCGAACGCGTCAGCGGCATCGGTCCGCGGACCCTGGACAAGCTTCGCCCGCTGGTGACGCTGGGTGAAGAATCGCCCCTCCCTGCGGACGCAAGCGCTCAGGCGTACACTACAGACAACTGAACTTCGACTCGTCACGGGCCTGCATCTGGTTGCACGCTCGGGGCACGGGTATGCGCCTGCGCACACGGGGCACCGACGGCTTGGACCTGCTCACCTCAATCATCGCGGACTCCGCTTTCAAGTCGCTCGCCGGGGGCCTCGACGCGGGGCAGCGCACCATCGCGACAGGCTCAGTGGGCGCATCGGTCTCGCTGCTCGCCGTGGCGTTGCATCGTCAGACGCATCGCCCGGTGCTCGTCGTCTGCGCTCATGTTGATGAGGCGGAGGATGTGCTCGCCGAGACCCACGCGGTAGGGGAAACGGGCAGCGAGGTCTTCCCCGCGCTCGAGCTGGCACCGGGTGAGTCGAGTGTGAGCGCGGGCCTGTTCGCGGACCGGGCCGCCAAAATCGCCCAAATCCGTGCGGGCGCGATCCCCGGCGTGCTCATCGCGCCCATCGCGGCGCTCATGCAGCCCGTGCCCAGCGCCCAGCGCATCGACGAGCTCGTGCGTGAGATCAAGCGGGGCGATCAGCTCGACCCGCAGCTGCTGATCGACTGGATGAGCGGGGCGGGGTACGAGCGGGTCGATGCCGTGGAGTACCCGGGCCAGTTTGCCAGCCGCGGCGGCATCATCGATATCTACCCGACCAGCGGCGGAGGGGGAGAGCCCGTCCCGGTACGCCTGGATTTCTTCGGCGACGAGCTCGACACGATCGCAGAGATCGATCTCGACACCATGGGCAGCGATCGCAGCATCGACACGGTGGTGCTGGGTGCCGCCGGCGAGGTGCAGCTCAAAGCAACCAGCGACGACCGGTCCGTGCTCGAGTACCTGTCAAAGGACTCCATCGTACTGCTTGCCGAGACCTTCGAGGTGGTCGAGCAGGGGCGGGGCTACTACGAGCGCATCAGCGACGGGCGAGCGATCTTCGGCCCGCCCGCGGTGCTCAAGCTGCTTGAGTCCCGGTTCCACGCGCTGTGCGAGGTGAACCAGTTCTCCGCGGGAAAGTCGGGTGCCGACGCGTTGGTTGCGCTGCCCGTGGAGACCCTGCCGCCGTTCGACAAGGAGGTCTCCATCGCCATCCGCGAGCTGGCCGAGCTGCGCGAGGAGGTGGACACGGTCGTCCTCGCCTGCGGCTCCGACGGCGAGTACGCCCGGCTGGGCGAGCTGCTGACGCTGCACGCGCCGGGCGTCGATCTGCGCCGGGCCGTCATCGATATCCGTCGCGGGTTCGTCTGGCAGAGCAGCAACCCTGACGCGGGCATCGGACGCTACGCGCTGGTGCCCTCGGGGCAGATGCTGCACCGCTCGAGCGTGCGCCGACGGATGCAGAAGCTCAAGGCCGGGCGGACGATGGATACCTTCCTCGACATCCAGCCCGACGACTATGTTGTGCACACGGAGCACGGCATCGCCAGATTCATCGGTCTCACGGTAATGGACGCCTCGGGCACCGCCAAGACCAAGGAGCGGTACTCGCTCAAGCCCGAGCTCGCGAGCAAGAAGGCCAAGGAGGATCAGGAGGAGTACCTGACGCTGGAGTTCGCTGGTCGCAGCCGCCTGCATGTGCCGTGCTCGCAGATCGAACTGGTCCAGAAGTATGTGGGCGGGTTCAAGGGCAAGCCGCCGCTGAGTTCGATCGGCGGCAAGAAGTGGAAGGCCCAGAAGGAACGCGTCAGCGAATCCGTGAAGGACCTCGCCAGCGAGATGCTCCGCGTGCGTGCCGCCCGCGAGCATGTGCCCGGGCACAGCTACCCCAGCGACACCACGCTGTTCCAGGAGTTCGAGGCCGAGTTCCCCTACGACGAGACCGAGGATCAGCTGGCCGCGATGATCGAGATCAAGAAGGACATGCAATCGCAGCGTCCCATGGACCGCCTGATCTGCGGCGATGTCGGTTTCGGCAAGACCGAGCTGGCCATCCGCGCGGCGTTCAAGGCGGTCGAGGCCGGGCGACAGGTCGCGGTGCTCGTGCCCACCACGGTGCTGGCCGAGCAGCACGAGCGGACCTTCCGCAACCGCTTCGCCGACTACCCGTTCCGCGTCGAGTCGCTCTCACGGTTCAAGACACCCAAGCAGATCCGTCAGACACTCACTGATCTGGCACTGGGGCGTGTGGATGTCGTCGTGGGGACGCACCGGATCCTTTCGGACGATGTCCGCTTCGCCGAGCTGGGCATGGTGGTCATCGATGAGGAGCAGCGCTTCGGCGTCGAGCACAAGGAGAAGCTGCTGCGGTTGCGTCTGACGGTCGATGTGCTCACGCTCAGCGCGACGCCCATCCCCCGCACGCTGCACATGTCGATGCTCGGGCTGCGTGACATCTCCAGCTTGACCACGCCCCCGGTCGACCGGCGTTCGATCGTCACCGAGGTCATCCCGTACAACCAGCACCGCATCGCCCGGGCGATCCAGCGTGAGCTTGCGCGTGAGGGTCAGGTGTACTATGTGCACAACCGCGTGCACAACATCGAGAGCGTGGCCGACGGAATCCGCCAGCTCGTGCCCGACGCCAGGATCATCATCGGGCACGGGCAGATGAACCCGAACGATCTCGAGCAGGTCATGCTTGAGTTCATGTCCCGGCGTGCCGATGTGCTCGTGTCCACGACCATCATCGAGTCGGGCATCGACATTCCCACGGCCAACACCATGATCATCAACGACGCCGATCGCTTCGGCTTGTCCGAGCTCCACCAGCTGCGCGGACGCGTGGGGCGGAGCCATCCCCGGGCGTACTGCTACCTGCTGCTGCCCGAGGACCGGACGGTCAAGGAGGTCGCCCAGAAGCGACTCAAGGCGATCGAGGAGTATTCGATGCTCGGGGCCGGCTTCAAGATCGCGATGCGTGATCTGGAAATCCGCGGCGCGGGCAACCTGCTGGGCGCCGAGCAGTCGGGCCACATCGCGGCCGTGGGCTATGAGATGTACTGCCAGCTGCTCGATCAGACCGTGCAGCGACTCACCAGCGAGGGCGAGCCCGAGCAGTTCGAGCACACCTCGGTGGATATCGGCGTCTTCGGCTACATCCCCAAGGCCTATATCCCCAGCGATACCCGGCGCATCGAGGCCTACCGACGCTTGGGGACCGCCAAATCGCAGGCCCAGATCGATCAGGTCGTTGCCGATCTCACCAGCGCGTACAGCGATCCGCCCGAGTTGGTCCGGCGTCTGATCCTGCGGGCACGCCTTCGGGCCGCGGCTCAGGCGATGCACATCCGCAGCATCGGGCTGCGCGAGAAGGACATTGTCATGCTCACGGCACACCCCGATCACGCAAGCTCCATGCTCGGCGGCGCACCCGCCCAGGTCCGGGTGGTTGAAGGGGCGCTTGCCCAGACAAACGCGCGTGGTAGCGGGGGGCAGCGCCTCAGCGAAATCTATGTCCGACCGGACCAGACGCCGCGTTCGCCCGTGCAGCGAGCCAGAGCGCTCCTATCCTGGCTGGGCGCGGGCGAGCCGGCCGCGTCGTGACCGCATCGGAGTGTCAACATCCCGTTCAGATCGGGAGAAAAGAAGTTTCTCAGAAGCTCGCAAACTGATGTCGCGTGCAGAGTTGCGGGATGCATGCTACACTGATGGGTTATATCACCGGGCGGAGCCCGGGACGCACGACCAAGGACGACCTATGCCAGACCCCAAGAACAACGCGGCCAAAGCGGAAACACCGATGCGGGTCGCCAACGACATCCAGCTCGATCACCAGCTCAACGCGCTCCGTCGCCGCCTCATCCGTGAAGCGGCCCGCGCAACCGATCTGCTCACCCAGTCCTTTGAAGTCCTCCTCAATAGCAGCGACGAAGGGGTCCGTGAGATCCGTGAGATCGAGAGCGAGATCGACGCGGAAGAAGTCAAGATCGAGGAGGAGTGCTTCCGCATCCTCGCGCTCCAGCAGCCCTTCGGCTCCGACTTCCGCATGCTGACCTTCTGCCTGAAGGTCAACTCGGATATCGAGCGCCTCGCGGACCACGCCTCATCGATCGCCAAGATCAGCAAGAAACTTCGTTTCGACGATCTGTTCTGGCCACCCGCCCTCAAGGAAATGATGCAGCGGACACCCGTGATGTGCGAGGAGCTTCTGCGCGCCGTGATCGGTGCGGATATCGAAGCCGCCCGAGAGGTGGTCGCACGCGACAAGATCATCGATCGGCTCGACAAGCAGACCTTCCGCGAGCTCGCCCAGCACATCGAGGGGCACCCAACCGACGCGGCCAAGTACATGCTGATGTACCGAATCTCACGCGAGATCGAGCGTGTAGGCGATCTGCTCGGCAACATCGCCGAGGATGTGGTGTATCTGGTCACGGGCGAGATCGTCCGCCACGAGAACGGCAACAAGAAGAAGCCATCGGCTGAACAATCAACCTAAGTACTGTTAGAATCGGCGTATGCTGATTCTATCAACTGGATTGTTGATCACCGCAACCATACTGCTGGTGATTGGTCTGGTCGGACGCCGCACACCTGCGGGGGTCTACTGCAAACGGTGTCGATTCGACCTTGGCGGCGTTGATGTTCAATCAGACAGTGCCCGTTGCCCGGAATGTGGTGCAGCAACCAGCAACCCCAGCGCTCGGGCCGGAAGTGTTCGCTATCGCAGACCTGCACCACTCTGGGCGGGGACGATTGCGTTGGTCCTTTCCGGTGGGATCCTCCTCACGGCGATGCTCGGCGGCGCGGGGGCGCTCTACGCGCGGATGCCGACCAACTCACTCATCAAGCTGCTCGAATGGGGCGACGACGAGGCACTCGATGAAACGCTGCGCCGGATCGCTCTGCCGAACGCGGCGTTCAGTGAGCCCCAATGGGATCGCCTGATCGCGCGGGGGTTGGAGATTCAAGCGGATGCATCGATCGACTGGGATTGGCGATGGGGTGAGCTGCTCAGCATCGCTCTGACCAATAATCGACTCGATCCGGAACAGATCAAGCTGTATTTCATGAACGGTCTCGCGCCAGAGCTCACCGTGCGCACAACCGCCCACCCCGGACAGTCCGGGATACAGAACCGGCTGGATGCAACCCAGAACCGCATGTGGGCGATCAACTACAC
>CAYQRD010000014.1:49313-52122 GCA_964419845.1 uncultured Phycisphaeraceae bacterium
CAGCCGCTGGTCGAGCTTGTTCGCGACGAAGCCAAAGCCAATCAGATCCTCGATGCTGTGCGTGCCGCCCCGATGCGTGTGAGCGCGGCGTTCCCCGAGCCCAATACCTACGGCATGGTCACGGTCATGAGCGGTGCGGTTCATATCACGAATGTGGATGCCCCTGTCGCGTTCACCCTCTCGATCGAGATCGACGGCGAGATGATCGACATCGGCTCATTGCAGAACTTCCAATCCCCACACACAGGCGGATTCATCGGGCAGGTCTGGCTGCGATCATCCACCCGCGATGAGCAGGGGCTCAAAAAGTTGCGTGAACAGCAAGTCAAGATACTGAAGATGACCAGCGTGCGATTGCATGCGCGCGCAGATCCCGAGTTGGCCGCGACCAGACCCGAGACCGAACGCATCATCGATCTCGATTTCGTCTTCGACGATGTGGAGATCATCGTCGAGGATCAGATCCCGCAGTGGATGTCTGAAGTCGATATGGCAGACTTCACCAGCACGCCTCGCCGCGTGGGTCATGAGGCACAACCAAGCGAGGAGGAGCAGCCATGATACCGTTGGCAATCGTTCTGATGATCATGGCCATCGTGCTGCTCACCGTGGGTCTACGCGGCCGGCTCCTGGAGCGTGGCTCATTTTGTCGCAGATGCCGCTTTGACCTTCAGGGCCTCGACACGGATGCGCCCGCATGCCCCGAGTGCGGCAGCGACCTGCGTGCCCCTGAGGCCACCCGCCCGGTGCTCCGCCGCCGCCGCCCGTTGGTGCTGACCTTGGGCGGGCTGCTGCTGTTGGGCGGAATCGGAATGGGTACGGTCGCGCTGACCGGTACCGTCGGTTCGTTGTACAAAGTCATGCCCGACCGAGTAGTGCTCTATGCATCGCAGTGGGGGAGCGATGAGGCGCTCGATGAACTCCTCGTTCGACTCACAGCCGCCAAGCCTATCGAACAATGGGTATGGGACAATGCGATCGAAATGGGGCTTGGTTATCAAGCCGACACATCACTCAAATGGGACCCGCGTTGGGGCGAGGTCATCTCCCTCGCCTGGAAGAGGAACCAACTCAGTGAGGAACAGAAACTCCAGTTCGCAATCAACGCCCAAGAGATCGAGTATCTGGTGCGGGATCGCATGCGTGTTGATGATCGTTTCATACCTGATGTAGTCAAAGAGACTTCAACGCGTGGTACCGCGATCAATAGCTATCAGACCGGGTATGTGCTGAGTCTCAAGGACCACGCCAGCGGCGGCCTATTTGGTGATGATTCATGGGAGAACCCCGTGGGTGGGAGTATGTCCACGACTTTCAGCATTCTTCAAGACGGGAGTTCGGGGAGCTCTTCTATGGGCGGTGGTATCACGGTCCCTAAACACATCCGGGAGCAGCTCAGCGTGGGCGATGAACTCTCAGTCTATTACGAGATCCAGCATGTACTCGAGCTTCAGAGTGACGGGAGTGTCATCGAGGCCGACCCGATCAGATATGAGCGCACAGTCAGAGTCGTTTCGGCTGACGAAACAATCGTTCGTGTCGTCGAAGATCCTCAGAGTGTCGAAGCGATCACCGAGGGGGCACGTGTAAACACCATCACAGGTCGAATACTCGGCTCGGTCGAGTACAGCCGATACGACGAGCTCGCGAGTTTCACACTGAACTTCTCAAGCCTGCCGCAAGCAATCAGCGGCGAAGTCTTTATTCAGCACCCGGACGATGGCGAACGCATCTTCGTCGGCACCGTGGCCCTTGCAGCAAAGCCCGAGACTCAGACACTTTGGTCGCACGGCTATCAACTTGCAGTCACGATGAGTAACGAAACCGATCTCGTCGGATCGCTCAAGCGTGTGACACGAGAAGGATTCGTCGATGTTGTTTTCATGACGGACTCGCAAGCCGCTGAACGAAACCCCGAGATCTCCGAGGTCGTCAATCTCGATCTACGCTTCGAGAGTGTACCTGTTCAATGGTTCGAGACGCAGGGAGAGCTGCTTGAAGCCCAGAGCCGGGACGTTGATATCGCCGCGAGCAAACCTGTGGACGGCTGAAATCAGTTGATGGGTGATTGCTGAGCGCGCACGAAAAAACCTGCACTTGCGTGCAGGTTTTTCATCGGCCGTTGACCGGTGAACAGTTGGGTCCATCTTCTCGACTCGTTACCGAGCCAATATCCGCCGACTGAACCTCGCGAGAGATCAGTTGATGGCGGGCGAGAGTGTGCTCATGGGATCTCGATCCGGTTCTCACCGGGATGGGCTCATTCTGATTCCTGTTTCCAGGTTTCATAGCGAGCTTCATACAATCGAGTCTAAGGAAATCCCTTAGAAAGGAGGTGATCCAGCCGCAGGTTCTCCTACGGCTACCTTGTTACGACTTCGTCCCAGTCACCACTCTTGCCGTAGGCACCCCTGAAATGAGGTGACTTCGGGCACTAGCAGCTTCCATGACGTGACGGGCGGTGTGTACAAGGCTCAGGAACGTATTCACCGCGTCGTAGCTGATACGCGATTACTAGCGATTCCGGCTTCAAGCAGGCGAATTTCAGCCTGCTATCCGAACTGGGGCACGGTTTTTGCGATTTGCTCCACCTCGCGGTATTGCATCGCTTTGTCCGTACCATTGTAGCACGTTTGCATCCCTGGGCATAAAGGCCATGAGGACTTGACGTCATCCCCACCTTCCTCCGGTTTGACACCGGCAGTCTCGCTAGAGTCCTCGCCATAACGCGTTAGTAACTAACGATAGGGGTTGCGCTCGTTAAGGGACTTAACCCGACACTTCACAGCACGAGCTGACGACAGCCATG
>CAYQRD010000015.1:0-4125 GCA_964419845.1 uncultured Phycisphaeraceae bacterium
CCCACCTCCCCGCGGGGCGCAGGGAGGCACAGGGAGGCGCAGGGAGGCACGGGGAGCGAATCAACGCCGCTCGGTTACACGGCGAACGAGCTCGGTGTAGTTGTCGCGATAGAAGCTGGTGTACTCGATCTCAAGCTGCGACTGGCGCTTGGGGTCGCGCCACGCGTTGCGGACGCTTCGGAAGGTCTCAGGCGTGAACGCGACGAGCTCGCCATCGATCTCCGTCTCGGGGAACGCGTAGTACAACGCATCGAGCTCAGCCAACTCCGCATCACTGAACTTCCCCGAGGCGATCGCCTCATGCAGCGCCTTGTACGCCGCCCGGCATTCGTTGGCGATGTCGATCCCGAAGCAGCCCATCATCACCTGCACGCCCGTGCGCCAGCCGGGGTTCATCACATCGCTGACGATCTCGAAGGGGTCCACCGGGTCGATGAAGTGATCGAAGTACTGCGCGTACATGCTCCGCTTGACGGGCATGCGTCGCAGCGCGTGCCAGCGGGGACCCATCGGCTCGCCGCTGCTGCCGATCGGGTTGTCGTCCAGACTCGTATCGAACTGCCACATCGCCTGGGCCTCGTCGGTGAGGCAGTAGCGGACAAACCGCGTCGCCAGCTCGTAGTCGGGGCCGCCGTTGATGATGCTGATGGGGTCGGCATCGACATACACCGCGCCCGCGGGGTCGCTGTAGCCCACCCGGTCGCCGCCGCCCGAGTCCTTGACGACCTGCGCCTGCCCTCGACCATAGAAATCGATCGCCAGCCCCGCCGCGGCTTCGCCCTGCGACACATCGATCGGCGGCTTGGTCGACGAGTTGGTGAAGTACCGCGTGTTGCCGCACATCCCGCGCAGCGTCCGCCAGCCCTGCTCCCAGCCCTCGTTGCCGAGGATGGAATCGAAGGTGGTCGTGATCGATCCCGACTGACGCGGGTCGGCCAGCGCCACCCAGCCCCACAGCGCCGGGTCGGTGAGGTCCACGAACGCGGTGGGCTCGGGGAGGCCGAGCTTGGCGAAGACCTCGCGGTTGTACACGATGCCGAAGCTGCTCAGGGCCGTGCCGATCCAGTACTGCTCGGGGTCATAGAGCTCCTGGGGCCCGATGGTGTTCTCGCCGAAGAGCGTGTCGAGTTCCTGCTGGGTGTAGTCCATCGGACGCGACATGGGGACGCTGATGCTGGTGCCGTCGGCATCGACGCTCACGCCGTTCTTCACGAGCGTGTGGTCGAAGGAGCCCCCGCCGAACATGAGATCGAACGGGATGGTGCCCTCGGGCAGGATCTCGCCCGATTCGATCGCCGGGCCGTCGCCGCCCACGAGCTTCTTGACGCTCTCCTTGAACATCGCTTCGAGCTGCTTGCGGATCTCGGAGGTGCCCCCGGGCGTGCGGAAGTCGATGCTCACGGGCTCGCCGAACTCACGCAGGTGCCACTCGCTGAACCCACGCGCAAACTCATCGCGGATCTGCGGCACATGGGGCGAAACGATGATGAGCGAGCGTGCATCCGGATCGTGCGCCGTCTTGGCCTTGCCCGCGCTGAGCACGAACGGGACCCCGAGCACGATCAGCAGCAGCAGCCCGATGACAATCACTTGTGTCTTCATGCGACAAGTGTATGGCCGTTGCCCGTATGCTTCTGTGATGCCCAAGACCGCCTGGAAAGACGAGTACACCCTGCTGTGCGAGAAGTGCGGCTATGTCATCGAGGGCCTCGACACCAGCGGCAACTGCCCCGAGTGCGGCAAGCCCATCGCCGAGAGTCTGCCCGAGCGACGGGTGGGCACGCCCTGGCAGCGGTCGCCGGGTGTGAAGTCGTTGCTGGCGACTTGGTGGATGACCCTGCGGCACCCGCTGCGGACGCTGGATGTGATGCGGTTCGATCAAGGAGACATTGGTTCGCCGTTATTCGCGTCCTTGTTGTGTTCATTCGTGCTGGTCTCGGTCGGTGCCTTCGGGTTCATGACAGCCATCGGGTCCATCGAGCAGGGCCGGCTTGGTGCTGGCACGCTCATCACACTACTGATCGTCGCCCCGATGCTCGCACTCATTTGTGTCGGGATGTACGCCCTGCTGACGCTGATTGAAGCACGGGGGCTCCGTGTCATCGGACGCGCACGCGGATTCCGGGTTTCAAAGCGCATCGCCCGCTCGATCGTCGCGCATGGGTGCGTGGGGTGGACCATCGTCAGTCTCAGCCTCTGTGTGGCGAGCACCGTCCAGGGTATCCATATGCTTGCAAGCTCATCGGCCTCAACGACACCGCCCGCGAGCATCCTGCTGATCGGTCTCCCCCTGCTGGTCGCGATCGTGGGCTTCCTCTTCTTCGAGACCTTCGCCTACCTCGGCCTCCGCCGGCTCAAGTACGCCAACCGCGTGCGTCCGGAATCCCCATCGCAGGGTGCCACTACTCGCGTCGAAGACGCGCAGTAGTGTCTTCCGAACTTCCTCAGAGCACTACTGCGCCGCTTCGCGTCGAGTAGTGGCACCCAGAACGCCAGCGGAAACACCCGACGAACCAGCCACCGAATCCACCCGTACGACCTAGAATCTCCCGATGCAGCCCAGAAACCCAACCCGTCCCATCTTCGTCGGCGACCAACGCACCGGGATCGTCCAGATCGGCGGCGGCATCGGGCCCGATCACCCACTCGGACACGGCCTGACCGCCCCCACCACCGCCGCCCCCGTCAGCGTCCAGACCATGACGGCCGGCTACACCCACGACATCGACAAGTGCGTCGCCGAGATCCACAAGCTCACCGCCGCCGGGGCCGACATCGTGCGGGTCGCCGTGCCCGAGAAGAAGGACACCGAGGCCCTGCCCGAGATCCTGGCCCAGACCACCGTGCCGATCGTGGCCGATGTCCACTTCCACTTCAAGCGGGCGCTCGAAGCCGTCGAGGCCGGCGTGCACAAGATCCGCCTCAACCCGGGCAACATCACCGACCGCAAGCAGGTCGAGGAAGTCATCGACGCCTGCAAGCAGGCCAACGGCGGCCGGGGCATCCCCATCCGCGTGGGCGTCAACGAGGGCTCGATCATCGAGCGCAAGGACAAGCAGGCGAGGGCGAAGGAACTGGGCGCGGTCTTCAGCGACCAGAAGCACGGCTACATGCTCTCGATCATGATCGCCAAGCTCGAGGAATACCTCGACATCTTCTACGAGCGTGACTTCTACGACATCGCCATCAGCGCCAAGTCCATGGACGCCACCGTGGTCATCGACGCCTACACCGAGATCGCCAAGCGCTTCGCCCACCCCCTGCACCTGGGCGTCACCCACGCGGGCCCCAAGGAGACCGGCTGCATCCGCTCGGTGGTCGCGCTGGGCACACTCATGGCCAACGGCATCGGCGACACCATCCGCATCTCCTACGCCAACGATCCGATCTACGAGGTCGAAGACGGGCTCGAGCTGCTCTACTCGCTGGGGCTGCGTGAACGCATCGGGGCCGAGCTCATCGCCTGCCCCACCTGCGGCCGCATCCAGGTCGACCTGTTCTCGCTCGTGCAGGAAGTGAACAAGAAGCTCGAGGACGAGATCGTCGTCCCCATGAAGGTCGCGGTCATGGGCTGCGTGGTCAACGGGCCCGGCGAGGCCGAGGGGGCCGATGTCGCGGTCTTCGCCGGCGACCGCAAGGGCATCATCTATGTCCAGGGTCAGAAGGTCGCCACGGTGGGCGAGGACGAGATCCTCGACCGGTTGCTCAGCGAGTGCAAGGACTTCCAGGAGCGTGTCCGCAGCGGGCAGGCCAAGCTGGGCGAGAAGAAGGTGGACATCGTGCCGCCCGATCCGATGGGCGAGCTGGGCAGCGGCTGGGAGAAGATGGCCGCCGAGCGGATGGGGCACACCACGCTGACCATCGAGGGGCAGTAAGCCCGGTCCCCGCCCGGGGACGCTGTTTTTTACTTCCATTCCAGATCGCGGACACTACAGTATCCGTGGAGGTTTGTTGATGAGACTCGGGGCGTTCGCCGCGGCTGCTGCATGGTGTTCGATATGCGTCTGCGTGCCGAGCGTGCGTGCGCAGGGGTCGCCGTACTGCGCCGCGGACATCGTGTTCGACAACGAGCTCAACTTCTTCGATGTGTCCGCGTTCATCGATCGCTACAGCGCTGGCGACCCG
>CAYQRD010000015.1:4225-47776 GCA_964419845.1 uncultured Phycisphaeraceae bacterium
AACGACTGGGCAAGCATCGTCTGGAGCCGGCTCAGCGCGAGCGTCGATCGCGATCCAGACCCACGCATCATCGAGTGCGACAACTCCCCGATCGGGAACTGACAGGATCGCTCCGCTGTTTCCGGCCCGATAACACGCGCCCACCAGCCGGTTTTGGCATTGAATCCCTCGCAAATGACTGTATATAATACAGTTGGAACCCGAGTGCGATACCATGCGAATCCAATCGCAGCCACCTGACCCGAGCCAAACAAATCGGAGATCTGAACGATATGAAGCGTATGACACCCCTTATGTTCCTGGCGTGCATGGCCTGCACAACTCCAAACGCGCTTGCCGGTGATACCGGTGACTGCATCGCAGACTTCAACAACGACGGCAGCCTGAACTTCTTCGATGTGTCCCAGTTCCTCGTCGCGTTCAAGCAGATGGACCCATCCGCGGATCTCACGGGTGACGGATCGTACAACTTCTTCGATGTCTCGATCTTCCTGCAGTCATACGCCGCGGGATGTGTCTTGGTCGACTCCGACGGCGACCGGATCCCGGACTTCGCCGAGACCAACGACGGGGTGTACCTCAGCGTGAACTCGACGGGCACCGACCCCAACAACCCCGACACCGACGGCGACGGGATCAAGGACGGCGACGAGATCCTCGGCACCGAGGACGGGCTCGATCTGCCCGCGATGGGCGCGGACCCGCTCCGTCACGATATCTTCGTCGAGGTCGACTGGTACACCGGCACCGTCGAAGGCCAGTTCCGCGACTACCGCCCGACAGAGAACGGCATCCAGCGGATCGTGGACTGCTTCGCCAACTCACCCATCGAGAACCCCTACGGCGGCGCTCCGGGCGTGAACATCCACATCGACTACGGGCAGGGCGGCGCGTTCACCGGCGGGCAGCAGCTCCCGGGCGACCCGCCTGTCGCGCTGAGCTTCGACGACGACTTCAATATCGTCAAATCGTTCTTCTTCGATACACGACGCAAGGGCTACTTCCATTACACCATCTTCGCCAACCGCTACAACAGCGCCGACAACGGCTCGTCGGGTGTCGCGGA
The DNA here is from genome assembly GCA_964419845.1 of uncultured Phycisphaeraceae bacterium. Taxonomy (GTDB): domain Bacteria; phylum Planctomycetota; class Phycisphaerae; order Phycisphaerales; family UBA1924; genus UBA1924. The sequence continues at coordinate 5,292 of CAYQRD010000015.1, forward strand.
GATCAACGGCGACGACTTCATGGTCACGCTCCAGACATTCAACAGCGATTACAACATGTCCCAGACCTTCGTGCACGAGATCGGGCACAACCTGGGCATCCGCCACGGCGGGTTCGAGAACCGCAACTGGAAGCCCAACTACAACTCCGTCATGAACTACCGCCACCAGTTCCCCGGGTCGGACATCAACGCCGACACGATCGGTGACGGCGTGCTGGACTACTCGCGCGGCCTCAACCGGGACATCAACGAGTTGGCGGTCCGTGAGCTCGACGGGGTCCTGAACATCGGGGTCGACTTCAACGGCAACGGCGTGCTCGAGCCACTCCCCTACTCCGCCAACATCAACTGCTTCGCGGTCTACGCGGCACCCTGCGGCGATATGACGGGCTGCGACGACGACACCTGCGACCTGCTGCGAGACAGCGATGACTGGTCGAGGATCAACTGGGACCGTCTCAATCAGAGCTCGGATCGCCTGCCCGACGCGATCGAGATCATCGAATGTGATAACGCCCCCACGGGCATGTGAGACCGCCCGACGCTGATATCGCATCTTCCGCTTCGAAACTGACACGCCCGGGGTGACAACCCGGGCGTTGTCTGCTAGATTCTGGGCACGCACTCGGAGCCCACAGGTGGTGAAAATCAGACACATCTCGATGACCGATCCCCTCTATGAACAGGAGCGGGCCCTGCGCACCGCGATCCTGCTTGAGCCGATCGGCTACAGCTTCCAGGACTATCTGGATATGGCGCCCGGACGCGAGGAAAAGTGCGAGCACTTCGTGGCCGTCTTCGACCATCCCACAGGCGAGCGGGTCGTGGGCACCGCGACGCTGTTCATCACGCAGGACGAACAGGGCGAGAAGACAGGGAAGGTCCAGCAGGTGTGCGTCGACAAGCAGCGCCAGGGCGAGGGCATCGGCCAGAAGCTGATGATCGCGATCGAGGCAAGGAGCTTCGGCGAGCTCGGCCTCTCGAGTCTCTACTGCCATGCCCAGCTCACCGCGATGTCCTTCTATGAGCGGCTCGGCTGGTCGTGCGAGGACGAGGTCTTCCTCGAGGCCGGGATCGAGCACAAAAAAATGTTCATCGCAGCACCAAAGCCCGCCGAAGCGGAGTCCTGAGCCTCAAAAGCTGCGAAATATCGAGTTTTTTCGGCCTGACATCGCCCAATCGCTCGGCTCGGGCCATAATGAATAAGTATGCGTGCTGCGGACACCCACAACAAGGGCCCCATCGAGGCGGAGCAACTCCGCCAGATTTTCGCACACCACGGCCTGCGCACCACGCGTCAGCGTGAATCGGTCTACCGCGCACTGGCCGGATGCCGCGATCATCCCACCGCCGAACAGCTCCTCGCCCTGGTCCATATGACCGACCCCGAGGTCAGTCAGGCGACGATCTACAACACCCTCGACACGCTGGTGGACTGCGGGCTCGCCAATCGGCTCCCCGCCACGACCAACGGCGGGGCCTGCCGCTACGACGCGGACACCGGCGAGCATGTGCACATGGTGCTCGATGATGGGCGGATCCTGGATGTCCCACAGGATCTCTCCGACCGCCTGATCCGATCGGTCCCCAGCGACCTGCTCGAAGAGCTCGCCAACCGCCTGGGCGTCACCTGCTCTGGGATCAAGATCGAACTCAGCGGCAGCTGATCCCTGCGATCACGCAGCGACGCTCCATACCTATTGCTGTGGCTTGTGCGGCACGCTCAGCGCGTCGTTGAGCAGTTCGGTTGTCATCAGGACCACGATCGGGCGGTTGAACGCGTTGCGATTCGCGTACTCCCGGACCGCGTGGATCTGCCTGGTTCCCAGCCGCATCCGACGCGCCAACGAGAGGAACGCCTGCTCCTCCGGATGTCGCCTCGCCCTCCTGACCCGAAGGTGCGTGTACCAACACAACACGAAGATGACCGGGAGCAACACCGCGAGCCACGCGAGCCCGCTCGATGCCGGCTCGGGCATCGCGGTCTCCAGGCCGTGGTGCAGTGTGGTGGGCTCGGGGAGTTTCATCACGCGTCCCCGTGGCTCGCATACGCGTCATCAGATCCCGTCGCGCCCGCGCTCTGGATCTCGTGGGTCAGCCGACCGATGCAGCGCATCGCCCGCGATCGCAACCGCGGGTCCTCGTCGTTGGCCGCGAGTTCCTCGATGCGTGCGACGATCGGGCTCCAGCTGGCCCCCAGCGACGCGCGCCGTTGAGTCACGACCGTTCGTTGTGCTGCCCACACACCCGCGAGCCGGTGCAGCGGACGCTCATCGCCCAGCAGCTCGATCATGGCGGAGGTCGCCGAGCGGGCCTGATCGCTGGGCATGGGCTGGGCCGTTCCCAGCACACGCCGGACCGCGCTGGCGCGGACACGGTGATGCGGGTCTTCCTTGAACTCCAGGATCTGCTCGGGACGGAGGCTGATGACTTCGATCGCGTTGGAGCGGGTGCGCGGGTCGTTGTCGCGCATCGCCTCGCTCAGGGCATAGTGAGCCGCCTTGGTCCCGACATGCCCCAGCGCCGCGACCGCGCTGGCGCGGGCTCGCTCGTCCGCGTGCTCGCTCTGGACAATCCCGATCAGATCGAGCTCGAAGCGACGCTCGACTCCCAGCATCCGGATCAGCGTGATGGCGTCCGTGCGCGTCTGGGCCGAGGCCAGTCGATCGCGGACGCTGCGTGCAAAGCCGGCGGCGTTGGACAGCAGCAGACGCCGGGCCTGCTGTCGGGTCGCGGGCTGCCCGGGGTCGAGCAGGGTCAGCCGATCGAGTTCCTCAGCGGCGATGCGTCGGACCCATGCGTGTCCCGATCGGGTGTTGCGCTGCGCCAGCTGCACCCTTGCAACGCACGCGGGCGAATCGGTTCTGGGCGGTTCGACCCCGAGCGTGGACCATCGGATCGCCGCGTGCCGGGCCACGACCGGATCGGGGTCGTACACAAAATCGGGCAGATCGAAGGTCGAGCACATCGCGCTGGCATGCAGACGAATATCACGCGAGGGATCCGCGAGCGCGGGCTCGAAGACAGATCGTTGGATCTGCTCATCGTCCGTGACCAGGCGCGCCAGACGAAGGAGCCCGACCCTGGCGGGCGGACTCAGGACCGCCCAGTCATTGCGGGACGGGAGCACACCGCGGGCCGATTGCTGCGCACGGGGTTTGCTCATCGAAGCGAGGCGGGAAGCCCGGGCGGGGCGCAGCGCGAGGTGCGATCGCCGCAGCACAATCTCATGCTCGACGAGCGACTCGGCGATGCTCAGCCGGTCGAGGGCCGCGGAGCTGATCGCGGGGATGTGCAGCCAGCGGAAGGCCCGCTCACGAAGGATCGGGCAGTCGGTCCGCTTGAGCACGCTTCGCAGCGGGGCGTGACTGGGGTGATCGCGTTGGCTCAGCAAACGACGCATCCGGGCGCCGATCTCGCGTTCGAGCGGGGTCGCGACCGCGCGGTCCATCAGCAGCAGCGCCGCGACCAGCGGGGATCGGCAACGATGGGCAGCGAACGACCATGCCGCATCGGCGACCGCGCCCAGCAGCGTGCATCGTTCCAGGTCGATCACGACCGGATCGGCAGGGAGTGGCGTGCTTGGTGCCCGCGCGATCCTGGCGAACGATTCGCCCAGCAGCGATGCGGGCAGGTGATCGAGCATCTGCAGCGAAAGTCGCAGCATGGCTTCATCGGCGGCTCTCCGCACGCTCTGCTGTTCATCGCTGAGCAGGGCCGCGACAACCTTCCCCAGCCCGGGGTCCGCGGTGTCGTGCGCGATCGCAATCGCCGCGAGGCGAGATGAAGTCTCGGGCTCCTTCGCGAGTTCGGCGGCGGCCCTGAGCCAGCGATCGCGCCCGAGCGAGACTGCGATCGGACGCGTCCCGGGCGACAGGTTCACCCATGCACGCGCCAGCGCCAGCAGCGAGTCGTCGGCGTGGCGTGATCGCCATCTCGCGGGCAACCGGGTGAGCAGCTCGACCGGGCCGGCCGCCTGCTGCGCGGGCTGATCCGACGCATCGTCCGAGGATTGGTGACCCGCGAGTTCGATGAGCATGTAGGCCATCGTGTCCCGCTCATGCCCCGGCGCATGACACAGTGCCTGACCCAGCGCGACGATACGATCGCGCGTACGCAATCGGGATGCGTGCTCAAGCGGCGTGAGTGTGTGCGGGTTGTCGCGATGCATGTTTGGTCTATGTTTGTATCAAGTGAAGAACGACCGAATTGTAACCAGAAAATCTATGTGTTGTGTATCGTGTGTGACTAAATCTGATATGTTGTGTACCAATGGGAAAATGTAATCAAAGGCATCCAGTTTCTCAAAATGAGCTTGGGTTTTTGAGCCCCGTCCCATAAGCTCACTCCTTCGTCGATTTTCCGTCATCCACGCGAAAAATCGTGTTGTGGGAGCGTGTTCCTCGTTCCCTCTCTCCACCGACACCATCTGGCATGGGAAGGAATCCATGACCCAAATCAAAACCGCACAACTGCCCGGTACTTGCCTGCAGACATACCAGACCGTCCTTTACTCCAGACCCCTTCACCACGAGCTTTTTCAGATTCTCGATCACCGGAGCTTCTGCTTCGGGCCATATCAGTTCGAGTCGTGGCTGATGGAAGGCCGGCACATGTGCCGCTTCGAGATCAGCGGTGCCTGCGCCTGCGAGCTGGTCAGCGAATCAACAAGCGGCCTGCCCGATACGGGCATCGTCGAGTCGATCCTCTGCGCCGGCGAGCGCGAGTACGAGCACAAGTTCGCCCGCTCGAACCTCAACTACATGACGAGTGTGCAGACCGAGCAGCTCAGCAGCAACCTCTACCTGTCCACATTCGAGGAGCTCGACGAGTTCGCCCGTGAGGAAAGCTCGATGGTGCACCGCTGGGACGACGAGATCGGCCCGTGCATGAGCATCCTGGCCTATCAGCGATTCGCCAAGGAGGTCCATGTGCAGAGCTACCACCTGATCGCCCGCGAGGGGCTGGTGCTCCGCACGCAGTCGCTCTTCGAGCATCTGTGAGGCATCAATCTGGGGACATACCTATCTGAGGACACTCCGAAGACCCGGCAATCGCCGGGTTTTTTCGTGCCCGCGCTCGGCCAGGGCTTGGGGATGGCCGATGATCGGGCTATGCTCTTTGCGATGAACGCTTTACGCACCAATCAGCAGACCGGCACGGGCCTGGAGGAGATCCAGGGCCGCCGAATTATGCTGCCCCGTTGAGGGGCGTGGGCGATCCGATCGCCCGTGCTGAACCTCACGGGGCCAGGGCGAGCCAACGGCTGCTCGCTGCGACACGCGTTCACGCCCCCACTTCAATCGCATGAATACGATCTCTCAAACGATCAGCCGGCGGTGTCTCTGACGACCCGTCCCGATCAGGAGCACCCAGAGCATGTCTGACACCACGACCGAGACCAAATCCGAATCGGGCCCGAACTACAAGAAGACGGTCAACCTGCCCAAGACCGGGTTCCCGATGAAGGCCAACCTGATCCAGAACGAGCCGGCATCGCTCAAACGCTGGGACAAGCTGCACGCCAAGGCCGGGCTCTACAACGCCATGCGTGAGAAGGCCAAGGGCTTCGACAGGAAGTTCGTCTTCCACGACGGCCCGCCCTACGCCAACGGTTCGATCCACCTCGGGCACCTGATGAACAAGTGCCTCAAGGACTTCGTCGTGCGCAGCAAGTTCATGGACGGCTACAACACCGGATTCGTCCCGGGCTGGGACTGCCACGGACTGCCCATCGAGCACAAGGTGATGACCGACCTGGTCGAATCAGGCGCCGCCAAGAAGCTCGACACGCTCGATGATGACACCCGGCGGATGGCCGTCCGCAAGGAGTGCAAGAGCTACGCGAGCAAGCAGGTCAAACTCCAGACCGGGCAGATGCAGCGTCTGCTGACGGTTGCCGACTACGAGAACCCGTACCTGACCATGGTGCCCCGCTACGAGGGCGCTGTTCTGGATGTGCTCGCGGGCCTGTGCAAGCAGGGGCTCGTGTACAAAGCGCTCAAGCCGGTGCATTGGTCAGTGGCCAACGAGACGGCGCTGGCAGATGCCGAGCTCGAGTATCAGGACCGCGAAGACCTGTCGGTGTATGTGGACTTTGAAGCCGCCAATGCAGATGCCGTCTACGACGCATTTGGGTTGACTGGCGACGATCGCCCCGGAGCCACGCCGAGCTTCATGATCTGGACCACCACGCCATGGACGCTGCCGGCCAACCTGGCGATCGCGGTGCATGAGAAGTTCGAGTATGCGCTGGTGCGGGTCGATGGCAACATCACGGTGATGGCCGTCGAACTCGTCGAGAAGGTGTGCAAATCGGCCAAGGCCGAGGATGTGCAGACGCTCGCGACCACGACGGGCGACAAACTCGTCGGGCTGCGTTACAAGCACCCCTTCCGCGACACCGCCCCCACGCCCGTCAACGAGCCCGATGCGGATACGAGCGTGTGCTACAGCGTGGTCAGCGCCGACTATGTCACCCTCGAAGACGGCACCGGGCTGGTGCACACCGCGCCGGGCCACGGCAGCGATGACTACCTGACTGGCCTGCGGGTCGGGCTGCCGGTCTACTGCCCGGTCCGCGGCAACGGCACCTACGACGAGTCGGTGCCCGAGTGGCTCGTCGGCAAGTCGATCTGGAAAGCGAACGACGAGGTCGCCAAGCACCTGACCGAGTCAGGACACATGTTCTACGCCCACAAGTTCATGCACAGCTACCCGCACGACTGGCGGAGCAAGACGCCGGTGATCTTCCGCTGCACCGAGCAGTGGTTCGTGGATGTCAACAAGCCCACCAAACGCGACGGCAAGGGCCTGCGTGAGATGGCGCTGGCCGCGACCGGCGAGGGCGGCACGGTCAACTTCGTGCCCGCGTGGGGCCGCAACCGCATGCGGGGCATGCTCGACTCGCGCCCCGACTGGTGCATCTCGCGCCAGCGTGCGTGGGGCCTGCCGATCCCCGCCTTCACGATGCCCGACGGCAGCGCGTTCATGACCGAGATGTCGGCCCAGTGTGTCGCGGATCTTGTTCGCGCCAAGGGCTCTGACGCGTGGTTCACCATGTCGCCCGAGGATCTGCTCGCTGGGTATAACGCGAGCGCAGACCCCGAGGCACCCGAAGCACTCAAGAGCGGCAGCGTCTCGTTCGGCGACCTGAAAAAGGGTCAGGACATCCTCGATGTGTGGTTCGAGTCGGGCTCGTCGTGGAACGCGGTCATGCGTGATCGATCCGACGGCGAGGACTACCCGATCGATCTGTACCTCGAGGGCTCCGACCAGCACCGCGGGTGGTTCCAGCTCTCGCTGCTGCCCTCGCTGGGTGTGATGGGCGAGCCGGCGTTCCGGACCCTGCTCACCCACGGCTTCATGGTGGACAAGGACGGCAAGAAGCTCTCCAAGTCTCAGGGCGCGGCGCTCAAGGACCTGTTCGACCGCTACGGTGCCGATGTTCTCCGCTGGTGGGTCTGCTCGATCGCCTACGAGAACGATGTCAAGGTGGACGAGGAGTTCTTCAAGCTCGCGGGCGAGAGCTACCGCACGATCCGCAACCGCCTGCGCTTCCTACTGAGCAACCTCAGCGACTTCACGCCCGACAGCTCGATCAGCTTCCCACCCACCTCGCTCGAAGCGTGGGTGCTCGGCGAGTTTGAGAAGACGCGCGTGAAGGTCGTCAACGCGTACAACAGCTACGCGTTCCACGAGGTGCACAAGCTGCTGTACAACTTCTGCAACAACACGCTCTCGGGCGAGTACCTGTCGGCCGTCAAGGACCGGCTCTACTGCGACGCGATCGGCTCGGACCGTCGCCGGCGTGCACAGCAGGCGATGTTCGTCATGTGCGACGGGATCTGCAAGCTGCTGGCCCCGGTGATGTGTCACACCGCCGACGAGGCGTACCGCGCGCTGCACGGGATCGATCCGCAGGACAGCGATGCCTGCGTGCATCTGACCGGCTTCCCCGACGCGCTGGATGTCACACCTGACGCGGGCTGGGCAAAGACGCTCAAGGTGCTCGACGACGCGATGCGGGCACTCGAAGCCGCTCGGGCGGACAGGGGCATCGACAACCCGCTCGACGCGGGGCTGGTGTTGCCCGACGCGGACGGCGTGCTCGCCGGGTTCGATGCCGTGGATCTGGCCGACTACTGCGGCGTGTCGCGTGTGACACTCAAGGCGTCGGGAGACATCGAGGTCACCGATCTGAGCGAGGAACCACGCTGCGAACGCTCCTGGAAACGCGACGGCACGGTCAAGCTCCGCAGCGACGGGGGCATGCTCAGCGATCGCGACGCGGCCGCGCTGGGGGTCTGATAACCGCATTTGGTTGTCGGGTTATACCGTGTTGATCAAACGCAACACGCCGGACCGGGAGATGTGCCCGATCCGGCGTTTTTCTGCGCGACAAGCCGTGTTCGGTGGGTCGATGATGGGTGTGATGAGCACCAACCCCGACAACTCGATGCCCAATCCCCGCGGCGATGACGCCGGATCGCAGCCCGTGCCCGAGAAGCGGACCGTGCGCCCTCCAGGCGCGCACGATGTGCGTGATCCATCCGCGGGGCCGCAGACCGCAGACCAGCTGACCGTGCTGGCGCACGATCTGAGCAATATGCTCGACGGCTCGATGCGATGGCTGAGTCTTGCGGCCGCAGCGATGCCCGAGGACAGCCACACAAACCCCGCGGACGATCTGACCAAAGCACGCGAACAGATCTGCACCGTGCTCTCAACGCTTGAGCGGATGAGCGGGATGGTCAACGCCGCGATGCGATCGAAATCGGTCCCGATCGGTTCGGCACTGCTCGGCGTATCGGGCGTGACCACGATCGCAATGGCGATCGATCATGCCGTGGATGTCGTGCGTCCCATGGCCAATGCCGCGGGGGCAGGGATACGAGTGCGGATCGATCCACGGGCGGGGCGACTGCCCGCTGGACCGCTCTACACCGTGGTGCTCAACGCGTTGTTCAACGCGGTCCAGTCGATCTCCAACGCGACCTCTGCGGACGCGCTCGATCCCGGGGGGCTGATTGAAGTTGTGGCCCGTGTGGATCCCAAACGCGAGGAAACCGTGATCGAGATCTTCGATGACGGTGCCGGCCTGGACCTCAGGGCACGCAACAATCAGGCATTCCGCCACGGCGTGTCGACCAAGGACGACCATCAGGGGATCGGGCTTTCGATGGCGCACCAGATCGTCGAGCAGCTCGAAGGCATCATCACCCTGACCCAGCGTGAGGATCGCTCGAGCGCCTCACGCCCGGGTGCGGTGCTTCGTGTGTGTGTGCCCATCCCAGAGAATGACCCGTTCGACACGGAGATCGGCTGAGCATGGCCGAGAAGACACGCATCCTGGTCATCGACGACGATCCGATCGTCGCGGATTCGCTCGCCGAGTTCTTCCGCACGGAGGGATCGTCGGCACTATCGGTGCACGCACCGAGCACCGCGCTGCATGAGCTCGAACGCGCCGATGCGACGGGCAAGGGCTATCAGGTTGCCCTGTGCGATATCAACCTCCCAGAGATGGGTGGGCTGGATCTGCTCCGCGAGATCACGCGACGCCACCCGCAACTATCGGTCATCATGCTCACGGGCTACGGCACCGTCGAGACCGCTGTGCAGGCCCTTCGACTCGGGGCGGTCGATTTCCTGACCAAGCCCATCGTGGACGAGGAGCTCAACATCTCGCTCGAGCGTGCGCTGCGACAGCACGAGCTCAAGCGTGAGAACACGACGATGAAGTCCCGGCTTGAGCACAGCTTCGGGCTCGGGAACATGGTCGGCAACGATCATCGGATGCAGAAGATCTACGAGACGGTTCACGCGGTCGCCGGCTCGCGTACAACCGTGCTCATGGCCGGCGAATCGGGCGTGGGCAAGAGCATGATCGCCAAAGCCATCCATCAGGAATCCAACCGCAGCGCCAAGCCGTTCGTCGAGCTCGCGTGCGGGTCGATCCCCGAGACCCTGCTCGAGAGCGAGCTGTTCGGGCATGTCAAGGGAGCGTTCACTGGCGCACACGCCGACAAGGTGGGCAAGTTCCTGGCCGCCGACGGTGGCACGCTCTTCCTCGACGAGATCAACAGCGCCTCGCCGGCGATGCAGCTCAAGCTGCTGCGTGTGCTGCAGGAACGCAGGTTCGAGCCCGTGGGATCGAACGAGACGATCGAGGTCGATGTGCGTGTGATTCTGGCGAGCAATCAGAACCTGGAATCGCTCGTGCACAGCGGGGCGTTCAGGCAGGATCTGTACTACCGCATCAATGTGGTCAAGATCGAGATGCCGCCGTTGCGCGATCGTGTGGGGGATATCGCGACACTCGCGGTGCATTTCCTGAATCAGCAGGCGAGCGAGCTCGGACGCCAGTTCACCGGGTTCACCCCCGAAGCGCTCAACGCGCTGCGACGCTACAGCTACCCGGGCAATGTGCGCGAGCTGAGCAACATCGTCGAGCGGGCCGCCGTGCTCTCACGCAATCAGACGATCGAGATCGAAGACCTCCCGACATTCGTGTATGAATCGGGCGATTCGCCCATGTCCCTTGCAACGCCCCGGGGCGATGACGATGGCCAGTGGATTCCGATGACGCTAAGCGACGCGATGATGCGCCCCGAGCGTCAGATCATCCTCAGAGCGCTCGAAGCGAACGAGTGGAATCGGCAACAGACCGCCGAGGTGCTCGGGATCAACCGCACCACGCTGTACAAGAAGATGAAGCAGCTGGGTATCGATCCGGAAGATCACGCCCAGGCGGGATGAACGGCTAATCACTTCGCCCCTGTCGGCGCTCAAGCTGGGCACGGTGCAAATCACGCGGCTCAAGCTGATCGGGATCGATCACCTCAAACCACTTGCCCTGTTCCGAAATCGCCTGCGCCTGCTGGGTGTGCAGCCCGACCAGATTCATCATGCTCGGACCGAAACTGTTGCGAGGCCAAGCGACCGGCTGATCGGTCTTGATGCCCCAGAAAGTTGTCCATGCCCCGGCGTGCTTGCCCAGTGATGCGCCGCCGCCGCATCGCCAGAGATCACTCCCGTTGCCCGCATCAAGATTGCAGTAGAGATTGGCATGGTTGGCTCGCTTGTGGTGATCGAGCGAGAGATTCACACCCGACCCGTTCTTCACCACATTGCCCGCGCTCAAACGCGTCATGGTGATGTCGTGGATGAAGTGCGTCTCGAAGACGAAGTTGGTGAGCAGGTTGTCGAGCCCCATCGTCACGCCGTGATGGCCCTGTGTGCCCCGGTGTGGCTCCCGCGTGGAAACAACACGGAGCCCGTCGATCGTGCCCTGCACGCCTGTGAAGAAGACCGCGCTATCGCAGTCTTTGATCTTCACATCGCGGATCCAGCAGTCGCTTGTGGCATTGAACGCAATCGCGTTTCGCCCCAACTCGCTGAAATGCCCCCCGTACGGCACCGGATCAAACGAGATCGTGAGCGACTCGATACCGACATCGTGCACACGCGGCACGAATGATCGGATCGTGGGCGACCACTCGGTGTGTACATCCCATCGCAGCGGGCGATTGAGCGTGATCGAGTTGGCTTCGACCGAGATGATGCGGGCGACGAGCATGGGCTTGAGGTTCCCCTTGAGCATGCGCGTATCACCCGGATCGTCGCTGTAGAGATGCTGCATCAGCGTATGATCGTCGCTGTCGACCTGCTCGATCAGCACACGCTGCCCAACCGTGAATACTGCGGCATCATCGACAACCAGTGTTCGATCACCACGACGGGCTGGCTGCGTGACCGCGACCCGCTGGGTTGGCTCGTAACCGCCCCTGACCCAGAAGAACCCGCCCGACCACGAGTAGTTGGATGTCGCCTTGCCCTCGGTTGTCGCCCCCATGTTGGGGCGCACATCCTCGAGTGTCCTGTCGATGTGCACGATGGTCTCGCCGGACCCCGCCCCGCGCAACACAAGGCTGGGCTTCTCGATCCAGATGATGTCGCTGATGCGATACAACCCCGGCGGGATCTCGATCACGCCCGATTCGGTTGCCGCGATGGCCTGCTTGAACGCCTCGGTATCATCGAGGCCATCGTGCGGCCTGGCACCGAAATCGGCGACCGAGGTCGCCGGCTTACGGGCAGGGATGACGGCATCGCCAAACCCATAGCCGGCATATGAAAAATCGGGGAGCCGCCCGTTCGGATCATATCGCTCGCCCCGCTCGCCCCAGAGCGAAGAGTACACCTGCCCAAGAGCAGACGGAGACAATGCACAGAGAATCACGAAGAGCAGGAGTCGCATGCGTGCATGGTACCAGATATCAAGGGGCTCAGCCCTTGATCCGCCCGACCAGATTGCCCGCCTTGACCTCGACACCCTTGAGGATCGAGTTGAGCATGTCCCGGTTGGGTGCGAACTCCTTGGCGGTCTGCATGGTGATCCACTCCTTGTTCACTAGTTCCGCGAAGTAATGCGTGAACAGTCTCATGCCATCCTCGCGGCTGCTGGCGATGACCGCGGGCAGGTCCGAGTCCCGCTCGTCGCGGATCAGTTCCCGGACAGTCGGCGAGGTCAGCAGAACCTCGACCGCAGGCACGACCTTCGCCCCCGTTTGCTCCTCGTTCGCGGGGACCAGACGCTGGGCACAGATAGCCTTGAGCGTCCCGGCGAGGGAGTTGCGCACAAAGCTCCGCTCGTCCTGAGGGAAAAACTCGAGCATGCGCCCGAACGCTCCCATCGTGTCCGATGTGTGGAGCGTCGCGAACACCAGGTGCCCCGTCTCCGCTGCCTGGATGGCGCTGAGCACGGTCTCCTGATCACGCATCTCGCCGATGAAGATCACATCGGGGTCCTGTCGCACCACATGACGGAGTGCCTCGTGGAAATCGACGACATCGATCCCGATCTCTCGCTGCGAGATGATCGATTTATTGGGGACGAACCGATACTCGACGGGATCCTCGATCGTGATGATGTTCACCGATCGTGTGGCATTGATCTCATTGAGCATCGATGCGAGTGTGGACGACTTGCCCGACCCGGTCACGCCAACGATGAGCACGAGCCCGTCCCGCTCACGGTGCACGATATCGGAGTACACCTTGGGCAGGTGAAGCTGGGCAAAGCTGGGGATCTCCGCTTTGACCCGTCGGATCGCCGCGTGTGTGTGATTCCCCGATCGGAGCATGTTGATGCGGAACCGGTCACCCGGTCCGCCGTCGGGGTCCTCGATGTGCCAGGCGAAGTCCAAGTCGCCGGTCTCGTCGTACTTCTTCTTCTGGATCTCGCTCAGCAGCGGATCGAGCAGGTGATCCGCCTCCTCCTCGGTCACAGGGTCCGCCTCGATCGGACGCAGTTCGCCCCCGATCCGGTAGGTTGGAGGGATTCCGACCTTGATGTGGAGGTCGGAGGCATCGAGCCGGCCCATGGAACCGAGCAGCTTTTTGATATTGAGCGCACCACGGAGCATGAGGCCCCCTTTCGAGTTCGTGCGGCGGATGGCCCAGTATAACCGATAGAAGCATCCACTACATCGTCAATTCTGGCCCGTGGCACCGGTTCAATGCGTCCGAGCCCGTCCTCCAGCGAAATGGGAATCATGAGCCAGACCGGCAATATCCCGCACCCACTCGGACAGCCCCCAAGATTCGCTCGGGGATGGCTGATCGCCGCAGGCATCTACAACCTGCTCTGGGGCACAATCGTCATCGTTGCACCCAACCTCTTCTTCGAGCTCGCGGACATGGAGCCTATGCGCTACCCGGCGATCTGGCAGTGCGTCGGCATGATCGTCGGTGTCTACGGCGTGGGCTATCTGATCGCCGCCAGAAACTCCAGGGTCCATTGGCCGATCGTGCTCGTCGGGTTGCTGGGAAAAGTCTTCGGCCCCATCGGCTTTGTCTTCGCGCTCAGCGACGGCGTGTTCCCGCCCGAGTTCGCCCTCACCCTGGTCACGAACGATCTGATCTGGTGGATCCCCTTCTCGATGATGCTCTGGGATGCCGCCCGGGCCCGCGGTGGCGTGGGCGAGGACCGCACGGTCAGCATCGACGAGGCCCTCGACGCGCTGACCGACCAGCACGGTCACAGTCTGCGAGAACTCAACGATGCGCAGCCGGTCCTGATTACACTCACCCGCCACTCGGGCTGCACCTTCTGCAAGGAGATGCTCGCAGAGCTGGCGGGGAAGAAAGAGCAAGCCACAGATCGTGGCATGCAGATCGCCGTGGTCACCATGTCGAGCGAGGAAACAAACGCCAGGGTCGCCCACGCGTTCGGCCTTGAGGACGCGCATTGGTTCAGTGATCCGGAGCGGATCGCGTATCGGGCACTGGAGCTCGGGCGGGGCAGCGTGCTCCAGCTCTTCGGGCCCGCGGTCATCCTGCGTGGGCTTAAGGCTACACTCAGGGGCCACATGGTCGGGCAACTCGATGGCGATGGTTTTCAGATGCCCGGGGCGTTTGTCCTGCACAAGGGCCGGGTGATCCGCTCGTTCAAGGCCCCGAACGCTGCTGCCCAACCGAACTACGAGCGCATGATCTGCGAGGTCCCGGCCTGATGGATTCGTTCGCATTGCTGCTTGTGGTGCAGGCCGCGTCCGCATGGTTCATGACCGGGCTGATCTGGATCGTTCAGATGGTGCATTACCCGCTGATGAGCCGCGTGGGCGAGGACACCTGGCTCGAATATGAGCGGAGCCATATGGCCCGCATCACATGGATCGTTGCACCGCTGATGCTCCTCGAAGCGGCGGCGTGCGGGCTGTGCCTGGTCATGGTGCTGACGGGCACAACAGAGACCGACGGGCTCGCGGGTTCGCTCAACGCACAGATCGTCCTCGTGTTGCTCCTCGCGAGCGCGTGGGTCTCGACATGGCTGCTGCAGGTCCCGGCGCACACATCGCTCGCACGCGGCTTCACCCCTCAGGCACACGCGAAGCTGGTCCGATCGAACTGGGTTCGCACAGCGGCGTGGAGTGCGCGGGGCGTGCTTCTGGGCGGGATGATCGTCTGATCGCTCGATCGCCGCTGAAAAGCCGAAAAAAGCGTGTCCAACCCGTGCGATATACTATCGTGCGTCCACCGGCGCGCACTAGCACCTGAGATCGCGATCGACTGCCATGGCTCACCAACCGCACGAGAATGAACACGATTCACCGCGTGCATTGCTCGTGGGGCCGCGCACCGGTGCGCACCACTTTGCCTCGGTCGGAAGCACGCTTCGATCCGCGGGCTGGTTTGTTCAATCGGAGACCTTTCAACGGTTCGCCCCGGTCTCGGTCCGCCCGGAGATGGTCCGGAGCGCGAGCGTGATCCTGCACGCGGACGCAAACCCAAAGAACTCAGTCGTATTGCGGAACGACGCGCAGAGGTTTGCGGTTCCGATCGCGCTGATGATGGACGGCGTGCTCGAATACGCCAACACCTTCCTGAATGCATCCGCCGGAGATCGGTTCCTCCGCGCAGCGCCCGCGGACATGGTGCTGGCGAGCGGCTGCCACGACAGAGCCATACTTGAGGCGCTCGGGAATCGTTCGATCGCCACCGGTCTCCCGCGGCTCGACCGATACATCGCGTCCTTTGTCGATGAAGTCGGGACAGCTGAACCCGACGGCCTGCTCGTGGCGACCGCGAATCAGCCCTGGTTCACGCCCGGAGCCCGCTGCCGATTGATGGATTCGCTGAAGGATATCCGGCGGTCAGCGGACCGCTCCGCGACTCGCGTCCGCTGGAGGGTCTCGGCGGAGATCGCGTCCGAGCTCGGGGTGGAACCGGATCGGACCCCACTCGCGCATTCGATGGCCCGTGTGCGTGCCGTGATCACCAGCGCTTCCACACTCGCGATCGAGGGCATGCTCGCGATAAAGCCGACCGCGATCCTCCACCCCCACCCCTGGCCGCTGTGGATCCCATGCGGCGTGTGCTACACAGGCAGATCCGAGACGGGGCTGAATGAAGACCAGGATGCCATGAAGGCGCTGCGAGGCATCGACGCCCAGGCCAACAACGCCGCGGCAGCATCCATCCAGTCGCTGCTCGCCGGAGATAGTCGCACCGACTTCCAGTTGCCTGACCAGCTGATCGAGGCGCTCCTCGCAACGGACCGGGGCCTCGAAGCGCTGCAGCAGCGGATCATCGAGCGTGGGTTCTGCCAGAACGCGCCCACGAAGGTGGTGGAAGCCCTGAGCTCAGCCGCAAGCATCGGACTCGAACGCGGGGATGACTCGGGTTCTGAAGCTCACGACACGCAATCTCGTGCTGAGCCAACCACACGAAGATCGGCTTCGGATTGGCTCGCCGACCAGCCCCTCGCGGTTCGATCCGCACTCGCCGCGTACGGGGACACGCACGCCGAGCCCGAGCTGCGAGCGTCTCCCGAGCACCAGGATGACCTCCTCAAACACATCAACGCGATCCTGGAGCTTGCAAATGCCACCTCGCGCATCGGAACAGTCCGATCAACGCTGCCAGACGGGCTCTGTCCGGGGCTCGAATGTGTGAGCCGCGATCAGGTATTCAGCGGCCAGCGCCCCGAGATGCTGCTGCTGGCCGGCGACGAGTATGACTTCGGTCTCTACCGGAGGGCACGCCAATGGAGAGAGTCCGGGACCAGAGTACACTCACTGGGCTGGCGTGATGAAGAACTCAGATCGCCCGAACGCTTCGAGACCGTCGTGAACACCCTCGCGGGCGCACCCTACGCGATCTTCGGGGCAGGGCTGCACACCAACCGCCTCCTTGAGCACGCCACGCCGCCCACGCCCCCGAGCCTGATCATCGACGATGCCGCTGAAGACGGTGACTCGCTGTTCGGTATCCCCATCGTGCTTCCCGAGCACCGGGCCATCGGATCCCTGTCCGCGATCGTGATCTCGTCCACCCTTCACGAGCAGAAACTGCTCGAGCGGGCGCGTGGTTTGGGACACGACGGCTTGCGGTGCATTCCCCTGTATCAACACTCCGGATCCCCAGCACCCGCCGAGGATTTCTCCGGCGTCCAGCAGAGCGGGTCGTGAAGGAATCGATTATGCTGATCGCGTGGATGCACCTATCCAGACAGAACGAGCCATGACCGAGTCCGGTCCAGCCCAGCCGATGAACGCGGAGCAGGCGGCGATCGCTGCGCTCGAAGCGATGCGGATGCGTTTGATCGAGAAGACGGCGCACGAGCTCACAGCGCAGGGGGTCCGCGAGATCGCGCTCTTCGGTGCGGGCCGCCACACACGCCCGATCCTCCGCCAGCCCTGGATTCGCGCGGGCATCCGGGTGGTGTGTATTCTCGATGACCAACCCCTGCACGCGAGCATGGGCGACATCCCGATCTTGAAAAGCGATGATCCGGACATGCCCGGCACGCTCGACGCGATCATCATCAGCTCCGAGCACTATGAGGCGCAGCTCTACGAGCGGGCGGTAGCTCTCTACGGCAACTCAGGCGTACGCATCGTCCGGCTCTATCACAGCGGCACTGATCGCTATTCGCCCAAATGCATTGAGGAACGCCTCCTCGCGACCGGAGCGGTCACGCGAGAGGATGCCCGCTGGCTCATCGAGAACCGCGGCGAACGCCATGACGCGACGCTGGACATGCTCGCTCCCGATCGCACCGAGTTGCATCTTCGCCGCTACGAGCTGGCCCGCGACCTGCTCGGCAACCTTGGCGGCTCAAGCGTCGCCGACTTGGCATGTGGCACCGGGTACGGCGCGGGGATACTGGCGGATCGTGCGTCGGTGACTTACACGGGAGTGGACATCGACGCGCGTGCCATCGGTTACGCGACCCGACGGCATGGCGACACAAACCGCCGCTTCTGCTGTTCGTCGGCGACCGACCTCCCGCTTGAGAGGCGTAGCGTCGATCTCGTTGCGAGCTTTGAGACTGTGGAGCATATCGAGGACACCAGCGCACTGGTCTCCGAGTATGCTCGCGTGCTCAGGGCAGACGGGGCGCTCGTGATCAGCACGCCGAACCGACTCGGCCCCACCCCGTATCATGTGCACGACTTCGATTACGCGAGTCTCACCGCGGCCCTGTCACCCCACTTCAGGATCCAGGAAGTCATCGGGCAGCTGCCGGTTGACACCGTGTTCGATCCGGCGCTCCCGCCCGGGATGTGGAGGATTGATCCGAACCAATCGGATGATGATGCCGTCGGCCCGGAGGGTCGGCGCCCTGATTACCTGATCCTCGTCGCTCGTCCGTTGGGGAGCAACGCCCCGGGCTTGTTGCACAGCCATGATCCCGAGATGACGACGATCGAGACCCGCCATGGACCGATCCAGTTCTACTGCCCGACCCAGACCGTCCGCTGGCGAGCCCACACCCTTCTCGAGAAAGAACCCGAGACAATCGACTGGATCGAGACCTTTGAAACCGGTGATGTCTACTGGGATATCGGGGCGAGCACAGGCCCGTATGTGATGTACGCCGCGGCTGCGGGCAAGGTGAGCCGCATCCTTGCCTTCGAGCCCTCACCCTGGAACTGGTGGGTGCTTGCAGAGCAGATCCGCAGGGCAACGATCGGTCAATCGGTCACCGCGTTGCCGATCGCGATCGGCGATCAGACCTCCGTCGGCATGCTGCACATGCGCCACCCGATGCCCGGCGGCGCGGGCTCGAGCTTCGGTGAGCCGCTCGGTGAGTTTGGCGAACGATTCGCCGCCAGCTTCGAGCAGGGAGCGATCTCGGTCACGATCGACGAACTGGTTACACGATTCTCACTTCCCGTGCCCAACCGGCTCAAGATCGATGTCGATGGCAACGAACTGGCGGTCCTCCGTGGTTCCCGCGACACGCTCGCTCGCTCTGAGCTCAGATCAGTCCTGATCGAACTCGATGACAGCCGCGATGACCTGCTCAGGGCGGTTACCGGCATCATGAATGAGTCGGGGCTGGAACTATGCGCCAAGCGCCAGGCACCGGGCGTTGACTCGACGGGCAACGCGAGCATTTACAACTTCATCTTCGATCGCAGCGAGGGCTGAGCAATGCCGGACACCCAGACCATCCCCAGCGCAACCCGTGCCATCGCCGAATCGGCGGCTGCGTCCGTGGAATACCAGCTCCGCAACTGCGTCATCAACCGCTGGCCGTTTCCCCACACGCTGATCCGGCCGGTCTTTCCTGAGCCCTACTACAGCCAGATGACCGACGCCTTCCCAACTGACGAGGTGTTTACGCCGCTCAACGAGTATCACCCGGAACGGGGCGCGGTCTTCCTCACACCCGATCGCGACGGGAGCGATGATCTGGGACGCCTCGACGAGCATGCACGGTGCTTCTGGAACGCCTTTACAGAAGTTTTCATCGGCGATCGATTCCGCGCGGCCCTGCTCGAGTGCATCGGGGGGCCGGAGCTGGCCGCATCGCATCTGCACAAAACACGCGGGCTGATCCATCTCTCGCTCGATCGCAGGGGCTATCAGATTCGCCCCCATACCGATATCGCAAAGAAGATCGTCACGGTGCTCTTCTATCTGCCTGCGGAGGAGGATCTCAGCGCCGCCCCGCACGGGACATGCGTGCTCGCGGAACGGCCGGGCCAGCAGCATCGCGACCCGCACGACTGGGATCGCTACGACTCGGTCTTCACCGCCCCATTCCTGAGCAACTCCATGTTTGCATTCCGGGTTGGCGATTCGTCCTGGCACGGGGTCAGACCGGTCGATGCGCCGATCCGCAGGCGCAGCATCCAGTACTTCGTGATCCTCGACGATTGATCTCCGCACCCGAGGCAGACCAGGTGTTTTCATCACGCTTCGATCGTGATTCGGCCGATGAAAAGTCCGGATTCACGGGTAATTCTGCCAAGACGATTCATCGGGAGTGTGACCATGGCGATCCGGGTCTCTCAAGAGCATGCGGCAGGAACCGCTTCTCCGGAACAACGCCGAGAGGATATCCTGCGCCTGAATCTCTCACGCATTTCTGTGCCTCAGCCGGCGGATATCGAAGAACGGATCAGTCGCTGGCGACAGCATGGTGCGATCGAGAACGCCGAGCCTTCGACGCACTCGGATCACCGCAAGGCCATCGAGCCGTTGATCAAGGATCTCACGACCCGCTGCCGGGGGCCGGTGCTGCTTGAGGGAGTCAACCCGCCGTGGATTCTTGAGGCGCTGCTCAACGCACCTGCCCCGCAAAGCTACCCATTCTTCCGTCAGCGGATCGTGGTGCTCCAGGCAGATTGGAGCGAGCTGCTTGACGGGCTCAGTCGATCTGATCTGGGTGAGGCGCTGGGGGATAAACGAATCGTGTGGTTCGTCGGCGAGGACGCTCCCGAGCGACTGCTCGCGTGGTTCGATGAGCGGATCGATGATGCCCCCCCGTCGTATGTCGTCCAGAACCCGCAGCTCGGGACCAGAGCGACACCCGACGCCCCCGGGCTGATGCGGGAGATCGAGCAGCGCTGGACACGGAACGAATCACAGCTGATTGACCGCCTGCGCACCCGCACACCGCACGATGCGGGCGATATCGCGCAACGGGTCAACGACCCCGGCTCGTGCGATGGTCCGCTGCGGGTGCTGATCCCCGTCTCACGCTACACGAGCTACCTGCAGCATATCGCGGGGGACCTGAGCAGCGCACTGCGTGAGCGTGGAGCGCAATGCGAGATCGTCATCGAGCGGGACGACTCGACCGTGATCTCGCAATGCTCGATCATGCGCAGGATCGATGAGCTCAACCCGCACCTCATCGTCGCGATCAACTACACCCGCCGCTCACTCGGTGCGCATGTACCCAAGGACATACCGCACATCTGCTGGATCCAGGATGCGATGGAGCACCTGTTCGATTCAGAGGTCGGCCGGTCGATCAGCGCGTTGGACATGGTTGTGGGCATGGTCAAGCCCGAACTGATCAATCAGTTCAACTACCCAGCCCATCGCACGCGCTGGATGCCCATGGTCGCATCAAGGTCGAAGTTCTCTCTCAACGAGCCAGCCGCACGGTTCGACTCAGAAATTGCGTGGATCACCCACCAGAGCGAAGCACCGGAGATCATGCGCCAGAGGTTGCTCGGCGAGTTCCAGTCGCAGGCACCGCACCTGGCGCCAAGGATCGATCAGCTCTTTGATGATGTGGAGCAGAGCATCCGCACATGCAGGCATTCACTCCTGCACACCAGGCTGCGCCGCATGGTGGACGCGTCGTTCTTCGCCGACGGCGTTAGCGAACAGGCGCAGCCCTTCCGCTCACACCTGATGAACGGCGTGGTCATCCCCTATGCCGAGCGGTATCTGCGTCACCAGACCGCGGCATGGGCCGGCGAAATCGCCATGCGTCACGGTTGGCGATTCAGGCTCCACGGCATTGGCTGGGAACAGCACCCAACGCTCGCCGAGTTCGCGTGCAACCCGCTCGAACACGGCGACGCGCTGCGCGAGGCCTATCGGCGCTCAGCGGTCCAGCTCCATGCTTCAATCAATCAGGTCACCCATCAACGCGTGAGTGAGTGCATCCTCTCTGGCGGGCTCCCGCTGTGCCGGGTTGTGCGCGATTCCTTCGAACTCATGAATATGGATATCGCGGCGCGTGTCCGGCCCGACCACATGCACAGCACACCCGTGCATCGCGATGATCCTGATTTCCGCTGGTTCGTGAACTACGGCGAGCATGAATCCGCCGCCACATATGTGCGAGAACTCCGTCGGCTCGGGCTCACTGGCCCCAACGAGTTCGTCGACGGCAGCGTGCAGTGGACCGCACCGAAGCTCGAGCATTGCCAACGGCACATGCAGAATCCGCTCGCACGCGAGAACGCGAGCATGTTCGCATCGCTGACGGATCTGTATTTCTCAACAATCGAACAGTTCGAGCAACTCGTCGTGCGTGCTGTGGAAGACGGCCAGTGGCGCCGGGACCGCATCAGTCAGGCCGCCCGAACGCTTCCGCGGGCGATGACGACGGAAGGATTCGTGGATTCGCTGCTCAGCACCGTTGCCTCGATGCTCGGATCCAGCGATCCAGCCTGAATGCACGCGGTTCAGGGCCTCAGGCGGGCCAACGCAGCGGTGCGGGAACACTCGACCGGGTAGAGCCGGTGAAGCGTGACGCCGAGGGATTCGATCTCGGCCCTGCGCGACCAGATCGTGTCCTCGTAGATCCAACTGCTGATGACCGCATCGGTCGCATCGAGCTGGGGGATCATGGAGGATGGATAGATCGGGTAGCCGATGAGCCCCTGCCCTGCCTTGGCGGGGTCGTCGTCGATGATGCCAACGATCTGTGCGTCCGATGCCTCCACCGCGGCGCTGACATCCCGGGTGTGCTGCCCTGAGCAGTAGAGCACCACACGCCTGCCCACGAGCGTGTTGAGCAGATCGAGCATGCGCCTGGGCGCATCGGCCGGGGTCGACCCGTCGAGTTCCGACTGCGGCGCGCTGTATGATGCCCGAACATCCGCGGGCCATGGACGCGGCGGCAGCGTGTGAATGCGTGCGATCAGCCGCTCGACCGAATCGATGTGCGCGTTGATGCTGTGCCGCTCGAGCGCCAGACGATGCGTCCGGACCGCCATCTGGCTGAGGTCCGTACCACTCAAGGACATGATCGCGTTGCCCATTCGCTCCGCGATAATCTCATTGGGCATATTCCATTCAGAATCGACACTCAGACCGGTCTCGCCATCGATGACCGCGTCCTGAGCGCCGGAGCGAACTCTGGTGACAACCGGAACGCACCCGTGGGCCATCGCCTCGAGCATCGCCACGCTCTGCCCCTCGTATCGGGATGGCATCACCCACAGATCCGCCCATTGCAGATGGGCCCCTACTTCTTCCGGCGGTACAGCGCCCACGAGCTCGACCTGCGGGAGCCCCGAGCATCCCGCGGCGACCTCGTCCGCCATCGGCCCATCGCCGACGATACGGAACTCGAAGTCCAGACCCGCATCACTGAGCCAGCGGGCGATGTGCGGCAGCGAGCCCGCACGCTTCTGGTGCCCCTCAAGTCGCCCGGTGTAGACAATCCGCAGCGGACGATCCCTGAGCGTCGCCCGAACCGCGGGTGCTGGCGGGACTTGGACACAGTACGGGATATGCTCGATGTCCCCGGCTCGCCACGGCAGCACCCTGTTCGCGGTTGCACAGAGCTCGGAACTCACCGGGACAATCCCATGGAGCATCGGCTCGTACCGCTTGGTCACCGCGATGTCATACTCATTGTCCGAGTGGATCCACGACACCAGACGCAGCAGTTCTGGGTGGTCCCGCGCGATCATCGCGATGGCCCCGTAACAATCGCCGTGCAGATTGGGCGAGACAACCACGGGCTGATTGGTCCGCTCGTGCATCCTGCGGATCGCATCGAGATAGAACGGCACCAGTTCATCCAGATTGCCGTGCAGGCGCTGTATTGATTTCGCGTCCCGGAGCTGCGCCCACACATACGGCTCAAGAAACTCTGGGAGCGACTCTCCGACCTGCGTATGGACGATCAGCCCAGCGGGAATCGAACGCTCACGCAACCCGCGCACGGCATGAATCGCCCATGTGGTGATCCCGCTCACGCGGAGATGGTCTGGAAGAATGATCAGCATGCTCGCGCTCGCTCTCGATACGACTGGCTTTGTCATGCATGATACCATGCGGCTCACGCGGGTGTGCTGCCCCACCACGGGAAGGGTGTCAACGGCGAATGAGGCTGTTCCCGTTCATTATCAACTGGCTTTGATATCACTTGGAGGAATTCAAGCTAAGGAGACGGATCATGAGTGGCTTCAACACCGGAACCGAGCCGATCATCAGACAGACCTGCCTGACCGATTTCTATATCGACGGCGAGCTCGACTTCTTCGATGTCTCCGCGTTCCTCGACGCGTTCCAGACACAGGACCCGATGGCCGATCTCAACGGCGACGGCAACTTCAACTTCTTCGATGTCTCCATGTTCATCGTTGAGTACCAGAGCGGTTGCCAGTCCGGCAAACCGTCATAACCGCGCCGGTTGGGTAGAGGAACTTCATGACTGATTGGAGAGCGGGGCGGGTTCGGTTGAACCCGCCCCTTTTCGCTCACTCCCCCCGCTCAACACGAGCAGCCGCACAGAAGAGCGGTTCCTCATTCCCCGCCAAGCGTGCTAACATGTTCAGGAGCCGGCGACACACGAACCCACGGCATCCCGAGGCCATGCACGGGTTGAAGATCAGGCACACATCTCGATCGCTGAGGTAGGATTTGTGCAGACACAGAACCTGATAGACGGGGAATGGACCGAGGGATCGTCACACGCCACGATCGAGGTTTTCAATCCCGCCAACAACGAACTGATCGCGCAGGTGCCGTCCATCGGGAGCACAGGGACCCGCGCCGCGATCGATGCCGCCCACAGAGCGATCGCCCACTGGGCGGCCCGAACCGCCGCAGACCGCGGGGCACTGATCTCGAAGCTGGCGGATCTCATGCGAAGAGACACCGACCGGCTCGCAACGCTGATGACCCTCGAACAAGGCAAGCCTCTGAAAGAATCGCGCGGCGAAATCAACTACGCCATCTCCTTCCTCGACTGGGCCGCGGAAGAGGCCAAACGCCTTTACGGCGACATCATCCCCGCGTCGTCGCCAGACAAACGCATTCTGGTGCTGCGTCAGCCCGTGGGCGTCGCAGCGATCATCACGCCGTGGAACTTTCCGTCGGCCATGATCACACGAAAGCTCGGCCCGGCATTGGCCGCGGGCTGCACCGTGGTCGTCAAGCCCTCGGAGCAGACCCCGCTCTCCGCCCTGGCGATCGGTGAACTCGCGTGCAAAGCGGGGATCCCGGCGGGTGTCGTCAATGTCATCACCGGAAGCTCGTCAGATATCGGCGATGTTCTGCTCGAAGATGCCCGCGTCCGCAAACTGTCCTTCACCGGGTCCACGGATGTCGGCCGACTGCTGATGACCAAGGCCGCCAAGAACCTGCTGCGACTCTCGCTCGAACTCGGAGGCCATGCCCCGTTCATCGTCTTCGACGATGCCGACATCGACCACGCGCTCGCGGCCGCCGTCGCCTGCAAGTTCCGCAACGCGGGCCAGACCTGTATCTGCGCGAACCGGTTCTATGTGCAAGCGGGCATCTTCGACGAGTTCAACACACGCTTCGCGGACCTGATCAGGCAACTGAAGGTCGGCGAGGGCACACAACCCGGCGTCGATATCGGCCCGCTCATCAACGACGCCGCGATCGAAAAAGTGGAGTCTCACATCGAAGACGCTCTGGCGCGGGGCGCGAAACTGCTCGCAGGCGGCAAGCGAGCCAGCCCAGAGGGCCTCGCCGACCGCTTCTTCCAGCCCACGCTGCTCGACGGCATGACCCCCGAGATGCTGATCGCAAAGGAAGAAACCTTCGGACCGGTCGCCGCCACCGCGCCGTTCTCGCACGAACAAGAGGTGATCGAGTTGGCCAACGCGTCCGAGTACGGGCTGGCAGCCTATTTCTTCACCCGTGACGCGTCCCGACTCATGCGTGTCGCTGAAGCACTCGAATACGGGATCATCGGTGCCAACGATGCCGGACCATCCACGGCACAGGCCCCGTTCGGGGGCATCAAGCACTCCGGCTTCGGACGCGAAGGCGGCCGGTATGTGATGGACGAATACACCGAACTCAAGTATGTCTCCTGGCAACTCGAATGACGCCCATCATACTTTCAGCGATCGGCTGCTGAAGTGCATCAGGTTCCCGAACGCATCAAACCGACACTGCCTGACCATCTCTCCGTTGGCGTCGGCATGCTGAACAGCAACGCATAACGCAAAAACGCCCGGCACCTGAAGGTACCGGGCGTTTGATTTAAAGCGGGTGATCAGATTTGAACTGACGACATTCACGTTGGCAACGTGACGCTCTACCACTGAGCTACACCCGCGTATTCACTTGTTCGCGAGACAGATGCCTCGTGGGGGTAAAGATATTCCCTTTCCGAGCGTTCGTCAAACCGATCTGCCAATCAACCTGCATTTCTGTCCATTCAAGGCGGCATCGCCGGTTTGATCGGACCTGAAAACACCCTCAGAACGCGATGAACCCGCCTCATATGGCGGATCTCAGGGACGATCGGTCATGCTGACACTGCTGCCCGTGCCACGGGCGCGGGTGATGGCATCGACGACCTGGTCGATGGTGTAGGCGTTGGCGACCCAGGGGGTCTCGAGGCCGGGGCCGTAGATGGCGAGGGTGGGGATTCCGGTGCGGCCGAGGTCTTTGAGGGCCTGGTCGCCTTCGGGGTTGTTGCCGGTGAGGTCGACCTTGAACATGATGGTGTCGTCTTTGGCGAACTCGGCCTTGACGGCGGCGCTGCCCAGCACGGTCTTCTCGAGGACCTTGCAGTTGATGCACCATTCGGCGGTGAAGTCCTGGATGACGATCTTGCCGTCGTCGATGGCCTGCTGCATGAGGGCGGGGCGGTAGTCGTTCCAGGTGGTGAGGAGGAGGCCGCCGGTGGTGGCGGCTTCGTCGAGTGCGGCCTGGCGGATCTGGTATTCCTCTTTGGCGTCGGCGGTGAAGCGGTTGGCGACGAGGAGCCCCACTGCTGCGATGGCGATGGCGATGAGGCCGAAGAATCCGCGGTTGAGGGGCTTCTTTGAGATCTCGAAGGTCTTGATGAGGAGCCAGCCGCCGGCGCCGATGCCGAAGATGGCGGCGACCCAGATGTGCAGGAGCTTGGCGAGGTAGGGCTTGGAGGCGACGAGGGCGATGAGGCCGGAGCCGATGAAGTAGGCGGCGGCGGCGAGGAGGAGCAGGCCCATGATCTGCTTGACGAGCTCGGAGGCGGGGCCGGTGCGAGGGAGCTTGTTGACCAGCTGGGGGAAGATCGACAGGACCAGGTATGGCAGGGCCATGCCGATGCCCATGGAGAAGAAGAGGATGATGACGAAGGCGGTGCCTTGGGTGATCGCTGCGGGGACGAGGGCACCGGCGACGAAGCCGAAGCAGGGCAGGCCGAGGATCGCGGTCATGATGCCGAACACGAACGAACCCCAGGCGGTGTCGGCCTTGGGGTTGACCATGTAGACCTTCTGAGGCAGGTTGATCTGGAACATGCCCATGAGCCCGAGGGACATGAGGGCGATGAGCAACCCGATGCCGGTGGTGAGCCACCAGATGCCGAAGATTCGGGAGGGATCGGTGAAGTTCTGGAGGGTGAGTACGGGGATGGCGAGTGCGGCCCAGAATGCGACGACGCCTAGGGCCATCCAGAATCCGAGCATGGCGGCCTTGGCGCGGTGCTCGCCGGCGTGCTGGGAGAGGGTCATGATTTTGATGGGGATGACGGGGAGGACGCAGGGTGTGAGGTTGAGCACGAAGCCGCCGGCGGCGCCGAGGAGTGCGAGGATGAGGAGGCCAGCGATGCCGCCGCCGGGGAGGGTGATGCCGAAGAAGGTGCCGGCGGGTGCGGGGGTTGGTTGGGTTGTGGTTGCAGGCGGGGTTTCTGTGGTTGCTTTGGCGGGGTCGTAGTTGGCGAAGATGCCGGCGAGGGGGGCGATGGCGGGTGCGTCGGGGGTGATTTGGAGTGTGGTGGCTACGGTGGCCTTGTCGGGCATGAGGCAGATCTGGTCGTCGCAGGCCTGGTAGCGGATGGTGATTTCGAGGGGGAGTTCGGCGGGTGCGGTGTCGGGGGCGACGGAGATGGGGATATAGATGATGGCTTGATCGCCGTAGACGAGGTATTGGATGGGGGTGCCGGTGAAGCTGAAATCAACAGGGACACTGACGGGATCGGGCCATTGGATGGGGCCGTAGGTGATACCGTCGATTTCGGGAAGATCGAGTGTCGTTGGGAATGGATAGAAATCGCCCATCTCCTCGGGGACAACGGGTTCGTTGAGGTTGGTGTGCCAGTGCTGCTTGTGGTCGAGGATGACGGCGATAACGGCGTCCGTGCCCGGGGCGATGGCGTCGACGCTTGTCGCGATCGAGAACTCCACCGGGGGCGAATCGTTCTCGCCAGGTGCTGAGACCACGCCCGGCTGCTCACCAAAGGTGTCACCAAAGCCGGGCTGGGCTGCTGCGGGGCATGCCAGGAGCAGGAGTGTGAGCAGCAGCGGGTACAGTCGGTTCATGCATCTTCTCCGGAGAAATCGTGGACGCGTGTCGTGCGCTTGTGCAGAGATTGAACCGGCCGAGGATCGAGAATGTTCCGTGATCACGCCGGAGGTCCAATGAAACCCGCCGATCGTGAAGATCCCGGGCCCCAAGGACCGATAGATACCCAGTGTATCCCCGCCCGGGCGGGGTTTTGGCCCTGCCTGCCCCTGAGGCACCGATCGGGACGCGTCGATCCATGAGTATGCTCGACCAGAATGATATCGATGCCCTCTTGGCTGCTGCTGAGACGGATGACGATATCGATGCGCCGGAGCCGGAGAAGAAGCTCTTCTCCCGCACCCGCAAGGACATCGACAGCGTCGAGATCCGTCAATACGATTTCAAGCGGCCCGAGCGTGTCTCGAAAGACCAGATGATGGCGCTCGAGACCCTCCACGAGGCGTTCGCCAGAAACTTCGGCGCGTCGCTTTCCGGGTTCCTGCGCACGATCGTCGAAGTCCGCGTCGCCGCGTGCGAGCAGATGACCTACGGCGAGTTTGTCTCCGGGTTGCCAAACCCGACAAGCTACAACCTCATCCAGCCCAACGACCTCGAAGGCCAGATGTGCCTTGAGGTATCGCCGCTCATCATCTATCCGATCATCGACCGGCTCTTGGGCGGGACCAATCAGGATCTCTTCATCCCCCAGCGTCCGATGACGGCGATCGAGCAGCGGCTGATCTCCAATGTCATGGGACGGGGACTCGACTCGCTCTCCGAGGCATGGGAGAGCGTCAAACCGCTGAAGTTCGAGATCATCGCCAACGAATCCAACCCCCAGCTCGTGCAGATCGTCCCCCCCAACGAGGTGGTGATGGTCATCGGACTCGAGGTCCGCATGGCATCCCGAGCGGGCACGATGAACCTGTGCATCCCGTACAATGTGATCGAGCCGGTGATGGAGGAACTCAGCGCCCAGAGCTGGTTCGCCGTCAACCGCAGCGACCACGGCGACGGCGCGGGCAAGCGGATCAGCCAGAACCTCGACCAGACGGGCGTGGAGGTCTCCGCGGTCCTCGCCAAGACCACCATCACCCTGCGCGATCTGAGCGAGATGAAACCCGGCGACATGATCGTGACCTCAACCACCTCGGGGGAGGAATCGCTCGTGCTGGTCGGAGGCGAGCCCAAGTTCAGGGCCCAGGTAGGACAGCACCGCGGGAAACGGGCGATCAGGATCTCCAAAGCCGTCGCCCGCGGCGAGCGCTGCCAGTCGAGGGTGTCCGAGAAGGGCTGAGACTCACTTCTATATAGATGTTGATTCCACACGCTCGGGTGTTCTATACTTATTCGGAAAGCTCGGGCGTGTTGCCCGGGAAGGAGCCATCAGTATGCAGACGGTTTGGCGCCATGACGGCTGAGCGGGTTTCGATGCGAATCGAGACCGACCCAGCAGGGAAGGATCGGACGATGCGGTGATCGCGTGGTCCCATCCTGTACCGGCGGCGGGGATCATTCCCTCGCCCGTCAGAGCGCTTTCAGACCGCGGCATACCGATGCACGCGGTCGGTTGCGTTTTGGAGCGCAGGACCGTCTGACAACTCGACAGCCGGACAGAAGATAGACCCCGGCGGGATCCACCCGCTCAACATCGGACAACTCAACAACTCATCAACCTGAACGCCCGCCGAAGCGCACGCCAAGCGAGCAGCCGAGAAGACACTGGAGCAACCCGTGAACACATCCGAAATGATGCGCATCCTCGATTCGATCGCTATGGAGCGGAACATCGATAAGTCCCTGCTGATCTCCGATCTGGAGACCGCGATGGTGTCGGCGTGTCGAAAGTTCTTCGGGACGCTCGATGCCGAGGAGTTCCAGTGTCGCGTTGACCCCATGACCGGTGAGATCCAGCTCTTCCGTTATGACGAGCCGCTGGACATGGACCCGGGCGACTTCGGCCGTATCGCGGCCCAGACCTTCAAGCAGGTCATGATCCAGCGCTTCCGCGACGACGAACGCCAGTCGCTCATGGACGAGTTCTCCACCCGCGTGGGCACCCTGGTCACCGGCACCGCGCAGCGGTACGACCGCGGAGCGCTCGTTGTCCAGGTCGATCGGGCCGAGGCGGTCATGCTCCGCAGCGAGCAGATCCCCGGCGAGCAGTTCAACCCGGGCGATCGCGTCCGCGCCATGATCCTCGATGTCAAGGACATGGGTTCGCAAGTCAAGATCTACCTCTCACGAGCACATCCCGATTTCATCCGGCGTCTCTTCGAGGTCGAGGTCCCCGAGGTGCTCGAACGCACCATCGAGATCAAGGCCATGGCCCGCGAGGCCGGCTACCGAACCAAAATGGCTGTCTCTTCGATCGACTCGAAGATCGACGCCGTCGGCGCCTGCGTCGGCATCCGCGGCTCACGCATCAAGACCATCGTCGAAGAACTCAACGGCGAGAAGATCGACATCGTCCGCTGGAACGAGTCCTCACAGATCCTCATCGCCAACGCCCTCAAGCCCGCCGAGGTCAACGAGATCTCGCTGTGCTTCGAACTCGGGCGTGCGACCGTGGTCGTGCGGGACGATCAGCTGTCACTAGCGATCGGCAAGCGTGGCCAGAATGTCCGCCTTGCCGCCCGGCTCACGGGCTGGGATGTTGACATCCTGACCCCGGAAGAGTTCACCAAGGGCCTCGAAACCCTCTCGGACACCCTCACCAAGGTCGAGGGCGTCACCGACGAGATGGTGGATCGCCTCGCGGCGCTGGGCATGATCTCGGTGTTCGACATCGAGGAAATCGGCGTCGATATCCTGATGACCGAGCTCGAACTGACGGAAGAGGCGGCGGAGTTCGCGGTCCAGCTTTGCGCGACGCGTGCCAAGGAAGTCGCAGCCGAGCAGGAGAAGGAAAAGGCAGAAGCCGAGGCCCGCAAGAGTGCCGACGAGCAGGCCGCGGCGGCGATCCTGTCGGGTGCGGTCGATGGCGAAGACGCGAACCCGGAGGTTGCGGCAGCGGCCATCCTGGGCGCAGCGGCTGCGGCAGAGTCGGGCTCAGACGGATCGACAGACTCGGACTCGGGCGGGGCGGAACCGGACGCAGCGTCCGAGCACCGCGCCGCGGACATCCTCGGTGGCGATGCATAATCCTCACGCAAGACACACGACCCTGAACCGATCGACACAAACACAGCAGCAGAACGCACTATTACGCGGAGTACCAGTTGGCCAATAAACGAATCTTTGAAATCGCAAAAGAGCTGGGCATCAAGTCCAAAGCGATCGTGGAGAAATGCCACGCAGAGGGCATCCCCACCGATGTGATCAAGAATCACATGTCCAGCGTCTCGATCGGTCTCGAGCAGACGATCCGCGAATGGTTCGCCAACGAGAGCGAGGGAGAGGAATCCGCGCACACCGCTGTCGAGCAGGCCGAGAAGGTGGACATCGAGAAGGTACGCGCAAAGAAGAAGGCGACCAAGGCCAAAGCTGCTGACAGTGACTCCGATGCAGACGATTCATCGACGACGACCGCTGTGGCCGAACCGCCCAAGGCGACCAAAGCCAAGCCGGCGGCTGCTGCGGCCGCGCCCGCGCCGGAAGAGCCCGAGCAATCCAAGGATGTCCACCAACGCTCGGGGATGTCTATGCCCGCGGGGCTTTCGAGCACGCCGACCAAAGTCGAGAAGAACGATTCACGCGGCGCAACAGCTGCTGCGAAGCAGGATGATGAGGCGGCTGAGGCACCGAGCGAGCAGCAGCCCGTTCGTCCGCCGGCACCCGAGATCAAGGGCCCCAGCAAGCCCCCGATGATGAATGTGCCCACGCGTCCCAAGACAATCTCTCCCGCGGGCCCGCAGCTCGAGAAGAAGGAGCAGATCAAGCTCTCGGGACCGAAGGTTGTGCGTGTGGAAGCGCCCGAGCAGATCGAAGCACCCCGTCGTCGCGCCCCGCGCGGGCCAGGCGGCGGTCCCGGCGGGGGTGGCGCTGGTGCCGGTGGCGGCGGCATGCCGTTCGACGGCCGCGCACCGCGCGGTGCGGGCGCGGGCAACACCCGTCGCCGTGGTGACAACCGTCGCAGCGGTCCGGAGTTGAACGAGGGCCGTGGCTGGACCGCGGCGGACCTTGCCGAGCGCGAGGCACGCCTTCAGCGCAGCGGCGGCTACCTCAAGCAGCGTCAGCAGCAGATGCGCAGCTCGGCGAACGCTGCCCAGACCCCCGCCAAGATCGGCGGCAAGGTCACCATCGCCGCGCCGTTCTCGATCAAGGACCTCTCGGCCGCGACGGGTGTGAAGGGTGCAGACATCGTCAAGAAGCTCTTCATGCAGGGCGTCATGGCGACCATCAACTCAGCCATCGATTCCGAGAAGGCCCAGGAGATCATGATCGACTGGGACATCGAGCTGGAAGTCACCGAAGCGAAGAACGCGGAGCAGCAGGTCGCCGAGCAGTTCGCTGCCCGTGATCGCAAGGACGAGCGTCCGCGTGGCCCGATTGTGACCATTCTCGGTCATGTGGACCACGGCAAGACTTCATTGCTCGACCGGATCCGCAACGCGAATGTCGCGGACGGCGAGGCCGGCGGCATCACCCAGGCGACGAGCGCCTTCCGCGTGCCGGTCTCCACGGGCGACAGCGAGAAGTTCGTCACCTTCATCGACACCCCGGGCCACGAGGCGTTCACCGCGATGCGCAGCCGCGGCGCGAATGTCACCGACATCGTCGTGCTCGTTGTTGCCGCCGACGACGGCGTCATGCCCCAGACCATCGAGTCGATCTCGCACTCCAAAGCGGCGGGCGTTCCCATCATCGTGGCGCTCAACAAGATCGACAAGGAGCAGGCGACCGATAGCAACATCCAGCGCATCCTTGGCCAGCTTGCTGAGCACGGCCTGAACCCGACCGACTGGGGCGGCGACACGGAAATCGTGCGCACCAGCGCGACCAAGGGCACCGGTATCCAGGACCTGCTGGAGATCCTGGATCTTCAGGCGGAGGTGCTTGAACTCAAGAGCGACTTCGCGGGCCAGGCCCAGGGCACGGTCATCGAGGCACGCCCCGAGGGCGGCCGAGGCAATGTGGCGAACATCCTTGTTCAGGAAGGCCAACTGAGCGTTGGCGACTTCATCGTTATGGGCCGCGCGTACGGGCGTGTGCGTGACATCACCGACGACCGCGGCAACAAGCTCAAGAGCGTGCTCCCGCCGCTGCCTGTACAGATCTCGGGCATCAACGATCTGCCCGACGCGGGCGACAAGTTCTACTGCGTGGGTTCGCTCAAGGAGGCCGAGAAGGCCGCCGACCAGCGTCGCGAGCGTGAGCGCGAGACGCTGCTTGCGCAGCCCAAGCTCACACTTGACAACATGTTCTCGCAGATCGCCGAGATGGAACTCAAGGAGATCCTTGTGGTCCTCAAGGCCGATGTGCAGGGCTCGGTGGATGTTCTCCGCAGCGAGATTGAGAAGGTCGGCAACGAGGAGGTCAAGGTCCGCGTGATCCACTCCGCGGTGGGCGGCATCACCGAGAGCGACATCCTGCTGGCTGAGGCATCCAAGGCGATCATCATCGGCTTCAATGTCATCGCCAACTCCAAGGGGCGTGCGCTGGCCGAAGACAAGGGCGTGGAGATCAGAAACTACCAGGTGATCTACCACATCGTCGAGGACATGAAGAAGGCCGTCGAGGGTCTGCTCACCCCCGACATCCGCCAGGAGGTCCTGGGCCACGCCGAAGTGCGTCAGGTCTTCAAGGTGTCCAAGGTCGGCGCGATCGCGGGCTGCTATGTCACCGACGGCGTGGTGCAACGCGACGCGTTCATCCGCGTCACCCGCAACGATGTCATCGTCGAGGACAACCGCAAGCTCGAGCAGCTCAAGCGGTTCAAGGACGACGCCAAGGAGGTCCGTGCGAACATGGAGTGCGGCATGAAGATCGTCGGCTACGACGACATCAAGGAGGGCGATGTCCTCGAGTGTTACAAGAACATCGAGGTGAAGCGCACGCTCGATTGAGCACGCGTGCCCGATCCGGAGCCGGAGCCCACGAGATGATCGTCGGAGTGATGCAGGTCGAGATCGCGATCGATTGGTCGCAGTCGCTCAAGGATAAGCGGAGCGTCGTCAAGTCGATGCGCGACTCGCTCCACCGCCATCACATGGTCTCCGTCTCGGAAGTCGAGGACCACGAGATCTGGAATCGGGCGACGCTCGGGATCGCGATCGTAGGAACAAGCGGCGCGGCGATCGGCGCCACGCTCGATCGGGTGCTCGACCGGATCCGATCGATGCCCGACTGCGAACTGTCGGGCACAAGCAGGGAACTGCTCCACGGCTGGGGCGCGAGCTTCGGGCCCGGACCACATCACACGGCGGAAGACCAGGAGTCGCTCGCCGAGGAACTCATCGAACACGCCGCCGGGTCGGATGAACAGGATAACGCTTGAGAAGACGAAGCCTCCAGATCGCATCCAATATCCAGCGTGAGCTGCAAAACCGGCTCGCACGCGGCTTGGCTGACCCTCGTATCAAGGGGATGGTCACGGTCACGCGTGTCGAGCTCTCCGATGACCTCAAGCACGCCAAGGCGTTCATCTCCGTGATGCCCGAGCAGCACGCCAAGATCACGATGCACGGGCTCATCAGCGCCTCGCGCAGGCTCCGCAAGGATGTCATGAGTCGGATTCACATCAAGGAGATGCCGACCCTGCAACTCGTCTATGACGAGGGGCACAAGGCACAGATGGAGGTCATGGCGCTGCTCGCCAGGGACAGAAGGGAACGGGGCATCGAGGAGCTGCCCGCTGCTGACCCGTCACCGGAGCACGCGTCGGATCAGACTTCCGAACCGTCGCCCGATCAAACTTCCGCGAAGCCCGAGGACCCGAGCGTGGATTCGCCCGGGGATCAAGCGGGGGGGCCTGTCACATGAGCCCGGAGATGATCGACAAGCTGAGCAAGCTGATCGCCCAGATCGAGAAGAAGCACGAATCGCTCGAGGGGGTCAGCGCCGAGCAGCTCAACGCGTCGCGACTCTCGCCCGAGCCCCTGCTCAACGAACTCGTGTTCTCGATGCTGCTCTGGGAGTCCTCCATTGAGCACGCACTCAGGGGCGCTGATCGGATCAGCACGGATCTGGTCGATCTCAACGAGATGCGCGTCTGCACGCCCGATGAGCTCTCGGCGATCCTCGGCTCACGCATGCCCCGGAGCCTTGAGCGTGCGGACCGTCTGATCCTGATCCTCAACACGATCTACGAGCGACAGAACGCGCTGTCGCTCGCCGGGCTCAAGGAGATGAGCAAGAAAGATGTCAAGGAATATCTTTCGAGCATCGACGGGCTCACGGAGTACGCGACCGGGCGTGTGATCCTGCTCGGACTCGGTTGGCACGCGTTCCCGCTCGACGATCGCATCGCTCGACTGCTGGGCGCCAAGGGCATCATCTCCGCGGGCAGTGACCTCGATCAGCAGACTCAGCAGCTCGAACGGGGCGTGCGTGCAAGCGATGCGCTGCAGACCTACACCCTCATCGAGCGGTGGTCACAGGAACAACGCGCCGCGGGCCGGTCGCGATCGGGGGGGACCCGAAGGACAAAGAAGCCCACGAAAGGCGCGAACTCATGAAGATGCCCGCCCCGTTGCCGTTCCGCCAAGCAGGCATGGGGCTGGCCCTTTTGCTCTGCGCCGGCGCTCCGATCTCCTGCGCCTCGCAATCCACGCGAACTGAGCAGCAGGTCCGTGCGACCGCTTCGATCGAGGACCCGATCCGTGTGCTTCAGGCCCGGGCGGAGCTGGAAACGCTCAAGCCGCTCCCCGCAGCCGATGATTCCCTGATCCGCGAGCTCATCCTCGACAACACGCCCAGGCTGACACCCGGAACGGAGGAGCACCGCCGCGCGTTGATGGGTGCCGATGAGATTGTCATCGCCTCCACGCTCCCGGAGACCGCGGAGCAACCCGAGATCGATCCGCGCCGTCGGGGCCATTCCGCGAAGCTCTACGCCCGGGCCCGACTGCTGCGCCAGCAGGGGCGGCTCGAGGATGCCGCGCGCGTGCTTGAACAGGCGACCGAGCTCGACCCCGGGTCGGCCTCGCTCGCCGCGGCGCTCGGCGAGGTTCGGGTGGACATGGGCGACTCGGTCGGCGCGGGGAGCGCCTACGAGCGGGCGATCGAACTGGGTGACCGCTCCGGGACCACGCTGGTCTATGTCGCGTCGCAGGCGTACACGCTGGGCAGCGATGATCGCGTGATGATGCTCTGCACGCTCGCGCTCGATGCCGAGGCGGAGGACATGGACCCCGTGGCCCGTGTCCTAGCGGGGATCATGCTCGGCAATGCGCAGATCCGTCTGGGCTATCTCCGAGCCGGGGCCGAGTCGCTCGAGCGGTCGCTCGACGCGTTCGACCCATCGATCCGTGACCCGCGCTGGCGTCAGGAGACCATCCAGATCCTCGGGCGGCGTGCAGCGTTGTGGATCGTCGCGGGTGACGCATGGAGCACTGTCGGAGCGCACACGCGAGCCGCCGACGCGTACGCTCAGGCCGCGGCATTGAGTGAGGGCGCGGCGGGGAGTCTCACCGCCCGTCAGATCGCCGCCAAGCTCCGGGACGGGCACCCCGCATCGGCGGCGCTGCTGCTGGTTGACCATCTCGGGGCACACACCGGCGATATCGGCTGGCAGGAAGCCCAGTGGGTCCGCACCCTGTGCAAGGTCCAGTCGCTGCGCGGCGTGCTCAACGATGCGATCGCAGGCATCCGCAGCCAGCCCGGGCTGCCCGCGTCCGTGCGTCGCTCGCTGCTGATCCTCGAGGTGCAGGGGGTCGATGCCGACGATGCGATCGGACGGCTTGGGGCCGCGGGCCCCGACGCGAGCGAGGCTCAAGCGATCATGCCCGCGCTTGGCTCGATCCAGAACATCGACGAACAGCATGAATGGGCGAGCCGATTGCTCGCGGCCAACCCGCACGCGGCCCGGGCGCTCGCCGAGGCGTTGGTGTCCACACCCGCTCCACCCCTCGGGCGGCTGCGTGAACTCGATACAGACTCGGTACCCGAGCAGCTGCTCTCGGCATCGCTCGCGCTGCGGCTCGGTCGGGCGGACCTGCTCACCCACCTCGACGAGCTTGGCCCCGAAGTGTTCACGGCCCGGAGCAACGCGTGGCTCGAGGCCCATGCCCAGGCGTGTGCGCTCACAGGGCGATGGGAGCGGGCGGCCGCACTCGATGCGGAGTTGGCGCAGCGGACGGCTCAGGGCGATCGGGACGCGGCCCGTGCGCACGCGGCGACGCTCCTGCTCATGCAGCAACCCAAACGGGCCCAGGAGAGCGCCGTCGCGCTCTGCGCTGACGACGCGGTCATCACGGACGACCTGAAGCTGCTGGCGCGGATCGCGTTGAATCTGGAAGACCCGCAAACAGCGATCGACGCGCTCAATCGCGCCCGCCTGCTCGATCCGTTCGATGCGAGCATCAGCGATCGCCTGATCCGGCTGCAGGGCAACGGCGGCCCTTCGGAGAACGAGGACGCGCTGCGGGAAGTCGTCCGCGATCTTGGCGTGAACCGGCCCCGATCGGATCTCTTCGTGCTGCTGCGTGCGGGCGACCTTGCACGCAACGGATTGATGCGTGAAGCCGAGTCGATGCTCCTGGATCTCAACGCACGCCGTCGATCGGACCTCACGGGCGAAGACCTGCTGCTGAGCATCTGGAAGACCCGTGAGACACAGGGCGATGAGAACGCGCTGCTCGACGGCGCGGCATGGCTTGAGCAGCGGCTCGTCGATGCGCCCAACTCCGTCCGCGCCGGGCTCGCGCTGGCGCAGATCTGCTATGAGCTCGGGGCGCACCAGGAGTCCTACGAGCTGCTTACGGATCTCTGGGAGCGCACCGGCTCGTTCGAGGTTGCGCGGGTGCGCGAGGGCCTGCTGGCGAGTGAACTCGAGCAGCCCGAGCAGTCCCGCTCGCTCGTCGATCAGCGTCTGAGCACCCTGCGTGGCATCGACCCCGCGATCGAATACGCCCTCGCCCTCGCACAGCGTGCCGACGCCCGCAGCGCGCTCGACGCGGTCGCCGTACTCAGCCAACGGATCCCCGCCGACGCCCGGCTGTTGCCGAGCCAGTCGCGGCAGCTCGCGCAGGTGGTCTACACCATGTCCGAGCAGGCGGAGACCGAGGGGATCGACGACGCGATGCTCGCGATCGTGGCGCTCATCGAGGACCGTGCTGGGCCGCTGAACTTCTTCATGGCCCGCACCAAGATCCTGCTGCTCTCGCGCCGTCCACGCATCGACATCGACGAGCTGCTCTCGGTCGTCGAGCATCACGCCTCCACCATCGAGGACCCCAACGACGCGAGCACCCTGCGTGCCCTCCCCGTGCAGGTGCTGCTGGGCGAGGATCGTCCGCACGAGGCGATCGCGATCGTGACCCGCCTGGCCATCGACGGCTCAACCCTCAACGATGAGGCCCTGATCGAGCTCTTCCGGCTTCTGGGCGCTGTGGGTGTCAACTCGGACCTGCTGGGCGCGATGGATACCTTTGAAGCCGCGGGCGTGATGCAGTCGGTGATCGAGATCACCACGCGGCGGCTGGGCACCCCGCAGCGCCCCATCCAGGGCCTCACGAGCGACGAGCAGCGCGCCGATCTGGCGTACACCGCCGGCGCGATGGCCTCGGCGTTCGAGCGTGCGGATCAGTCGGAGGCCTACCTGACCCTCGCGCTCTCGTTCGACCCCGACCACGGCTGGAGCAACAACGACCTGGGCTACATGCTCACCGAACGCGGGGAGCGGATCGAGGACGCGGCGATCATGCTTGAGACCGCGGCGCGGGTCCTTCCCAACGAGGCCTCCGTGATCGATTCGCTCGGATGGCTCCGCTACAAGCAGGGCATCTTCGAGGACGAGATCGATCCCCAGACCAACGAGGTGACCCGACGCGGCGCGATCTCCATACTCGCCCGCGCCAATCGGTTGGATCTCGAACGTGGGAACGCGACGATCCTCTCGCACCTCGGCGACGCGCTTTGGCGCGCCGGCCAGCAGGACAAGGCCGTCGAGGCGTGGCTGGGCGGCGAGAGCATGCTCCGCTCGCGCATCCGGGCACTGGGCGCTCAGCCCGAGCCCAACCGCAGGGCGATCGACGCGGCGAGCGCGGAACTGCGCGAGCTGCGATACCGGATCCAGGACGCCGAAGCCGGCGGGACGCCCGATATCGCGCCGATCTTCGAGGATCCGGGCAGCAACTGAAATCCCTCCGCGGTGGGCTGGTCTCATGGAAGAAAGCCGTCACCCGGACGCCAAGAATAAAACCCCGATCAGTCGATCGGGCAGACGATCAACAGGAGCATCCGTATGGCCGGTCACAGTAAATGGGCGAATATCCGTCACCGCAAAGAGCGCCAGGACAAGAAGAAGGGCAAGATCTGGTCCAAGTGCTCCAAGGCGATCATGGTGGCGGCCCGCGCGGGCGGGGGCGACCCCGAAACCAACCTCGCGCTGCGCTACGCGATCGATGAGGCCAAGTACGCCAACATGCCCAAGGACACCATCAAGCGCGCCATCGAGAAGGGCTCGGGCGAGGCGGGCGGCGCGGAGTTCCAGCAGCTCATCTACGAGGGCTACGGCCCGGGCGGCACGGCGCTGATCATCGACGCGCTGACCGACAACAACACCCGCACCGTGGGCGAGGTCCGCAGCATCTTCAAGAAGGGCGGCGGCTCCATGGGCAACGCCGGCACCGTCGCCTTCATGTTCAACATCCTCGGGCAGATCTACATCGACGCCAACGCCTACGACGAAGAGAAAGTCATGGACGCGGCTCTTGAAGCCGGTGCCGACGATGTGCAGGCCCCCGAAGCCGACGGCGACGACAAGGGTGTGTGGACCATCGTGACCGAGCCCACCGAGTTCCAGCGCGTCAAGGACGAGCTCGAGAGCGCGGGCTTTGAGATCATGGAAGCCGAGATCACCCGCATCCCCGAGAACACCGTCCCCGTCGGCGGCGACGATGTCCGCAAGGTCATGAACCTGATCGACGCGCTCGAGGACAACGACGACATCCAGAAGGTGTATTCCAACGCGGAGTTCGATCAGGACGAGCTGGCGAAGCTGGGGTGATCACTCTGCGCTGAGCACAGACATGATGAACGTTTGAACGGCCTCGGTATCGGGGTCGTTTTCTTTGCCCAGTAGCTTGTTGATGCCTGCGTGGTCTTTGTCTGGGGCGTGATGGATCTGGGCACTGGCGCCGGTGGCTTCCCATGCGTTCACCAGCGCGACCGACTCGAAGCGTGAACGCACGCGGTTGCCGACGTGTATGGCCAGCAGGGATGGGAGCGCATCGCCCGGCTTGGCCTGCAGTGTGGGCGAGGCATCGACCCAGAGCGATTCGTCATCGCCAAATGCTGTCTCGAACATCTCGCGGACCTGCCCGGTGAGCAGTGGTGATTGCATCTGCTCGGGGATGTTGTAGCCCGCGCCATCGAGGAGCACA
The DNA here is from genome assembly GCA_964419845.1 of uncultured Phycisphaeraceae bacterium. Classification (GTDB taxonomy): domain Bacteria; phylum Planctomycetota; class Phycisphaerae; order Phycisphaerales; family UBA1924; genus UBA1924. The sequence continues at coordinate 45,752 of CAYQRD010000015.1, forward strand.
ACACCCGCGAGATCGCGGGGCTTAAGGTCGTGCGCGCCCAGCAGCGATTCTTCACTGGCGACGATGGCGGCCAGGTGGGCGCCGGCCGAGTGACCCATGATGACGATCTGTTCCGGGTCGCCGCCCCACTGCGCTGCGTGCTCGTGCACATACGCGATGGCCTCTGCGACATCACGGGCGTGCTCGGGATGCTCCACACGCGGCGAGAGCCGGTAGTTCACGCTGACGAAGACCCAGCCGTGGGCGTTGGCCCATTCGGGCTTGTGCTGCACCAAGCGTTTGTCACCGATCGCCCAGCCACCGCCGTGGATATACAAGAGGATCGGACGCTTGGCCCCGTCGCCCTGAGGGGTGTAGACATCGAGGCTGGTCAGACCCTTGCGCGTCCATGCTCGCTTGGCATACTGCACATCGCGATGCACTACCTGAACGGGTAGCGGCGCAGGTTCGGCTGCACCCTGGGGCGCACCCTCGGCGGAGTTGATGGTGAGCAGTGTCGTGAGCAGCAGTGTCAGCATCGTGTTGCCTCCTCGAGCCGTTGGTTCTCGTGCCCAACGCACCATTTATGGCTGTATTGCCCATACCCTTGCACCATGAACGCACACGGACGCGGCTGGGCCACCTTCGATGAGACCGAGCGGTATCGTTATACGCTTGGGCGGCGCTGGGCACCGGGTGGGCCGCGGGTGTGCTTCTGTTTGCTCAACCCCTCCACCGCTGACGCCAAGGTGCTCGACCCGACGCTGACGCGCTGCTTCGGGTACGCCAAGCGCTGGGGATTCAACACGATGGATGTGTGCAATGTCTTTGCGCTGCGTTCGACGGATCCCAAGGGGCTGCGGCAGGTTGAGGACCCGATCGGGCCGGGCAACGACGCGGCTATCGTCAAGCTCGCCAAACGCGCCGATCTGGTCATCGTGGGCTGGGGCACGCACGCAAAGCTCAACGATCGGCATGCGCAGGTGATCGAACTGCTCCGCCCGATCTGTGCCCCCAAGTGCCTTGGGCTGACGAAGGAGGGGTACCCCAAGCACCCGCTGTATCTGCGGGCGGATCTGGAGCCGATGGCGTTCTGAGTATATTTCTCCTCCCCCGCGCCTGCGGGGGAGGTGGCACGCGCAGCGTGACGGAGGGGGACTTGCTCTTGTGCCTCCCCCGTCCTGACGGGGGAGGTGCCGAGTCTTCGAGGCGGAGGGGGTCTTCTCACGAGCAACGCACGCACACCAAGACCCCATCCGTCTTCGGCTTGCGCCGAATCCACCTTCCCCGCAGGGGCGGGGAAGGAGCGCGGGGGTGCTGGGGAGAATATTGGGGTCTAGAGCGTCCCTGCGTCGCGCCAGGCTTCGATGGACTTGGCGACCGCCACCCCCGGCTCGGGCATCTCACGCACATCGAGGGTCACCCAGTCCTGCCCCGACACGACCAGTGCCCCGGCGTAGGCGGTCAGATCGAGCTTGCTGCCCGGTGCGCCGATCCCGCAGCGCCCCATCGCGGTGGTGTCGCTCAGGCGGGCGCTGGCGAGGTTGGCAGCGGCGCGGGTGATGGCTTTGGCGGGTGAGGTTCCATCGGTGAGATAGAAGACCGGGTCGATGCCCGCGCCGATGCCAGGCGTCGTGGGCTGGTCGTCGACGAGCAGCGCGTGGTCGGCGAGGGTCGCGCCGTGCTGCTGGGCCATGTCGCCCATTGTGGCGCGGGCCTGGGCGTTGAGATCGGTCGGCAGCAGCACCGAGACCACCGCCCGCGATCGCCCGCCCACCAGCGGGGCGAGTTCGCCGGCCATGTCCAGGGCCTGGCCCACGGCGTCGATGGCGCGCTGCGATTGGCTCGCGCTGGTGAAATGCTCGGGCGGGACCCAGAGGTCGAGCCCGGTGAACTCAAGCTCATGGCGGCGCAGCAGGGCCGCCAGATCACGCCGGGCGGATCGCCCCAGCTCGCGCGGACGCAATCCGGATCGGGCGGCGTCGAGCGTGATGCCCCGCACGCCCAGCTGCGCGATCGCGTCGATGGCCGCGCGGGGGTGCGGGT
>CAYQRD010000016.1:0-46112 GCA_964419845.1 uncultured Phycisphaeraceae bacterium
ACCCGCGCGGCCGTCGATTCGCCGTATCTCAACGAGCGGACCTACACGCTGCTCGACGAAATGGTCGAGATCGCAAAGGAGCACAACGCCACCCCCGCGCAGGTCGCGCTCAACTGGGTGCAGGGCCACAACGCCGTCACCTCGACGATCATCGGTGCCAAGCGGCTCTCGCAGCTTGAGGACAACCTCGGGGCGCTCGCGTTTGAGCTGACCGCCGACGAGCGTTCCCGCCTTGAGGCGCTATGCACCTATGACAAGCACTTCCCATTCAACTTCCTCGATCGCATCGGCTCGGCCATCCAGAACGGAACCACGATCAACGGCCAAGCCAGCGAACCCTGGGGACTGGCCCCCAAGAGCGACGACGAGCGATACTGAACCCCGATGCGCCCGCAAGGGCGATAACCATGCCGGCGTGACACACACCCCGGAGTGGGTGTCTTTCGTGTTGCTTGTGCTGTCTGTGTGGGATGGGCAGACCCGATTGGGCGATCCATGCGCGGGTTGGGTGTGAAGCCGGGATCAAATTATCGATGTTGGGTGCATGAACCGACCCTCCCCCCGATCGACCGTGCTCCTGCTCTGCCCCGCGCTCCTGATCGCACTCTCGGGTTGCGCCGACAATACACGCCAGGGCAGTTCCGCATCCGCTCAATCGCCGCTCGCCGCGGAGCCCGCGGCGGAGACATCGCAGAACTACCCCGCCAAGCCCGCTCGCAGCGGTGAGTTGGTGCTGGGCAAGTCCTTCGATGCCGATGCCGTCCCGCGGTACCACGAGCCGGTGAGCCGTTACACGCTCGAGCAGATCCGCTTTGAACTCGAAGCGATGTTCGATGAGGACTCGACACTGGTTCGCGCCGCATATGGCGAGCAGCCCGACGCCGACACGGTCCACACGATCCAGGCCATCGACCAGGCCCACAGCGACCGACTCAAGGAGATCGTCGATCACATCGGCTGGCCCACGCGTGATCTCGTCGGGCTCAAGGCAACCCAGGCCGCGTACATGGTCATCCAGCACGCCGGGCACGATATCGAGTTCCAGAACCGCTGCCTCGCGCTCATGGTCGACCTCGTCAAGCAGGGCGAGCTGCCCGCGTCCTATCTCGCGCTGCTCACGGATCGGATCCGGGTCTTCCAGAACCAGCCGCAGGTCTTCGGAACCCAGATGACAATGGCCCGCAACGACATGGGCGCTATGGTGCCCACCCCCACCGTGCCCATCGAGGACCCCGCACACCTCAACGACCGGCGTGCTCTCATGGGCATGGCCCCCCACGATCAGTTCGTCGAGGCGATCCAGATCGCCTACGAGGCCTCGATCTACGATCCGAACTCGGCGTTGGCCGAGGTTCCGATAAGCGATGACTAACATCACGCACCATCATCCGATCTGTTTTCTGCAAGCCCCCCGAGACCATGATGGGGCTTGTTCTTTGATCGCGGGAATTTCCTGATTTTCTGCAACAGCACGACCGGCATCCGCCGTATATTCACTCAGCCCATTCGGGCGGTTTTGTTTGTGCCAAAGGTCGTTCTGACCGAACCAGATGCTACCAACAAGCCGGCATGGCCCAGTTCGGACTTCGGGGGTTTGCCCGATGTGGCGTGCCGGATGCTCACACGATTGAAGAAGGTCTCAACATATGTTCACCAGTATCGCCGCTGTACTCGCGCTGACCGGGTTTGCCGCTATGGGCCCATCCCAGCCCGCTGACCCGATGCCCAAGGACCCGGGCGACAACGACGACAGCTCGTTCGTCATCGTTTCGGATTCCGAGATCATCATCGACGGCGTCACCTACAACTCATGGGAAGCGGTCCACAACTCGGGCTACTTCCAACTCGAGAACACCCGCTGCGGCACGGGCTCCTTCGTGGGCATGGGCGATTTCGGCGATGTGTCGCGCGGCGGCTCCAACTGCTCGTTCAGCCGCACAACCATTCGCCCCGAGTATGACCCGAGCGTCGAGAAGTACCGCATCCCGGTCGTCGTCCACATCATCCAGACCTCGAGCGGAACGGGTTCCATGCCCGACTCGCGCGTCTTCTCCCAGATCGAAATCCTCAACGAGGACTTCCTCGCGATCCCAGGCTCCAACGGCGCGCCGGGCACCGATGTCCAGATCGAGTTCTACCTCGCGACCGAGGATCCCAACGGCAACCCCACCACCGGGATCACCCGCAGCACGAATAACACATGGTTCAACGACGGCGGCGGCTATTACAACACGCTCGCGTGGGACACCAACCGCTACCTCAACATCTACACCAACAACGGCGGCGGCGCGCTGGGCTATGTCCCCAACCTGCCCCAGAGCGGGATCGCGGGCTCCGCCAGCGACCGCGTCGTGATCCTCTACTCCACCTTTGGTCGCAACGCCCCGTATGTCCCATTCAACCTCGGACGCACCGTCACCCACGAGGTCGGTCACTACCTCGGGCTCGAGCACACCTTCAGCGGCGGGTGCTCCAACAGCTATACCAGCGGCGACCTCATCGTCGACACCAACCCCGAGAGCAGCCCCACCTTCGGCTGCCCCGGAAACCGCAACTCCTGCGGCCTGCAGGCACCATTCCATAACTACATGGATTACAGCGACGACATCTGCATGAACCAGTTCACGCCAGAACAGTCCAACCGCATGCGGTGCTCGCTGCTCAACTTCCGACCCAATGTCTACAGCGTCGCCGGCCCCAGCGGCTGCAACGATGCCGACCTCGCGGAGCCATTCGGGCAGCTCGACTTCTTCGATGTCTCGGCCTTCCTCGCCGCATTCAACGCCTCTGATCCCGCCGCCGACTTCACGGGCGACGGGGCCTTCGACTTCTTTGACATCTCACTCTTCCTGGGCACATACAGCTTCGGCTGCCCGTAATCCGGGTCGCCAGCGGACAAGCCATCAGCCATCCGTCAACGGCTCCCGGGCTTTGCCTGGGAGCCGTTTTCAATGCACGGATAGCACCAGCTCAGCGGTGCAGGCCTGTGGTTGACTCGGTTCCGGGTGCGTATACTCTTGGCCCACGACCCGCGATCGCGGCGTGTGTGCCACCTTAGCTCAGTTGGTAGAGCGAAGCTTTCGTAAAGCTTAGGTCGCGAGTTCAAGTCTCGCAGGTGGCTTTCTCATGCGCCAAGGATCCGCGTGATGGCCTCCTCGAGCTCCGGCATCGAATCATGGCCCTTGAACCCGCCGAGTCGCCCGTACAGTTCCGCGGCCGCCTCGTGAAATCCACCGGGCAACCCGGCCTGCCTCATCGTCTCTGCGATCTCACGCATCTCGCCCTCGAAACGCCACGCCTTGGCGGTCACCCGGCGCACCCGCTGATGAGCTCGCTCACTCGCCCCGGCTTCATCGAGTTCCCATTGCCGATCCAACTCTGCGCCCACCCCCAACGCGCTCGCCGCCGCGACCACGGCGCAGAGCATCGCCGTTGAGCCCTTGGTGAACGCCGCGTAGCACATCTTGAGCGCCGATGCGCGATCGATCTCCTCGCCGATGACACGCGTCGCGACCAGCCCGCCCGAGAAACACGCGGCCGCCCGTACCGCATCGGGACCTGAGAGATAGAGCACCGTTTCGTCCTTGGACCAGGCCGGACCACCGATGACGCTGGCGTCGACATAACGCGCGCCGTGGTCATCGATCCGCTGCGCGATCGAGCGGGCCCGCATCGGAGAGATCGCATTGGCGTCGATATACACACCCCCGAACCCGCAGCGGATGACAGCATCGGCAACATCATCCGCGGCGCTGGGCGGGCAGATGCTGACAAGCATCATGCACTGATCGCACAGCTCATCGAGCGAGCCCATCGACCGCAGACCGTTCGCTTCCGCCCTCGATCTGGTTTCATCGCTCCGACCAGCCGCGACCCAGCACGCTTCGTGCCCGGACGCGATCGCGCTCGCTGCGAGCGAGACACCCATCGCGCCGGGATGAAGAAATCCGATCGGTTGTGTTTCAATCATGCAGGCACGATAGCGTGACTCTCACGCCTCTGCGATATCGCACTGCATCGTCAGACACCACGGTGTCGCAGGGTACTCGAGTTCGCTGCGATAACCCCGGTACGCATCGGGCGAGCCCCACCCAGCGCGATCAAGCGCGTACTCGACCAGGCGTGCGTGCTCACCGAACCTGCTCGACTGGATGATCGCTGGCTCACCCAAACGGATAGCGTCCCGCGCCGGCATGATCGGCCGGTCGTGCGATTTTCCAACACCCACACCCGGCCGATCCTCAAGCAGCCCGAAGACGCTGTACCTGAAATCGCTGAAATGACGCAGCTCTTCGTGCAGGTAGATATCAAACATCACGGACTCCACCGGCGTGCGCAGCACCAGCTCGTAACGCCCGAAGGTGTTGTCGGGCGTGCGGTGCAGCGGCAGCGCCCCCGTGTAGAGCTCCCCGGTGATGCAGGTCACGCTCCCGTGCTTGCCCGACGGTGGAGATGACTTCCCCTTCATCGACCCGGGCGCAGCCTTCGGGCTCTTCAGCGCGGACCTCGGGCCATCCGACGGATACAACGGCACAGGCCCGGACACCTACTACGCATCGATCAATGAGAGCTTCGTATTCAACGCGGACTATGACATGAGCACCGAGTTCGGCGTCCGCATGCTCGACACATTCAACGGTGGTGGCACACTCGAGACCTTCATCGGTGGCTTCAGCAAACTCTTCTTCCAGTGGGTCAACGATCCGAACTGGGTCGTCGATCCGAACAACCCGCCGGACGGGCCCTTCGACGGACCGTTCGAGGACCCCTACTACGGCATCTTTGTCGACACCACCCGTATTGACCACAGCGGCACCATCACGGTGACCTACGAATACACAAGCGTGCCCTCCCCCTCTGGGCTGCTTGTGATGGGAGGCGCTGGACTCATCGCGACACGCCGTCGACGCTAAGCACGGACAACGACACCCTCGCCATCAAAAAAACACCCGAGCGTACACTCGGGTGTTTTTGCGGGTGTTCGGATAGAGAAGAACTGTGCGACTCAGCCCTGCGGGATGGCCAGCAGCGGGACGCGAGTGCGATCTGAAACAACCACGCCACCGGGTTGCTCGACCGTGACTGCGAAGGCCACGCCCTGTCGGACCTTCAGTTTCGCGTCGATCGGGATGACAACCTCACCGGTCGAGGTGATATCAAAGACTCCCCCGTCGATGGGACGCTGGGAGAGCAGGCCGTCGAATCCTTCGAACTGCGGCAGCTCACCCTGAGGGCGAGTGGCATCGAAGATCCAGAGCTGATACTGGAAACTGCTCGGATCGTTGACCTCGAGCCCCGAGATTGTCATGTATCCCTGATCGGTCGCTTCGTCCCAGATCAGCTCGCCTGTCACGGCCCCGACCACGGACGGATCCTCGGTCGCTGTCCAGCTGTACCGGAGCAGACCGGCAGGATCCGTGCTCGCGATCAGCTGATCACGAGCCTGGCTCGGCGTGAGGGAGCCCGCGGGTGTCGGCTTGAACACGACGATCGCGGCAAGGGTGATCGAAGCCGCGGCGACGAGCCATGGGAACCACGCTGAACCCGGCGAACGATCTGATGATGCTCCTGAAGGTGCCGCATCCATCACGGCGGGCGTCCCGCTGAGCTTGAGTCCGGGCTTCACGGCCTGCTGTGCGGGCGCATTGCCTGGCAGCGTGGCCATGAGGCGGTCCTCGAGCCCCGCGGGCAGATCGACAGGGTCGAGCTGAGCGTATGCCGCGTCGATCTGGGCCGCGACGGATTGGAAAGCTGCGCGAGCGCTGTGATTCTGATCGAGCGTGTTGAGTTCATGAAGATCGCTGGAAGACTGATCGCCGACCGCGTGGTCGCAGCAGAGATCGATCAGGCGTTCGCTGAGTTCCTGTCGGTGCTCACTCATCGTGACACCTCCTTTGCAGATTCAGCGGGGAGTTGCGGGGAGAGTAGTGTGCGGACCTCATCGAGCCCGCGTCGTAGGTGTGCTTTCACGGTGCCCAGGGGCATCCCTGTGGATTCGGCGATCTGTGAGTGCGAGAGCCCGTGCACGATCGCCAGCTCGATCGTCTGACGACGCTCGGGGCGCAATGACCGCAGCACACGCATCACACGCCCGGCGTTCGCCGTCGTGTCGATCTGGTCGCTCTCGGCATCATCACTGCAGGCACGCTGGGCATTCGGCGCATCGAGCGAGACCTGTGTGGGTGCGCGACCGATGCGTCGGATCTGATCGATGATCCGCCGACGGGTGATCATCGCGACAAATGTGTCTTCTGACCCCACACTCGCGTCGTAGCGGCGCGCGCTCTTCCAGACATCCGCAAAGATCTCTTGTACAAGATCCTCGGCGTCGTTCTGCGCGCTGATCTTGCGTCGCACCAACGACCAGACCAATCCGGAGTAGCGTTTGATCAACGCCCGCATCGCATCCTGATCGCCTTCGGCGACCAGGTGCAGCAGTGGTGCGGATTGTTCGCTGAGGGTCATTCTGTAACGGGTCCTGCGTGCGGGTGGATGGGCGGTCCAGCGGTTGGTTACGCGATGAATCATAGCCCCCACCCCCCTTCGCGGGGAGACGGGCGCCGTTGGCTGACTCGGGTTGATCGCGCGTTGCCGCGGGACAAGTTCATGGGCATGTTTTCGCCAACACGAATCGGTCCGATGCGTCGTATTTGACTTATTTATAAGCGGCCTGATGCCGGCCCGCACAATCCGAACTGCTTCTCGATTTTTTCGCGCACCCCGCATCGGGACCGCACCGTGCTCCGAAGCCAAGCCCAGCCCCGCGACGATGTCCGGACCACGCAAGGCACAAGCCAACGCGTTGCAATCTTCAAACGGGCGACTACACGACCGGAACACCACAACGACTCAATGAGGAGTACCAATCCATGAACGCCAAAGCACTTATGATCGCAACAGGCGCACTGCTGAGCACCGCCCTGACCACCTCCGTCGCTGGTCCCAGCTGCGGCACCGAAAGCACCGCAAGCAAGAGCCACGACCAGATGACCACGACCCAGATGTCCAAGGTCAGCTACACCGCCAAGAAAGACATCATCGACACCGCGGTCGCAGCGGGCAGCTTCAAGACCCTCGCAGCCGCACTCACCGAGGCAGACCTGATCGGTGCGCTCAAGGGCAAGGGTCCCTTCACCGTCTTCGCACCCACCGACGAAGCGTTCGCCAAGCTGCCCAAGGGGACGGTCGAGTCGCTCCTCAAGCCCGAGAACCGCGACATGCTCATCAGCATCCTGACATACCATGTTGTCCCCGGCGAGCTCGACGCGGGTGAGGTTCTGGGCAGCAAGACCCTCACCACCCTCAACGGCCAGCGCGTTGACATCAGCAAGGACGACGCCTCGATCGACGGCGTGAGCATCGTCAAGACCGACATCGAATGCTCCAACGGGATCATCCATGTCATCGACGAGGTGATCCTCCCGACCAGCGACTCGATCCTCGATATCGCCTCGTCCGCTGGATCGTTCAACACCCTCGCGGCCGCGCTCGAAGCGGCTGACCTTGTGGACGCGCTGAGCGGCAAGGGCCCCTTCACCGTTTTCGCACCCACCGATGAAGCGTTCGCGGCACTCCCCGAGGGCACCCTGGACACGCTGCTCAAGCCCGAGAACAAGGACAAGCTCCGCTCGATCCTGCTCTACCATGTGGTTGAGGGCCGCGTCTACGCCGACCAGGCGATCGACGCCGGCGAAGCAGCAACCCTTCAGGGCGGCGAAGTCACCATCAAGAAGAGCTGGGGCAATGTCAAGGTCAACGACGCCAAGGTCGTGACCCCCGATATCGAAGCCAGCAACGGCGTCATCCATGTGATCGACCGTGTGATCCTGCCCCAGGGCTGATCGCACCACCAGACCCCTGTGTGTGGGGAGTTGCCAGTGCCAACGGCGTTCGCAAGAACGCCGTTGGCCGTTTTTGTGTCCATGAAAAAAGCCGCACAACGGTGCGGCAATCACAGTGGCGGGCGAACGGGCCGCAATGCTCAGCCCTTGATCTGCTCAAACGCTTCGAGCGCCGCTTCGCGCGCCCGCTTGTGATCAACCATCGGTTCAGGGTACGCCTCGCCCAGGGTCAACCCCGCCGCGGCCAACTCCAACGGGGCCGCATCCCAGGGTGCATGGATCGCCTTGCGGTCGAGTCCGCCAAGCTCCGGGCACCAGCGCCGCACATAGTCGCCGTCGGGGTCAAACTTCTCGCCCTGCGACACCGGGTTGAACACACGAAAGTACGGCGCCGCGTCGGCCCCGCAGCCGGCCGTCCACTGCCAGCCCAGCGTGTTGCTCCCCAGATCTGCATCGACGAGCGTGTCCCAGAACCATGCCATCCCCGCCTCCCAGCTGATCCGCAGGTCCTTGCACAGGAAGGACGCGACGATCATGCGGGCGCGATTGGGCATCCAGCCCTCGGCCCAGAGCTGGCGCATCGCCGCATCGACCACGGGGTACCCGGTCTGCCCGCGCTTCCACCGCTCGAGCTGGCCGCTGTCTTCAACCCACGGGAAGCCCTTGAACTGCTCGCGCAGGGGTTCATCGATCGTACGCGGGAAGTGGTTGATCAGGTGCTGGGCGAACTCGCGCCAGCCGATCTCGCGCAGGTAGTGCTCCTTGCCCTTCACCTGCTGCCAACGCTCGTCCTGTGTGATCGTGTGCCAGATGCGACGCACCGAGATCTCACCGAAGTGGATATGCGCCGACATCGCGCTCCACCCCGGGATGTCCAATCGGTTGCGATCCTCGGCGTAGTCACCGATCCGCTCTTCCAGAAACGCATCGAAGCGATCATGCGCGCCGGCCTCGCCCGGCGTCCAGCGCTGCTCCATCCGCGCGTACCACTCGATCTCTGGCAGCAGCCCCAACTCATCCACTTCCAGCGATTCCACAGGGTGCTTGGGCGGACTGATCCCGGATGGAGCATCGATCGGGGCATCGGGCACACTGGTCTTGATCGCCATTTTCCAGAACGGTGTGAACACCTGGTAGGGGTTCCCGTCCTTGGTCATCACCGAGCCAACGGGCCAGAGCAGGTGCATCGGGAACCGCTCGACCTCGACGCCGTGCCTGCCGAGATGGTGCTCAACCTCTTCGTCCCGCATCTGCAGGTCGGGCTCGATCGAGTCACAGAACATCACCCGGTCCGCCCCCACCTCCTCAGCGATCCTCAGAAGTTCCGCACTGGGATCACCGCTGCGAATGACCAAAGGGGACCCCAGCTTGCCCAGTTTTGCACTCAGCGCATGGAGACTGTGATGAGCCCACCATTTGGTGGCCCCTCCCATCGCCGATGGCCCCGTATATTGAGGGTCGTATACATACACCGGGACCACGGGGCCCCGATCCGCTGCAGCAGCGAGCGCGGCATGATCATCTGTTCGAAAACTGTTTGTATACCAGAGAATCGTTGATCGCATCGCTTCATCCCTTAGTTTGCATCCTTACGGATACCAGATCGAAGTCGGGGGAGCGTCCGATGCGAATCCATTCCGCCAATACGAAAACCAACGGGAAAGACACCATGAAACGCACGACCACCATAGCACTGATCGCCGCCATGGCCTGCATGGCACACGCCGACACCACCCAGACCGGCCCCAACAGCTACACCGTCGATGCCGGGGTAACCTTCACACTGCTGAGCCAGGGATCGAGCAACTTCCTCATCAGTTGGAGCGACGCCAGCGGCACATTCACCGACATCGTCGATCCCACACTGACGCTCTCGAGCGGCGAGACCTACATCTTCGACAACGATACCTTCAGCCACCCGTTCCGCATGACCGACGACACGCTCGCGGTCAGCGGCACCGACGGCAACTACAATCGCGAAACAAACGATATCGCTGTGATCAACGCATCCTCGCTCCAGCCGATCGCCGACTTCACCGCCGACCCCGAGCCCACGAGCGATTTCATCAGCTGGACACCCGACGCCGCCGATGCCGGCGATTACTACTACACCTGCCTCGTGCTATCACACGCGGGCATGACCGGAAAAATCGTGATCGCCGCTCCACCCGCCTGCCCCGCGGATCTGACGGGCGATGGCGATCTCAACTTCTTCGATGTCAGCGCCTTCCTCGGGGCATTCTCCACGATGGATCCGTCCGCGGACTTCACGGGCGACGGCATGTACAACTTCTTCGATGTCAGCGCCTTCCTCGCAGCGTTCACCGCCGGTTGCCCCTGACCCAGCACGCCGCGGGATGACCATCCACCACCAAACAGGGAGCAGAGGGGCTTCCTTCAACGCCCCCGGGGCCACCCGGGGGCGTTTTTTGACGCATGGCCGCACTTCGATCGCATGCAACCCCCGGGGTTCCTTGTGCGTATCCCATGATGTCTGGTAGACTGGCCCAGCCAGCACCAGCCCCTTGGGGACAGGCCGGTGGTCGTCCCAGAGATCGTGCGATGGTCCATTGTTGATGCCCGGATCCCCATCAACCCCCGCCGGACCGATCGGGCTCGCACCACAGAGCACAACGGTACAGATCCGCCGACGCACAACACACCGTGATCCACTGGAGACTCTCGCCATGAACCCTTGCAACCGCACACGCTCTCTGTCCGCGATCGCCTGCGCCCTCGTCGCCGGTGCCGGGCTGCCGACCATCGCACTGAGCACGATCGCGATCAGCAACTGCGCCGCCAGCGCGCAGAGCTTCACCACCTCCGACGACGCGGAGTCGCGCAAGGCCAAACGCGAGCTGCTCATCAAGCTCTCCAAGCCAGTCACGCTCGATGTCGAGAATCAGCCCATCGCCGACCTCTTCCAGTTCCTCAGCGATGTCACAGAAGCAGAGATCGAGCCGATCTTTCTCAACGATGACATCTCGGTGGACGGCATCGACCCCGAGACCGAGATCACCATCAAGGTGACCGAGATCCCCGCCCTCGTGGTCCTCGAGCGGATCCTGCTCCGCGCCGAGCGCAGTGAGGGCACCGGACAGGAATACACGTGGCAGTTCAGCGAATACGACACCATCGAGTGCGGACCCAAGAGCGAGCTCAATCGCCACCAGCGGGTCGAGCTCTACGATGTCTCCGACCTGCTCTACCTCGTGCCCGATTTCGACAACGCCCCGGAGTTTGATCTCCAGAGCGCGGTGCAGGCCGCGGGCGGCGGCGGCGGCGGCGGCAGCACACAAAGCCCGTTCAGCGGCGGCTCACAGGACATCGATCCCGTCAACATCGCCGACCGGGCCCAGGCCCTCGAGGACCTGATCACCACCACCGTCGAGCCCGACCAGTGGGCGGCACTGGGCGGCGACGGCGGCGCGATCACCTTCTACAACCGATCCTTCATCATCACCGCTCCGGACTACATCCACCGCCAGATCGCCGGCTACGACTTCTGGCCCGCACGACTCCAGCAGATCCGCAAGGTCAACGGGCGTCAGCAGATCAAGATCAAGCCCAGCACCAAGCCATAACTTCAGGAACACGCGAGCGAAACCACAACGCGCTTCTCTCTCGACAGTCGGCCCATCCAGTCGGCTGTTTTTTCATCCCCGGGCAACCACCGACACCGACCTCGGGTACATTCTGATAGTGATATGAGCAGCTTCGAGACCAACATCAGCACCGATCGTGAATGTGACCACTGCGGGTACAACCTCAAGGGCCTGCCCATGGGCGGCAAGTGCCCCGAGTGCGGCACCCCGGTCCGGCGAAAATCCGCACGCACATCGGGCACGATGAGCGACGAAGCGCCGACACGATTCGTGAAGAAGCTCCGCACCGGCTTCCTGCTCTCGAGCACCGCGATCATTCTCAGCGTGCTCGGAGTCTTTGCTGGCCGCCTCTCAGATTTCATCGATATCTTCGCCGCGTTCATGTGGATCGCGGGCATCTACTTCATCACGCTCGAACGGCCCGGGCGCGGGTCAATCCGCCCCGACAGGGTCCTCGATGACAATCGCCTGCGTCTTGCGATCCGCTTGCTCAACCTCGCCTGGCCCGCCAGCGCGATCACGGGCGCGGCGCTGGCCGCACTCCAGAACTCCACAACCGGCGGCCCCGCTTTCGTCGTCGGAACCCTCGCTGTCCTGCAGGCCATCATCGGGGTTGTCGCGTGGCTCGGCATGATCCCCACCAGCATCTACCTCGCCGAGCTTGCATACTGGTCATCGAATGACAATCTCGCGCATCGCATGCGCGGTGCCGCATGGATCCTGGCCGTCGTCGGCACACTCACCGCCGTCATGACCGGCTTCGGGCTTCTGCTCAACAGCCCCACCCTGCTCTTTATCGCGGTCTTCCCATCAATCCTGATCTTTCTGACGATCGTTGTCTACAACTTCACCTTCCTGCAGATGACCCATGTCATGCACTGGGTCATCAACCACCAGCGCCTCGCCGCCGGATCGTTCGAACGCGTCGAAGAGCGACGCAAGCGCGAGGAGAAGTACCGGGGACGCATCGTCGACGACACCTACTGCGACGAGTGCGGCTACAACCTCGTGGGGCTCGAACAGGGCGGAACATGCCCCGAGTGCGGACACTCCTTCGCCGGGCAGTCACCCATGGCCGTCCGTGACCCCGCACGCACCGCGAGCTACCACGACAACTCCGATCTCGAGGTCGCACAGGGCGAAAACAAGGGCGTCTATTTCAACGATCAGCTCGACGCGTACGGCAAGCCCAAAGCCGCGGGTGTGCCATACACCCCCGCCACCGAAGTGCCCGACGACGGCGAGATCCCCCTCGCACTGGGCGATGAGGACGATGCGAGCCCACCCAAGGACGCACCCGCGAAGCACGACTCGCGTGACATCGACGGCATCGAGCCCATCTCATTCGCCTGAACTTCCCCGGTCTGCGAGCAGGAACCGAACACGAGGCGAATGCTTTGATATACTCGCTCGATGCTCACACCTAGCCCGCTGCAAAGCCCGATGACCGAGGACAAAGCCGTGCAGACCGACTGGACCTCCACCATCGACGCCCAGGGCATCGCCAAGTGGATCAACGAACAGAAATCGTTGCTCCTGCTCACCCACGCCAAGCCCGACGGCGACGCCCTGGGCTCGACCATCGCCATCGCCCGAGCCATCAACCTCGCCCGCGGCACGACCGGCGCGGTCTCCGCCGCAGAGTGCTGGTACGCAGCCCCCATGCCCGAATGGTCCAAGACCATCATCGGCAACACCAAGGCCCGCACCATCGAGGACGATCAGCCCATCCCCGGCGCGTTCGATCCCGAGGGCATCATCATCACGGATACGGGCACCTGGTCCCAGTTGGCACCGTTTGCGGAGTTTCTCAAGCCACGCCTCGATCGCACCGCCATCATCGACCACCACCTGCAGGGCGACGGGGAGATCGCAACGCGTCGCCTGCTCGACACCAGCGCCGCCGCCGTCGTTCAGCCCGCGGCCGAGATCTGCTGCCACCTGCTGGGCCTCGACGATCCGAGCCAGCTCCCCACCGACATCGCCACAGCCCTCTATGTCGGGCTCGCGACCGACACCGGCTGGTTCAAGCACTCCAATGTCGACGGCCGCGTCATGCGTCTGGCCGGGCAGCTGCTCGACGCGGGCGTGAACCACACGAGTCTGTTCGCCATGCTCTACCAGCGCGACCGCGCCACCCGGTTCAAGCTCATGGCCCGCGCTCTTGAGTCCATGCAGCTCATCCACGACAAGCACGCCGCCATCATGACCCTCTCCCTGCAGGACTTCAAGGACACCAACGCCGCCCCCGGCGAATCCGGCGGCTTCGTCGACCTCCCCCAGTCCGTCGCCTCCATCCGCGTCGTCGCCATCCTCACCGAGCAGAAGGACAGCGACGGCGTGTTCACCAAGGTCTCGCTGCGCTCCAAGCCCGACGAATGGGACGGTAAACCACCCGTCGATGTCAATCAGGTCTGCAACACCCTCGGCGGCGGCGGCCACGCAAGGGCGGCAGGGTGCAAGATCCGCCTGCCGCTGGAACAGGCAACGCTGAAACTCATCGAAGCACTGCCGTAGGCGTACGATCGAGCATGCCTCCCCCCTCCAACAACCCCAAACGCGACGACATCCGCGCCAGGATCGCCCAGGAACTCCGCAACCCCGGATCCCGCTCGGGCAAGCCCCCGCGCGGCAAGTCCCGCCCCACCGACTCGGCCCACACCAAGCCCGGCAAACGCCCGCCCATGGGCATCATGACCACCACGCTCTGGGAGTACCCCTCCCAGCACTACGACGATCATCTGGGCCGCAAGTCGCAGGGCTCCAAGGACTACGCCGGGGCCTCGCCATCATGGGCGATCTGGCAGCTGCTCCAGCGCTACACCCGCACCGGCGACACCGTCGTCGACCCCATGTGCGGCTCGGGCACCACCCTCGATGTCTGCACCGACCTGGGGCGCAAGGGCATCGGGTTTGATTTGAACCCACAACGCAAAGAGATCACCCACGCCGACGCCCGTGAACTGCCCATGCCCGACGAAGTCGCCGACTTCGTCTTCATCGACCCCCCCTACTCCACCCACATCGACTACTCCGACGACGAACGCTGCATCGGCAAACTCGATGCCAGCGCGCCGATGGAAGAAGACGATGTGATGATGGGCCACGCCTACTACGAGGCGATGGACCAGGTCATCGCCGAGATCGATCGCATCCTCAAGCCCGGAAAGCACATGGGCCTGTATGTCAGCGACTCGTTCAAGAAGCACAAGGGCAAAAAGAGCGGCACCTTCATGCCCATCGGCTTCGAGCTCTTCGCCATCATGCGCGACTACTTCGAGCCCATCGACATCATCAGCGTCGTCCGCCACAACCAGAAGCTCCAACGAGGCAACTGGCACAAAGCCGCGGAAGAACAGAACTTTTTCCTGCGCGGGTTCAACTACATGTTCATCATGAAGAAGCCGAGCTGATTCAGTCCAGCCCCGGCCCGCTGATCGACCCGCTCGACCAGCCCTCGTCGCCCTGATCCGGATCATCGATCTGCACACGGATCTGATCGAGCATCGCGTGCAGCTTCGCCCGCTCATCGGGGCTCATCTCCTCGGCCGCCGCCAGCATGCCGCGGATGGTCAGCTGCTTGCGCTGGGTCGTGCCGTCGGGCATGCGCCGCACCGCCGCACCCGCCCGCTGACTCAGAAAGTCCGGCTGATCTTCGAGCATGTCCGCCATCTTGCGGAGCATCTGGGCCGCGGTCTGCGCCGACACGCCGTGCCCAACGCGCACCCGCACCGGTGCAAGCGTCCCCTGATCCTCAAGCCGACGGATAATCGTCCCCGTCACCACATGCCCGTCGGCATCGACGGCCGGGTCGTCCTCACGATCCAGAGTCGAGGCGTTGAGCCCGGAAAGATACGCGGCCAGGTGATTCGTTGGGAGTTCTTCGTGCTGCATGTACATCTACTCTAGGGGCGAAAACGCGCGATCCCAAGCCGATTTTCTGACAACTCGCGATCAGGACACCGTCTCGATCCAGCCCCCGCCCATGACAATCTCAGGGCGCTCCAGATCATAAATCGCCAGCGCCTGCCCCGGCGTGACGGCCCGCTGCGCCTCATCGAACACGCATTCGAAACACCCCGCCCGACCCGAAGGCGTATCAGCGTCTTCGCGATCAATCACACGCACCCTCGCAGGCACCGGCGCCGAGTTGTACCGATGCTGCGCCAGCACCGGCGTCCAATCGCGCAGCGTGTCCTCATCAACAAGCCAGTTCGCCTCGTGCGCCACGCACGACTGACCCATCAGGTCGGTATTGCTCCCCACCGTGATCGTGTTGGTCTCGGGGTTCTTGTCCACCACATAGATCGGCTCGCCCGCGGCCACACCCAGCCCGCGCCGCTGCCCGATTGTGTACTTGTGCTGCCCGTCGTGCTCGCCCAGCTGCTCGCCATGCAGATCAACGATCCGCCCCTTGATCCGCAGCTCCGGACGCCGGCGCTCGACCAGCCCCGCGTAGTCATTGTCGGGCACGAAGCAGATCTCCTGCGAGTCGGGCTTGTCGAACACCGGCAGGTCATACTTCTCCGCGATCGCCCGCACCTCGGCCTTGGTCGCGTACTCACCGATCGGCAGCATCATCTCCGCCAATCGTTCACGCGGCGCCCCAAAGAGCACATAGCTCTGGTCCTTCTTCTCATCGAGCCCACGCAGCAATCTGGGTGACCCATTGCTGCGATCGATGCGGGCGTAATGACCCGAGGCAACGAACTGTGCCCCGATCTGCTGGGCGTACTCGTGCAGTTTGCCGAACTTGAGCCAGTCGTTGCACCGCACGCACGGGTTGGGCGTGCGCCCGCGGGCGTACTCATCCACGAAGTAATCGATGATCCGCCCGAAGTCCTTCTTGAAGTTACAGACATACAGCGGGATGCCCAGCTTCGCAGCGACCTCGCGCGCATCCGCGGCATCCCCAACACTGCAGCACCCCTGATGCCCGATCTTCACCTTATTGGGATCACACGACACCCCCGCCGTATCGAAGGGCACCAGTTCGTCGATCGTTTCGCCCGGCGAACCCAGGCGCATGAAGCAGCCGACGACCTCGTAGCCGCGTTCGAGCAGCAGCGCCGCGGCAGCCGACGAATCGACACCGCCGGACATCGCGACGAGCACCTTTGTCCCCTTTGGGGGGGTCTCAAACTGTGTTTGTGTGTTCTGCAAAGCGAGTGATTCTAGACGCTTGCGCCCGCCCAATCGCTGCTCAGCAGCGGCTCAACCATCCCCGCCACCCGCTTCACATCACGCGAGAGCTGCCCCGCGAGCGTCTCGACCGAATCGAACCGGACCTGATCGCGGACCCAACCCACCAGCGCCACCGTGACCGGCCAGCCATACTCGGGCAGGTCCGCATCCAGCGCCAACGCCGAACCATCACGGGCAAGCAGATGCACCTCGGCGCGTCGATCCGTGCCCTGCACCGTCGGCCGCCCGCCGACATTCACCGCGCCGCCCACGCGTGAGCCATCGGGCAGGGTCACCACCGCGCCGTACACCCCGTCACGCGGCAGCATCGACTCTGTCTTCACATTGGCCGTGCGGAAGCCGATCGTCCGCCCAAGCTGATCGCCCCGCACCACCTCGCCCACCAGCTCGTGCATCCGCCCCAGCACAAAGGCCGCGTCACGAACGCGACCGTTGCCAAGCAGCCAGCGGGTGATGGTCGACGACGCGATCACGATCGACTGATCCGTCAACGCCACCTCAACCGGCCTCACGATCTCTACCTCAACCCCGCGCAGACCCGCAAGCTCACGCAGAACCGTCGGCGTGCCCGCCCGGCGCTTACCGAAATGGAAATCATGCCCCTCCACGATCACCCCGGGCTGGTAGACATCCACCAGATGATCCACAAAGCTCTGTGGCGACTGCGAAAGCAACTTCGGCGTCGGGGTCAGCCCGATCACCTCATCGGTGCCCGCTTCGAGCAATCGACGACGACGCTCAGGGAACGCCTCGATCGATTGGGGCGCGTGATCTGGGTTGAGCGTCATCATCGCGTGCGGGTGAAACGCCAACGCAATCACTTTCCCCCGCGGTCCCACCAATGCTCGGCAACGCTCAACCAACGCCCGGTGCCCCAGATGCACGCCGTCGAAGTTCCCGATCGTCAAGGCGACCGAGCCGTCCAGATGTGGGTGTTTTCCAGCAGTCACAACCAAGTGTAGCCCCCTGTTTGAACCGCTCCCCGATCTGGCGTCTGACCCTGTTTGCCCCTAGACTTGCGGGTTGTTCAGCCGCCCGATTCACGGGCGTTTTTCTCCCTCCAAACTGGAGTATCCGCATGGCGTTGTTCGCTCGCAAATCGAAGTCCTCGTCCGCAAAGGCCCACGCGACCAGCAGCGTCGCGCAGGCCGCCCCCGCGACGAGGCCTCCCGTTGTGAGCGATTCGTCACCCCAGCGTGAAGAGAACATCATGCGCATCGGTGCGCAGATGCTCGAGATCGCCAAGGGCCACAAGGCGGGCCTGCTCTCGGCCAAGTTCTATCAGGACAAGCTGATGGACTGGTCCATGAAGGATCATAACTTCAAGGTCCAGCTCTTCCGCTTCGTCGACGCCTTCCCAACACTGACCACGCCCGAGATGGTGCACGACCACCTCGTCGATTACCTCACACAGCCCGGCGTCAAAGCGCCGCCATTCATGGATCTCGGGCTCAAGGCCGGCGGCGTGGCCAAGGGCATGATGGCCAAGACCATCTCCTCGCAGATCAAGAACATGGCCGGCAACTTCATCGCGGGCACCGATGCATCCGACGCGCTGCCCATGCTCTCCAAGCTCTGGAAGAACGGCATCGCCTTCAGCGTCGACCTGCTGGGCGAGGCGTGCGTCTCCAACAGCGAAGCTGACATGTACCAGGCCAAGTACCTCGACCTCGTCGAGAACCTCGTCGGCGAGGCTTCAACCTGGAAGGAAACCGAGCGGCTCGAACGCGACCACCTCGGTGTTGTCCCCCGCGTCAATGTCTCCATCAAGGTCACCAGCCTCTGCGCCAACTTCAACCCCATCGCGCCCCAGGCAGCGATCGCCGACTTCATGTCACGCGCCACGCCCGTGCTCCAGGCCGCCAACCGCAACGGCGTGCTCATCAACTTCGACATGGAGCAGCACCACCTCAAGGACCTCACCCTCGACACCTTCATGCACGCGTGCGAAACCGTGGACTTCACCGCCGGCATCGCGATGCAGGCCTATCTCAAGTCCGGCGTCGAGGACGCCAAACGCATCGCCAACTGGGCCAAACGCACCGGCAAGGTCGTTACGGTCCGACTCGTCAAGGGCGCGTACTGGGACTACGAGACCATCCACGCCGAGCAGGAGGGCTGGCCCTGCCCCGTCTGGAACGAGAAATGGCAGACCGACCTGTGCTTCGAGAAGATGGTCGAAGTCTTCCTCGACGCCTGCCCCACAGAGCCGGGCGAGGGCGGCATCAAGCTCGCGCTGGGATCGCACAATGTCCGCTCGATCGCCGCCGCGCTCGCCGGGCTCGACAAACGCGACCTGCCGATCAACGCCATCGAACTCCAGATGCTCCACGGCATGGCCGACCAGCTCAAGCACGCCGCCGAGGAGATGGGCCTGCGCGTCCGCGAGTATGTCCCCGTGGGCGAGATGATCCCCGGCATGGCCTACCTGGTGCGACGCTTGCTCGAGAACACTTCCAACGAATCATGGCTCAAGGCCGGCTTCCTCGACAACGCCGATACCAGCGTGCTGCTCGCCGACCCCGTCTCCAAGCAGTCCGGACACCTCCCCGTCGATCTCTACGAGATCGCCCCCCACCGCCACGACCTCTCGCCCAGCATGCCCGAGGTCGGCGACGGCCGCCCCTTCTATTCCGAGCCCATGCGCGACTTCGCGGAGCAGGACCAGCGCGAGGCATTCGCCAAAGCCATGGCCGCGGCAACCGTGCCCGTCGTCGCGAACGATCGGACACCCGAGCAGGGCCTTGAGATGATCGCCCGGGCACACGCCGCGTTCCCCGCATGGCGGGACTTCGACTCGATCAAGCGCAGCGCCGTGCTCACACGGCTCGCCCAGATGATGCGCAACCGGCGCGACGAGCTCTCCTCGATCGTCTGCAAGGAATCACGCAAGACCTGGCACGAAGCCGACGCCGATGTCTGCGAGGCCATCGACTTCTGCGAGTACTACGCACGCTACGCGCTCCCACTCTTCAACAGAAACCGGCTGGGCAAGTTCATCGGCGAGCTCGACGAGCTCTGGTATCAGCCCAAGGGTGTCGCACTCGTGATCTCGCCCTGGAACTTCCCGCTCGCCATCTGCTGCGGCATGACCGTCGCCGCACTCGTCACGGGCAACACCGTCGTCCTCAAGCCCGCCGAGCAGACCCCGGGCATCGCCAGAGTCATGTTCGACATGCTCACCAAGGCCCTCGCCGAGGTGAACGCACCCGAAGATGTCCTCCACTTCTGCCCGGCACCGGGCGAGACCACCGGCGCTACCCTCGTGCGCGATCCACGCGTCGCGCTCATCGCCTTCACGGGGTCCAAGGCCGTCGGCCTCGACATCATCGCCGCCGCCGGACAGACCACCGAAGAACAGGCCATGGTCAAACGCGTCATCTGCGAGATGGGCGGCAAGAACGCCATCATCGTCGATGCGTCCGCCGACCTCGACGAGGCCGTCCTCGGCGTGCGCTACTCCGCCTTCGGCTTCCAGGGCCAGAAATGCTCCGCCTGCTCACGCTGCATCGTCGTCGATCCCCAGGGCCCCGACGGCCCCAACATGAAGCTCTTCCTCGAACGCCTCAGCGAATCCACCAAGACACTCGTGCTCGGCACCGCCGACAACCCAAACACAGATGTCTCGCCCGTGATCGACGCCGAGGCCGCGGGCAACATACGACGCTACATCGACAGCGCCCGAAGAGAAGGCCTCACCGAACTCGTCGGCGACAAGGACTTCAGCATCCCACAAGGGATCGACGACCTCATCGCACCACACATCTTCAGCGGCGTCACCGAGACCAACACCATCTACCGCAAGGAGATCTTCGGCCCGGTCCTCGCCGTCATCCACGCTCACAGCTTTGATGAAGCCCTGAGACTCGCCAACGGGCACGCCTACAAACTCACAGGCGGCGTCTTCACCCGCAAGCCCGCCAACATCGAACGCACCAAACGCGACTTCCGCGTCGGCAACCTCTACATCAACAGAGGATGCACCGGCGCACTGGTAGGCCGCCAACCCTTCGGAGGCTTCGGCATGTCGGGCGTGGGCTCCAAGGCCGGCGGCCCCGACTACCTCATGCAGTTCGTCGACCCGCGCGCCTCGTGCGAGAACACCATGCGCCGCGGGTTTGCACCTGAGCTCTGACACCCCGTTCGATGCGGACAACAAGATACGCGTGCCCATGCGGCACGCGTTTTCATTTCCGACCTTGATCGTGCGACTTCAGATGCACCGACAACTCGAAGCCCCCACAACCGCGTGCTCATCCACCGCGCCGTGCGCCGGCTCCCATTCGCCCTTGCCGCCACGAACCAGATCAAGCATGGGCCAGACCGCGCAGAAGTCATCGCCCGGCCCGAAGGGCATGTCGCCCGTCCGCACGATCGATCCGTCGGGCTGCTTGTGGAACGCCGACACGCCGGGGTACGGGTTGCCCTCATCGTCGGCATACCCCATCGCCCGCGCGAACCCCGTCCCGTGCCCGGACACGCAGGGGAAGTCCCAGCCACGCACCTCGCGGAACGCGCGCACGACCTCGGGCGGATCATTGCTGCACAGCACAAACCCGCAGCGCTGCATGAGATGCGGCGCGACGCCCATCATCGCGTCGCCCCACAGCGAGCAGTAGTTGCACCCGCGCCCCATGTTGTGAATCACCAGCAGTTCACTATTGTCGCCGAACAGCCGCGAGAGATTCACCTTGCACCCGTTGAGCCCACGCAGTTCCCAGTCTTCGACCGGCTCGGGCGTCTGGGCCTCGATCGCCTCACGCAGTTTCTGTTTCGCGCTCATCACCTCGTTCTGCAATGCCTTGATCTGTTCGTTCATGGTGCGTTCTCCCGTGCTGTGTGCCAAACCCATTCTAACAAGAGACTTACCCAACCGTCCAGAAAAAAAGGCGCACCCGCCCGGGTGCGCCCTCATTGAACTCTTATGCCCCGGATCAGGCGGTTTTCAGCTGTCCACGAAGCCCTCGAGCTTGCGGCTGCGCACCGGATGCTGCAGCTTTCGGATCGCCTTGGCCTCCACCTGACGCACCCGCTCACGCGTCACCTTGAAGATCCGCCCCACTTCCTCGAGCGTGTAGGTGTACCCGTCGCCGATCCCGTAGCGGAGCTTGATGATCTCCCGCTCGCGGTAGGTCAGCGTCTTGAGCACCATCTCGATGCGTCCCTTGAGCATGTCGCGCGCCGCGGCCACCGCGGGCGCGTCCTGGTTCGTGTCTTCGATGAAGTCACCGAAGTTCGAGTCCTCGCTCTCGCCCACCGGGCGATCCAGACTCACCGGATGCTTGGAGATGCTCATCACGCGCCGAACCTCCATCGGGTTCATGTTCGCCTTATCCGCGATCTCCTCGGCCGTCGCCTCACAGCCGGTCTGCTGCGTGATCTGCTTGGCGATGTTGCGCAGCTTCGTCATCGTCTCGATCATGTGCACCGGGATGCGGATCGTCCGCGAGTGATCCGCGATCGCACGCGTGATCGCCTGCCGGATCCACCATGTCGCGTAGGTGCTGAACTTGTACCCGCGCTTGTACTCGAACTTGTCCACCGCGCGCATCAGGCCGGTGTTGCCCTCCTGGATCACATCCAGGAAGCTCAGGCCGCGGTTGCGATACTTCTTGGCGATCGAGACCACTAGACGCAGGTTGCCGCCCGAAAGATCCCGCTTCGCCTGCTCGTACTCCCAGAACACCGTCGAGATCTGATTGATATGCGCCCGCAGCTGCTCGGGTTCCTCGCACGCCAGACTCCGCAGCCCGTCGAGCTCCTCACGCAGCACCTCAAGATCCTCCGCCTCGTACTTCTTGGGGAAGCGGGCCGCCTGCAGCATCTCCGCCTCAAGCCCTTCCATTTTGTCGCTGATCGACTTGAGTTTCTTCATCAGCGGCACGATCCGACCGGTACGCAGGCACAGCTCCTCGACCAGCGCCGCCATCCGACGCCGACGACCCGCGATACGCGAACGGATCTCCTTGGCCTTCTTCGTTTCCTTGATCGTCCCGTCGTCGCGACGCAGCCCATCGAGCTCTTCCCAATCCAAACGGTTCTGCCCGAGCAGCTTCTCGATCGTCGGCAGATTCGAGGGAATCCGCTGCGACAGCTTCTCCTTCGCCTGATCATCGAGCGTGCTCACACGCATCGTCCGATCGAACGGGAGCACACCGTCGCGGACCATCTTGAGTGTCTCAACCGCCTGGGTCACGATGTAATCGCTCTCAAGACAACGGCGGCGGAAAATCATCCGCGTCGTCTCGATCTTCTTGGCAAGCCGGACCTCCTCAGCACGCGTGAGCAGCGGGATCGACCCCATCTGCGTCAGGTACATCCGCACCGGATCATCCATCCGCTTGGCGCCGGGATCGCTCGCGACCGCCTCGTCGAGCTCACGCTGCACGCTCCGCTCATCCATCGCCCGCGCCTCGGCGACATCCTTCTCCGCCTCTGCGATCTGACGGGCGTCCATCATCCCCGTACCGCTCGCGTAATGATTCGCGTTGACCCGGATCCGCACCTTCTCGGCATCGCCCAGATGCTCGCCACCCGCGACCGACATTGCCCGGAACTGGTCCGTCAGCAGACCGATCGACTCACCCGCGTGGAGCTGGCCGGCTCGCTGCGCCCGGAACAGACGCCCGCGGAACTCCATCTCATCGACGAGTTCGACCCCGATCTCGTCGAGCTTGGTCACCAGCGCATGCAGCGGAACCACCTCCACGAACTCATCGGGGATGATGTTGTTGAGCTCTTCATAGCTGAGCCAGCCGCGCTGCTTGCCGGCCTCGATCAGCTGTGTCACCGCTGGGTGCAGGATTCCAATCATGCGATCATCTCCGTTTTCAACACACCAATATACGCACGCCGATCGCTCGACGCGCACCCGACCTCACCGCCCGCTGATCCGTGTCGGACCGCTCCGACCGTGCTGCGCGCGCATCTTCCGCTGACGCTCCATAAAGCTCGCCAGCCTGTCCGCCTCGCTCTGGCCCGAATCATCAACCTCACCCGCACGCTGCTGATCCCGCGCATCACGGATCGAGACATCAGCGATGCACTCGTTGAACAGCCGCGTCACACGCTCGTCCACACCCTCGGTGTCCCGTGCCACAATCTGCCGCAGCATCGTCGCACGCTGCTCCGCGTCGATCATCTCACGCCCCTGCTCGTCACCGAGCTGCGCCAGCTCGTCGAGCACCGCGTGAAGACCTGTCCCCGTGCCGTTCTCCGCACTGCCGTGCATCGCGTCCGCGACCACACGCGTCAGCTCGCTCTCAAAGCGCGGCGTGCTTGTGAGCTCACGCTCATCGCCGCCCATCAGCGACCACAGCTTGTCGTCGTAGAGCAAACACCCCAACAGCATCTCACGAGCATCGGGCTTCCAATGCTGCTCGGGCTTGGCTTCGAGATCCACGCCGCGATCAACAAAGCGCCGACGCCCGCGACCGGTGCGGATCGCGGCGCTCACAACGCCCTCCTCGACCCGCGCCGCCTGCGCGATCTGGCGGATCATCAGCCGACGACGAACCGGCTCAAGCTCTCCGAGCCCCAGCTCGCTCAACCGATTCAGCTCTTCCTCGATCCGCTGCGCCACCCGGGCGGGCCCCGCGCCACGAAGCTCATCACGCAGCCGGTCAAACTTCCACTTGATCAGATCAACAGACCCCTCGATCACCCGCGCAAAGACCTCCGCACCGCCCTCACGCTTGAGCAACTCATCCGGGTCCTTCGCATCGGTGAACCCCGCCAACGCCGCGATGCGGATATCGATCGTCTCGCCCAGCAGCACCTCGATCGCCCGGTCCGCCGCCTTGATACCCGCCGCATCGCCATCAAACAACAGCACCACCGTATCGCACAACCGGCGCAGCACCGTCGCGTGACCGCTCGTCAACGCCGTGCCCAGCGTCCCCACAACATGCTCCACGCCAGCCTGATGGCACGCGATCACATCGGTATACCCCTCCACGATCACCGCGGTGCGCTCACGCTTGATCGCCCGCGCCGCGTGATTGATCCCAAAGAGCGTCGTCGACTTGCGGAACACCGCCGTCTCCGGCGAGTTGAGATACTTGGGCTCATCCTCTTCGTTGATCTTGCGACCACCGAACGCGATGACCCGCCCGATCTGGTCGCAGATCGGAAAAATCAGCCGATTCCGCATCGCGTCGTAATGCCCGTCGCCACGCTCGCGGGCCTTGATCAGCCCCGCCCCCTCGAGCGCCTCGGTCCGCACTTCCTTGCCCTGCGCTGTCACCACAAGACCGTCCCAGCGGTCCGGGCTCGCGCCGATCATGAAGCGCTCGACCATCTCGTCGCTGATCCCGCGACGCTCGATCACTTCCCGCGCCGCCGCCCCATGCTCGGGGTGACTGAGAATCGCACGGAAGAATCCAGCCGCCATGTCGTTGGCAGCGAGGACTTCCCTGTTGCTCAGTCCGCTGCTCAGTCCGCTGCCCGAGCCGCCGGCCTCGCCCTCATCACCCGAACGCCCCCGTGGCCGCAAGGGGGTCAACTCGATATTCGCCCGCTGGGCCAGGAACTCCAGCGCCTCGCGGAACCCCATCGAGTGGTACTTCTGCACGAATGTAAACACATCGCCGCCCGTGCCGCACACAAAGCAATGGAAGATTTGCTTGGCAGGGATCACGCACATCGAGGGGTTGCGATCATCGTGGAACGGGCACAGCCCCACATACTCGCGCCCCTTGGGCTTGAGCGACAGGTGCTCGCCGACAACCGCGACGATGTCGGACGCATCGCGCACCCGTTGCCGATCGTCGTTGTCAGGGAACATCCCGCTCAATGCCGTTCTCCAGTTGTCGGTGCAGACCCACCGTTCCCGCGTCCCGTGCCCGGGTTCGGTCGATCGTGACAGGGATTCTATGGGGCGCACCCCGCGCGCGTGCGATTCCCCGCCCAGTGAACCCAAGATGCCACGCCCAACCACCCACGACCACCCTTCGCACACCTTTCCACGCCTTTCAAGCCCCCACAAACCAGCAACCGGGCTACTCGGACCAACACGCGTCCGATCATCCACTACAATCACCCTCATGATCACCCGCCAGCGCGTCATCTTTCAGGGCCGAGTCCAGGGCGTCGGCTTCCGCATGCGGGCACGGGCCTGTGCCCAGCGGCTGCCCATCACCGGATGGGTCCGAAACGAGCCCGATGGCACCGTCATGCTCGAAGCCCAGGGTGCCGAGTCCGATCTCAACACCTTCCTCACCAACCTCCGCAAGCAGACCTCGGGCCTCGTCGAGCGCGAGATCCACGCGCATGTCCGCACCGAACCCGATGAAACCGGATTCGAGATCCATCGCCACTGAGTGAAACAACAAACCCTCAAATCAGGGAAGCCACACCCCATGCTGATTTTGTTCGACATCGACATGACCCTCCTCGAGACCGACCACATCGGGATCGACCTGCTCGAAGCAGCCGGGCGCGACCTCTTCAAAACCGATTTCACCGCCGAGGGCATCGTCTTCGGAGGCGGCCTCGACCCAAACATCATCAGCGACATGCTCACCAACAACGGGCAGCAGGTCACCCCCGAAAACATCACCGCCCTGCGCACCCACTATCACCGAGGGCTCAGCGAGATCGCTTCCAGGCAATCCATCGCCCGCGCACTCCCCGGCGCCCACGACCTTGTCAACGCATCACGCACCCACCCCGCGATGCTCGCCATCGGCGTCCTCACCGGCAACTTCCCCGAAACCGGTGCCATCAAACTCTCCAGCGCCGGGTTCAACCCCGAAGACTTCACCATCAACGCATGGGGTGACGCCTCCCCGCACCCCAAACCCCACCGATCCCACCTGCCACCCGTCGCCATCGAAGCGTTCAAGTCGATGAAAAACCAGCACATCGACCCCGAACAAGTCATCGTCATCGGCGACACCATCCACGATGTCACCTGCGCCCTCGACAACAACTGCCGCGCACTGGCGGTCGCCACGGGCCACGCCACACGCCATGAACTCGAACAAGCCGGCGCTCACCTCGTGGTCGACGATCTCACCAAGACACAGGAACTGCTCGAATGGATCATGACCGCACCCACGACACCCTGAGCACACCCGATCAGACCACACAACCCGAGCCCGAGAAGACGCGGTACGCATCCATGGACACCCTGCGCGGATTTGCGCTCATGGGTATCCTCGTGCCCAACATCTGGTTCTTCGCCTGGCCCATGATCGCTGGGACCGCTCCTACACAAGTCATGAGCGACTCGCCGGCCAACCTGCTCGCACACGACATCACCGTCACCGCGTTCCTCGGCAAGTTCATGTTCCTCTTCGCCCTGCTCTTCGGCGCTGGCGTCGTCATGTACGGCCGCAAGTTCGACACCGCCGACGACAAGGGCAACTTCCACACCAAGCTCCGCACGGGCGCGATCCTCTGGCACACCCGCTGCGCCGTACTGCTCGTCTTTGGAATGATCCACGCCTACCTCTTCTGGTACGGCGACATCCTCACCCTCTACGCCGTGGCGGGCCTTACCCTGCTCTGGTGGGTCCGCCGACTCCCCCCGCTGGTGCAACTCTGGGGCGGCCTTGCTCTCTATACCTTTGGCACACTCGTCATGCTCGCCTTCTTCTTCCTGGGCTACCTCGGCTACACGCAAGGCAATGTCAGCATGGATGAACTCGCCGGCGGCAACCCCGCAGACGAGATCGCGGGCTACACAGGCACATTCGCCGATGCCATCAAGACACGGTTCCTCACCACCCTCATGATGCAGCTCTTCTTCGGCTTCATGGTGATGCCCGCGCTCTGGGGCATCATGATCATGGGCATGGGCCTCACTCGTCTCAACATCCTCACCGGGGAACGATCAACCCGCTTCTACATCACCATCGCAGCCATCCTCATCCCGGTCGGTGCCGCGCTCACCCTGCTGGCATACACCGCCGTCAGCAACAGATTCGATGAACTCAGCGGCTTCGTGTGGCAGGGGTTCGCCCAGTTCGTCGGCGTACCACTCGCGTTTGGCTACGCCGCCCTCATCATCGCACTGAGCAAATGCAATCGGGCGACGCTCATCACCGCCCCGCTCGCCGCCGTCGGTCGCATGGCACTGACCAACTATTTCACCCACACCCTCCTGTGCACAACCTTCTTCTACGGCTACGGCTTCGGATACTTTGCAAAGATTGAATATCCACAGCTCTGGCTCGTTGTCCTCGGTGTCTGGGCCATCAATATCATCTTCTCACTGCTCTGGTTACGCGCGTTCAGGATGGGGCCCGTCGAGTGGGTCTGGCGCTGCCTGACTTATCGACGGCTCGTCCCCATCCGCTGATTCCTTCCCCCCAGGAACCCGTGAACCCGCCGTCTTTGCTACACTCCGCGAGGAAATCGTGTCCGACAACTCCACGCACGGCAAGGAGGCCCAGCAATGCCCAGCAGTTACCGCGCACTGTGTTCCGATTTCTACATCAACTCCAAACTCAATGTCCGCATGGAACTCCCGACCAACCGCGAGCCCGTGCTCGAGCTTTTCGAGCGCACCCGGCGCAGCTACCCCGCCATGAACGCCTTCCGGCGATACAAGGACGAGCTCGCCCTTGAATCCGCCCCAAACGCGACGCCCCACCGCTGGGTCGCCATCCGCCAGTCCTCCGTGCGTGCCGGGGTCGTTAATCCAACAAACGCCGACGACATGTACTCCATCCACCGCGACACCATGGAGACCTCACCCTACTTCCTCTCCATCTCACCGCTCGACATCGAGTACATCGAGCTCCTCTACGGCTTCGACCTCAACGCATCGGGCAACCACGACGCCATCGCCGCCAACGCACTCCTCGCCGGCTCACCCATGTCCGCACTCGTCGACGCCGCGGGCATCAACATCCTCGAATGCCAGCCAACACTGGGAATGAAGCTCATGGACGAAGACGGCCTCGAGGTCCACTTCGAGGTCAAAACACGCTCCAAAGGGAAAAAGCCAAACGAGCCCAACCCAGACCCCATCAGCGTCTACCTCACGCTCCGACGCTTCGACCCAGTCACCGATCTCAACGCACTCACCACGCAACTCAACGAGCTGATCGAACGCGGCCAGAACCTCGTCGACGAGTACGCCCTCCCCAACCTGCTCATGCCCCTGCGCGAAGAAATCGCTTCTGGTTCCTTCTAAAAAGTCCCGGAGGACCGCCAAGCAGTTCTCAATGCACACACCACCTCCGACGATGCGTTGAGTTGGACACGGCGGGGTGCGTGACGCGCACACGACGCCTTCAGGGCATCATCGCGCGGCTCCTGATCGTGGGCCTCGTTCAGGCTTCGAATGCGACGGCGCATCAAGCAGTACGCCATCGCCCGCTTCAACCCAAAGCCGACATCAAACTGCCCAATATCCGACACAACGCTCCGAAAGCCCAAATTCCACTTGGCAAAACCTGATCGGCTGATATCGTACAAAACGGCGGTAAAGCGCGAGAACAGTCCCCGAACACCGGATACCCCATGCATATGTTCAAGCTCATCTATATCTCTTCGCTCACCGCAGCATGCTCGCTCGCCCAAACCCAGGATATCTTCCCGAGCGGTATATTCAGAGCAACCGACGCACAATCGAACGACGGCTTCGGCAGCGAAATCGCCGTGAGTAACGAGCTGATGCTCGTCGGCGCACTCTACGACAGCGACAGCGCATTCGCTGCCGGGTCCGTGTATGTGATCGACCTGATCACGGGTAAGGAGCGACACAAGCTCGTCGCCAACGATCCCGCCGCACTCGACCGATTCGGCAACGGGATCGCATTCTCCGGGAACCTCGCGATCATCGGTGCGCCCCAGCACGATTCCGCCGCAAACAACGCTGGCGCTGCCTACCTCTTCGATCTGAACACAGGAAATCAGCTCGCAAAGCTGTTCCCGGACACGCCAAGAGCGCAGGCCAACTTCGGATCCAGTGTGGCTATGCTCGGGAACACCATCACCATCGGAGCAAAGCGAGACAGCACGAACGGGACCAACTCGGGCCTCGTCTTCATTTTCAATGCGCTCGATCAAACACAAACGACCTCACTCTCACCGAGCGACAGCGCGGTGGAACAAATGTTCGGATCCACTGTCGCTATCACGCAGCAATACATCGCGGTGAGCGCCGTCGGCGACCAGAGCAACGGGCCCAACGCCGGGGCCGTCTACCTCTTCGATCACAACGGAACACAAATCACCAAACTGACCCCCGAAGACCCCCAGCCCGGCCAGGAGTTCGGCTTCAGCCTGGACATGTCAAACACCACCCTCGTCGTCGGTGCCCCGGGCGACAACACAAACGGCCAACGAGCAGGCGCGGCGTATACATTCGATCTCAGCACGCTCCAGCAGCAGCACAAGCTGTTCCCCGAATACGCCTTCGAATACATGAACTTCGGGCAGGACATCGCAATCAACCAGACAACAATCGCCGTAGGCTCCTCGTACTCAGGCCCTGGCATCCAGAACACCAACGCCTACGCCTTCGACGCGATCACAGGCGAGCAAATCGTGCGGCTGAGAAACACGAGCCCGACAGGCACCAGCGAGTTCGGCGACGCGGTCGGTATCAACGATCATCGCGTCTTTGTGGGCGACTCCAACGACGACCAGTCCGGCTCAAACGCCGGGGCCGTATTTGAGTACGGCCACATCTGCGAAGCAGATCTGACGGGCGATTTCATGCTCAACTTCTTCGATGTCTCCGCCTTCCTCAACGCTTTCACAAACCAGGACCCGCTAGCCGACTTCAACGCCGACGCCATGTTCAACTACTTCGATGTCTCCGCATACCTGCACGCATTCGCAACAGGCTGCCCCTGAACACTGTACTGAAACGCGATACCGGCACCCACAATGCAATGGGGTATAAACTGCTGTATGCAAACCGAAGCCCTCCACCTCGCACAGCAGTCCTCCCTCGACGCACGCGCGTTCGTCTACATCCTCCTCCTCATCATCATCGCCATCGTCGGCGGCCTGGTCATCCTCGCCGTCAAACGACGCATCTTCAACGATTCCAGAGAACAGGACCAGTCCTCCGCAACCCTCATGGAGTCGCTCGACCGCATGCGCCGTTCTGGCGAGATCTCGCAGGAAGAATACGACCAGACACGCAGAACCATCATCGAGAAGACCCGCGCCATGCTCGACAGCAAGGCCGAGGCGCCCGACCACAACTGACCCCGCCCCTTCCCCCGAATTCTGGGTCCGTCTGTGCCGACTGCAACGATCCTGCACCCGCTTCAGACTTTCCCGAACGATCAACCGCGTGCCCTCGTATCATCTGAGGGCTACTGTCAGATGCAGCCCAAGCCGGGGCGCAATTGCCGCGCGACGAATCTGCCGCATCCCCCGGATTCCGGGTTGAGCCAGGGGCGTCGCATCGCCGATACCCCCCTGACACGCTGTGCTTTCGCCCGACGCGCGGGCGGCCCATCAGACCGGTCCGACAGAGAGGTCCATTCGTGAAGCAAGATCAATCAATGAACAACCGCGCAAACAACCCGGCAAACAACCCGGTCAACGCCAGCGATTCGAGCGGGTCGGGCTCCGACGCCTCAAGCGGATCAGGCGCGGGCAGCTCCTCGGGCTCAGGCGGATTCAAGGGACGCAAGGTCACCACCTGCTCGTTCTGCGGCAAGACCTCCCGCGAAGTCGGCCCCATGGTCGAAGGACCGGGCGAGGTCTACATCTGCTCCAACTGCGTCGAACTCTGCCAGAACATCTTCCGTCAGGAACGCCGACGCGTCTCGTCCGTCTCCGCCGCACTCTCGGAAATCCCCTCGCCACGCGAGATCGTCGAGTTCATGTCGCAGTATGTCATCGGGCAGGAACTCGCCAAGCGATCCCTCTCCGTGGCCGTCCACAACCACTACAAGCGACTCATGCACGCCGAGTCCGATCAGGCCAACGAGATCGAGCTCGACAAGTCCAACATCCTCCTCATCGGCCCCACCGGCTCGGGCAAGACCCTGCTCGCCAAGACCATGGCACGCATGCTCAAGGTCCCCTTCGCCATCGGCGACGCCACCACCCTCACCGAGGCCGGCTATGTCGGCGAGGATGTTGAGAACCTCCTCCTCAAGCTCCTCCAGGCCGCCGACTTCGATGTCGAAGCAGCCCAACGCGGCATCATCTACATCGACGAACTCGACAAGGTCGGCAAGTCCTCGGGCAATGTCTCCATCACCCGCGATGTCTCGGGCGAAGGCGTCCAGCAGTCCCTGCTCAAGATGATCGAAGGCACCATCGCCAATGTCCCACCCCAGGGCGGACGCAAGCACCCAGAGCAGCAGTACATCCAGTTCGACACCTCCAATGTCCTCTTCATCGTCGGCGGCACCTTCGTCGGCCTCGAAGAGATCGTGCGTCGTCGCCTTGGCCAGACCAAGATCGGCTTCGGCGCCACACCCAGCGGCAGCACCGACAACAAGGAAACCCAACGCCGTCACTTCATCGACGCCCGCGCCGAGCGTGAATGGCTCCAGGGACAGATCAACAACGAGGATGTCGTCGAGTACGGGCTCATCCCCGAGCTCGTCGGTCGCCTGCCCGTCATCACCCCCCTGATGCCGCTGAGCAACGACGCGCTCATCCAGATCCTCACCGAGCCCAAGAACGCGCTGGTGCGTCAGTACCAGCACCTCTTCTCGATCGAGGGCGCCAAGCTCACCTTCACCAAGGACGCCCTCGAGCTCCTCGCCGAACGCGCCGCCAAGCGCGCCACCGGTGCCCGCGCACTGCGAGCCGTCATCGAAGAGGTCATGATGGACCACATGTTCGATCTCCCCGAGATGAACAACGAGGGTGTCGAATATGTCATCGATCGCGCCGCGATCGAGAACAAGACCGAGCTCAAGGAACTCCGTGTCGCCAAGGCCGAGTCGGCCTGACCGCACCGCAAGCACACAAAGCAAAGCCCTCGCAACGCGAGGGCTTTTTTATAGCTACAGGGTATGACCGCAGCATGTCCGATCGAACTCAGTTCAGCGCCGTCGCCACCTGAGCAATCACACCACCAACACGCACGCGTGCCAACGCGTACATGCGTACCGGCGTGTCGTAGATGTTGCGGAGCATCGACGGCTCCTGCGAGATCAGGTGCATCACCGCATCAGAATCGCTGGTAACCTCACTGCTGGGGAACCGCAGCCCGGGCTCGGCACGCAGCAGCAGCCCCAGATGATCCCGCGACCAGTTCTGCGCCGTGTACAACCGCTCGAGCGCGCCGTCACAGTCCGCGTCGCAGACCAGCAGGTGCAGACGCCCCTGCTCATCCGTGCCCATCTCCACACCCGGCGCCTTGGGACAACGCGTCTCGATCGGACGCAGACCCTCGATCAACGCGCACAACCCCTCGCGAAGACCGGGCGACCCGTCCGGCGCGGGATCAACCTTACGCTCGGGTGCCGCCTCCCGCGCGGGCTCCACACGCCGACCGCGAACCTCGCCCGCGTCAACCGCCCGGGTTGTCACGACCGCACCCGTCCTGTCCGTCGCATCGTCCCGATGCGCGA
The DNA here is from genome assembly GCA_964419845.1 of uncultured Phycisphaeraceae bacterium. Lineage (GTDB taxonomy): Bacteria > Planctomycetota > Phycisphaerae > Phycisphaerales > UBA1924 > UBA1924. The sequence goes on from CAYQRD010000016.1 coordinate 33,163, forward strand.
GTTCAACCAAGGCATCGATCAACCGTCCCGCCGAGTGGGCTCGCGAATCACGGAAGATGTTGCTCGTTCCCGTCGCGTCAATTCGACCCGAACCGATCACAATCTCGACAGGCCGCGCGATGAACGAATCGACCGCAGTCTGCAGTTTTTCCCTCGCGTCGTTCGCCTGCTCACGCCCCGCGCCCATCACCGCGATCCGGACCCGCGGCCCATCCTCCGCGTCCTCATACCGCTCGCGCAGCGCCGCGTCAATCGTCTTGACGAGCCGGTACGACGCGACCACCGCCGTCTCGTCAGCGCCAGTGAGCACCGTGATCGTCTCCACCTCGGGGCGGTCCAGCAGTTCGGGCTCATGACGCTCATCGACACGCAGGATGACGCGATCCGCACGCTCGTGCAGCGTTCCGACCGCCATCCCAATCTCGGAGTTCCCGCCAGCGTTCACGGGCTCGCGGCCCGTGATCAGATCGATCGCCGTGCTCCCCGCCGCAGCGCGGACCAGCCCGACCACCTCGCCTCGTTCCTTCGCCGTCGAGCACGCGTACTGCCGGGCCCAGAGCGTCGCCCGAACAGGCAGATGGCCAAGCACCACGACCTCGATACTCGGCACAGGCATCCGAACCATCTCAAGCCCGTCGTGCTCGATCCCGTCGCGTTCCTCGCCCATCAGCTCGGACATCAGCGTCGACGCCTGCAACCCCGTCGCCTCGAGCGACTCGAGCACGCCCGACCCCACGGAACCCGACAACTCCGCCTCTTCCTCATCACGCGTCAGATGCAGCACCGGTGTATGCGTCTCATGCGAAGGCAGCGATGACCGCTCAGCCCCGATCGGCTCGGGGGCCAACGCACCATCGCCGAGGAACAAATCCGCAAGCGCGTCATACTCGTCATGCTCGATCGGAACCAGTCGCATCGAAGGATGCCCCGGCGCACGGTCATGACCGTGATCCAGATCGATCCCCGTCGTCTCAGGCCCAACGCCGTCGTTTGTGTCGTCCATGCCGAGCTCCGCATCCGATCTCGCACGGGGATCCATCCTCGCGCCCTCTTCATGAGATCGTTACATGTGTTCAGACCGAGTCAGTATAGAGCCCCCCAAAGCGCTCCAGAGCGACCGCACACCCGATTAATCGACGATCACCCGGTTGTTGCGTCCACCCATCCCGTTGTCCACAAGATCCGGGTTATACGCATCAAGAACCCACTGCCCATCTACAACCAGCTTGTATGTATACGAACCCGCTGCAAGCTTCACATGCAGCTCGTACACACCCAGCGCCTCGTTGAAGCTCATCCGCGAAGACCCCGGTTCCCAGCCGTTGAAGCTCGATGCGACCTCGACATGACGACCGATGGACCCCGGCTGAACGAACAGCACACCCGTGGAACTCCGACGCACCCCAAAGAGGTGTCGCACGCGTGTGATCTCCACGCCGCGCTTGGTCATCGGATCGATCACCCGATCATCGCGGATCTCGATCGCCACGGGCTTGTGCGGCATCATCGAGCGGCGCATCGGCTCCGGACGCGAGATCACGGGCTCCACCGCGGTCACCCCCGGCTCTACCGCACCGCCCGCCACAGCCACAGCCGGCACCACCGCCGGGGCCTGCTGGACAATCGCAACCGATCGCTGCTCCTGGGTCTGCATCGTCCGGGCACGCAACGCGAGTTCCTGCGCCCGCGACAGCGGGGCACCCTCGCCGCCGCCTGCACCCGTCATCCCCATATTCGCCGCCGCGATCTGCACACGCAGCGAGGCGCTCGCGAGCGTCGCCGGCGGCTCAACGCGGCCAAACTCATTCACACCCTCGCCCGGTTCCGGACGATCAATACCCGCGTGCTCGATCAGCCACTCGCACATCGAGCGGTAATCCTCGGCACCCATCGAATCGGGGTCGTACTCATCAATCGGCTGCCCGAACGACGCCGCCTCCTTGAGCGCGTGGTCGTAGCGAATCACAACGGGAATCATCCCGCTTCCGAACCGATCACGCAGATCATCAAGCAGATCACGGGCCAGCGGCTGCGACGGATCATGCATCGTGGCGATCAGCCGCGGATGGATCCGCATCCCGATCCGGCGAGCAATCGATCGCGTCGTCTGCACCTGCTTAGCCGCACCCTTGAGCGAGAAGAAACTCGTCTCCACAGGGATCAGCACCTCGCGCCCGGCCGCGATCGCGTTGTACGACAGAAGCCCGATCGAGGGCGGGCAGTCGATCACACACACATCGTACAGCGAGCGGGCGAACACCGAATCCTCATCATCGCAATCCGCCGCCTCACCCTTGGTCTCATCGCGCGTCAATCGCGCAAGCACGCTGCGGAGCCGCTTCTCCTTATCCGCCTGATCCGCGAGACCACCCCCCGCGGCCTCTATCCCCGCGAGCTTCATCCGCGCGGGAAGCAGATCAAGCCTCCTGCTCACATGCCAGATATACCGTTCACGCTTGAGCGGCGCGTCCAGCGGTGCCCGCAACGCATCGCTGACATCGAGATCGAGCCGATCCTCCGGGATGCCCAGCCCCGCCGCACAATGCGACTGCGGATCCAGATCGACCAGCAGGGTCCGACAGCCAGCCCGCGCAAACGCCGCCGCGAGGTTGATCGCGGTGGTGGTCTTGCCACAGCCGCCCTTCTGGTTGATCACCGTAAAGGTCCGCAAAGGGGAGATTCTCCGTGTCCCTTGGGTGGAGAGAGGGGAATGCCACGAAGGAACCCAAGGGACGCCGTTCTTATCGGAACCTTGCCCAGATTCACTAAAATGTTCGTCGCCAAGAGCCCGATCACAGCGCCAAATCAGGAGATACCCCTACGCAGCACCGCCAAGAGGCAGCCAGATCAGGCCCGGATCGCGTCGATCCCGGCCCGCAAGACCGCCTCGTCGGGATCCGCAACAATCGAGCAGCGACCCAGCCCATCGGGCACGATCACCCGGAGCGATCCGCCCGCGGCTTTCTTGTCGTGCACCATCCGCGCCACGATCTCATCATTCCCGGGCAACCCCGACACACGCATCGGCAGCCCGATCGCCCCGAGCATCTCCAGCAGCACACCGCGAACCTCCGGACCACATCGCCCCATCGCCTCGCCCGCCGCGCACGCGCAGTGCAGCCCCAACGCCACCGCTTCGCCGTGATGCAGCGGCGCATCGGCCGGATCCCCGCTCGGGCTGACCCTTGAGAGCGTCTCGATCGCGTGCCCGAAGGTGTGCCCCAGGTTCAGCAGCATCCGCCCGCCCGCCCGCGCGTCGGGCGACTCATGCTCATCGCTCATCACCACGCTCGCCTTGAGCGCGACATGGCGCATCACCAGCGCATCGATCGCTGCATGCTCAAAGGCCGCGATCGCATCCAGATTGGCCCGCATCCATCTCAGCAGCCCCGCGTGCGTTCCCTCCGGGTCCGGAACACTCCCGCAGATCATCGCGTGCTTCACACACTCGGCCAGCCCGCACCGGCGCTGACGCGCATCGAGCGAATCGAGCAGCGCGGTATCCGCGATCACCATGCCCGGCTGATGGAACGCACCCACCATGTTCTTGTACAGCGTGTCACCGACCGTCAGATTCACGCCGGTCTTGCCCCCCACCGACGCGTCCACCATCGACAGCAGCGTGCTCGGGCACTGGATCACCGCGACGCCGCGTTGATAGCTCGCCGCCACAAACCCCGCGATATCACCGACAACCCCGCCGCCCAGCGCGATGACCCCATCAACACGCGTGAGCCCAAAGCCCGCAGCTTCGACAAGCAGCTGCGCAACCGTTTCAAGCGTTTTGATCGCCTCATCGGGCGTGATCGTGCAAACTCGCGTTTCGAAGCCCTGACCGCCCAGCCCGCTCACCAGATTAGCAACGAACGAGTCTGGCACGCCCGAGTCCCGCACCACAAGCACCCGACGCGCCTTATCACCCAGAACAGCCCGCGCCCCGCCCGCCGCAAGACCGAGTGCCCCACGGGCGATATGCACCGTGTACGCCCGACCGGGCAGATCGACCTGCACCGCCCCCGTGCTCACGCCCCGGACCCCGGCTCAGCCGCTCGTGCACCACCACCGTGCGCGCTCCGCCGCTCGCTCGCAGGGACCTGAACCCGCTTGCCCTTCGACCAAAGCGATTCCAGATCGTAATGCTCGCGTGCGTTGGGTTCGAACAGGTGCACCACAACATCGACGAAGTCCGCAAGCAGCCACAACGCCCGCTCATCGGCGGAGATCGCGTACGCCCGGGTCCCCAGCTCATGCGCCAGCTCATCGATGTTCTCAAGCGAACTACGCATCTGACGCGCCGAGGTGCCCGATCCGATGACGATGAACCCCGTCACCGGCGACACCCCCGTCACATCGATCACCACCACATCCGTGCACTTGTCATCCTCCAGCGACTGGGCCGCCCGGATCGCGAACGAACGGGCCGCCTCGGGCTCAAGAATACGCGCACCCGAGGACGCCGTAGCGCCGAGTGTCTGTGGGGTGACGGCCTCGCCGCCGTCGTGATCACGATGCTGTTCTTCACTCATCATCAGATCGTAGCGCACCCGCCCGCTCAGAACGCTCAGCCCCCGCCGTTGCCCCGCGATATCGAACCCGAATCCCGCTCCTGCCCTACCTTGATCGCTCGCACACCCCCCCAGCCCAGAACCGGATCCGGATCAATCCGCTCGATCTCCTCCGCGCCCAGCCCCCCCAGCCGATCGAAGTACGCATCGGCACCCCTGGGATCGCTGCTCACAAGCAGCAGGCTCCCCCCCCTGCTCAGCACACGCCACAGCTCCGTGATCGCCCGCGCCTTGCTCGGGTCGTCGGGCGCGTCACGATACAGATCCACGCAGACCACGACATCGAACGACCCGTCCAGCTCGCCCCCGAGCGTCTCGATCCACCCCAGCTCGAACGCCAGATGATCGAACCGGTACCGCTGACGCGCAAACCGCACCGACTCGCCATCGCGATTGACCGCCACCACAGCACCCGAGGGACCGACCGCCCCCGCCAGCAACGCGCTCGACGCACCCGTCCCACACCCGAGCTCGAGCACCCGCTGACCCGGACGCACCGCGTCCCGCAACATCCGAACGAAACGCACCCGCGGGTCGTGCCCCAGGTCCGCGTACTGACGCAGTCGTGTGAACCGGATCCGCATCGACTCACGATGCGGATACTGCGTGCTCGCCATCGACCGCCCCGGCAGCGGGAACCGCACCTCATACTCCTTCACACCCTGCCCCGTATCACCCAGCGCCCGGCGCAGCGACACCCCGCTCCGCTCGCGGTACACCACGCCGTTCACCTCAATCCGCCGACGCGTCAGCCCAAGCCGCCGGCTCAACCGACGCAGCCGACGGAACGCCCGCGCCCACGCCCGCTCCGCTCCGCTGCTGCGATGCGCACGCTGTCGCGCGCGCCGTTTGGATTCACGCTCGCCCCATGACAACGGCCGGCCGCGACTCGGTTTGGATTCAAGCTCTCGATCGGACGCCATCAGACGCCCCTCTTCACCCGCACGCCCAACGACGCCCGCGCGAACAGGCCGGGCTGCGTGTGCCGCTCGCAAGCCCCGGCCTCGTGCGCCCGCCCGTCGCCCACCACGCCGATCCACCCCGTCGGCTCGTGCTGCGAAGAAACCACGCACGCACGACCATCACCGACGAACCGACGGTGATGCCCCATCGCGATCGCTGGCTCATTGCATTCCTGCGAGAGATGCAGCAGCACAAGGTTCCGCCGCGGACCGATGCGCGACACCGCCATCGCGCTCTGCTCGTTGCTCAGGTGCCCCGCCCCGCCCATGATCCGCCGCTGCAGATACACCGGCCTCCCAGAGTTCTCCTGCATCACCGGGCAGTAGTTCGACTCGATCGCCAGCGTGTCAACGCCGCGCAGATGCTCGATCAACCCCGTGCTCACATGCCCCAGATCCGTGGCGAAACCCAGCGTTGCCATCTCACGGTCAGGCAGATCGATCGTGCAGCGGAACACCGCCACACCCAGATCATCATGCGCCAGCATCAGCGTCCGCATCTCCAGACCAACCGCAGGGGTAAACACATCCTCGAACGGCTCGGTCCGCGCATACAGCAGACCCATCCGCTTCGCCCGCCCCATGTGCATCCTGTGCACACGCAGCGTCGCACGCCAGGCCCCCGTGACCGAGCCCGGACGCAACGCGTTGATCCACCCCTGGTGGCAATGGTCCGAATCCAGATGCGTGAACACGATCTCGTCAACCTCGTCCGGGCGGATCCCACGCTGATGCAGCATCGCACGCGTTCGGCTCGGGCTCAGCCCGGCATCGATCAGGATCACCCGCCGCGCCGTCTCGCTCGTCGCGGGCACAACCAGCACCGAGCAGTTCCCCTTCGAGCCCGAGGCCAGCACGCAAAGCGCTCCGGCCGCACCCTCACCAAACCCGGGATGGTCAGCACGCCCATCAGTCACGACCCTGCGACCGCCTCCCGCCCACCGGAACGATGGGACGCTTCGCTTCGCTGATGAAGTCCGCGATCTGCTTCACCGCGACCGAATCCACGCCAAGCTCGTCGAGCTGCGCCTTCATCTCACCCAGAGGGGGGTTGTGACGCAGCACCTTCTTATACGCGAGACGCACCGCCTCGATCTCATCCTTCGACATCCCAGAACGACGCATCCCCACCATGTTCAGACCCATCACCATGTTGCGACCCGCGCACAAACAGTACGGCGGCAGATCCCCCGTCAGCACCGAGCCGCCGCTGCACATCGCCTGACGACCAACGCGGCAATGCTGATGCACAAGCACGCTCCCCGACATCGTCACGCGATCCTGCACGATCACATGACCCGCCAACAACGAAGCGTTCACGATCACCACATCATCACCCACCACCACATCGTGCCCGGCGTGGCTGCCCACCATCATCATCGTGCGATTCCCGATCCGCGTCGGCGTGTGCTCGTTGCTCGCGGCGTGCACCGTCACATGCTCGCGAATGATCGTCTTCTCACCGATCACCACCCCCGCGGTCGGGGTGCCGGGCTTGAACTTGTAGTCCTGCGGCTCATACCCGATCGCCGCACCGGGGTACACCACCGTGCCCGCCCCGATCGCCACCGGGCCCTGAATCGACACATTCGAGATCAGCCGCACGCCGTCACCGAGCGTCACATCTCCCTGAATCACACAAAAAGGTCCAATCTCGACCCCCTCGCCCAGTTCAACACGCTCATCAACAATCGCCGACTGATGTACATTCGCCATGCGTCCAGTATAGGACAAGCCCACTCAAACGCCTAGACGCATCATCCCACTCGTAGCAGCGTAAACTCAACCGTGCTCGCCCTCGCTCACATCCCGCTCCAACACATCGGCTACACCGACGCATACGCACTCCAAGTGCACCACCACCAGCAGATCCTCGACGCCCGCGACACCCCCGACGCCGAGTTCGGGCGCGTCCTCATGATCGAGCACGACCCCGTCATCACCGTCACCCGACGACCCGACGCCCCAACCCACATACTCGCCTCCGAGCAGTTCCTCGCATCCCAGGGCGTCGCCCTCCACAAGACCGACCGCGGCGGCGATGTCACCTACCACGGCCCCGGCCAGCTCGTCGCCTACCCCATCGTCGACCTCAACGCCGCCAAGCTCCGCATCCACGAATACATCAGACTGCTCGAATCCGCCATCATCGCCACCCTCGCCCACTACGACATCGCCGCCCACGCCGACCCGCAGGCCACCGGCGTCTGGGTCAATCCGCAGCACCACTTCCAATCCGACCAGCCCGCCAAGATCGCCGCCATCGGCGTCCGCGTCCGACGCTGGATCACACTCCACGGCCTGGCCATCAACCTCGACCCCAACATGGATCACTTCAACCTCATCGTCCCCTGCGGCCTCGCCGGCCGCCCCGTCACCTCCATCGCCCAGATCCTTGCCCCCGACAACACCCCCACACTCTCTCAACTCGCAGACACACTCTTCACCCAACTCGAAACCGCCCTCAGCACAACACACGCCACCCCATCGCCCCCGAGGGGCTGATGGCTCTCTCCCGCAACCTCACCCCACCCAACCCGTTACCATACAAGCATCAACTCTGTTCAAGTTCGTGAAGGATCGCCCATGCCCACGCCCCGCCTGCTCATCAACAGCGCTCTGGTTGCCCTCATCTTCAGCACGCCCACCCTTCACGCCCTCACCCAGCCCGACACCGCCGACGACATCCGCCGCGCCCGCGCCCAGCGCCAGCTCGAGGAGAACCGTCGAGCCCAGGAACGCGCCGCGGAGGACATCACCCCCGCCGACCTCCCCCCCATGGACCCGGCCCTCGTCACCGAGTTCACCGACATGCTCCAGATCATCGCCTCCCCCGAAATGGAAGGCCGCGTCCCGGGATCACAGGGCATCGAAAAAGCCGCCACCTACATCCAGGATCACCTCATCGAGCTCGGCCTCACCCCCGCCTTCACCGCCGACGACGAAACACAAACCTACCGCCAACCCATGCAGATGGGCACACACACCGCCGCCACATCCGTCAACCTCAGCTTCGCCGACACCGCCTACGCAACCTTCGATGAAGTCTCTCCCCTCGCCTACTCGGGCAGCGACACCGTCACCGCCCCCGTCGTCTTCGCCGGCTACGGCATCGTCTCAGGCCCAAACAACTATCTCGGCTTCGAGACCAACGAGACCGTCGAGGACAAAATCGCCATCGTCCTCAACTACGAGCCCATGAAATCCGACGGCACCTCGCAATGGAAAGATGAGGGCTGGTCGCACAACTCCCGCCTCACCTACAAAGTCACCGCACTCGACCGCCGCGGCGCCGCCGCCGTCATCATCGTCAACCCACCCAGCGCCATTGATGACCGCGTCGATGTCCTCGAATCCGTCGAGTCCACCGCCCCGCCCAGCAACCGCGTCGGCGATCGCAGCGGCCCCGAGTACGACATCCCCGTTGTCCACACCACACCCGCCGTCGTCGAGTCCATCCTCACCCACCTCGGCAGCGACACCGACCTCGCCGGGCTCATCAACAACGCAAACGAAGCCGGCATCGTCCAGCCGCTCGGCGAGAAGGAGATCTCCCTCGCCGTCGAACTCAACCGCACCCCACGCATGACCGACAACATCGGCGCCATTCTCCCCGGCCAGGGCGCACTCGCCAACGAGTTCGTCGTCATCGGCTCACACTACGACCATGTCGGCTTCGGCAAGTTCGGCACCCGCCGCGCCACCGACCGCGGCAAGCTCCACCCCGGCGCCGACGACAACGGCACAGGCACCACCGCCAACCTCATCACCGCCCAGCTCCTCAAGCAACGCTACCAGCTCCTCGCCGAAGACGAGCCCGCACGATCCATCCTCTTCCTCTGGTTCACCGCAGAGGAATCCGGACTCAACGGCTCCAAGTACTATGTCGATAACCCCATCGTCCCACTCGATCAGCACCACCTCATGCTCAACATGGACATGATCGGCACCCTCGAGGGCGGCCTCCTCGAAATCGGCGGCTTCGACTCCGGCGAGGGCTTCGAAGAACTCGCCACCCCGTCCCTCAAGGCCTCGGGCATCCCCTACTCCGAAGATGTCTCCGTCGGCTCGGGCCGCTCCGACCACGCCTCCTTCGACAACGCCGGCGTCCCCGCCCTCTTCTTCTTCACCGGCCTTCACGACCGCTACCACGCCCCCGAAGATATCCCCGACCCCGAACTACTCGACATGGAAGGCGCCGTCCGCGTCGCCGCGCTCGTCAGCGACATGGCCTACGACGCCGCCACCAAGCCTCAAGACATCCCCCACCCCTCCGAGAAGCAAGCCGACGAAAATACCGGTGCCCCAAAGGTCCGCGTCGGCATCATCCCCTCCAACGCGAGCAAAGGCGGCATGCGCATCGAACGCGTCTTCGAGGACACCTCCGCCTCAGCCGCCGGCCTCCGCCCCGGCGACATCATCACCGCATGGAACGGCACACAAATCGACTCCGTCGAAACCTGGATGCCCCTCCTCGCCACCCACACCCCCGGCGACAAAGTCACCCTCACCATCACCCGCGCCGACGAAACCCTCGAAGTCGAGATGACCCTGCGGGCCATCGAATAACAAATGGGCATACACAAAATCAATCCCGAAGGCGGCTCTGGCGGAAAACGCGGCCACTCAAACATGGATCAAAACATGTTCAACGATGAGCTCAAGCGGGCAGCCAAGCGACGGCGACGATTGAACTCGAAAGACAGGATCTCAGAACAACTCAGTGACGCAGATAAAGACAAGAACTACAACAAGTCCAATTGACCCTCAAAACCTCTGCGTGAACTCTGCGCCCTCTGCGTTCAGTTTCCAAACAACCCACCCCCGCATTCCTCTATACTGAGCCCATGCGCACCCCCCACATCATCCTCGCACTCCTCCCGTTCCTCCTCACGGCCTGCGCCACCACCCCCCAAGCAAAGATCAACCCCGCCGCACCACCCGCCCCCTTCGGCGCCATCCCCACCCCCCAGCAACTCGCCTGGCACGACCACCGCTTCTACGCCTTCGTCCACTTCAACATGAACACCTTCACCGCCGTCGAATGGGGCGACGGACGCGAGCACCCCAACACATTCCATCCCACCGACCTCGACACCGACCAGTGGTGCCGCATCTTCAGCGAATCCGGCCTCACCGGCGTCATCATCACCGCCAAACACCACGACGGCTTCTGCCTCTGGCCATCCGACTACACAGACCACGATGTCGCCGCCTCATCCTGGCGCAACGGCAACGGCGATGTCATCCGCGACCTCGCAGAATCCTGCAAGAAATACGGCCTCTGGCTCGGCGTCTACATCTCCCCCTGGGACCAGAACCACCCCGACTACGGCCGCAACGACGATGCCTACAACGACTTCTTCAACAACCAGCTCACCGAGCTCCTCACCAACTACGGCCCCATCGCCGAGGTCTGGTGGGACGGCGCCAACGGCGACCGCAACAACCCCGAAAAACACCAGGACTACGACTGGCCCCGCTTCATCAACACCGTCAACACCCTCCAACCGAGCGCCGTCATCTTCGCCCCACCAAACGCCAATGTCCCTGGCGGCATCCGCTGGGTCGGCAACGAAGCCGGCTACGCCAACCCCACCCAATGGGCCACCCACCCCCAGGGCATCGAAGAAGACCCATCAACTCTCAACACCGGCATCGAAGGCGCCAACACCTGGTTCCCCGCCGAGACCGATGTCTCCATCCGTAAGGGCTGGTACTGGTCCAAAGAATCGGACGATACCGTGAAGTCTTGGAACAAACTGATCACGATCTATCACGAGTCCGTCGGCCACAACACGAATCTGCTGTTGAACTTTGCCGTCGATCTACGGGGCAAGGTCCATCCGAATGAAGAGCGAGCACTGCGCGAAATGCACCGTTCACTCGAACGCATGTACGCCAACGATCTCGCACAAGGACAACCAGCCGTCGCCATGGACTCAAGAGGCACCGGCTTCGAGGCAGCAAACCTGACCGACAACAACGACGCCACATACTGGGCCGCACCCGACAACCAACTCACATCCTCAATCTTTGTCGAACTCGATCAACGACAATACATCGACACCGTCATCCTCCAGGAGCACATCGAGCTCGGCCAACGCATCCGCGCATGGAACCTCGAAGCCCGCGTCAACAACAAATGGGTGAAGGTCTTCGAAGGCACAACAGTCGGTCACCACCGCATCGCCCAGTTCAATCCCGTCATCACCGATGCCATCCGCCTCAACATCTCCGATTCCCTCGCCCCTCCAACACTCGAGCGCCTAAGCATCTACGACAACACCTTCATCCCCCACTAACCCATCCCTCGAATCCATCTCCCAACCGCCCCCAACCACCCAACACGCCTCACCAACCTCTGCGCGACCTTTGCGCCCTCTGCGTTCAAAAACGAACACCAGAACCCCTACCATCCCCCATGCCTCAGAACAAACCCAAAGCCGAGCTCGAAACCGTCGAACCCATCGGCGCGCGTGTGTTGATCCGCAAGGACGAGGACAAAAAGCAGACCAAGTCCGGCATCCACCTCCCCGACAAAATAGAAATCCCCACAATCACCGGCCGCGTCGTCGCCATCTCCGCCCAGGTCGAGTCCGACCCGGACTACCCCATCCGCAACTACGACCGCATCCTCTTCAACCCCAAGCACGCCATCCCCGTCGACTTCGAAGGCGACAACCGCCTCTTCGTCATCCCCGTCGAAGACATCGTCGCCGTCTTCCGTAAAGACGCCTGACACTCTCCTCCCCCGGGCCTCCGGGGGAGGTGGCACGCGAAGCGTGACGGAGGGGGTCCCCCAAACACCAACTGGATAGACCATGACCACCTACCCCCCCTGCCCAACCTGCCACGCCACCGACACCTACCACGACGGCACCCTCTTCGTCTGCCCCGCCTGCGCCCACGAGTGGACCGAACTCGACGCCCAAGCAGCGGCCGAGGCCTCCATCGTCCGCGACGCCAACGGCAACCCCCTCGCCGACGGCGACACCGTCACCGTCATCAAGGACCTCAAGGTCAAGGGCTCATCCCTCGTCGTCAAAGGCGGCACCAAAGTCAAAAACATCCGCCTCGTCGAAGGCGACCACGACATCGACTGCACCATCCCCGGCATCGGATCGATGGGACTCAAGTCCGAGTTCGTCAAAAAGGCGTAAACCAACACCGAACATCACCGACAAAGGGTGCCATGCAGGTGACGCAGTCTCCTGCATGCTCTTCTCTGCGCCCTCTGCGTGAACTTTGCGTACTCTGCGTTCAGTCTCCTCCTCCCCAGGAACGAGCTAACCTATACCGATGCCCGATCTCGACCCCGCCACCCTCGCCCTCACCAACCTCCCCGAGCACCTCCCGCTCCCCCGCTGGTCCCGCGCCCCCGGCCAAGCCCCCCTCGACATCACCCTCCGCCCCCCGGGCT
>CAYQRD010000017.1:0-43895 GCA_964419845.1 uncultured Phycisphaeraceae bacterium
TTGTCGTTGAGGAAACCCCAGTCGCCGGCTTCGGGGTCGGCGTTCATCTGGAGCCAGAACTTGGTCCCACCCTCTCTGACGCTGTAGTAGATATCGTCGGCCGTGAAATCACCGGCTTCTTCCTCGAACTCCGCGTCGCCCGCGCTGGCGTTGAAGAGTCGAGCGACGCCGTCGAGATAGAGGATGTGACCCCGGCTGTCGTGGCGCTCTGTGACTTGGTCGAGGCGTGCCCAGTCGCCGTCGTTGTACAGGTTGTTGGCGTTGTAGAACTGGGTGTGCTCTTCCACGAAGATCGGGAGCTTATCGAAGGAGCCCGCGTTGGGGCTGAACTGTTCGTCCGTGAAATACTGCGGACTCGGGCCCTCTCCATAGCCTCCGGCCCGATCAAGATAGCCGAATGTGCCGATGTAGTCCTTGTAGGCCTTGGCACCCTGCACCCCGCGGACGAGGCAGTAGTCGAAGTCCACCGCGACATCTTTGTAGTCGCCAAAGAGATCGGAGAACCCGCTGGTGTCGCCCGTCTGTCCGGCGGATGCCTGACGATTATTTTTGGGGCACGCGAGCACTTCGTCGGCGTTGCTCACATAGTCAAAGATTGGTCCGCGCTTGTACTCGTCGGGTCCGATCTCGATCTTCACCCAATCCTGCCTCGGCCAGATGCGGTCCTTGTGATCAAAGGAGTACATGCCGGTCGCCTGTCCGATGGATCGCAACTGCACCGCGCACATGGTGGTCTTGGCGGTCTCACGGGCGGCACCCAGTGCGGGGAGCAGAATTCCGATCAGCAATGCGATGATCGCGATGACCACGAGAAGCTCGATAAGCGTGAAACCGTTCCGCGCAGTTGTGTGCCTGCGATCGGAACGACCCATAACCTGATTTGTAATCGTGCGATACATGCCGTGGTTTCCTCTGTGTGGATATTCTGTAGGCCTTGAGGTAGCGTAACAGTTACATTCTACCGAATGCCGCCCTGCTGTGCAACCACAATGCTCCCGATCGGGATTGTGGACAGGGATCCGGGGTTGGGCGGTGCTAGAGTTGCCCCTTTATGGCCCGAGCAACCGAAATCACGCCGCTTTCGCCGCTGGGACTGACGCTGGAGCAGTTTCAGGCCCTCTGTGCGCGTGAGGGAGTCGGGCCGGGACGGGCTAAAATGGCGTTTCACGCCGTTTTTCGCGACGGCGTCGAGCACGCTGCTCCTGCACGCATTCAGGTCCCAGAGGTCGTCAATCGCCATGAGGAGATCGTGGACGAGGGCCTCACGATCAAGTTCGTCCAGCGCCTGCCCAACCCAAATCATCGATTCGCGGCTCAGGGCATCGACTTTGACGACATCGAATCGGTGATCATCCCCATGAAGGGGCGATCGGGACGAACCACACACACCCTTTGTGTGAGCTCGCAGGTCGGGTGTGCCATGGGCTGCGATTTCTGCGAGACGGCCCAGATGGGGCTGATGCGTTCGCTGCGGGCCGACGAGATCGTGCAGCAATGGTGGACCGCCAGGTTCATCGAGGGCGTGGACATCGACAACATCGTGTTCATGGGTATGGGCGAGCCGATGGACAACCTCGATGAGGTGCTCAAGGCCATCGCGTGCCTGACGGATCGTCATGGCGCGGGCATCCCGATGAGCGCGATCACTATCAGCACGGTCGGACGCGTCGATGGTCTCCGCCGGATCGAGCAGCAGGTGCAGGAGCCGGGCTGGGGCAAGCTGGGCCTGGCGCTCTCGCTCAACGCACCCAACGATGAGATCCGCTCCGAGCTGATGCCCATCAACAAAAAATGGGACATGGCCGAGTTGCAGCGGGTGCTGATCGATCTTCGCGAGGTGCGTGGTGGGCGCAAGATCATGATCGAGTATGTGCTGATCCCCGGCGTGAACGCCGAGCTTGAGCACGCGGATCAGTTGGCCGATTGGATGAAGCCGTTTATCCGTGACCACGAGCGAGCGACCCACAGGGGGCACGGCGGTCTGCTCAATGTCATCCCGTACAACCCGCGGCGAAACTCGCCGTGGCCTGCGCCGACGCAGGAGCAGGTGGACGCGTTTGTTCTGCGGCTGATGTCGCACGGCGTGTTCGTGAACCGGCGGCGGACCAAGGGCCGCGATACGATGGCGGCGTGCGGTCAGTTGGGGACGGCGGAGATCCGCAAGCGAAAACTGGTGCCGTTGACGACCAATCAGACTGCCAATGACTGAACCACGACGATCAGGACGACGAGCGGTACTCTTCGCGAGCGTCGTGTTTTATGTCGTGCTGCTGATCGCCTCGCATGTCTATCAATACGCGGTGCGTTCGTACCTCAATGATTCGCTTGCACAAGCAGATCTCCCGCATGTTCAGTTAGATTCACTTAATGCGTCCGGTTCACCCATCATTGGAAAGTCCACCACGCTGTACTACGAGCACTGGGATACCGCCCGCATCGGCGACGAGCGTGTGCCGGTCTTGCTGCTCCACGGCTCGCCGGGGAGCGGGAGCAACTTTGAGAAGCTCGGCCCTGAGTTGGCCAGCGACGGGCGGCGTGTGATTGCGCCGGATCTGCCCGGCTACGGGTACTCGCCCATGACGCCGAGCATGTCGCACGAGACGAACGTGCGGTACATGCTGGCGATGCTCGACGAGTTGGGGATCGAGCGGGTGCATGTCGTGGGCTGGTCTTCGGGTGGCGGTGTGGGGCTGGAGATGGCGCAGCTGCACCCGGATCGTGTCGCATCGCTGACACTGCTCGCGTCGATCGGGGCGCAGGAGACCGAGGGCAGCGGGTCGTACTTCTTTGAGCATGTGAAGTATGGCGGCGGATTGGTACTGATCGGCGGACTGCCGGAGCTGATCCCCCACTTTGGCCTGCTGGGCGATCGGGCCGGCAGGACCGGATGGCTCTGGGCGTTCTGGGATTCGGATCAGCGGCGGATCTCCGATTTCATGGGAGCGATCGAGACGCCGACGCTGATTTTGCATGGGCGGCATGATCCGCTGGTTGCCGACTGGGCCGCGGAACGGCACCATGAGATGATGCCCAGTTCCAAGCTGGTCATGCTTGATGCATCGCACTTTCTTCCGTTCCTGCAGGTCGAAACCACACGAGATGCCTTGCTGGCTTTCTTTGACCGGCACGACACGCCGGGCGTTGCGCCGGAGTCGGACTATGTCGATCTGGCACCGGTGCCCGATCGGACCGGCGGCGACGCGTTGCTGCATCGGGCAGGGGCGTGGATCTGGTCGTTGCCGTGGTGGGTGGTACTGATTGCATCTGTTCTGCTGATTCGGGTGCGGCCGCAGCTGGGGATCGTTGTCGTGATGCTCTTTGTCGCGATGATGCGGATCGACTTCGGGGTGGCGCTGCTGGGGATGATCGTCGGGCGGAGTTGGTGGCTGGTGCGGGGGGCGACGGAAATCGACCGGCCGTGGCTACTGATCCGCTGGGTGCGGGGGTTCCTGTTTGTGTTCCCGGCGTTTGTGATTGGCAGCGTGGGTGGCGGGGGCACGCTGTGGCTTGCCGACCGGCTCGATTGGCTCGGTCTCCTGCTCGGTATCTGGCTCACCTGGATCGCGCTGATCTCGCTGCGGCTCGTCGTCACCCGAGAGGGTCGGCAGCGCATCAGGGGCTGGCTGCGTCGGCTGACCAATCATGAGTACTGGCCGTCGGGGATCATCTATCTGCCGGTGCTCTGGTGGGGATTCAAGCGGGTCATCACCGGCAAGGGGCTGCGTTCACTCACAGCAGTCAATCCGGGGTACAGCTTTGACGGGGGCGTGCGCGAGGAACGCAAGAGTGAGCTCAACGAGCGATTAGGGAACGATCCCTCGATTCTGCACTGCGAGCTCGTCGATTCCGATCGCGATCTCGATGCACGAACTGTGCGTGCCTTTGAACTGCTTGAGCGCGTTGAGCGGCTGGGCGGGTTGCCAATCATCGCCAAACCCGATCGGGGCGAGCGTGGGCGAGGGGTGCGGCTGATCCGAACCCACGAGGATATCCGACGCTACTGCATCGATCACCCCGAGCCCTTTGTGCTCCAGCGATACCACCCCGGGCCGATCGAGGTCGGGGTCGTGTGGGTTCGCAAAGTCTCAACGATCGAGCGCCCCGAGACTCCCGCCGGATTTCTCTACGCGATCAACATCAAGGAGTTTCCCGAGCTTGCCGGGGACGGCAGGCACACGCTGCGTCAGCTCATCCTGAGGCACCCGAGACATCGGGCCCAGGCAGCGATGTTCCTTGAGCAACTGCGTGAGCGGCAACATCAGATCCCAGAAGCCGGAGAGTGGGTCTCGCTTGGGTTCGCGGGCAATCACGCGCAGGGCGCGATGTTCAGTGATGGTTCGGAACTGATCACGCCGGTGCTCAGCGAGCGCATCGACCGGATTGCACGCGAGTTCCGCGATGATCGCGGGCTGGGATTCGACATCGGTCGGTTCGATATCCGCTGCGAATCGTACGAATCGCTCGGGCGGGGTGAGAACATGGGCATCGTGGAACTCAACGGTCTCACCAGCGAGCCGACGAACCTGTACGACCCCAACGGCTCGATCCTGTGGGCATGGAGGGTGCTGCTGGGTTACTGGAAGCACGCGGCGGAACTCTCCGCATCGCGAACTGCGCACGGCAGCGGCGTTCCGATCGGCAAAGCAGAGATGCGCGCGCGGATGATCGACCTTGTGCTCGTGATGCTTCGCTAGTCGCGGGTCGGTTCAGTCCTCGAACTCGTCGAACGCGCCCTTCTCGGCGACCTCGTCGAGGTACTTCTGGAAATCGCCCATCTTGTAGGAGATAAAGCAGAACGCGTGGTGCAGCGTCAGCCATTCCAGGTCGGACTTGTCCTCGGGGATGTCCTTGCGGATCTGGTTGAACTCGGCGAGGATGGTCTCAGCTTTCATGGTGCCTCCTGGGCATTGGCCTGCGTGATTATGCAGATCGTAGCCGTCTCATACTCATGTTCGTGGTGAGTGCCATGAGGTACACACCCGCATGCACAAGCACGATGCTCGGGCCGATGGGCCAGTGGGTCGATGTACCGATCGCGAACCCGACCAGTGTGCCCACGAGCCCGATGCCGATCGCCCAGAGGGTCACGGGCCTGAGCCGCGAGCTCAGGTGCAGCGCCGCAGCGCCGGGCAGGACCAGGACCGCGGCCGCGAGGATGACCCCCACCACCTGCATCGAGAGCACCACCGCGACCGAGAGGAGCACGAGCAGCAGGTTGCCCATCCGGTTCGAGCGGACGCCGTAGGTCGAACAGACATGCTCGTCGAAACACCAGAAGATGATGCTGTGTCGATACCACCAGAGCGTGGTCAGGATGAGCAGTGTCCCGATGAGCGTCACCCAGACACTGGCCCAACTGGCGTCGAGGATGTTGCCGAACAGGACCTCCTCGATGACATGGTGCTCGTCTGCATGAGCGCCGTGGGCGTGGCCGTGCTCGTCGTGGTCATGGCGAGATTCCGCGATCGTAAAGAGCACGAAACCAAGCGCCATCGAAGCGCTGAGGACGATCCCGATCGCGGTATCGATCCGTCCTTTCTGAGATCGGCCCAGCGCGGAGATCGTCAGGGCCGCGCCGACACTGAACACGAGCACGATGCCCAGCTGCAGCAGATTGCTCGCCATGCTTGCGCCCGCGACGCCAAGGACCATCGAGACCCCGACACCGCCGAACGCGGCGTGCGAGACACCCTGCCCGATGAACGCGAGTCGCTTGAGCACCACGAACACGCTCAGTGGCGCTCCCAGCAGGGCGATGCTCAGTCCCGCGATCAGCGCGGGCGTGTTTTCTACCGCGAACATGCTCATGATCCACCGCCCCTGTGCTGACCATGGTCACAGTCGTGACTGTGGGTGTGCTGATGGGCGGGGTCATCGCAGTCCTCAGCGGCGTGGGCATCGATATGCACCGCGCCCAGGATCGGTTCGATGTCGTGGGCGAAGACCTGCGCCAGCACCGCGGGGGTGAGCCCATCGGGCGTGTCGTGGAAGTGAAGGGTGCGCGACAGGCACGCGACCCGATCAGCGACGGCGACGAGCGCACGCATGTCGTGCGTGACGACGATGGTCGTGAGATTGAGCTCCGTGCTGATCGTGTCGATCAGGGCGGAGAACCGCTGCTGCCCCGCGATGTCCACGCCGAGCATCGGTTCATCGAGCACGAGCAGCCTGGGGCTTGTGCTGATGGCGCGTGCGATCATGACGCGTTGGAGCTGCCCGCCGGAGAGTGCGCCGATGCGCCGTGCACGCAGATCGCTGATCTCGAGCAGTTCCATTGCGCGATCGATCGCGTCGCGCTCCTCAGCACGCAGCGACTGCCAGGGTTTGAGATGGGTTCGCAGCGGCAGTGCGATGACCTGCTCCACACTCAGCGGCCAATCGATGTCCGCGGCGATGCGTTGGGGCAGGTAGCCCACCAACCCAGCCCGGCGCGCTTTCGCCGGTGACATGCCGAACACACGCACCTGACCCCGGTCGGGATCGAGCACGCCCAGCACGAGCTGGATGAGTGTCGATTTTCCGCCGCCGTTGGGCCCGAGGATGCCGAGCCGTGTCTGCTGCTCGACACGCATGGAGATATCTCGCAGCGCTTCGACCGCCGGCTCGCCCACACCGCTGGGCGGGTAGGAGAAACTCACGCCGTCGATTTCGACGGCTGGTGCACCGGGCTGTTGTGGTGTGTTGGTCACGCGTGATTATTGAGAAATGATTCTCAATAGTCCAATCAGCAAGCGGTTGAATTTTCCGCCCGACTGCTGCGTGCGGGCGACAAATCGCGATTCGGGTCTACAATATCAACCCGATGGGGCGGTAGCTCAGTTGGTAGAGCGCATCGTTCGCAATGATGAGGTCAGGAGTTCGAATCTCCTTCGCTCCACTTGGTTTACGCGCCGGGCGTTTCGTCCGGCGTGTTCTCTTTTTGCCCGCCTTCTGCCTTGGTTCGTTGGCTCGTCAGATCGTCATCGTCGAAGACCGCCCGGATCGCGGGGGTGTCGAGATCGTCGAACTGACCCCGCTTGGCGGCCATGATGAACGCCCAGACGCCGAGCCCTGCGAGCAGGATCGCGGCGGGGATCATGATCAGGATCACTGACATCTGCGGGCCTCCCCGCTCTTCCAGGGCCGGGTTGCCAGCGCGACAACACTGAGCGAACTCAGGGGCATGATGATGGCGGCGATGAGGGCGCTGATCAGGCCGGCGACCGCGAGCGATGCCGCGATGGTGTTGTAGGTCAGCGAGACGCCCAGCCCGATGCGGATCGTCTTCATGGTGTGTCGGCCGAGATCGCACAGGGTCTCGATGGGCATGACGCCGGGCGCGGTCAGGTAGACATCGGCGGCCTGCAGCGCCGCTTCGGCGCCGCCGTGGACCGCGATGCCGACATCGCTCAGTGCCATCGCGGCTGCGTCGTTGATCCCGTCGCCGACCATGACGATCCGATTGTGCCCACGCTCGCGGAGCGATCGCACGAGCTGGGCCTTGCGTTCGGGCGACGCGCCGCCCATCGCGTGCTCGATGCCGACCTCACGGGCAATCTGCACGGCGATCTCGGGGTGATCGCCCGAGCACAGGTGCAGCTCCCAGCCGCGGGTCTGCAGCGCCAGGATCGCTTCGATCGTGTCTTCACGCAGCGGATCACCGATCCCCAGCACGCCGATCTGCCCCGTTTCGTCGGCGATCAGCACGGGAGTGAGCATCTCATCGAGCATCGCCCGCACCTGCCCATGCGTCTGGTCGAAGAGTTCGAGTTGAGCACCGATGTACGCGGGCGAGCCGACCCACACGCGACGATTGTTCACCCGACCCTCGATTCCTGCACCGGGGGTCTGTGTGATGTCGTCTGCGCGCGGGATCGGCGTGTCGCCCGCGTGGTCCACGATCGCCCGTGCGAGCGGGTGGTTCGAGTGTGCTTCGATCGCGGCGGCCGCGAGCAGGAGCCCTTCGTCGCACCGGGACCGCACGACGCGGGTGCGGCCCTGCGTGAGGGTTCCCGTTTTGTCGAGGATCATGACGCCGCGTGTCGCTCGTGGGTTGCTCATCGCCTCGATCGCGGCCGCGGACTTGATCAGGATGCCCTTCTTCGCGGCTCGCCCCAGCGCGATCGACATCGCCATGGGTGTTGAGAGCCCAAGCGCGCACGGGCAGGTGACGATGAGCAGGGCGGTGGCGAACTCGATGCCCGTGCGCAGATCGGCACGCAGCGTCCAGATCGTGAAGGTCAGAACGGCGAGCGTGATCACCGCGACAACGAACCGGGCCGCAACACGATCGGCGAACTGCACGATCGGGGCCTTGTCAGCGGTTGCCGAAGCGACCAGCGCCATGAGCTTGGCAGCCCGCGTCGACTCGCCCACCGCAGCGACGGTCACGACGATGGGCGAGCCAAGGTTGGTGGCCCCAGCGATGACCGTGTCGCCCACGCTGCATGAGACTGGCCGGGACTCGCCGGTCAGCAGCGCGTTGTCGATCTGGGTGGTGCCATGGTCGATGACGCCGTCGACTGGGATCGAGCCGCCCGCGTCGACCTGCACGCGCATGCCGACCTCGACGGCTTCTATTGGGACGCGCCTGGTGCTGCCGTCGTCGAGCAGACGCTGGGCGCTCGTGGGCGTGAGCGTGAGCATGAGCTCGACCTGATCGGCGGCACCGCGTTGTTGTCGGTGCTGCACCCACCGCCCCACAAGCAACAGGAACACCAGCACCGCGAGTGAATCGAAATAGATCTCGCCCGAACGGGTCAGGGTGTTGTAGCTCCCCCAGAGCCCCCCCACCGCCAGCGCCAGGGCGATGGGGATATCGAGGTGCGCGGTGCGAGTTCGCAGCGCCGCGATGGCGCCGATAAAGAACACCCGCCCGGGCCAGAGCAGCGCCAGCAGGCCCAGCCCCATCGAGTAGTAGCGGAGTGTGTGCTCCCAGAACGGCTCGATGCCGCCGAGTGCGCCGCCGTAGAGCGCGATCGCCAGGAGCATGACATTGCCCGCGATAGCGCCGGCAACTCCGACGCGGATGAGGAACCGGCGGTCCTCGCGTTTGCGGGCCTCGCGTGCGTCGGCACCGCGGGCGGGATGTGCGGCATAGCCCAGCCTGTCGAGTGCCCGCGCCACCGACGAAAGCGGAACCTGATCGGGTGCGTAGCGGACAACGGCGCTGCGGGTTCGGATGTTCGCCCGTGACTCGATGACCCCCGGGCACACGCGGGGCAATCGCTCGATGAGCCAGACGCAGGCGGCGCAGTGCATCCCCTCGAGCAGCAGCTCGGTCTCGCACTGTCCGCCGGGCAGATTGGTCACGCACGCGTTCTGGAACGCGGGGTCGTCGAGTTCCTCATAGCTCGCGTTGCTGCTTGCCGCGGGCTGGGCATCGCTGCTGACCGCGTCGCGGATGGAGTAGTACCCGTCGAGCCCTGCGCCGTGGAGGACATTGAAGACGGTTTCACACCCGCCGCAGCAGAACTGCTGCTTTGCTTCGGGGTCGATGAGCCCCCTGGGCACGGGCAGGTCGCAGTGCGCACACAGCACTTGAGTCTCGGTCTGGCGATCAACACCCGTCATCGCCTCAACGCTACGCCCGCTGTACGCGCTGGTCATGATCAGCCCCCATCAGCGGCGGTCTCCGCCGGCTCGCACAGGGGACAGTGCACATCATCGATACCGGGGACGGTGTTTGCGTTCTCGCTGATGCCAAGATTCTCACGGCTCATCTCGGGTGCGTGCACGCGGCCCGTCGCGGTCATCAGCCCGACGACGACCACCGCACCGGCGGTGATGTAGGGGAGTTTGCGATTGAGACGACCCGAGAGGAACTGAATCCCGGCGCCCAACGAGACCATCACCGGCAGTGTCCCGGCCCAGAAGACGATCATGGTGACCCCACCCCAGAAGGGCGATGCCGTGCCCGCGGCGATGAAGGCGTAGGCGTAGAGCCAACCGCAGGGGAGCAGCGTGGTGAGCAGCCCGATGCTCAGGGCCCGCTTGATGGGGGTCAACGCGAACGCGGCGCGCTGGGCCCGTTCGACGCCCCGGCGCAGCGGGCCGGGGACCCTGACATGCGCGACCCTGATGCCCCGCAGACGCGCGAGGGTGATAAGGCCGAAGCCGATCATCATGACACCGGCGAAGACCGCCGCGGCGCGTTGCAGGCCCAGATAGGAGCCGCCGAAATCGATCGCCTGGCCGATCGCGCCCGCGGAGATGCCGAGCAAGGCGTAGGTCAGCATGCGTCCGCCGTGGTAGGCGTACTGGAGTCTGCTGCGGGCACGCCCCGTGGTCTCACGATCCGATCCCAACGCGAAGAACATGAGCCCGCCGCACATCCCGGCGCAGTGCAGCGACCCCAGCAGCGAGGCGCTGAGCACCGCGATCATCAGCGGCAGCATGGTCGGCATGTCACTCGATTCGAGCATCATGGTCCTTATGGGGTCACCGCGTGGGGAACAGAGATCACATCGAGGTCTTTGGTCAGCAGCGCCCGCACGCCCTGTCGTTGGATGGTCAGTTCTGCGAGCCAGATGCCCGGGCGATCGATAGGCAGTGTGCGCGAATAGGTCCCCGCTTCATCGTGCGTCATGACCGCATCGAGGCGATCCGCGAGCTGGGCGGGGTGGTAGCACACCAGTTCGATCAGGGCGTCGTCGATGGGGTTGCCGTTGATGTCGAGCAGTTCCAGCTCAACGCTTCGCTGGTTGGGGTCGTTTGCGATGAATCCGGTCCGCAGGGTGATCTGCCAGCCCTCGTTCTCCGCGGCTTCCTTCATCTCACGCTGATTGTCCCAATCGATCGACTTGGCGTAGTACTGCGGATCAACATAGGTATCGCGTTTCGAGCTGACATAGACGATGGTCCCGATCATCAGCGACGCGTGCGCGAGGAGCATGAGCACGATGACATAGGGCCAGTGCTTGCCCAGATTGAAATAGCCGCGCTTGCGCGGTGGGTCACGATGGGTCACGGCTGGGCCTCCTGCTGCTGCGGCATGGTCATGGGCCCGAGCAGTTTAAAGGGTTTCTCGATCATGAACGAGCCCGATTCCTCGGAGATGCGGATGATCGCCTCCGACTCGCCGCCCGAGAACGCCGAGAAGGGTGCGATGATCAGGAAGTTGCTCGAGGCCGTCGCGCTGGCTTCGAGCTTGATCGGCGTGAACCCCTCGATCCGGGCTCCGTCGGGCGCGATCAACTCTGCGACATAGGTCATCTGACCCTCGGTCCGGTTTGTCACGCGGACACGCACGGAGTTGCTGACTTCCCGATTCTCGACCACGGTCGTGAATGGGCTGCCCTGGCCGCGGATGAAGAGCACATCGGCGGGCGCCTTGGTGCGGAGCATGAATACGAACGCGCTGGTCAGGACGAGCAGGATCAGCGGATAGATGATGATGCGTGGGCGGACGAGGTGGGCCTTGCCGCCCTCGATCACCCGCTCCGACGAGTATTTGATCAGGTTGGGAGCTCGCCCGATTTTGTCCATCACCGTGTTGCAGGCGTCGATGCACTGGGCGCACCCGATGCACTCGAGTTGGAGCCCGTCGCGGATGTCGATGCCCGTCGGGCAGGTCTGCACGCACATCGTGCAGTCGATGCAGTCGCCAAGCACGGGCAGCTCAACATCGCCCGAGTGCTTGCGTTTCTTGCCCCTTGGCTCACCCCGGTTCTTGTCGTAGGTGACGATCAGTGAATCCTTGTCGAGCAGGGCGCTCTGCATGCGGGCGTAGGGGCACACCACGCAGCACACCTGCTCGCGGAAGTAGGTGAAATCGAACATCATCAGCCCGGTCGTTACCGCAACGATGATGAACGCGGCCGGGTGCTCCGTGGGCGATCCCCAGATCCAGTCCGCGAGATTGTGCGCGCCGACGAAGTACGAGATGAAGGTCTGCGACAGGTGCAGCGAGATCACGAAGTAGATGACGATGCGCACAACCTTGCGGAGCCCGACGAACGAGCGGGGTTTCTTCTTGCCCGGGGTACCCTCGAGGAGGAACTCGATCGGGCGGTAGAGAAACTCGAGGTAGACCGTCTGCGGGCAGGCCCAGCCGCACCAGACGCGTCCGAAGAGTGCAGTGACGAGGAAGACCGTGATGAACACGATGATCAGCAGCAGCGCCAGCAGCAGCGTATCGGTCGGGAGGAAGGTCTTGCCGAAGAGGGTGAACTTTCGTTCCACCACATTGAGCAGGATCGCGGGCTTGCCATTGATCGTGATCCAGGGAATCGCCGAGAACACGATGATCAGCAGATACGCGACGATCCGACGCGCAGTGAGGAAGGTCCCCGGCGATGGGCGGGGCCTGAGCCACCGCCGCGAGCCGTCGGGGTTGAGGGTCGACAGCACGCGCTCCTTTGGTGCGAGAAGTGATTCCTGTTCCGACATCGTGCATGCCTCCCGGCGAGTTCACCCCATTGCCTGCGAGCGTACAAAGTGAACCGACGCGTTGCGTGCGTGCCGCCTGATCAGCCGTCGCTCTCGGGGAGCTCTGGCTGGGGGAACGGCGGGATCTCTTCTCCGATCATCTGGCTCTCGGGGCCGGGCACATTGGTGCCCCGCAGCGACGCGACATAGCCAGCGACCATGACGATCTCGTTCTCGCTGAACTGGACCTGCGGGGGCATCTTTTTGTTGGGTGACCCTTCCTTGACGATGTTGTAGATGCCCATCAGTGAATCGATGTTCAGGTACTTCTCGTCGGTCAGGTTGAGCCCGAGCCCCTCCTTGCCCTCGGCCTGATCGCCGTGACACACCGCGCAGGTGCCCTTGAAGATCGATTCGCCAGCGGATTTCCACTTCTCATTGCCCATGACGGCGAGGATCTTGTCCTGGCTCAGCGGCATGTCCTTGAGCGGTCCGAACTGCGCCTCTTCGGCTGCGGCGACCGCGTTGGCCCAACGGGTCTCACGGTCGGGAACGATGGGCGTGAGGTGCATCACGACCACATAGCACACCGAGAACACAATGGATCCGAGGAAGATCAGGTGCCACCAGCCCGGGATGGGGTTGTCGTACTCCTGAATCCCGTCGTAGTTGTGATCGAGAAGCTCATCGGTGTGCTCCTCGAGCGGGCCGAGCGGTGATTTTTCGTTCTCAGACATGGCTTACCCCCTTGTCGGCACTTTGGGATTCGGTGTTGTTCTTGATCGAGTAGCGCGGCGCAACGACCTCGTCGTCGTGAAGCACGATGCTGGCTGCCTCGTCGATCTCCTGCTGCGGGCGCGTCATGACCCTCCAGAGGATCGCGATGAACGCGACGAGGAAGAAGACGAGCGCGACACTCGGGTACACAGACAGATCGAGGAAGGAGACGATCTCGGTCATACTCATCACTCACCTCCCATCGCCGGGGCCTTGGGCTCGGGCTTTCTGATGTCGGTGCCCAATCGCTGCATGTACGCGATCAGCGCGATCACCTTCTTGTCATTCGTCTCGGTATAGGACGGTCCGCCCAGTGACTCGAGCTCGACCGCGATGTCCAAGGCCTGCTGCCGGGCGTCAGCGACGGCGTTGTTGTCGAGCAGCATGTCGCCGTAAGGCACACCCAGCAGCGCCATCGAATCGACGCGTGGCTGAATCTCATCGAAGTTGATGGTCTGGGCAAGCAGCCACGGGTACGCGGGCATGATCGATTTGTCGCTCACATCGCGCGGGTTCCTGAAGTGGCGGTAGTGCCAGTTGTGGTCACGCAGGCCGCCCTCTCGCGCCAGGTCCGGGCCGATGCGGCGTGAGCCCCACTGGAACGGGTGGTCGTAGACGAACTCGCCGGGCTTGGAGTATTCGCCGTAGCGCATGGTCTCCCAGAGGAACGGACGGATCATCTGCGAGTGGCAGTTGTAGCAGCCCTCGGCGATGTAGATATCGCGTCCGGCGAGTTCGAGCGGCGTGTAGGGCTCGACCGTGGTGATGGTGGGCACATTGGACGACACCATGAACATGGGGACCGCTTCGACGAGCGAACCGATCGCCACGCCGATGAGCACCCAGATGGTGAACTTCACGGGCTTACGCTCGAGCGAGCGGTGCCAGCTGCCTTGCAGGACCTTATCGCCGGCAACACCGAGCGCTGTGTTGGCGTGAAGGCGATCCTTGCCCTTTGGATCCACGATCGGCCCCTTGCTCAGCGGCGCGGCGTAGTGGACGGTCTCCTCGTACTTGGCTGGGCGTGTCTGCCAGGTGCGATAGAGGTTGTAGAGCCCGATGATCGCGCCGGTCAGGTACAACAAGCCGCCGACAACTCGGATCCAGTACATCGGGAGCAGCACGGTGACGGTCTCGATGAACGCGGGGTAGCTCAGGCGACCCGACTCATCGAACGCACGCCACATGAGGCCCTGCGTGATGCCCGCGCTGTAGATCGCGAGGATGTAGAGCACCATGCCGATCGTGCCGAACCAGAAGTGAGCGGCACAGAGTTTCTTGCTGTGCAGCTTGGTCTGGAACAGGCGGGGCATCATCCAGTAGAGCATGCCGAAGGTCATGAACCCGTTCCATCCCAGCACGCCAGAGTGCACATGGGCGATGGTCCAGTCGGTGTAGTGGCTCAGCGAGTTGACGGCCTTGACGGAGAGCAGCGGGCCCTCGAAGGTCGACATGCCGTAGAAGGTGACGCCAACCACAAAGAACTTGAGGATCGGATCAGACGCGACACGATCCCACGCGCCACGCAGCGTGAGCAGGCCATTGATCATGCCGCCCCAACTGGGCATCCAGAGCATGACGGAGAAGACCATGCCCAGCGTCGAAGCCCACTCGGGCAGCGATGTGTAGTGCAGGTGGTGCGGGCCGGCCCAGATGTAGATGAAGACGAGCGACCAGAAGTGGATGATGGACAGCTTGTAGCTGAACACCGGGCGCTCGGCGGCTTTGGGCAGGAAGTAGTACATCAGCCCGAGGAAGGGGGTGGTCAGGAAGAAGGCCACGGCGTTGTGCCCGTACCACCACTGCATCATCGCGTCTTGCACGCCCGCGTAGACCGGGTAGGACTTGAGCGCCAGTTCCGCGGAGGGCATCTCGCCGTGCTGGAAGAGATAGACCAGGCCGGCGGGGATCCAGAGGTTATTGAAGACATGCAGCATCGTGACGGTGACGATGGTGGCGATGTAGAACCAGAGGGCGACATAGATGTGGCGTTCGCGCCGGTGGATCAGCGTCATCAGGAAGTTGCCGCCGAAGAACACGAGCCAGACGACCGCGATGGCGATATCGATGGGCCACTCGAGCTCGGCGTACTCCTTGCCCTGGGTGATGCCCAGAGGAAGGGTCAGGGCTGCGGACACGATGATCAACTGCCAGCCCCAGAAGTGGAGCTTGCTGAGCAGATCCGAGTACATCCGGCATTTGCACAGCCGCTGCGTGCTGTAATAGATCGCCGCGAAGATGCCGTTGCCTGCGAATGCGAAGATCGCGGCGTTGGTGTGCAGCGGACGCAGACGCCCGAAGCTCAGGAACGAGATCCCGAACCCCGCCTGCGGGTAAGCCAGCTGAATGGCGATGACGACACCGACGAGAAACGCCACGATGCCCCAGATCACGGTCGCCCAGGCGAACTTGCGAACGATGTTGTCGTCATAGACAAACGCTTCGAGCCCGTCTTTGCCTGGGGCAATCGAACCTGCGCTTCCTGCTTTTGACTCTGCGGATTGTTTCACAGTTGGAACCCTCATCTGCTGGGTGACTCGTGTGCGCGTGCCTTGCGGCTGCTGGCCTCTTTCGCCAAGATACCCATTTCGGATATCCTTGCCTGTTTAGCCGAAGAAATTCTGGCCAAAAAGGAATAAATCCGGCAGGACAGCACAAATCATACCGATTTACCCACAACGGTCAACAAACTCAGCAGATTTCTTTGTCCGTTTTAGACTCAATGTCTGCGATCCGCGACACAACCCACAAGAAAAGCCCCGCAACCGCATGAAACGGCACGGGGGAGAGTGCATTCGGATGGAACGGTGATTTCAGGAGCGGGCGGCGTAGTTCTGCTCGTAGAAGCGGCGGTACTCGCCGCTGCGGACATGGTCGCACCAGGCCCGGTTGTCCTTGTACCACTGAACTGTTTCTTCGAGCGCTTCGGGCCATGCCGAGCGTGTGGGCACCCATCCAAGCTCATCTCTGATCTTGCTCGCATCGATGGCATATCGCTTGTCGTGACCGAGGCGATCCGGGACGCGCTCGATGGCGCTCTCGTCGCGGTCGCACAACTCGATGAGCATCTTGGTCAGTTCGAGGTTCGAGCGTTCGTTGTTGCCCCCGATGTTGTAGGCCTCCCCACTCCTGCCATCATCGAGCACCCGGCAGATCGCTTCGCAATGGTCGAGCACATGCAGCCAATCGCGGATGTTGGAGCCGTCGCCATAGAGCGGGACGCTCTTGCCCTCGATAAGGTTGTTGACGAAGAGCGGGATGACCTTTTCGGGGAACTGGTACGGGCCGAAGTTGTTCGAGCAGCGGGTGATGCAGACATCGAGCCCGTAGGTGTGCCAGTAGGCGCGGGCGAGCATGTCGCCGCCGGTCTTGGAGACAGCGTAGGGCGAGTTGGGCTTGAGCGGCGTCTGCTCGGTGAAGAGCTGCGACTTGTCGTCGAGCGGGAGCTCGCCATACACCTCGTCGGTGGAGACATAGACGAAGCGTCCGTCCTTGCCCTTGTGCTTCCTGAACGCATCGAGCAGGGCCTGGGTGCCGATGATGTTTGTCCGCAGGAACAGCGACGGATCGTGGATGGAGCGATCGACATGCGACTCGGCGGCCAGGTGTAGCACGCAGTCGACGCGGGGCATGACCTCGTCGAGCTTGGCGCTGTCGTTGATATCGCAATGGACGAACTCGTATCGCGGGTCGTCGGCGAGATCGGCGAGTGATTCGAGGTTGCCCGCGTAGGTCAGCCCGTCGAGGTTGATCACACGATCGTCGGGACGGTTCTCGAGAATGAAGCGAACGAGGTTGGAGCCGATGAAGCCGGCACCGCCGGTGACGAGGATGGTTTGTCCCATGACTTCTGTCCCTCTCAGGCGTGCGCGGGCATCTTGCCGTTGACTTTGTTGGCACCGGTCTCAGCGACAAGGTTCGTGGCGCGATGCAGTGATTCGATCGTGCCCGCGTCGGTCCACCAGCCCTCGAGCTGTGCCCAGGTCAGGTTGCCGCGGCGGAGGTACTCGTTGTTGACATCGGTGATCTCGAGCTCGCCGCGTGCGCTGGGCTTGAGGGTCTCGCAGATGTTGAAGACATCGTGGTCGTACATATAGAGCCCGGTGACGGCCATATTGCTTGGCGGGTCCTTGGGCTTCTCGATGATCTCGGTGATCTCGCCCGATCCGTCGAAGGCCACGACACCGAAGCGGTGCGGGTCGTGGACTTCCTTGAGCAGGATCTTGGCCCCGTCGGGCTGGTTGCGGAAATCCGCGACGGCGTCGTTGATGTTGTGCTCGATGATGTTGTCGCCCAGGATGACACACACCTTGTCGTCGCCGACGAAGTGCTTTCCGAGCTTGAGGGCATCGGCGATGCCGCCCTCGCCGACTTGAAACGCGTACTCGATGCGGGTAAGCCCGAGGGCCCTGCCGTTGCGGAGCAGCTTGATGAAGTCGCCGGCGTTCTCTTCGCCGGTGACGATCATGATCTCGGTGATGCCCGCGTTGACCAGGCACTGAATGGGGTAGTAGACCATCGGCTGGTGATAGACCGGCAGCAGGTGCTTGTTGGTCACGAGCGTCATGGGGCGCAGCCGCGTCCCGAGCCCACCTGCGAGAATCATGCCCTTCATCCGATAACCCTCCCTGTGCCCAAACATGGGCCGTTGTTCTGCGAGTGTAGACGCTATCGGCGGGTTTCCAGAGCTGATCCAGCCGGAAGCACGCACTGAAACCGCAGCGATACAAATATCCGACCCTCGATACACCCGAGCGAGAAAAATGTGCTGAACTGAGGCACATAACTTCGCCAGGTTTGGGCTGAAACTGCGGGGAATCTTCGAATCCCCCTGTTTTTGGGTTGCGAGCTCGACCCTTTGGTTGCCGGCATGCGAAATGGCTGTATGTTTCTGTAGCCAATGTGTTTACGGCAAATCTGAAGAGGAGAGTCAGTATGAACACCCTTCATCACATCGCGGTGACAGCGGTTCTCGCAGTCGGTACAGCAGCCCAGGCGGGCGCAGTCGTTGATCTTGCACCCAGCCAGTTCCACAGCGGCCTCAGCGGCATCAAGAACAGCGAGTTCTCAGAGCTGATCGGCACGGCTGAATCGGACAAGCACATCGACTTTTCGATCTTCGATTCCGGTCGGGGCGGGTCGCCGCTCTTCGAAGCCACGCTCATGACCCGCGTCGTTCGCTCGAGCATGACGGGCAACCTGCACTTCAACTACCGGATCCTCGACGCCAACGGCGAACTCGATGGTCGGATCTCGCACATCGAGGTCAGCGGATTTGAAGGATTCCATACCCGTGTGGAGTTCCGCAACGAGCTCACATCACCCGGTGTCGAGGGACCTTACACCGCTGAACGCGGCGTCCTGGGCGACATCATCAACTTCGGGTTTGATACCGGTCTTGATACCAACGCTGACTCCCGCTACTTCTTCGCGATGGTCAACACCGATACCTTCTTCGAGGACTCGGCGGTCGCCACGATCTACCTCGAATCGGGCCAGTCGGTCAGCCTGATGGTTGACAGCGCCACCGCGGGCGTCCCCACCCCCGGCGGCCTGATGCTGCTCAGCGGTGCAGGGCTCCTGGCCAGCCGTCGTCGCCGTTGATCGGTTCACATCTTTGAACTCCCAAACCGCCCGTTGTGGGCGGTTTTTCTATCGATTCAACGCCTGGAATCGGGCTGGGCGGGTCCTGTAAGAAAAAGTGTCAGATGACTGGCACCTTTGCTGTGCTGGTGTAGGTTTTCACTACTGGGGAAAGCCCAAAAGCTACACCAGAGGAGACTGTCATGAATGCACATCTTTCAATCGGCGCACTTGTGGCCGCAGCATGCACAAGCATGTCGTATGCAGGCCCTGTCGTTGAGCTCGCACCGGGCGATTTCACCGCAGGATTGAGCGGAATTACCAACAGCGTGATGTCCGAACTCATCGGCACGATCGAGTTCGACTACCTGCAGAACTTCTCGGTCGGAGGGGTCGAGGGCGGCTCTGTCGATCCGCTTTACGAGGCCACGCTGATGACGCGTGTGGTCCGCTCGAACCAGACAGGCAACCTGACATTCAACTTCCGCATCATGGAAGCCAACGCGGCCCTCACAGGCCAGGTCTCGCACATCGAGATCACTGGCTTTAATGGCCTCGAGACACGGGTTGAGTACCGCAACGAGCCGGGATTCGGCGATCAGGGCCCCTCGATTGCTGCTCGCAGCTTCGATGGCGATATCCTGACCTTCGACTTCAACGAATCATTCGAAACCGCCGAGTCGTCCAAGTTCTTCTTCGCGATGCTCGATGTATCTGAGTATGACTTCGAGGGCAACGCACCTCAGGCAACGATCTACCTCCTGTCGGGCGATTCCATCTCGCTTGACATCGCGCCGCCCGTCCCCGCACCGGGTTCGATGGCGCTGCTCGGTGCCGCCGGCCTGTGCTTCACACGCCGTCGCCGCTGATCTATCGCAGAATGTGCATTTCGATCCGCCCCGCAAGGGGCGGATTTTTCATGGCGCTGCGCATGCTGCGTCGGCGGTTCTCGGACGGGCGTTTCGGACTGCTCGATATGGGCAAGGCACCGAAAGTCGATCAGACGCTTCCCGTGCGTGCACAGCGAATCGGTCGGGTCCGATGCACGATAAAGGGTGCATGAGCTCGATGCCCGTCCCGTCATCCGAACCCTCGCCTTCGCTTCAGTTGATCGGCGCTCAGCCCACCGATGCGGACGAGCGGGTACACCCGGGGACACGATCGCCCATGAGCGATGCGCACTTCGATCAGTTGCGACAGATCACCAAGCGTGCTCAGCCAATCGAACGAGCAGCGGGCTATGCCAAGTTTTCGGGATGGACGACGCTGCTCGCCGGCGCGTGCTCGCTGCCGTTTGCCTTGGGGAATCTCCCGATGCTTGTATTCTGCGTCGTGATCGCGGGAATCGGCACACGCGAGCTCACGCTGCGGCGCAGGCTGCTGTCGCTGGAGACAACAGCCCCCCGCAAGCTTGCGATCAATCAGCTTGTGCTCGGGTTTTCGCTGACCGGGTACGCGGTCTTCATGCTGATCGCCAGCCCCGGCGGCTCGATGGTCGAATCCGCCATGCAGTCCGACCCGCTGCTCCAGAGCACCCCCGAACTCACGGGCATGCTCGACGATATGGCCAGCCTCGAGCGGCTGGCAAAGGCGATGCTGTACGCCGGGATGATCGCGGTCGCGATTCTTGTTCAGGGCGGGACCGCCTTGTATTACGCACTGAAAACGCGGGCCCTTCGCCGATTGCACCGGCACAGCCCCGATTGGTGCGTGCGGGTCTACCAGACCATGCACGGATGCTGATCGGGCCGGGCTCGCTGTCCGAGCGTGTGTCCAATGGGTGAAACCCCGGCGGCTTTGGGCAATATATACTTCTCTACAACCACCGCTCGCGCTCGAGCGTGTTTTTCGTGGAGGAGCACCCATTGACGAATGATCCGATCACATCCATCTCACGACTCCTGAGCATCGGCACGCTGGTGCTCGCGGCTTCGATGCCGCTGGGCTGTTCCTCCTCGACCACCCGGCAGGCAGAGCAGACGACCGCCGCGGGAATGACCACGCGACAGATCACCGAGGCCGAGGCGCTCGCAGACTTTGACGCGGCTTGGCAGATTGTCTATGAGACCCATTTCGACACCACCTTCAACGGCGTGGACTGGATCGCGGTCCGCGATGAGCTGCGTCCGCAGGCCGCGCAGGCTATGACCAGGCGTGAGGCGCAGGGCATCATACAGGAGATGCTCGGCCGGCTCGGGCAGTCGCACTTCGCGATCATCCCCGCTTCCGCGGCGGACCCCGAACCACAGCGAGACGCGGTGAACCGCGATCACGAAGCGATCCCCACGGCTGATACGAATGCGGGGGAGATGAATGAGGATGGATACCGTGAGATTGATGTGCTCGTGCCCCGGGACAACCGCGACGATAACGGCGACGGTGACACCGGCATCGACCTGCGCATCCTCGACGGACGCGCGGTGGTCAGCAGCGTGCGAGAGAGCAGCCCCGCGGATCAGGCGGGCGTGAAGACCGGCTGGGTGCTGCAGGGCATCCGCGACCGTGATGTGGACGAGTTGCTCGATCAACTCCGCGAAGCCCTGGGCGAGCAGGACATGGAGCTGACCGCGGTCTCCATGCTCAAAGATCGCCTGCAGGGCCGCGAAGGCAGCTCGATCGAACTGACCTTCCTCGACGGGACCGATCGCGCCGTCGATCTGGAAATCGAACGGGAACCCATGCCCGGCGAGTTTGTGAAGTTCGGCAACCTCCCACCGCTGAGCACCCATCTGGAATGGTCCCGGGTTTCTTTCACCGACGAGCAGGGCACGGAATCCGACATCGGCATCATCCGTTTCAACATCTGGATGATCCCGATCGCCCCCAGGTTCGAGCGTGCGATGTACGAGCTTCGCGACTGCGACGGAATCATCATCGACCTGCGCGGCAACCCCGGTGGTGTCGGCGCGCTCTCATCCTCGCTCGGTCGATTCCTTGTCTCAGAGAAAGCATCGCTGGGCACAATGACGATGCGGGGTGCTGAGCTTCAGTTCAATATCGAGCCGGTGATCGTGACCACATGGGGCGAGCCGCTCAAACCGTTCAGCGGACCGATCGCGATCCTGCAGGACGGCGGCAGCGCCAGCACCAGCGAGGTGTTCGCCGGCGGGCTCCAGTCGATCGGGCGTGTCGAGGTCTTCGGCACACGCAGCGCGGGCATGGCGCTGCCCGCGGGGATGGATAAACTGCCCTCTGGCGATGTGCTGCTGCACGCGATCGCCGACTTTGTGACCTCAACCGGTGCCCGGATGGAGCACGGGGGCGTCGTCCCCGATGTCGAGGTCGGACTCACCCGTGAGGATCTGCTCATGGGTATCGATACCACGCAACGCGCCGCGATGGAATGGATCGCGGGGAATGCGATCGCCCGCTGAGTGTTCGGCTGCGGCGAATCTACAGTGAATGAGAACCGGCATGCTCAAAGCATGCATCACGATGAAGGAATACGGAATGAAACGCAAGAACGCTACAAAGTCTGCTGTCCTCGCCCTCTCGCTCTTGACCCTCGCGGGGATCACCCCCGCCCTCAGCGCTGGTGGGACCAGCAGCATCGCGGTCATGAGCGATACGCAGGATGCCAAGGCGATCGAGATCATCGAGACCTCGTTCGAGAAGGTCGGTGGGCGCGAGCTGATCGAGAACGCCAAGTATGTCAAGCAGACCGGCACACTCTCGGTCCCCATGGCGGGGCTGACCGGGACCATCCAGAGCTATGTCAAGTCACCAGACAAGTTCCTGCTCGTGCTCACCCTCCCGGGGATGGGTGAGCAGCGCCAGGGCTACAGCGACGGGGTGGCGTGGTCGAGCGATGCGATGAACGGGCCACGGCTGCTGCCGGAAGAGGAGACCAAGGCGATCAAGGATGAGGCGAACATCGCATCGCGACTGAACTACAAGACGGAGTACCCAACGATCGAGTACAAGGGCGAGATCGATTTCGATGGCTCCAAGGCGCACAAGATCCGACTCCTCGACGAGGACGGCGAAGAAACGATCGAGTTCTACGGTGTCGAGTCGGGCCTGCTCATCGGATCTGAAGCGACCGTGCCCTCACCCATGGGCCCGACCAAGACCATGACCTACATCCGTGGGTACCAGGACATGGCCGGCTTCCTTCAGCCCACCAAGATCACGCAGCAGGTCGGCCCGACCAAGATCGAGTTCGAGATCAAGACGGTGTCCTACGACGAGATCGATGACAGCGTGTTCGAGCTCCCCGCTGCGGTCAAGGCACTGATCGAGGCGACGAAAAAGGACGACTGATCGACAGCCGCCCCTGTGATTCGTTAACGCAATGACACGACGGCTCGGTCAGCGCCCCTGGACGCGGACCGAGCCGTTGCTTGTTCTGACCGCGGAGATCTCCTCGCTCGCCCCGATCCTCAGTTCCACACTGCGGCTCGAGGACTCGATGAGGCGTGCCGATTCAAGATTGCTCACACGCACCTTGCCGTTGGAGGTGTCGCACTTGAGAACCCCTTCGAAACCATCACCGAGATCGAGGGTGACGCTGCCGTTGGATGTCAGCACACGGATCGGCCCCGAGTTGCCCGCCGTGGTCGAGACATAGGCGTTGGCGTTGGAACTCTCGGCGCGGATGGGGCCGAACGCGTCGGTGATCGTGATCCTCGCGTTGCTCGAGTACATCTCGATCTCGCCGCTCACGCGTTCGGCCTGCAGGGCCCCGTTGCTGGTGACCGCGTGGACGCTCCCGTCGTGTGTATCAACGGTGATTGCCCCGTTGCTCGACTGGAGATCCGCGTGCCCGCTGAGCCCTGCGATCGTGATGCGCCCGTTGGAACTGCGTGCGTGCACACCCTGAGCGTCGGGGAGATTGATCGAGATGGCCGAACCCTCGTGGTTCTGTCGCTTGCCGCCGGGCCATTCGACCCAGACCCGCAGGGTGTCATCCCCGGCCCGGTCTGCGTGGACATTGGCAAACTGAAGGCGTTCGAGATCGCGGCCGTAGAGCACGACCTCGATGCTCACATCCGCCCGGTCTCGGGAGATGGCTTCGATGGCACCGTTCGCGTTCTCGATGCTCAGGGCGCTGCCGGCGATGTGCGGGACGATCATGGTCCGTGTCTCACGGTGCTGCTGCGACCAGGATGAAGTGCCGCAGCCGGCGAGCGTGAGTGTGGATGCGCCAAGGAGCAGCATCGCGGGAACGATGCTTCGACGGCGGTATCGGCCGGTGGTCTTTCCCTTTGCGGCGGACGACTGGAGCGGTTGGGTGAGCATGATGATCCTCTCAGAGAGTGCGGGGCGATACGGGCGCATGATACCAGACAGTACCGAAAAAACAGACGCGTCCTGACACTGGTTGGGACGCGCCGGATTTGATTTTCAGTCGCTGATCGGTCGTATCAGACGATTTCAAGGATCTCGAAGCGTTTGACGCCTCGCGGGGCGTTCACGCGGACGATCTCGCCCACCCTGGCCTTCATCAGTGCCTCGCCCATAGGGCTCGTCGCGGTCACCTCGATGATGTCGGGGTCATCGCTGCCCGAGGATTCACCCACGAGCCGGTAGACCTCGATCTCGTCGTCACCCTCTTCGCGGAGCTTGACCGTGGAGCCGATGAAGACGACACCGTCGGCGGTTTTGGTCTCATCAACAACCTGGGCGCTCGCCAAGCGCTCTTCGAGCCGCTTGATCTCCGCTTCTTCCATGCCCTGCAGCTCACGCGCGGCGTGGTACTCGGCGTTCTCCTTGAGATCGCCCAGCGCCCTGGCCTCGGCGATCCGCTCGCTGATCACCGAACGGTTCGCGATCAACGCGTTCATGCGCGCCTTGAGTTTTTCCTTCTCCGCGGCGGTGATGACATCCATGACTGACTCCCGTCTGATTCCTTGCGAGCGCGCTGGGCGGCTCGGCCGGGGCGCAGACCATATTCTAAGCACGAACGCGTGCGCGGGCCACCTCAAGGGCTCTGGCGATCAGAAGCAACGCCAGCCCGACGCAGCCGATCGCGAGAATCATGCGGGTTTGCTGCTGAAAGATCCGTGCTGGCATGCCCAGTTCGTCACGATCCCGCACGACTTCGAGCACGCCGGTGATTGGGCTCAGCAGCCAGCCAATGCGTGGATGATCCACCCCAACAGGGACCTGCGTGGTGCCGACGATGGCGCCGATCGGAGCAGCGAACACGATCAGCACGAAGACCAGCATCCAGATGGTTCGAGGCCACATTCCTCCTCCGCTGCGTGCCACAGAGGACATCGCGAGCGCGAGCACCCCCGCGAGCAGGAGCAGCCAGGATGCCGAGAGCAGGGTGAGGGTGGCGACGACCGGGATGGGCCAGTGCGCGAGCACGGTTGAGATGTGCGGCCAGAGGACAGCCTGGAGCGGGACAAACAGCACCAACGCGTCCCGGAGCGCGAACCACACATGGTTTCCGCGCGGGTGCTGCTGCGAGAGCCGGAGCATGGGCCAGAGCACGCACATGCCCAGCATCACGATCAGGATCATCAGTCGCGCCGCGGGGCGGGTGATCTCGGGACTGATCGCGTGGGCCCTGCTCATGCTCGAGAACATCAGGACCGTCGCCCCCATCAGATAGACCATCCAGAACAGCGCCATGATGCGTGGCTCGCCGCGTCGGTGCGACCAGTCGGCGTGGTGCCTGGGCGGGTTGCCGAAGAGGTCACGATCCTGGGCTCGCTGGGCGGGATCCGCGTCTGACGCATCCGAATACATCCCGTATCGCAGGGAGTCGTCCGCTCGGGATGGATCGTGGTGCTGTGACATGATCTGGTCGCTCGACTCGGGCGATCAGCCCGGGTTGCGATCAATCATGATATCAGTTCCGCGGATGTCGATGTGGGATACACCGCCATCGATCAGGCCCGCTCGCTCGTAGAGCACACGCAGACGCTCGATCTTCACAGCCGTGGGCTTCTCGGCGGGTCGCTCGCGTCCGGGCCCCGCACCCCACACGATCTCAGCCCCACGGGTAGTCAGGATGCTGATCGTGCCTGATTTAGCCCCGCGTCCGAGGTCGAATCCCGCGACCTGTTCGAGCAGGTTGTTGGCGCGCAGCTCGCGCAGCAGGGCGATCCCGTCCTGCAGGTCCGTTCCCTCCC
This sequence comes from uncultured Phycisphaeraceae bacterium, assembly GCA_964419845.1. GTDB lineage: Bacteria > Planctomycetota > Phycisphaerae > Phycisphaerales > UBA1924 > UBA1924. The sequence goes on from CAYQRD010000017.1 coordinate 25,794, forward strand.
ACTGCTCGCCGACGCGGGGCAGCGGGGCATCGGTGTTGATGAAGAAGAGCTGATTGCTCTCGTTGATCGCGTAGTCCAGTGGGAGCACATGTCGATCCCAGTCGATAATGACTTCACGGTTGCCCACCCGGACCGCTGCTGCGGGGATGCGCCATGACGCTTCGATCACGATCTGGCCGTCGCTGGTCCAATGCGCCTGCGGGGTGCCCTTGACCCAGCCGCTGCCCTGCATCGCGAGCACCGCCTCTTTGAGGGGTTCGCTTGAGAGGGCTCGTCCGCCCTGAACCGCTCGGGCGACGGTGAGATTGAGCCGGCCCTGCTCTTCACGGGGCATCCAGACGCTGCCATCGCTGAGTGTGTCCCATCTGATGACGACTTCGGGGTTGCCCTCGACGATTGATCGCGCTGCCGCGCGATCGAGTTCGCCGATGCCCATACCCGCGCCGACGAAGACCACGCCGCCCAGAATGATGACCGAGCTGACGATCGCGACGCGTTTGTTCCGCGCTGTGCGTTCGGGGTCGCGTTTGGTGCTTTTTCGTTTGGTGTTCTTTTTGGCCATGTCTCAGCTCATCCTTGGGAAACAGAAGTATCGCTCGCCCGGAGGTATCCTCGGTGATCGTGCAACGCCGTCTCCACCAGGTGTGCACAGAATTCGGGCATGGGCAGCCCGTAGGCCTCTGATGCGCGGGGCAGGAGCGATGTCGGCGTGAAGCCGGGCATGGTGTTGACCTCGAGCAGGGTCCAGTGCCCGTCATCGCTGAGCAGGAAGTCCACGCGTGCCAGATGACGCACACCCAGGTTTCTGCACAGCATCAGCGCGTGTTCCTGCATGCCCTGAGCGACGCGATCAGGCAGTTGTGGGTTGATTGTGTAGCGAGTGTCGCTGCGTTTGTACTTCGCATCGAAGTCGTAGACACCCTCGCTGGGGGTGATCTCGATCAGGGGGATTGCGACGAGGTCCGTTTCCCGTTTGGGGTCCGCGATCACGGACGCGGTCATCTCCCGCCCGGCTGCAAACCGCTCGATCATGTAGACGCGATGCGGGTGCTCGATGATGTCGCGATCGACGGCCTGCGATGCCTTGATCCACTGGGCTCGATTGAGACAGATGTGCAGCCCCACGCTCGAGCCCTCAGCAACGGGCTTGACCACGACCGGGAGTTCGAAGGGGCATCGGAGCGCTTCGATTTCCTCCTGATCGGCGAGGTGGCGGCAGGGATCGAAGATGCACGCCGCGGGCGAGGCGATGCCCAGCCGTGCGGCGATGAGTTTGGTTGCCATTTTGTCCATCGCGAGGCGCGACGCCTCGAAGCCCGAGCCGACGAACGCCACCCCTGCCTGCTCGAGCATGGTCTGGAGGATCCCGCCCTCGCCGAACGCCCCGTGGAGCACCGGGAAGACCACATCACAATCCCACGATTCGATGTCGCGGAGTGTCGGTTTTTCCACGATCTCCAGCGTGGAATCGAGCCCGGCATCCAGACAGCCCTGATGAACCCCCTTGGCGCTCTGGATGGAGATCTCGCGTTCAGAATCGGGGCCGCCGCCGAGCACCAGCACGCGCATCATGACGCACGCTCCCCGCTCATTGGCGGAGTGTCGGTCCAGATGACCAGCTCATTCTGCAACGCGACGCCGTACCGATCGAACACTCTTTCGCGGACATGCTCGATGAGTTCGATCACATCCTGCGCCTTGGCATCGGGGGTGGTCGTGATGAAGTTGGCGTGGACCTGCGAAACACTCGCGCCGCGCACACTCAGACCCTTGCATCCTGCGTGATCGATGAGCATCCCGGCGCTGACTCGTTCCGAAGCGCCGCCGATATCCTCGATGGGCTCGAGCAGCACGGGGTTCTTGAAAACGCACCCGGCGGACTTGTCGCCCAGCGGCTGGGTCTTCGCCTTGTACTCCATGCAATCGGCTCGCGATTGAGCGATCTCCGCGGGATCGCCCGGCTCGAGCTGGAATACCGCGCCCGTGACGATCAGGTGGTTGAGATGCGACTGGCGGTACCCGAAGTCGATCTGGTTGCGATCGAAGGTGTGGATGCGCCCGGCACGGTCGATCGCCGAGACCTGCACGACGAACCGGGACATGTCCCCGAACGCGCCGCCCGCGTTCATGATGACCGCGCCGCCGAGCGTCGCGGGGATGCCCGCGAGCTTCTCGAGCCCGCCGAGACCCTGCCGCACGCAGCGATTGATCAGGCCCGGCAGCGCAACCCCCGCGCCAGCGTGCACCAGACCGGTCTTTGCGTCGATGTGCGATTCGATGAAGATCCCCTGCTGGAGTGAGAGCACAAGGTCGCTGACGCCCTCGTCGCCCACGAGCAGGTTTGCACCCTCGCCGAGCACACGCAGCTGATCGTCGAGCTCGATGCACGCGAGGAGCTCTTCTCCGCTCTGAGGTCGCGCGAAACGCCTGGCACCGCCACCGATGTGGAACCAGGTTGAGATGGGCACATCACGCTGGATGTTGAGTTGATCGGATGCCGTGCTCACGCGATGCCCCCCTGCAGGTAGCCGCGGCCGATCTTCCAGACCGGGCCCGCACCCATGACCACGAGCAGATCGCCCGGGCGGCAGACATTCTCGAGCTGCTCGATGATCGCCTCGAACGGGTAGAGGTGCATGGCACGCACACCCTTGGCCCGCAGGCGATCGACCAGATCGGCGCTGCTCACACGGTGCTTCTCGATCTCGGAGTCTCGCACGAAATAGATGTGCGGCACGATCACGATGTCCGCGTGCTCGAAGCTGGTCGCGAACTCTTCGAGGAAGAAGCGTGTGCGCGAGTGCTGGTGGGGCTGGAACACGCAGATCAATCGCCCTCCCTTCGCGCGGGGCTGCTCGCGCTGGGCGAGCGCCCGCAGTGTCGCGTCGATCTCTGTCGGGTGATGCCCGTAGTCGTCGTAGACGCGCACGCCGTCTCGGGTGCCCAGCAGCTGCAGTCGCCGGTCGAGCCCCATGAAGGAACCGAGCGACTGGGCGAGCAGATCGGCCCGAGCACCCGCGGAGCGACCCAGGGCGAAGGCCATCGCGGAGTTGAACGCGTTGTGCTCGCCGGGCATGGTCAGTTCCCAGTTCGACAGCTGACCGTCGGGCTCCCTGACCGAGACGAGCCCGGTCGTCGGCTCGTGCGAGACAACCCAGTCGGCCGCGGGGTTGAACCCGATCGTCTCGACATCGCATGTCACTCCGGCGGTCACCTCGCGTCGGTGCGCCCCGTCGTGGGCGATGATGAGCTTGCCGCCTTCCGTCGCCGGGGCGATCAGGCGGGCGAACTCGGCGAAGGCCTCGACGACCGCGTCGAGCGAGCCGTAGATATCGAGGTGGTCGGCCTCGATCGAACCGATCGAGGCGATGGTCGGCCGGAGGTGATGAAACGAGCGATTGAACTCGCACGCCTCGGCGAGCAGCACGCCCGGCTTGCCCATGCGTGGGCCGCTGGGGATCGTCTCGCTGCCGACGCGATACCCGACGGGTGTGTTTCCGGGCTGGAGTGCGCCGTGAGAGAGCTGGGCGCAGGTCGCGCCGACGATGACCGATGGGTTGAGCATGGCATCGGTCAGGGCGCAGCCGAGCATGGCCGTGGTTGTGGATTTGCCGTGCGTGCCGGCGATCGCGATGCCCGTGTGGCTCTGCATGCAGACACCCAGCGCCTCCGGGTAGGTCAGCACACTCAGGCCGCGTGCGGCGGCTTCGATCATCATCGGATGGTCGTGCTTGACGGCGGCCGAGGCGATCACGACCCGCGTGTCCTCGGGCATCGAATCGCGTTGCTCGTCGAACCCGATGCACATCCCGCTCTCACTCAGCGCGTCCGTCACCGGGGAGGGTGTCGAGTCGCAGCCGCGGATGGTCAGGCCCGCGTCGTGGATCATCCTCGCCAGTGCGGACATGCCGCACCCCCCGATGCCGATCAGGAATGGCCGATCGCAGCCCAGGGCGGCGGCGAGCGACTGGGCACGGTTCTGGCTCGAGATGTTCGATGTTTCGGGCGTTTTCACCATGCGAGCATATCGTCCAAAGTCGCCCGAATACACCACAATCCCGCGTGTGTGTCGGCTCAGACGCCGGCGGGTGCGTTGAGCGCATCGGGGCCGAGGGTCTGGATGGTCATCCGGCCCAGATCACGCCGTCGGAGGTACGCGTTGAGCTGTTCGAGACTGACCGCCTCCAATGCCCCCACGATCTCCTCGAGCGTGCGGACCCGGCCGAGATTGATCTGATCCGCCGCGATGGCACCCGCCCTGGCCCGGGTTGATTCCCCCGCGAAGATCAGCCTGCTCTTGAGCCCTGTCCGCGCCCGGGTGAGTTCCTCGTGCGTCACATCGCCCGTGTTGATCCGCACGAGCTGCTCATGGAGCACATCGAGCGATTCCTGTGCCCGCTCGGGTGTCGTTCCGACATAGTTCGTGACCACGCCGCGGTCTTTGTCCGCCCGGTAGCCGCTCGATACGGCGTAGCACAGCGCTCGCTTCTCGCGCACTTCGGTGAACAGCCGCCCGGACATCCCGCCCGAGAGCACGGCGATGGCCAGCTTCTCGAAGACCGAATCGGCGTGGCCTTCGTGCGGCGCGTCGTGCACGATCATGATCTGCACCTGGCTCGAATCGTCGTCCTGGTGGGCATAACCACGCGGCGACACGCCCTGCGGGTGTGGCATCTCCATCGAGCCCGACCAATCACTGATCGTGGGCGTCAGAAGATCGATGAGCTGATCGTGATCGACATCGCCCGCGACCGAGATCAGTGATCCGCCGGGCAGCGCCTGCGCGTTCCACCATTCGCGGAGCACCTTGTGATCCAGCGAGGCGATCCCATCACTGGTGCCTAGGGTGCTGCGGTTGTAGGGGACGGGCAGATGACGATCGCGTGCGGCCAGCGCGGCACGCTGCTGCGGGTCGTCGGCGAGTGATGCGACACCCTGCAACGCGAGTTCCTGTGCGGGCGCGAATGAGTCCGCGGCCATGCGCGGTCGCAGGACCATGTTCATCAGCAGGGGGATCGCTTCTGCGATCCGATGACCGAGGGCAGTGACGGAGAACTGCATGTACCTGATCGAGTTGTCGATGTCACGCAACGCACCCGCGCGATCGAACGCGTCGGCTTGTTCACGCGAGTCGAGACCGCCGGCACCGCGCATGAGCATCTCTGCGCACACGCTCGACGCGCCCAAATTGTGGATATCTTCAAAGACCGCTCCGGCGGGCACCATGCAGCGCAGTGAGACGGACTGCACACCGCTGACTCGTTCGCTCACCAGGGTCAGGCCGTTGTCAAAGCCGTGGTGTCGCGCGCTGATTTGCTTCTGGTTCATCTCAACTCCTTGGACTGGATCCGCGCGTTCAACACGAGCGTTCGATTGCGAGATCATTGTCCGCGAGACCGCGCAGACGGAGGGGATCGGGCGAGAATTTGCTTCGGCCAATCGAAAAACTCACGCGAACTTGCCACGATCGCGCGTCGAACTGCACCGAAACAACGCGCATCAGGCGCACTTCAACCAATTCCATTCATATGCGATACAAGCAGTTGGACTACGGACGCTGCGCTTCGTTGTTCCGGATCACATCGCGAACCGGCGCGCGGTATCAACACCGGCACGCGCCTGTTGGGTATCGCTGAGCATCACGCGCACGATGTCCGAACCCAACCCGCGCGAGCAACAACAGTCGCCCGATGGCACGCGCGCATCGGCGATCGGGCGCGACCATGCCAATGCGCTGCGCGTGCATGCGCGATTGAATTTCGATATGCTGGTGCATGAGATGGCGCAATGATCGCGCCGATCTTGCAGAAAATATTCGGAATGCTCCGATGACTTTTCTGGTTTGTTTGACAAGCGTTTGTTGGGAGTCGATATTCAGCGTGAACAATCGGCTTCAGATCGAAGCACACTTGGACCAACGAGGAGACTCGACATGGCAAAGAAAGCCACCCGCAAGAAAGTCGCAAAGAAGGCAACCCGCAAGAAAGCGACGAAAAAGAAAGCCACTCGGAAAAAAGCTGCCAAGAAGGCCACCAAGAAGAAAGCCACCAAGAAAAAAGCAACCAAGAAGAAGGCTGCTAAGAAGGTGACCAAGAAGAAGGCCACCAAGAAGAAGGCCGCTAAGAAGGTGACCAAGAAGAAGGCGACCAAGAAGAAGGCCGCCAAGAAGGCAACGAAGAAAAAAGCCACCAAGAAGAAGGCTACAAAGAAAAAGGCAACCAAGAAGAAGGCTGCCAAGAAGACCACCAAGAAGAAGGCAACCCGTCGCCCGACCGCCAAAAAGGCCGCTCGACGCACTGCTACCAAGCGATAAGCAGGCATCACGAGACGGGTGAATCGTTGGCCCGCTCGATACAAACCCCTTCAAACGCGCGGGGCCGATCTGACGATCGGTCCCGTTTTTTATGTTCTTGGCTGTCTGTGGGCGCTCTGCCCGGGCATGCCCCATCAGGCCGCTGGACGCTTCTTCATGAAACGATCCACCAGCTCGACATCGGCGCCGGGGAGCGGATAGTGGGCTTCGAGCCCACGCCGCAGCGCCGCGAGATCGCAGATAGCGAAGGTGCACAGCTCCGGAATGCGCCATCCAGCGAATCGCAGGGCCCGCGCCAGGGTCTCCCTGGCTGCGACCACCTGGATCTCGCCCTCGATCCGGGCGAAGGGGATGAAGCCGAACTGCCATGCCTGGCGTTTGGTGATCAGCTCGAGCACCGAGTCTTCGATCTCGAGTTCTCCGGGATCGATGCGTTGGGCGATCATCGCGTACTGCGCCGCCCATGCCTGCTCGATGTCGCACGGATCGATCCCGAAGCGTTCTTCGGCGATCACACCGAAGGGGCGCCCGGTCCCGATCTGGATCTCAAGGATCTCGCCTTGCTGCTGTGGGGTGATGGTGCCCTGCTGGACCAATAGTTCGCCGAGTCGGATGCTCATCCCTGGCTCCTGCTTCCCGGCGTACAACGCCGAGGCATGTTCGTACCCATGAGATCGGAAACACTTTGAGCCCGGTCGAGGCGCAGCAGACGCATGTAGACGAATGATCCACCCCGGACCCATGCCGCCGCACCAGCCAGCACAGCAGGAATGAAATGAGCAGAGTCTCGAAATGAATCTGAGAATCCGCTGGCAACCGTGGCGATGAATACCGTGTGAATGTCCCAGAATATCGGGGCTCGGATGCTTTATTTGCCCACACAGAAGGTCGCAAACACGCGTCCGATCACATCATCGGGCGAGACCTCACCCACAAGCTCGCCCAGCGCGTCGAGCGCTTCACGCAGGCCCAGCGCGATCAGCTCTGGCTGGGCCAGCGAGCCCTCGGATGGATCGAGCCGGGCCAACGCATCCGTGATCCCTCGCGCCGCTTCGTTCAATGCCCTGCGGTGTCGGGGCACATACGCGCCGATGCCGGCCCCCCCGGACTGCGTCGTCGCGTCCGCGATGGCCCTGCGGAGCACACCCAGAGTCGCCGGATCGAACGCGCAGACCGCCAGGGCGCTGTGGTCGCACGCTCCCTGCGTTGGGAGATCGCTCTTTGTCCGCACACGCACGACCGGGGTGTCGCCGCGCAGCTCGAATCCCTGCTGATCGAACCATCCGCCGGGGTCACACCACAGCACGGCGTCCGCCTGCGTGATGACAGCCCGAGCGAGCCGCTGCGCTTCCTGATCGACCGCATCGACGCCCTGCTCGTCGAGCCCCGCCAGGTCCACCAACTCGATCGTGCTCGCCCCGGGGATCTCCGCGGACAGGTCCAGCGTTTCGCGCAGCGCGTCTCGTGTCGTGCCGGCGTGCTCGCTGACGACGGCGCGGTGCCTCCCGAGCAGTGCGTTGAAGAGGGCACTCTTGCCGGCGTTGGGTCGTCCCACGAGCACAACGCTCGGCCGATCGTCCACGACGGCTGATCCCGCCTGCGAGCCGGATTGCCCCAGGATCTCGGCGTGTGTTGCACGCAGTCGCCGATCCAGCTCGCACGGTGCGATGGGCACGACATCCTCCTGATCGGAGAAGTCCACCCCCGCTTCGACCAGCGCGAGGAGCCCGGCGATCTCGTCGACCCACGCGTTGCAGCGGATCCCGTATCGCCCGTCGAGCAGCGTGTCGGAAGCGCGGAGCGCGTCCTCGTTCTGTGCACTGATCCGCAGCGCGATTCCCTCGGCCTCGGCGAGACTCAGGTGCCCGTTCATGTACGCGCGGGCGCTGAACTCCCCCGGCTGGGCGAGCGAGACGCGATCATCGTCAAGGATCCGTTCGAGCACCCGAGCGACGGCGTGCGCCCCGCCGCACATCAGCAGTTCGAGCGTGTCCTCTCCTGTGTAACTCCTGGGGCCCGCGAAGAACATCAGGATCACGGGCAACGAAACGGGCCCGATGGACAGCCTCGCATGCTGCGCGCCGCGCTGTGCGATATTCACCGCGAACAGGTCCTGTGCGATCGCACGCGTTTCGGGCCCGCTGATGCGCAGCAACGCTCGCGGGGCGTTGCCCGATGCGGAACTGATCGCGGTGATTGTGGTCCCGGTGGGCACGGGGCCCTCGCAAACTGCCCGCTTACTTGGGGCGTCGGTTGTGCTTGGAGGCGGGGTTGATCGGCGCCGGGCCCTTCTCGCGGATCTGCTTCTGGGCGTCGGCAGCTTCCATCATGCGGGCCATGAACCCGGGGCCCTTATTCTTGCGCTCGGCTTTGATGTTCTCGATCTCGAGCATCCCGTGCTTCTTCATGTGGTGGCGGATCCACTTGTTCTCGAGGATACCCACCGTCGAGTTGGTGATGAAGTAGAGCGCCAGGCCCGATGGGGCGGCGTACATCATCAGCGGGAACATCACCACCATCATGACCTTCATCAGCTTCTGCTGCGATTCCTGCTCGGGCGTGAGCGTCGCCTGGGTGGGTGGGGTGAGGTATTTCTGGTGCAGGAAGAACACGACACCCAGCAGCAGCGGGAGCACATTGATCGAGCTCACGCTGCCCCAGAGCGGGAAGCTGAAGTGCATCGACGCGGGCAGCGGGATCGCCGCGTCGGGGGCGGACAGATCGCTCATGAATCCCCAGCCGCCCATCGACTGGAACACGCCGTAGAACGCCGGCTCGTGGCGCAGCTCGGTCGCGAAGAACAGGGTCGCGTAGAGGGCGATCCAAACGGGGGACTGGAGGAACATGGGCAGACACCCGAGCATGCCCGCGGGGTTGATGCCCTCCTCTTTCCAGAGCTTGGCCATCTCCTGCTGCTGTCGCTTGGAGTCGTCCTTGTACTTCTCCTTGATGGCTTTCTGCTTGGGTCCCATCGACTGCATCTGCACCGTGAACTTCTGGACCCTGATCTGCGACCAGCGTGTGACGGGGTGCAGACACGAGCGGACAAGGAACACGAGCAGGATGATCGCGATGCCCCAGTCGCCCACGATCATATAGAAGGTGCGGAGCACATCGATGAGGATGTGCGCCAGCCACTGGAAGGTGCAGGGGGCACAGATGCCGCCCAGGTTGGAGACGACCATCTCGGGCATGTTGAGCGAGGCGATGATCGGCTCGCTGTTCATGATGGGCTTGTTGCGCATGCCCGAGTAGACGCCCATCACCCTCGTGTGGCTTGATCCGGGCTCGATCTCGACCTGCTCGCCCTGAAGGCCGATGACCTGCACGGTGTCGAGCGACTCGGCGTAGGGATCGAGCAGGTAGCGGTCGATGCTCGCGATGCCCGAGAGCAGCTTCTCGTCGGCCCGGGTCACGCTCGCGGGGTCGAACACCGGGTGGATCAGCACCGCAAAATATCGGTCCGTGAAGCCGATCCAGCTCAGACGCTGGGACCCGGGCAGCAGCGCCTCGTTGGGCCAGACCTGCATCGCGGGGGGATAGGCCTTGCCGTAGTTCGTCGGTCCGCGCTTGCCCAGCAGCTTGTTGCGGCTGAAGAGTTCATCGTCCACGCTGACACGCAGTGAGGTGCCCTGCTGCTCGGGCGCTTTGAGGTAGCCGTATCGCACACGCCGGCGGTCGCCGCCGTAGGTCGATTCGGCCTCGGGCATGTCGAGCATCGCGGTGGTGTTGAGCACCACGCGCAGCGGGATGCCGCTGAGGTTTTCGAGCGTCTCGGTGAGCACGAAGCCGTGTCGCCCCTCGGGCTTGAGCTCGAAGCGCCGCTCAATACGCAGCGCGGGGTCGCCGTCGGCGGTATCGATGAACGCCTCGAACACCCCGGGCTTCACCTCGCTCCAGACGGGGTACGCATCGCTGCCGGCGATCTCGATCGTCTCGCCGTTGATGACCACGGAAACAGCTGTGAACGGCACGGCCCGCAGGTTCGTCGCGCTCACCTGCTCGAGTTGGAGCGTGATGTGCTCCTCGAAGGCGACGGTCTCGAACTCATCGGGGAGTTTGATCGAGTGGATGCCCGCGCCGAAGGGGGTGAACTCGAGGTAGGTCTTCTGGGTGGGATCATCGAGATCCCCCAGGGGCGTGAAGCCGTCTGTCGCGGTCTCTGCCCGGCGCACGGCAAAGCCCGGGGCAACGACCGCGGGCACCGCTGCCTGCTGCGTTGCGGCCGGGGATGTGGATTCGACTTGCTCGTCCTGCGCCAGGGCCGGTGCCACGGGCAGTGCGAACAGCGCGACGAGCAGGAGCAGCATCGGCGTGCGGACAATGTTCTGTATCGGTGCGTACATTCGGTTGGGCTCAGCTTCTCAAGTTGATCGGCCGGTCATCGCCCTTCGAACAGGCGGTCTCCGAGCCAGTCGTGCAACTGCGGGATGGCTTTGATCTTGTCGGCGGTTTCCTTGATGTCGTACTCAACACGCACAAACTCGACCTGCCCGGGAGAGAGGATCACATAGCTCGCACGCGGGTCATAATCGCGAGGTTGCCCGACGGAACCCACATTGATCACCGCCTTCTCGTCGGCGATGAAGCGGAAGACGGGCTCGTCGCCGATCTCGTTGGGCGGGTAGAAGTCGGGCTCGTTGCTGAAGACGCCGGGCACATGGGTGTGCCCGACGAGCGCGACCCTGTCGACACGATCAAAGATCGCTTCGAGCTTGTCGGGAGAATCGTTCACATCGTCGGGGAAGATGTACTCGTTGATCGGACGCCGGGGCGATGCGTGCACGGCGAGGATCGGCGTCCCGTCGTCGCAGAGGTCCTCGACCGCCCGGACCTTGAGCGAGCCGAGGAACGCGTAGCGTCGCTCGCGGGCCGCATCGTCGGGCTCGGCGTCGAACTGCTCGCGCGTCCAGAACGCCGCGGCTTCGGCGGTCGCGTTGAAGTTGGTCGGCTCGTAGAGCACCCCGAAATCGTGGTTGCCCATCAGCGCCCACGCGCAGTTCTCCTGGATCAGGTCCACGCATTCGAGGGGCTCGGGGCCGTAGCCCACGATGTCGCCCAGGCACACGATTTTCTCGATGCCTCGACCTTTGATGTCTTCGAGCACCCGCTTGAGCGCGGCCGCGTTCCCATGAATATCACTGATGACGGCTGTGGGCACGACGGATGTCTCTCTGAATCAAGGGGTTGCGTCCCGGGCAGAACCGCTCGGGCCCTGGGGGCAGGAGAGAACGATAGGAGCCGTATCAGCGCGGTGCAAACACTTCTTGGTTTCCTGCGGGGTCTGATTTCTCTGCCCCCATTGATCGGCGTATATGATGCTCCGGGTCGATATGGCCGATGAATCATGACGAACGGGCAGGGACCGGGGATCGTCAAACCCGCCCCAGCACGCCCCAAACCGTGTAGACGCATGTCAGGGAAAGACTTATGCCCGCAGCCTCAGTCAGCTATCAACGGACCCGCGAGATGACGATCGATGAGCTCCTGCTCGAAAATCGGATTGTCTTCCTCGTGGGGGAAATCAACCACGCCAGCGCTTCGCGGGTGATGATGCAGATGCTCTACCTTGAGAATCAGCGTCGGAACCAGGAGATCAACTTCTATATCAACTCGCCCGGCGGGGTCGTGGACGACACCCTTGCCCTCTACGACACCATGCGATTCCTCTCCTCGCCCATCGCGACCTACTGCATCGGCCGCGCCTACTCGGGCGGCTCGGTGCTGCTCACCGCGGGCACCAAGGGGCGTCGGTTTATCCTCCCGCACGCCAAGGTGATGATCCACCAGCCCTACGGCGGGATCACCGGACAGGCCGAGGACATCCGACTCCAGGCCGAGCAGATCATCAAGAGCAAGCAGATCCTGATCGACATCATCGCCAAGCACACCGGGCAGGACCCCGCCCAGGTCAAGGAAGACTCCGAGCGTGACAAGTACTTCGATGCTCAGGAAGCCAAGGACTACGGGCTTGTTGACGAGGTGCTCACCGAGCCGCCAGAAGTGCTCAAGACCGGCGCCGGGTCATAAGAACCCGAATCTGTTGTTGCGGATACCACACACGAACACCACACCGATAAAGGTGAATCTGATATGACCAGCCCAAGCTCTTACCTCGTTCCCATCGTGATCGAGCAATCCGGTCGCGGCGAGCGCTCGTACGACATCTTCTCCCGACTGCTCAAGGACCGCATCATCTTCGTGACCGGCGGCGTGATGGACGAGATGGCCAACCTCATCGTGGCCCAGCTGCTCTTCCTCGCCAATGAGGATGCCAACGCGGACATCCATCTCTATGTCAACTCACCCGGCGGCAGCGTCACCGCGGGCCTGGGCATCGTGGACACCATGAAGTTCATCAAGCCCGATGTGTGCACCTACATCATCGGGCAGGCCGCTTCGATGGGCTCGGTCATCGCGTGCTCGGGCACCAAGGGCAAGCGGTACTGCCTCAAGAACTCCCGCAACCTCATGCACCAGCCACTGCTCTCGGGCGTGATGGAGGGCCAGGCGACCGATCTGGAGATCGAAGCCAAGGAGATGCTCCGTCTGCGTGATCGCCTCTACGGGCTCTACGCGGATGCGACCGGTCAGGACCAGGAAAAGATCCATCGCGACTGCGACCGCAACCTCTGGCTCGACGATCAGGAGATGGTGACCTACGGCCTGATCGACTCGGTCCTCGAATCGATGCCCGTGCAGGGCGAATAATCGGGCTCCGACAGCACGAACCTATAAACCCGCGAGCGATCGCGGGTTTTTCGTTGCCCGGGGGGTGAGGCCGGGGCTGCTGTACATCTGGTATATTGGGCGGACCCACACACACCCGCAGGAAAGGAACTCCCCATGGATGTCTCGATTACCCAGCTCTGGCTCCCGATCCTCATCGCGACGGTCTGCGTCTTCTTCGCCAGCTCGATCATCTGGATGCTGCTGCCGTACCACAAGCCCGACATCAAGGCCATTCCCAACGAGGCGGAGTTCGACGAGGCGATCAACAAGCTGGGCATCGCTCCGGGCTTCTATATGTACCCCAACTGCCAGAACGCCAAGGACATGAAGTCCGAAGCGTTCAAGGCACGCTGGGAGTCCGGGCCGTGGGGCACGATCAATGTCATGGGGCATCAGCCCAACTTTGCGATGAACCTCCTCAAGACCTTCATCGCCTACGGGCTCATCACGGTCATGGTTGCCTACATCAGCGGCATGGCGCTGGGGCCGGGCGCGGACTACATGAATGTCTTCCGGGTCGTCGCCACCGCGGGCATACTCGGGCACTGCATGGGGGCGCTGGCGGGCTCGTTCTTCTTGGGCACACCCACACGGTTCATCGTGACCTGCTTCATCGACGGGGTGATCTTCGCGTTGATCACCGCCGGCGTATTCGCATCGATGTGGCCGGCCGCGCAGTCGCTCCTGGACAACACCCTGATCGTGCAGTGATTCACGCTGAGCCCCGCTCGCTCACTCGAATGTGACGAGCACACCGATGTTCGACTCATCCTGTGCGCTGCGCAGGGCACCGATGGCGTCGTCGAACCTGAACCGCTTGCTCACCAGCCCGGAGAGGTCGATCTCACCGCCCGTCATCGCGCGGATCCCCTCGCTCACCGAGCCACAGCGTGCGCCGACCAAGCGGATCTCCTTGTCGGCGATCAGCGTGTGATCCACGAGCGCCGAGCCCGCGCCGATGGGGACGGGCGGGCCGGTGAGCACAACCGTGCCCATCGGGCGAACCATGCGAAGCGCGTTGTCGAGCCCTTCGGGCTTGGATGTGGTTTCGATGATGACATCCTGATCGTGGCGGCGTCCGACCTCGTTGATGTGCCTGTGCTTGATCCCCCACTTGGCGCACAGCTCGAGCCGGTCGGCCTGACTGCTGAGCAGTCGCACCGAGGCGTTGTGTTTGGTCATCACCTGTGCCGAGAGCAGCCCCGTGAGCCCTTCGCCCAGCACGCTCACGAACGGGCGTCCCTCGATGTGCGCGATCTGACCCGCGTGGATGGCGCGAGCCAGCACGAACGCGAAGCAGGCGTACTCGTCGTCGATCGGATCGGGAACCCTGCTGAGAATCCGCGTCTCGAGCACGAAACGATCCGCGAGGCATCCGTCGCGATGACGAAGCCCAAGGACGGATCGCTGCGGGTCGTGGTTCCCCAGCCCGCGGCGTGCCAGATCGGATCCGGCGTCGCTGATATGAATATTGCCCACCACGCGGCTGCCGACCCACTGCTCGTCTGCGCAGTCCTCGACCACACCCACGAACTGATGCCCGAGGACACCCTCGTGCTCGATCTCACCCGTCGCGACGGCCACATCGGCCGGGCCGATGAGCACCCGCGTGGGACGGATCAGCGCCTGCCCCGGTCCCGCGACGGGCTCGGGGACGCTCGCGTCCATGTACAGTTCGTTCTCGCGTCGGATCACTGCGCGCATCTCGATCTCCAGTGGGCCCGTGCCCAGCAGCGGCTATCGACACGATTCAGCGCCGTGATGCACGCAATGGGCAAGCTCGCGTATTCTCGGACGCTCGCTGAAGGTTTGGATGTGCGTTGTATGCCCGCGATCAGTTATCGATGACGGGGTCCATGCCCACCGGGGTGCCCGTGGTCTCGTTGGGCGGCGGAGGGATCAGCGGCAGATACTCCACGATCCGCTTCTTGCGGGTGAAGACCGGGTAGGTGTAGGGCTGAGCGCCCGCGAAGATGTCCTCGGTCGCGTTATACCAATCGATCCAGGCACGACGATCGAGTCCGAAGTTCTGTCCCGTCAGGATCATCAGCGAGTGCTGCACGCGGTTGTTCACCGCGAGTCGGGAATCGCCCAGCGCGCTGATGAGCCCGAGGACCACCCGCGACTGCTGGTATTGCCCCAGGGCATCGGCCGCCGCGGCGCGGATGTCGATGTTCTTCTCGACGCTCTCGTCGATCAACTGTAACAGCGGATCAACCGCTTCAACGCTGTGAATACGCTGGAGCCCGCGGGCGGATTCGAGCCGCACGAAGTCGTCATCGTCCCGGAGCGCGGCGACCAGCATCGGCGCATGCTCGGGGTCGCCGTGGCGACCGATCGCCCGGACCGAAGCGCCGCGCACGCTCGCGTCATCGTCAGAGAGACCGTCGATGTAGAGTTCGAGATAGACCGGCTGGCCACCAAAATCCGCGCTCGAAAGCAGCGTGATCCCCTTGTAGCGATTCTCGGCGGAGTAGGGATCGGTCGCCATCTCAGCGGCCTCGGTGGGCGATGTCTGCGGGACGAAGACCTGCAACAACGATTCCGTGCCGCGTGGGACATTGTCAAAGGTGCCGCAGCCGCTGCATATCAGCGTGGCGCACGCGATGATGCATCCCAGAAGCGTGCGGGGGGCGACGGGATTGGCGTCTCGTGTGCGTTGTCGCGTGTGCATACACGAGTATATCGAACATGCGGGGGAAAACCCATGAAACACCCGAGTTGCCCGGTGCATCGCGGTCAGCCCTGCACCGATCCCGGGCCGGAATCAGGGTCCCGAAGTGCGATGGGCTGCCCGAGCAGCTCATTGATCACGATCGCCTGGCGTGTGTGCCTGCGATCTCGCAGCAGATCCCTGGCACGCATCGGTGCGTCGGCGTTCTGGGTGCGCGTGGCCCCGCGGGGGGTGAGCACCTCGGCTGAGGTCAGGGGCTGGGCAGCAGCCGATGTCGGCTGGGCCTGGGGTGTCTGCGGACGCGCAGTGGGAGCCGCCGGCCGCGCGATCTGAGTCGGACGCTGCTGCGGCTGCGGGAATCGAGGGGGGTTCGATTTGGGCATCGCCATGGGGCGGTTGGGCGGACGATTCGTGCCCGATGAAGGCGCAGCGGGGATGACCCGCGGGCGGGCCTGTGGCTTTGGGCGCCCCGGCTGGGTGCGGGTCGGGGTTGTGGTCGGTCCGATCGAACGCGGCTGCTGCATCGGCATCTGGCGAGGCGGGGTTGCCGTTCCCGAGGATGAAGAGCGACGCTCACGCATGGCGCGCAGCTGCTCCATGCGTTGCTGGCGCAGGGCCTCGATCCGGGCCTGGCGATCATCGGCGAGCGGCTTGGGCTCGTTGGGGCGTTCGTACGCGACCACCGGCTCATCAACGGGCCTGCCCGTGCGCAGCGCCTCGGCTTTACGGCGCACCAGCTCGGACTGCATCTCGCGTCGTGCGCGTTGTTCCTTGGCCTTCTGCTGAATGCGCACGCCGAAGTTGAACAACCCGATCAGGATCGGGATGAGGATCCAGTAGTAACTCACGAAGAACTGCAGAATCTGATTCATCACACGGAGTATACCGTGGATCAGGCCCGGTTGGCGTCAGAATCGCCTGCCTGCCCGATCGCGAGCACCGGACCATGCGATCCTAGCTCGTGGCGTGTGATGGGCACCTCGAAGACCTGCGAGAGGATCTCGGGATGCAACGCCGACGCTGCGGAACCCTGCGACGAGACCCGACCGTGCTGGTCGAGGACCACCGCATGATCTGCGAACCGTGCGGCGGTGCTCAGATCGTGGATCACGACCCCCACGCCGGTTCCGCCCGACGCGAGCTGACGCAGGGTGTTCATGGTCTGGATCGTGTGGCGCGGGTCCATCGCGGAGCAGGGCTCGTCGGCCAGCAGATACGCATCGTCCCGCTGGGCGATCTGCACCCAGGCGCGAGCAAACGCGGCCCGCTGCTGCTGGCCCACGCTCAGCGATGCGAAGGGTTTGGTGGCGATCGACGCGAGCTCGAAGCGGTCGAGGGCCTCGGTGATCAGGGCGCAGTCGCGCTGGGCAACGAAGGCACCGAATGAAACGACCTTCTGCACGCTGAAATCGAACGCGAGCGACGGACGCTGCTCAAGAAACGCAATCCGCTGCGCCCGTTGACGGGGGCTGAGCGAAGAAAGAGGGCAATCGTCGATATCGACCTGCCCTGAACCGGGGGTGCGCAGCCCCGCGAGCAATCGCACCAGCGTGCTCTTGCCCGCGCCGTTTGGGCCGACGATCGCCGTGATGGCACCCGGGACGATCGCACAGGACACCGAATCGAGCACACGCGGGGCTCGTGGGTAGGCGAATGTGATGTCGGTGGCAGTTAACGGCACGAGTTGATGGTACCACGCCCAACACCGCGTGCGGGCGAGCTTCGGAAGGTGTACGCTCTCATTAATGGCTCAAACTGCATCACAGATTCCGGAAACGCGTGGGACCATCGCTGTCACAGGGGCGACGGGCTTCGTGGGGCGTCACATCGTCACGCAGCTGCTGGGGGCTGGCTACAGCGTTCGGGCGCTGGCCAGATCGACCGAGAAGGCGGCCCGTGTCTTTGATCAGGCGAACATCGATCGCGGGCGGATCGCGATCTGTGAGGGCTCGCTCGAGAACCCCGACACGCTCAGACACCTGATCGAGGGCAGCGACGGATGCATCCATCTGGTGGGCATCATCCGAGAGACGAGGGGACAGACCTTCGAGCAGGTCCATGTGGACGGCACACAGGCGATCGTGCAGGCATGCCGACAGCACCAGCCCGGCATGCGCTATGTGCACATGTCCGCCCTGGGTGTGGGGCCCGACAAGCGTGCGGGATATCGGGACACCAAGCACCGGGCGGAGAAGATTGTCAGGGGCTCATCGCTTCAATGGACCATCATCCGACCCGGACTCATACACGGCCCCGACGGGGAGTTCACGCAGATGGCGGTCGATTGGGTCCGTGGCAAAGCACCGCCGTACCTGTTCCTGCCCTATTTCTCGAGGTGGAAGCACGACGGGTTCGGGTTCGAGGCCCCAAGCGTTGCGCCCGT
>CAYQRD010000018.1:0-42804 GCA_964419845.1 uncultured Phycisphaeraceae bacterium
CCCGAGAACACGCGCGAGTTCAGGCGGTGGTTCAAGGACTCGAAGGTTGTGGATGTGAATGGCAAGCCACAATGGGTCTATCACGGTGCGCGCCGCCCCGATCGCATCGGCACACACTTCCGCAAGGATCGCGCGACGAGCGGGCCGATGGTCATGTTCTCAGACAACCCGGAAATCGGTTCAAACTACTCGCTCTCAAAGGCCGACACCAGCATGGCCGGCGAGCATCCGACCTATGCCGAGTGGTTCAAGTTCACAGACGCAAAGGGCAGCGTTCACACCCTCGACGGCATCTGGAACCGACTGCCTGCAAAGGTGCGCCTGAGTGTCAAAGACAAGTTCAGCCGTGTCACGGTGAAGGACAATGAGACTGGCGACGACATCCCCGCGACCACGCTGCCGAAGGGCGAAACCGCAATGGCAAGCAAGGATCATTGGGATTACACGCTCCAGCGTGAGGCAAGGGGCAACCCGATCAAGGCCATGAGCGATGTGTGGCTGGACAGTGGAAACCTCTTCGATGAAGAGCATCTGTTCGTTGACCTCTTGGTAGAGGCGGGTGTTCCGCGCGGCATGATCCAGTACGATCCGCCAAACGCGGCGTATCCCGCAGTGTTCCCTGTCTACCTGAGTATCCAGAACCCGCTGGACACAGCCAACATACCGCCGGAGCTGGTGGCGAAGCTGCGTGAAGCCGCCGACGACGCGCCTGATGCAGAAGAGTATGGTGCTGATGCCTGGGACAAGAACACGCGCGATCCGCACGGATGGGTTGATCGGCTCGAAGAGGACATCGAGAAGGGGACTTCGCTCGTCTGGACAAGCATTCCTGATTGGACGACTGATGTGTTCAATGCCGAGGGTTATGACGGCATCAAGGACAGCGGCGGCAAACATGGCGGGATGATCCATACAGTGTGGATTCCGTTCGAGGAATCGCAGGTCAAGTCTGTCAACAATACAGGCAGCTTCGATCCCGAGAACCCGGATATCCGATTCGCACTTCGCGAGGAGAAGATCGCTCGTGGAGAGGCGATCACGGTCGTCGATACCCCGGGCATCATCGAGGCCCGAAAGAAAGCGGCTTCGATCGAGCCGACCCACACCATCAACACGCGCGAGCGTCGGCGGATGCGGTCGGATATCGCCGATAAGCTGTACGGCACGGGCGCTACTCGCAAGGAACGGGTCGCGGTCGTGATTCTTGGCCCGCCCGCAGCGGGCAAGTCCAGCGCGATCGCCAAGCCGCTCCGTGAGCAGCTCGGCGCGATCATCGTGGACTCTGATGAGGCAAAGGAGATGCTGCCCGAGTTCGCCAACGGACTTGGCGCTGGTGCGGTGCATCTGGAAAGCGACGACATCGCGACGGAGATTCTGGGGCGTGCGCTCGAGGCGGGCGACAACCTCGTGCTCCCTCGCGTTGGCAAGGGGCTCGGTTCCATGCAGGATATCCGCGACATGCTCAACGAGCAGGGCTACGCCACGCACCTGATCGATCTCCGGCTATCGCCCGATAAGGCGGCTCAAAGGGCTGTTACGCGGTTTGAGGAGACTGGTCGCTTCGTAGATCCAGATTATGTTCTCAACGCGGTTGGTGAAAAGCCGACTAGGGTATACAATGAACTACGGAAGGAAGGTGGCTATGCCTCGTACTCCGCATACTCAAACGATGTCAACTTCGGAGAACGCCCGGTCGCAATCGAGATCGTCGGCGAAGCTATCGAAGTCCCCCATCAGGGAACCCCGAAACGGGACGGACTACGAAGCGATCTACGACGATCGCAGGGAGCGGGAGAATCTTCGCAAGCTGCGGCAGAAGCTCCGTCAGAACAAGACCAACAAGTAAGCACCGACGACATCGGCGTGTTCGGTCAGCGGATGTTCCGCTCGAACACGGGCTCGCAGGGCGGGCTGTTCGATAAGGTCATGGGCGACGGCGAATCACAGGTTGCTCGCGAGGCCCGCGAGAAGAAAGAGCGCGACGAGAAGCGGATCGGCACCGAGCCGAATCAGATGTCGATGTTCGCGATCGCTGCGCCGGTTGAGACCCGCGAGTTCCGCAGGTGGTTCGGCAACTCGAAGGTCGTGGATGCGGAGGGCAACCCGCTGGTGATGTATCACGGCACACCAACCCCAGATTTCGGCGAGTTCAAAACAAGTCGCAGGAATGTGTTTAGCAAAAACACACAACCGATATTCCTTACAGCAATCCCATCGTTCACCGACAACTTTGCGATGAAAAATCGTGGAACCACAAGAGGGCTCGGGCGGCCTGCGGTTTTGCCGGTGTATGTTTCAGCCGAAAAGCCGTTTTACTACGCCAACGATGACCACATACGCGACCTAGAAAACTATCTCATGCAGCTTGTGGAGACAGATCAAACTCCATACTCGGCCACAACGATCAAGGACAGGGTACGGTCTGTGCGGCAGGGATTTTGGGAGTATCTAGAAACAGACCTTGTTATGGATGCGATCCGTGCGATGGGCTACGACGGTGTGTATGTCGAGGAAGAAGGGGTTACAAATCTCGGTGTTTTCCGATCAGAGCAGATCAAATCCGCGATCGGCAACAACGGCGCGTTCGACCCCGAGAACCCCGACATCCGGTTCTCCCTGGCACCCCCTGTTGAGACCCGCGAGTTCCGCAGGTGGTTCGGCAACTCGAAGGTCAAGGATAATGACGGGCCGCTCGTGGTGTACCACGGGACCGAAGCCCCCGGCTTCACAGTGTTTGACCCGACAAAGAACGAAACACGCACGCGAGGCGGCATCTTCTTCTCCGCCCAACGAAGCACGGCCAAGACCTACGCGATTGACGATCGAGATATCAAGATTCCGTTCGCTGAGGATGCCGAGGAAGTCCGCGTTCATGCGGGCAGGAACTATGTTGAGCTTTGGTACGATGCGGAAGATACGGGCTGGGGTGCGAGGAAAATCTGGAACGACAAAACCGAATCTCCCGCAGAGTCACAGGAGGAAGCGCTCGAGATCATGCGCGAGCAGAACCCCGGCTTCGAGATCGGGCCTGACGATCTCCGGGTTGTGTACCAGCTTTACTCAAATATAGGTGGAGACATCCTCTCTGAGACAGATAACGAGGAGGATCTCGTACACGACTTCAACGCGAACGCAGGCGAGATTGTCGATCCCAATGGTGCAATCTACCCCGTGTTTCTCAGGATCGAAAATCCGTATGAAGTCGATGCGGAGGGCAACAACTGGAACGATATTTACGGCTCAGGCGAGGGTTACGGCACCACAACCAACGACCTTGTCGAAGAAGCGCGCATGTCGGGGGCCGATGGGCTCATTATCCGAAATGTGGTCGATGAGGGTCCACATGGTCATGGCTACCAACTCGAGGGCGATGTCTATGTGGTGTTCAGCCCCAACCAGATCAAGAGCGCGACCGAGAACACCGGCGAGTTCGACCCTAACAACCCCGATATCCGATTCGCACTGGCAACCGATCCCATCGAGGAGCTCGAGCAACTCCTCGAGGATGCCCGCAAGGAGAAGGCAGGGGTTGAGTCGCTGATCGTCCCGTTCGTCGATGCGGGCCGGGCATTCATCGCCGACAAGTTCGTTGGCCGCGACGGGCTCAAGTACATCACAGCTCGCCTCGTGAGCAAGGAAACCGGACCAGCTCGAGCCAAGTACCCGTGGCGCGTGACCGAGTTCACCAAGCGCGGCAGCGAGAACTGGACCCCGTGGGGCCATACGCTGCACAAGACCCGCGAAGAGGCGATCTCCGACGCTGCGAGCACGGTCAAGGCCGAGGATGTCGAGGAGGTCCGGTTCGCCCTGGGCTGGCATGGCACGCCGCATATCTTCGATCGGTTCCGCACAGACAAGATCGGTACGGGCGAGGGTGTGCAGGCATATGGCTGGGGTCTCTACTTTGCGAGCAAGCGTGAGGTTGCCGAGTGGTATCGCCACAACCTATCACGGAGACAAGGCGGGAGCACAGCGGGTGTTCTCGAGGCAATCAAGAAAGTGGCGATCGACGCTGGCGTGAACCCGGACACTGCCCCCGATTTCAATGCTGTTACAGGTGTCATCTACGCCCGTATCGACGATCTCGTTGGCTCTCCGACGGCGACTCCACAGGCATTGTTGAGTTCGCTGAAATCATATCGAAGCCCAGAGAGCGACATCACGGATGCGATGATTCTGGAAATGATTGACGCTGGCGTTGCTGCAACTCCGAGGCGCGGCGCTTTGTACAAGGTAAATCTCGCCCCCCGTGAAGATGAGTACCTGCTTTGGGACGAGCCCATGACCGAGCAGAGCGAGAGGGTTCGAGACCTGCTTGGTATGCCAGCCCCCCGAGATATGGATGCCGAGCAAAGAATCATTGACCTTGCCCGCGAGCGTGGGGTGGAGCCCCACGAGACACCTGAGTATAAAGAGTGGGACGATGCGACCACGCTCTATAACGCATTCAGGTACAAGACGGGTTCCGTTTTTTATCGCCAACTTGCAGATAGCAAGTCGCCGGAGTGGGCGAGCAAGAACTTGTTTTTGAAGGGTGTTCGCGGGGTCAAGTACAAGGACGGAACGAGTAGGAATAGGGGAGGGGCTGGCGTTGATTCTGCGTTGCTTGCTGCTGCCCGATCGTTCCAGGAGGACGGACAAACACGCGACAAGGCGTTTGAGGGGATGCAGGCCGCGTATCCTGAAGATTCAGATGCGGACATTCTTGCTGCGATCAGCGAGGCGTACACCCCTGAAACCTACAACTATGTCATCTTCGACGAGAACGATGTGGAGATTCAGGAGCGGTTCGCGATCCAGAACCCCGATCCCAAGAACCCCACACCGCTCCCGCTCATCGACCGGCTCCCCGACCCGCCCACAAAATCGCGAGGGTGGCGGCGGTTCTTCGAGCCCAACGATACCACGGGCATGTTCAACGGGATCAACCCCAACCCGCGCACGGGCTTCTCGCTCATGCTCGACCACTTCCGCCGAAGCGTTCAAGACAAGTTCCTCCCCGTGTTCCGGGTGCAGCAGGGTGTCGAGGCCGCCGGTGGTCGCGTGAGCGAAGAGGCGAATGTCTATCGAGCCGAGACCCTGTATTACGGCAAGGCGCAGGAGGCCAAGCGGCGGTTCGACAAGTTCATCGTTGAGCCCCTGCTCGAGAAGATGCACAAAGCAGGCATCGAGCGGGGCGAGCTGGACCTGTACCTCTACGCCAAGCACGCGCCCGAGCGCAACCGCGTCATCGCTGAGCGCAATCCCGACTTCAAGGGGCCGGGCTCGGGCATGACGGACGCGGAGGCAGCGGAGATCGTGGATCGGATCGAGAGCGGCGACAACGCTAAGGCGTTCGCTGAACTGCTCGAGGAGGTCCGCAAGCTCCGGGAGTGGAACCTGAACTGGATGGTTGAGAATGACCTGGTCTCGCAGGCGCAGGCCGATGCGTGGCGCAAGATGTACGATCACTATGTACCGCTCCGCACGGCGGATGTCGGTGATGCCCCGATGCCCCGTCGCCCACAGGGGTTCAGCGTGCAAGGCCCCGAGAGCAAGAAGGCGAAGGGTCGCAGCTCGCTCGCAGACTCTCCGCTCCTGTTCCTGATTCACCAGGGGGACGCGGCGATCGTGCGGGCTGAACGCAACCGCGTTGGGCTCGCGATGATGCAGCTCATCCTCGACAACCCCGATCAGACACTCTGGGATGTATACAAGCCAACGGTGACCACGAGCGGGCCAGTGGACCTGTTCGGCGGGTACGAGACATCGCAGGTGCCAACAACCGGGATCAGCCGGATCAAGAACGATCCCAAAACGGTGACGGTCAAGTATAAGGGCGAGGAGCGGTATCTGTTCCTGCACAACGAGGACTTGGCCCGGGCTTTGAAGAACATCGGCACAGCGAACCTCCCCAAAGCGCTCAAGCTGTTGCAGTATTACATGCGGTTCAAGTCGGCGATGGTGACATCGTTCAACCCTGAGTTCGTCCTGACCAACTTCGTGCGCGACATCCAGACGGCGGCGGTGAACATCTCGGCGGACGATTCGGCAAAGGCGGCTCGCCGCGTGGTGAAGAACACAGGCAAGGCCGTGCGTGGGGCATGGAGAGCGACCCGCGAAACCCGGAAGGCGGGCGACGAGACCGGGGGCGGGAAGTGGGCGCAGCTCTACCGTGAGTTCGTGGAGGACGGCGGAAAGACCGGATGGACTGGGGCCTACTCGTTCGATGAGCGAGCTCGAGAGATTGCCCAGCTCGCTAGGAAGGTCAAGAACGGCCAGAATCAGGTGATTCGTGCGGCATCGGGGCTTATCAACCTGATCGGTGACGCGAACACGGCGGTCGAGAACGGTGTGCGGCTCGCGTACTACGCCGAGCTACGAGAGCAGGGCGTGGATCGCGGAAAAGCGGCTGAGGCGGCGAAGAATCTGACGGTCAACTTCAACCGCAAGGGCGAGCACGGGACCATGCTCAACACGCTCTACCTGTTCTTCAACGCCTCGGTGCAGGGCAATGTCCGCATGTTGCAGGCGCTCAACACCCGGACGGGCCGCAAGATCATGGCGGGCGTGACGGCTGCGGCGTTCGGCCTCGCGTACCTCAATGCGTTCCTCAGCGACGAGGACGACGACGGTGAACTGTTCTACGACAAGCTCTCGGATTGGGAGAAGTCTCACAACCTGATCCTGATGCTGCCGGGATCGGGCGGTCGGTATATCAAGCTCCCGCTGCCTTATGGGTACAATGTGTTCCACTCGGTCGGCACCAACCTGGCGAACGCCTCGAGGGGCGAGCAGACCAGCGGGCAGGCGATCAGTAGCATGGCCGAATCAGCACTCAACAGCTTCAACCCGATCGGTGGGAGTGATATCCGGCTGGCAACGATGGTCCCCGAGGTCGGCAAGCCGTTTGCGGAACTCGAAACCAACCAGAACTTCCTCGGTCGAGAGATCAACCCGATGCGATTCCCCGGCGACACCACGCCGGACAGCCACCTCTTTTTCGGCTCTGACCGGGGGTTATCTGGCGCGGTTGCGCAGGAGATCAACCGGCTCACGGGCGGCGACGAGGTTCGCCCGGGCCTGATCGATCTTCACCCCGGCACGATCGAGCACCTTTGGGATGCTCATGTCGGCGGCGCTGGCCGGTTCGTGCGGCAACTCATTGAGCTTCCCGGGGCCGCGATGTCTGACGGTGATTTCACGCTCAGGCAAACCCCCGTAGTTCGCCGGTTTGCCGGAGAGCCCTTCGACGGGCGGCACAGGAGCCAGTTCTGGCGGAACACGGAGCAGATGCGTGAGCTGCGATCGTTCGAGAAGGGATATATGGACACAGGGGACAGCTCGCGGCTCGCGGCGTACCGCGAGGAGTCTGGGCCGATGCTCGAGGCGGCGTGGGCGTTCGACCTCTATGAGCGGGTCTCAGACGATCTCAGGAGCCGAGCAGCCGAGGGTGACGCGACCGTGACCGATGAGCGGCTCAACGCCCTGTATGCTGAGGCGAATCGCCTCGCTCGAATGGCCGAGCGAGGCGATGAGGTTGAGCGTCCGGTGCTCGAGTCTGAGCGTGGGTATCGGCGGGCGCTGGCCGAGCAGCGCCGGATGCGTGTGCGGCGCGAGCGAGATGCTCAGGCAGGGGACTGACCGCCTGCGGCTTCGATGTAGAGATAGCACCAGCCCACGCCGGTCGTTTCCGACCGCTCTCGCCGGATGAGCTGCTCGCTGATCGCACGATGGACCATGCGGTTCACGGTGCCTTTGTGATAGCGTCGTCCGCATCTTCTTGCGGCGATGCGTTCGTCGATCTGCTTCATGGTCTGCGGTTCGTGTGTCACTACCGCGAGCAGGTGGTCGTATGCTGTCATCATCACCCACCCCCCAGCATCACATCGACGGCGAGCCAGCAGACTGCGGTTCGCATGGGCTGGCCGGAGAGGGGGATTATTACATGCTCGTCAAAGGCCCGGATGACAAATCCACCCAGGCACCATGTAAAGGCAACGCCTCCGAGCTTGAGCATAGCGTGATGCAGCAACTCCAACGCAGCGTCGGTGTCTGAACGAGGGTCTGCCCACACGGTCTTACGCTGTCCCTGATGCAGCCAGACAAACCGGCCATCGCCATTGGAATCTTCTTCGTAGATGATCGGTGGACAACCCATGCTGTGTACGCCTGCCACCACCCTCCCCATGAGTTCATCGTTCGGCGGTTGTGTTCGGTCGTGTGTATCAGTCATCTTTGATTTCTCCATTCTGCAATCGGGCAAGCACCTTCTCCGCAGCGGGAATGTCCCCGCCCTCGGCGTGCTTCAATGCTTCTTCAAGCAACGCGACTAGTGATTCGTATGTGACTTTCACCCCTCCTCCAATCCTTCCGCCACTGCGGAGATGATGGCGACGGACGCGGCGAGTTTGTTTACGCTTTCCCCGCTCGCTTCGCAAACCAACATACCGTCCCTGTCTACTGCGTGCATAGACCATCGCGTGGGCTGTAAAAACGAATGGGCGTAATACTTGCTGTGTAGATAGTCAATCAACTCATGCGCCCACGCGATCACTGCGGCGGCGACGGCGGGTGGGCAGTAGATCGCATCGCATCCGTCGATTGACCAGATTCGCAACTCTTCCACCCAGTCTTGAGGGCCATAAGGCATCTTGTGTTTGAACAGTTCGCACCACGGATACCACTTCGGCCCGCCCGCCTGCTCGATCTTCGGGATCGCGGCGAGTAGGGTTTGCTTCTGCTCGGGGGTGATGGTGTCATTCAGCATCTTCATCCTCCTCCCGTGCGGCGGTGATGTTTTCAGTTATTGCATCCTCAATCAGATCAATCCAATCACGAAACCTAGCCATATCCTTGTGTGTCAGTGGCCGGGGAACGATGATAGATATCGTGCCGCCCTTTTCTGTTGGCATGTTGAACGCTTCATAGATCATCCTTCCCCTCCAATCACTTTCGCCAGTGCTTCAGCACACTGGATGTTGGCTTCGGTGGGGCTGGTGGAATCGTTTTCTCCTACCCATCTTCCGTTGTCTTCAACGCCCCAAATCCAAAGCCCTTCGTTCTCGTCTGGGATTTGGACATTGCAGTAGGTCTTTCTCGCCCACGGAACGACCGTCTGTGCGAACCACTGTTCGAGGACGGCGATGCTGACCTCGGGTACATTGTGTAGATCCATGTATGTGTTTGGTGGTGCTTCACACCCCGCGTCCACAAGCACAGGCACGACGGCGGCGTAGCGGGTGAGGATTTCATTCTTCATCGGTGGTGTCCTTTCGTGCGGCGAGGGCGGCTTCGCGGGTGGAGTACAGGTCGTTTGGGTCTTCGATGGTGATCTGTGCCTCTCCTGCTCTCCACGGCACGGAGCACGGTCCTGAGTAGGAAACCGAACCATCAGAGTCAATCTCGATCATTTGGACACGCATATGCCTGACCTGTACGCTTTGGCTCCTGAGCGGTGGTTTGTCGTCGGCCCAGTCTCGATAGAAGTAGACTTGCCCGATTTCGATAGGAACTTTGTCCGAAGTAACCGGCAACCTCTCCACCACCTCCCGCAACGCCGCGTTCTCGGTGCGGAGTTTGCGTATGTACCTCGCCTCGTCCCTGAGTTCGATGCTCATAGACCGCAAGCACTTCGCGGCATCCATGAGCTCGCCGGTAGGTTGGTGCTGGGCTTCACGGTCGGCCCATGCGTCCAAGTTGTCAGCGTGCTGTTCAGCCGTCATCCGCTCGTTCGTGTCAGTCATCGCTTGCTCCCTAGTGCTTTTAGCGCCGTCTGATACCTCGCTACATGGTGCGGCTTGTGCTCGTGCGCGTCCTTGAGGTTGTCGTTGATGTCCATGATCTTCACGAGCCGCGTCAGCGGATGCTGATTGCAGCGGTCGATGAAGTCCTCGTAGGGCTCGCCCTCTCGCCGGGAGAGTGTCTCAACATGAGCGACCAGCTCGGCGGGGATTCCTCGCTTGATTAGGTCCATCCAGGTGATCGAGGAGTCCTCGAGTACATCGTGGAGGAACGCGACAATCTCAAGTTCCTCTCCGTACTCGCGGCACGCTTCCGCGACTCGCTCAACATGCCCGATGTGCGGCTCGCCGCCGACCCGAAACTGTCCATCATGGGCTTTGCGGGCGATGCTCCAAGCATTGAGTCTCGTTCCGATAGGTAGCTCACTCATTCGATTCCTCCGTTCCATCGCAGGCCCACGACCCGGACTCGCCGCCCGGTGGTCTCGCAGACTGTCTTGCCTCGCTCCTCGACGATCTTCTCCTCGATGAGCTTGGTGATCGCCGGGCGTGCGTAGTTCATGTCTCTGCTTCCCAGCTTGTAGCAGACTTCCCGATCCGTCAGCTCGCCGTATCGCTCGAGGACTTCGCAGACCTCGCGCTGTCGTGTGCCCTGATCGAACGACCGCCACGCTGTCCGCGTGTTCTGGTGTATCCGGTGTGTTGCGTGCTTACCCATGATCTGATACCCCCAAAGCTGCGGCCAGCTTCTTCTTTGCCTCGATCTCCACGCCCCGCCTGTGCCCGTCGAGGTAGTCTTTGCAGACCCCATTCCTCGGCATGATCCGGTGGTGCTCGCCGCGAGCTTCTCGCCCGCCGTCTGTCACGCCTCGCTCGTATGCCGCCGTGTTCTTGTACTTCGTCGTCCTGGCCTTCATGCTGTTGCCTCCAATCGCGTGTTCATCATGTGCCATTCGCCGAGCCCGATCGCGTCCGCGATGTCGCCGCCCGGGTCCATGTGTGCGTACTGCCTCGCGTAGAGCGGGCAGGTGTACTTGAGATGCGCGATGCGCTTGTCCTTGCTCCCTCGCCCGCGAGTCCAGTCGTTCTCATAGACCTGCGTCACGCGGCCCTCGTGCTGGGTCAGGATCAGGTGACGGGCGATGTGCCCCACAGCCATGCCGTAGGTGCCGAGACCCGCCCCGCCGCCCTTGTGCCTGCTGCTGGTCTTGCCGCTGGTGATCTCGATCACGAAATCACAGATCGAGAACCGGGGCACGATCAGCTCGATCTGCGCGATGGTCCAGTCGATCTTCGCGATCGTACCAAGACTGTCTGACGGTACGATCCGGTGCGCGGCAACGGGCTCGCCGTCGTCGAACTCGGCAACGCCGGTGCAGGTGATACTCGGGTCGATGGATATGAGGTGGGTCACTTCACCTCCTCGTTTATCGGCAGCGGCGGGTTCTTTCGCACGAGTTTGCCGCATTCGCACTCGACCACATCGTCAAGTTGAATGTTGAGGACTACCCTCTCCCTCTCCAAATCTTCCAGCAAGCACGCGGCGACGCCCAGCATCTTCTTGAGGGGCTTGTCTGTGTCGTACGACTTGGCGATACGCCGGAGGTCGTTGACCATATATGCGACTTCTTTCCCCATAGCGTCGAAGGCGAGCTTTGGGTCTACGAACTTGTCGTCCCTATTGGCTGTGGCTCCCATCACACTCCCCCTTCCTGCTCACCCTCAAACAACGCCGTCCCGCGCCCAATGTCGTCGGGGATGATCTCGCCGGTGTCCGGGTCACGCTCGGGCTCCTCGGGTTCTTCGTCGTCCTGCTCAACCACTTCGGCCTCGATGATCTCGCCGCCCATGTCCTCGAGCATCTTGCCCTGCAAGCCGTCGAGATCGCCCTGCTCGGCAACCTTCATCCGCGACGGGTCGAAGCTGCTTTCCTCGCCCTGCATCTCCTCGTACATATGCAAGCCACCGAGAACATCGGCGAACATATCACGCAAGGCGAACGCTCTGGCCTTGTAACGCAGCATCCGCTTGGGGTGCGTCGTCCACGGGCCGGACTTGCCCCAAAGCTTGGCCTTCTTCGCGTCGGCGACACTGAACCGGGTGAACAGCGGTCTACTGAACCCCCTCCGCTTCACGGTGCAGATCGCGGCGAAGTCGTCGGTCATCTCGTCTACGCCGTTCTCGCCGGGCTCGTAGTCCTCCTCGAAGTCCTCGAGCTGGCCCGAGGCGTGGACGAGGCCGATCATCGCGTCACCCCACAGCGTCGGTCGCCCGTGGATAACGGCAATGCTCTGGATCGACTTCATCGGCGGCAGGCCCAGCTCGAGGCCGGTGCTCAGGGCCACGCAGATTTTTCGGGGGTCGTTGTCGAACCCCGACGGTGCGAGACCTGACGCGGCGATCATCTCCGAGACTCTCCAAAGTCCGTCGAGCGTGGTGGGCGCGAGCCCGTGTTTCTCGATCGATACCGCTGGCTTGGGTGCCTGCACGATTTCTTTATTCGCATCCTGCTGTTCAGTCACTTGCTGTCTCCTGTTCTGAGTTCATGGCCCACATGGGCAGGGAAACGGGCACGAGGTTCTCGCTCGCATGAGGAGCGTGCCTGTGGAGTCGGTATTTGAGATATGCGGCGACCCCTCGCTTGCAATCTGCCCAGCCCTGCTCGAGCGCCGAGCAGCAGATCGGGTAGGTGCCGACTGGATAGGGTCTGTCTTTTTCGATCGCGAGAATGATGTAGCTGTTCGCGTGCATCTTGTCGATCAGGCCCAGGCGGATTCCCCCGCTCAGATACCAAGCCGCCTGCCGGTGATAACCCCAGTTGGCTACTGTGCGATCGATCTGCTCGGGCGAGCCCTTGCCTTTGGCGCAGGTCTTGATATCGAGGAAGCAGCACACAGGTTTGCTCGCATCCGGGTACGGGGTGAACGCGGGAATATGCCTGTCGATGCGTGCCTTGCATCTGACCGTGACATCATCGCCACCCACGCGGCGGGTGATGTCCCACACGAGCGTCAGCTCGTTGCTTCCCTCGACCTCGCGGAGCAGGTATCTCGCTTTGGGGTGTGTCGCCACGCTCATCGCCATGCTTACGATCTGCTCGTTCCAGCCCTTGCGGAGAATGATTCTGCCCGGGTTGGCCTCCGCGACCTTGCGGTGCGTGACCTCGGCGGCTGGGCCGATCTTCTCGTCTACGAGCATCCGGTCGGCGTAGTCCACGGGCTCAAGCAGCATCGAGTGTGTTGCTGTGCCGATGAGCTGATCTTTCTTCGGCGGGCTCTGCTCGCCGGCGAGATAGCTCGCTCCGTTTCGTCCGCTCACGAGGAACTCGCCGATCGTGCTCGCGTTGAGCGCGTCCCATGAGCAGTAGTCCTCGAACGGGATATCCAGGTACACCCCGGGCGGCGGGCAGTGGTTTGGCGTGCGCTTTACGGGGATCATCGCCTCGCCTCCCAATGATCTTGTTCGTGCCCATCGACATCTTCGTTGTTCAGTTCCATGTCTCGTCTGCTGAGATCGCAGAGAAACCAGATCACGCCAGAAGTCCAGAAACCCATCAGTATGCCGAGTGCGAGCGTGCTCATACCTTCACCGCCTCGCTGCGAGCGTCGGCAAGAACTTCTCGAGCTATGTCAGTCATCGAGCCGTATTGACCTCGCTTGGCACGCTTGGCTGCTTCGATCACAACTGTGTGCGAGGATGTTTTGCCTCGCAAGATGTTGGAAATCTCCGGGTAGCTCATGCCCAGCTCATAGTGCAGGATGTAGCTGATGATCGATCTCGCTCGCACAACTGGCGTGGATTTGCATGTCGATCGAATCTCCCCAAGATTCGTGCCCTCGCGAACACACACAACGCCGACGACATCATTTGGGTCGATCGGGGGGGGCAGCTTGCTTGTGGCGCTCACCAACTCCTCGTGCTGCGCCATCACTTCGATGTGCCTGCTCGTGACGCGGACATACTGTTGTCCTACCTCGCCGGGGTCGTACGCGCCTCTGCGGATGCGGTAGTAGTCGCCCTCCGTTGTCTTGGCGTACTTGACTCGCATCCGGTACGCTTCGTGCGATGGATACCAGTCGCGTGCGTTCGGGCTGACACTGACGGTATTTGGTGGTAGTCTCATTGCATGTCTCCTCGTAACGATTGCCCCTTGATCTCGACGACCATCTTGCCGTCGTGTTCGCGTGCCCTGTCGAGTGTCGGCGTGTCGAGTGCGCCGAGCAGACCCTCGCTGTCCAGATTGGTGATGAGGACGGTCGCTCGCTTCTCGCGGTATCGCTCGTCGAACAGATCGCGGATCATCGTCTGATCGTGCAGCGACTCGCCTTGTGCAACAAACTCGTCGATGAACAGCAAGCCGCATTTGCGTGCGAGCTTCATCGGCTCCTCGCCTCGCTTTGAGTCGTCTTGGTGATACCAAGACTTCTGCTCATGGAGCAGGCCGGTCAGCGTCCAGTAGCGTGCCTTGCCCCGCTCGCGGCTGTAGCCCCGCTCGTACCACTTGAACCCGAACAGGCAGGCGAGCCAAGTCTTGCCGGTTCCCATGCGCCCCTTGAGGATTGTCAGGTCTCCCTCGCGGATTCGAGCGGCGATCGCGCTCTTTGGCTCGCGCTGCTCCGGCCTGAGTTCCGCTATGTCGCCCTCGAATCCGTCGGTGTGACGGCGGGGGAACTTGCCGATCTCGGTCGCTTGGTTGCGGGCCTGCGTGCGAGTGAGGACGGGTAATCCGGTGTATGCGTCGGTCATGCCGATTCTCCTGTGAGCTTGAGCCGCACGAGGTCTGCGTCTGCGCCTCCTCCGGTCGTGTTTCGGTTGTGAACTCTGTCAGCGGGTTTCGTGGCCGTGCCGCCACGCTTGGGCGGCACGAGGCCCTGATAGCCCTGTGCGATGGAGTGATCGATCGCCTCGATCAGAGCGTCAGGCCCGCCCATCTTGTCGAACTTGTTGAGCGTCTTGAGCAGAGTCACGCTCTGCCAGCGCTTGAGCTTCGATCCGCTCCGGTATCGATACCACTCGATCAGCGCCTCTCGCACCTTCGGCGTGCGCATCCGCTCCGGCGATCGAGACCAGTCGAACATCTCGGGAGACGGACCACCCCGCGAAGCGCGAGCTTCGCCCCCGGTTTCCCTTGTGGGCGCTTTTGCATTGTCCTGTTCTGTGTTGTTATGTGATGTATGGTCACGGTCCTGCGTGACAGGTTCCACGGTTTTGTCACGGTCATGCGTGACAGATTCGTTCGCGGACGCGCGGCGACTGCGTTGCTGGCGCTGAAACGCCTTTGCACGGCTCTTGGCGGTCTTGCCGTTGTGATCGCCGAACCGGGGGAACTCGAGGCCGTCGTCGGTTTTCGTCAGCCAGCCGACGGCGATCATCGCCTCCGCGAACCCGTCGCACTCGGCGGTGTCGTCGATGTCCTCGAGCTCGGCAGCCACCACGCCGTCGTCGCTGTGCGTGTCAGCCCAGCACCAGACAGCGTGGAGTCTACCGATTGTGGCGAACACGCTCTCACCCGTCAGGCGGGCGATCTTGCGGGCTTCCGGGCTCGTTTGCAGGTCATGGTGCATGATGATCCAGAGTCGTGCCAACTTCGGCCTCCTTGCCTTGAAAGCCCATGCGGGGATTTCGCCCCGCATGAGCAACCCACGAGCCACTGCGAATCTCGCGGGTACTTGCACCGACCATCGGCGCACGAGTTAGAAAAGGCGGCGGGCGGTTTCCAGCCCGCCACCCGGAGGAGAGAGAAGAAGAGAATCAGGTGGCGTAGTCGCGAATCCGGTCGTCGGCTACCCACGCCTCCCAGCCCTGCTCGTACATCTCGAGCAGCTTGTCGCTGCTCAGGTGTCGTCCGACCGTGAGCTCGTCACGCCACTGCTCGAATGTGTATCCGTTCTCTTTGCACACAGGCCGGCGTGCGGCCTTCCGCTCGCCCTCGGCGATCAGGGAGCCGACTTGGGCCTGATTGAGCCCGTGGCGGTCTGAGCGCGTCTCCGGCGGATCGATGGGCTCAGTCAGGTGGATCGCCTCGGCTGCGGCAAACTGTTCGTCAATGGGGTAGCTCACAGTTCGCCTCCATTCTTCTCGAAGCCCTCGCCCGCGATCTTCTTCTCGAAACCAATGTTGCCGAGGATTACCAGCGGCTTGCCCATCAGCGCCTCGAACGCATCGGCGGCTTCTTGTGCCTTTACAAGCTCTTGGCTCGCCCTGAGCAATGTCTCTGCGTCGCGATCAAGGAACGCACGAAGCATCTGTGCCAGTTCTGGGTCGTGCTGCTCGAGGCGCTCGAGCGCCTCCTCGTCCGATATCGCAGGGGGAGGGGAAGAAGCCGAAGCCACTGAGGACGGAGCCGCGTCAGCAACCCCCTCCCCCTCGACATGCTCCATGATCTCGGCGGCGATGCTCGAGAGCAGCGAAGCGGTCTTGACAAGCCGCTCGTCGTCGTGGCCTGTGCCATGCAGCTCGTCGGCGATTTCATAACCGATAACCTCGGGGTCGAGGTATCTGTTCGCGTGCTGGGCGATTTCAACAATCGCAGTACCGACCAGTGCCTCAGCGAGTCGGTTCGTCATGGGGATGGAAACCATTTTCATCTTCGTCGTCCTCAGCGGCGCTCATTGCTCGCTCGAGGATGCGGAGGGCAGTTGTGACGGCCTCTATCACCGTCCCCTTGCCTAGAATGCCGAGCCGCTCGTGACAGGGGTTCGAGTCCCCTGTCCTCCACTTTTCAGCACCCCGCATCCCCTTGCTCGCATCTTCGCGCGGCAAGCTCGAGCCATGCGACAGACCATCCCGGTTGATGTCTGTCAGTCGGGGGAGGTCGATGTCGCATGGCTCGTTGGATTTTGCGATAGGTTGTGACTGACAGACTTCCCCATTGTTGGCGTTATCCCCTGGCGAAGTCAAGGGGTTGCGTGCGATATTTACGCGATTTTCTAACATGCTGTCCGAAAGTGCTTTGGCTGCACCGCGTTGGTCCTCACGCTGAACATCGTCGTAGTGCTTGAGTGTGGTTTGCAGCGATCGGTGCCCCATCCGCTGCTGCACGAGCTTGGGATCGACATTCGCTCTCAATAGCTGTGTCGAGTGAAAGCGCCGGAATGCGTGGAAGCCGACCCATCTACCCAGATGATCGACAAGCGGAACCTTTGCTTGCTCGGCATCGTGGTACAAAACACTTGGATGCGGTCTAGGGAACGCGAGATCGTCGGCCTCGAGCCGGCGAGGGTGGTGCTCGAGGTAGTCCAGAAGTATGCGGCGGTCGTGCTCGCTGATGTCGATCGAACGCTCACGCGAGTTCTTGCCGGTGTTGAACGCTGGCACATGCACCATCGGATGAGCGCCATCGAGTTCCAAGTGCCGAACCCGCAGGTGCTCGGCGGTGCTGATCCTGATGCCCGTGCAGGCCATGATCCAGTAGGTGCCCGAGCGGATGATAACCTGCCCTTCGCGGTCACGGCGGGCAGGGTTCGCCGAACGCTCATCGTCTTTCGCGGCCTCGTAGAGTCCGAGAACCTCCTGAGCTGTCAGGGCACGCCTCTGCTTCGTCTGGGCTCGGGCGAGCTTGATCCCCTCACAGGGGTTCGCATACCCCGCAGGCGTGATCTCCGCAGCCCGACACCACTCGAAGAACGAGTTGAAGCAGGTGATGTAGTTGTTTATCGTCTTGGGCGACAGCGGTTCGCCTCGCACCCCATTATCACTCAGCTCCGCGAGATACCGTCGCATCGTCGCCCGATCGACCTGGGTGATCGAGCTGGCACCGACTGAAATCATCATCCGCCGGATCGCCTTCGGGGTTCTCTTGAGCGTGTCCGCTGAGAGCTGGCGAATCTTTGCCTCGCCCATCCAGCGGTCGAGAGCGTCCTCGACCGCGACGGTGGTGTTCACTGGCATAGCAGACTCCGATGTGGAGGCATCCGTGCCGTTCGCAGGTAGGTCGATGGTCTCTTGTGCCGGGCTGTAAGTCAATGATAAAGTGATAGTTATCCGTAAATCCATCAGATTGGCCTGCATTCGGACAGGTAGAAAGGTGTTTTTCACCCTTATCGGCAAACGGCAGCACTACGCGCGCGTGAGGGCGTGAGTTTTCAGTCCTTGTTGAAATCATGGCGGGGTGTGATCGTTCCCAGCGCTGAGGATCTGCATCGGGCGACCGAGCCCGAGGCGGGGGATGTGCTGGACAACCAGCTTGCCTCCCACCCCAAGACCTGATACGCTTGGGCATCAACTCATGGGCAGTACGCCACTTGTCAGGTAGGACACCGAAATCAGCACTGGTTCGGAGTCCGCAATGCAACTGCTCGATTACCTGCTCGGGGCACTCAAGAACAACAAGTCACGAATCGCCCAGCTCGCAAGCCGATACATCGGCGCGGGCCTTATCGCGTTGGCTGGTGCTCTTGGCGTGTTCCAGAGCGATGAGGGGCTGGCCCAGCTCGACAACGCGGCGCAGGTGCTCGGCATCTTCGCCGTCGGGCTGCTGTTGTTCGTGATCGACCTAGTCATCCACCGGATTGATCGCGGCGGCGTTGTCGTCGATAATCCCGGCAAAGCCAAGAAACTGGCACAGGGGAAACGATGAAGCGCATCGTCATGCTGTCGCTGTGCGCCCTGCTGGCGCTCGTCCCACCCGCAACGCTGTCCGGCTGCTCGTTCTTCGAGGAGACCGAGCCCACGAATGTCGTGCGTGATGTCGGCGCTGTCTACCTCGCCACCGTGAACACGCTCAACGCGGCTCGGGCGAGCGGTGAGATCGACTATGAGACCTGGCACAACACAATCAATCCCGCGATTCAAGAGGGGAGGCAGATATACACCGACCTGCGCGAAGCCGCGCTGGGCGGTGATGCCACCACCACGCAGATGCTCGAGGCAGCTCTCGAGGGCGTGATCCTCCGACTCGCTCAACACGCAGGAGATTCGCCGTGAGTGTACCTATCCCCGTCATTGCGACCGCCGTGCTCGAGACCATGAAGCTCGTGCA
The DNA here is from genome assembly GCA_964419845.1 of uncultured Phycisphaeraceae bacterium. GTDB lineage: Bacteria > Planctomycetota > Phycisphaerae > Phycisphaerales > UBA1924 > UBA1924. The sequence continues at coordinate 18,703 of CAYQRD010000018.1, forward strand.
GCAGCTTGCGAGCAACAAGCGTGTCGTGCGCGTGACTCCCGAGTTCCTCGAAGCCCAGCAGGGCCTCGTCGATGCCGCTGCGGATCGCGCGAACGAGTTGGACAGCCCGGATTATGCCGAGCACGAAGAGCCCGAAGAGGGCGAATGGGGCTTTTGACACCCCTCCGGCTTGCTCGGACAGGTGATTTTCTCTCTCTCCTCCCCACACCCCCGATCGCCACGGAAGGCGCGGGGGTGTGGGGGTGATAAGCGAACGGAGGCAAGGAGTTGATGGTGGACGAACTGACCTTTGCGCTCGGAGTCCTGGGCATGATGCTCACGCTGCTCTCGATCACCGCGGCGGCGGTGTGGGTTGTGGCGCAGATCAAGGGAGAGGGCCAGGCGTTCCGCGCCGAGCTCAAGGGACTCTCGGGCGAGGTCAAGCGTCTGAGCACATCCGTCGATGGGCTCGATGCCAAGCTCGACGAGCACAGCGATCGCATCGCGCGCCTCGAAGAACAAAAGCCGTGGGGAGGGGATAAGGCATGAAACTCGTCATCGCTATGCCCGGGAAAGAAGAGCTCCAGCGACGGTTCTGGGACGAAGCCATTATCGGGCAAGGGCTCGATGCCGATGTCTCGCTGCAAGCCAACTCCCCTATCGGTCGCGACCGCGGCAACTACATGAACTTCCCCGAGGATTGGGTCGGGAGGAATCTCGACGAGGTTGCTGTCGCGATGCACGCCCGCGTCCGCCACCTGATCGATACGCGATGGACCCCCAAGACCTACTCAAACATCTATGTGGACTACGAGCCCCGCAGGTACGGACCTGACCGCGAGACGATCATCGAGCGATGGACTCTCAATGTGCTTCGCAACGGCTTTGAGTCGCACGATGTGGCGTTCCTCAACAAGCTCATCGATGGTGCGCACGAGGCATCCGACGGCCTCCCTGTTTCCCTCTATTCGCTGCCTCGCCTCACGAAAGGGCCGATCGAGCCCCGCGACTATCGCAACATGAGCTCTGCTCGGGGCTTCACGGACAAGCTCGACTGGCTCTGGCTCAACGGGTACGCGACCGGCAACGACGATCGCGATTTCCTCGACCGCGAGAACATCAGCGAGCACTACCAGCGGATTCGCACCGGGACAATGGCTCTCCGCAAGACCGGCAAAGATGTCGTCCCCTTCGTTTGGCCGTCGTACAAGATGACCCCCGCAGAATCGAAGCAATACAACACGCCAACGATCTACATGCTGGCGGCTCAAGGACACCAAAAGCTGGGGATATGGGTGGACCTCAATCACGAGGGCCCGACCAACACACAGATCGAGAACATGATCGCAATCGCGCCGCACTTGCGGGCGTGGATGGAAACTGAGTAATGGCAACACAAACAAAAGGACATACACATGAATCTCATTGACCAGCTCGACGGATACAGCGCAGGCAAGGCAGTTGAAACTCAGGCCAACCGCGCCATTCAGCAGGCCAGCAACCTTCTCAACTCGGCCATTGCAGACTACGCGGCGTGGGCTGCAACCGTGCCTAGTTTTGGCTTTGATGCCGATACCCTTGCCGCTATTGAAGCACGCAAGCAGGCCATCGTTACCGCCGCCCTCGCTGCTCTGGGGGATGCGGTTACGGCTATCGAAAGTTTGTAACTCATGGCACTACCAACAACTACCTATGACACGGCGACGGTGTTGAATCCATCGTCGGCGCTGACTGACTTCACCCTCATGGTGGATCTGTCGCGTATGTCGGCAGCATGGTGGGCGGCGGCAGAGGACACCAACGCACGACGCGGACGCGCGGCCAAAGACGATGAGACCGAACTGCCATGCGATTGGATCGACTACGACCACGCGGGTCAGACGGGATGGCTTCGTGTGAAGTGGTCGGGCACGCTGGCGAGCAGTGGCACACAGGTTCTTCGCGTCTACCCACCGAACACGGCGAACTCGCCGGTGGGATCTGGTAGTGCTATGGGCTCGGACAATGCGTATGACGCGGATTGGGTGTGGTATGGTCCGGGAGGATCGCTCGCAAATCAGCTAGATCCAACGCAAGAACTAGTAATACCTATAGGTTGGGCTGGTGCGCTTTCAACCATCGGCAAGACCACCGGATCGATCTATTATGACGGGGTGCTGTCTCGTGGAAAACTCCAAGCGAGCTATGAGCATTCATCTGATCTGATTTCAGACTATCCGATCACGATGATGAACTGGTCGAAGTGCCCGGATTGGAATGACCGCTCAGGCTTTCAATATCCTTTACTCGTCGGAGCAAAAGACGCCCCATATCACTTTCCAATATTTCAGCATGGATCATATGGGGGCACAGGCGGTAACCTGAGAAGCGAATATCAAGACGCGTCATCAAATAGCGTCAACGCATTTACTTCGTTGGGAGTGCTTGCCAATGACCAGTGGCATCATTTCGCAAGTCGTGTCACGACTTCAGCCCTAGAAAACTACATTGACGCCGATGGCAGCTATGCCGGATCAAGCTCACATAGCATCGCCTTCCCTGCGGGCTACGATAGCGTCACAATCAACCCGAAATATATAGGTCAGTTGGGTTATAACTGTGAGCATCAAGTTCACTCAGCCGATCGTTCTCTTGCATGGATCGCCCACGAATACGACCAGACCGACAGCCAATCCGCCTTCTGGGGCACATGGAACTCTGCGGGGGGATCGTTGGTGACCGTCGGCGGCGATCAGTCGGGCCTTATCGACGGTTCACGGGTGGCCCAAACAATCAGTTTCGGTTCGATCATCGGCAGAAAGGCAGTGAGGTAGAAAAATGGGAAGCACATCATACGAGTTAGTAGATATCCAAGCGGCGGCGGTGAGCGTGTCAACGAGCTACGGGTCCGCGAGGTCCGACGAGTTCGATGCGTCATTCGCCGATGAAATGCTCTTCATCTTCGATTATGACGCGGGCACGGGCAACACGCAGATCGATCTCTTGCTCGAAGTCGAGGACGACGCGGGGGCGTGGCACGACCTGTACCGTGCTGACGCTGACGGGGTGCTCAGTGAAGAGGTCGTCTCGCTCGCGGTCACGGCGCTGTCGATCGATAACACCTTCGCGTTTGTCGTCGATACCAGGGCGCTGCGAAACTGCCGCTGGAAGTACAAGAGCACGGGCGGCAACGGGACCATGCAGAACGCCCAAGCGTCGATCTCTAAGGCGACGCGATAAGAGGGCGGTCGCATGGGGCAGGATGCACGCAGCAATATCGAGGATTTGTCGCGTACCCAGCTTGTTGAGCTGGTGATCGATCTTCGTGACGGCAAGGGTCGCAGCTTCGACATCGACAAGTTCGATTATGTGATCGAGCAAATGTACGAGGGGCGTTCGGCGCGATCGGTGTTCAAGCATGAGGAGCCCAGCGACGCAGCTCTGGCACCTGCCGAGCGGTCGTTCTACAAGTGGCTCTCGGACAGCCGCCTCAATGCAACGCACGACCTCGCCAATCGCTACGACACGGCGCAGTTGGGCCGATCCTACCGAATCTTCGACGAGATGCTCGAGATCGCCGACGACGGCACGAACGACTGGATGGAGAGCGTGGACGGCGCGGGCGGGGTGCTCTACAAGCTCAACGGCGAGCATGTGCAGCGGTCGCGGCTTCGCATCGACACCCGCAAGTGGGTGCTGGGCAGGATGCACCCCAAGAAGTTCGCTGACCGGCCCGAGAAGCACGAGGAGACAGGCCGCACCCGCGAGATCGTGGAAGTCGAGCTGCACCCAGACCAGAGGCCCGGAGAATGAGCACACGCACGATCCAGCTCGTCGGCCCGTACCGCGACATCTGGCGTGAGCTGATGTCTCACGATCCTATGTGGAGACCTGGCGAGGACGAGGACGAGGACTTGCCGTTCTATGAGTGGTCGCTCGAGGGGCCAGCGGGCACCGGCAAGACCTTCTTCGAGGGCGTGCTACTCGAGGCCATGCACCAGCGCTACCCCCGGATGCGTTCGGTGGTGATCCGAAAGACCCGTGTTTCGCTCACGGATTCGTGGATGCAGGTGTTCGAGGACGATGTTCTCGGGCCGGATCACCCGATTCTGCTCAAGGGGCCGAGCCGGGCACACCGCAACGAATACTCGTGGGATGTCCGGCAGGGCCAATCGGTGACGCGGATCGCGGGCATGGACAACCCGACGCGGCTGTTCTCCACGCAGTACGACTTCGCGCTCGTGGTCGAGGGCATCGAGTTCAAGGAGGACGAGTACCAATCGCTCTACCGGGCGATGCGCAACTCGGGCACGCCGTTCAAGGGGATCATCACCGACACCAACCCGGGGAACACCACGCACTTCCTGAACCGGCGACCAGACCGCGAGGGCACACGGATGGAGCGGGTCAAGACGAAGCACTGGCACAACCCGGCCTACTTCAACCCCACGACGAAGAAGTGGACGGCGAAGGGCCGTCAATACATGATGATCCTCGATCAGCTCTCGGGCGTGATGCGGCGGCGGCTCAAGGACGGCGAGTGGTGCTCGGCTGAGGGCGCGATCTACCCGCACTTCGACGAGGCGGTGCATGTGTTCGACCCGGGCGAGCCAACCGAGGAGATGCCGCATGGGATCAACGCGCTCGAGTACGACTATTTCATGGGCGGGATCGACTTCGGGCATCTGGACGCGACCGATCTTCAAGTATGGGGTGTGTGCGAAAAGGGCGGTATTCGCTATGTCGATATGCTCGCGGAGTGGTACGGGGCAAAGGTCCGCCTCGAGACCATGGCCGAGTGGGTCAAGGGGGCGTTCGAGGAGTTCGGGTTCGTGAAGTGTGTCGCGGATCACCGCACGGACCTGATCGAGTACCTCAATGAGCAGTTCGGATGGAGGAAGGGCCAAGACGGGCACAACCTCGTCCAGAAAGCCCAGAAGGGCAAGGGGAGCGTGTCAGCGGGCATTGAACTGGTGAAAGACCTCATGGGCGACCCGGATCGCGATCGGCCCACAGTGGTCCGGTTCAGCTCGAGGGCGCTGCGGTACGAATGCCCGATCCACCGAGCCCAGAACCTCCCCGTCGGCGTGGTCGAGGAGATTCCTGGCTATGTCTGGGCCGAGCAGAAGGAGGACCGCCCCGCGAAGAACGAGCCCGATCCCGGGTGCGTGGATCACGGGTGCGATGCGATGAGGTACATCCTGACCGAGATTTGGAAAACGAAATACGGGCGCAGGCCCGGCACCCTCGAGGCGGCTCAGGCGTTCAAGCAGGAGAACATCGACAAGATGAGCGCCGAGGAGTTCGGTGAATATGTGGAGAAATACGGGGACACCTGACCCCCGTACATGATAAGATGGGACAGCGAGTTAGAACGCTAGAAAGGCAGGATGCCGCAGCACTCAAGGACGACATCGTGTATTCAACCAAACTGGCTCGTGAGCAATGGCTGTGCATGGAGATACCTCCGAACCGCACGGATACTACTCAGCGTGTTTTTGTCAGGGCGAAGTCGCTCGAGAACCACATCCTCAAGATGGATATCGACGCACCGATATCGGTGGAGATCATCAAGAATCCAACCCCTTCTCAGCGGCGCTACTATCCTGACTCGGGTGCAAGTCACGACGCGGGCAACATCAAGCTCGCGGAGCATGAGAAGAAGCTCGCCGAAAAGAAGGCGAGCCAGAAAGAAAGCAAATCGCAGGACGCTCAACCCAACGGAGCGTAGCGAATGGCATTCACGACCGAACCCCAGAAGCTCTATGACGAGATCAACAACGCGATTGACAGGCGTGATGAGAAGCTCACGAACCTGTCGGAGATGATCGCGTCGATGCACACGAAGGCGTATGACGGCAAGGCGGCGGTCGAGGAATCGACCGTAAACCACGCTGGCATATGGCTCTCGGTGATGCTGCCTCGTCTGGTGCATCGCAACCCGAAAACGCTCGTCAAGACCCGCAAGGCGATGGACGGCGCACAGGGCGAGATCGAGCAGCACGCCGAGGCGTTGCAGGCGTTCCTCAATGTGTGGGTGAAGTCAGAGAACCTCGCGAGCAAGCTCAAGACCGCTGCGGTCGAGTATTCGTTCGTCTGGTGCTTCGGCATGGTCACGCGCAAGAAGCATCCCGGCGATCCCACGATGGACACCGCTGCCGAGCGCTACCTGCCCGAGTATGTGCCGATCTCGCCGTGGCGGTGCATCGTGGACCCGTACTGTCAGCGCATCGAGGATGCTCGTTTCGTCGGGCATATGTGGCATTGCGACAAGGACGATCTGCTCGAGCAGGCGAAGGCGGCGGACGAAGATGAGGGCTGGAATGTCGGGCTGATCGAGCGGATGAGCCCCGAGAACAAGTCGCTCGTCAAGACTCAGCACGACGAGCGCGACGGCAAGGTGCTCGACCGCAATGAGGTGCAGCTCGTCGATATCTGGATTCCCGAGAAGGTCCACGATGAGGATGTCGGCCCCGAAGATGGGTTCCACGGAACACTGATGACGCTGGGGTGGGACGCGAACGAGGAGAGCGCAGCTCATATCCGCGAGCCGCGACCCTACTACGGCCCCCCCAGCGGCCCCTACGCGATGGGCGGCTACATGAGCGTGCCCAAGCAGGTGTGGCCCCTCGGCCCGCTCACACTGACCAGAGGGCACGAGAACCTCATGCGCGAGATGGTCGGCCACGCCAATCGCTCGTGCTCGGAGTACCGCAAGGTCGTGCTCGTGCCGGGTGGCACCGATCTCGAGGCGGCGGCGAAGCAGGCGGCGGTCGGTCGAAATCAGATCATCACGGTGCCGGGTATGCCCTCCGATGCCAAGCCCGTAGTCGTCGAGATCGGCGGCGTGACGGATCAGCAGCTCAGGAACATCGCCTATACGCGCAGCGAGCTTGAGCGCATGAGCGGGCTCGACGCGGCGGCGCAGGGCGAGGTTACTGGCGACGGTACGGCGACCGAGCACGCGCTCGCAGATCAGGCGATGCAGACGATCAGCGGGCACATCATCGACAACTTCCACGAGTTCGTCAGGCAGGTGCTCCAAAAAGTCGCGTGGTATGGGTTCGCGGATGACGAGATCAAGATGCCCCTCGACGCGGACGGCGCGGATGTCAGCGGCTTTGAGATGCCGGTGTTCGTGGGCGGACCTGGCGATATGGACATGCGGGCGTTCCGCTCGTTCACTGTGGACATCGAGCCGACGAGCATGGAGCGCGTGAACGACGCGATGAATCAGCAGCGGATGATGCAGGCGATCAGTCTGATCGGCCAGCTCCTCCCGATGGTTCGCCAGTTCCCCGAGGTCGATTGGGATCGGCTGTTCACGGTGATCGGTGACACGATGAACATGCCCGACTTCGGCTCGCTCGTGGACCTGGATATGGCGAGTCAGCTCATGGGCGTTCCCGCTCAGGGCGGCGGGAGCACGCCGGGGCTGGGGATCGATGCCGGATTCGGCAACACGGGCGGCCAGGAGCGGCAGACGGTCGGCAAGATGATGGGATCGATCTTGAGTCAGGCGCAGCAGGGGGTAGCGTGAGTGAGCAAAACGGCGACCGACTACGACCCTAGAGAATACTTCTGGCTTGTGACGGGGCTCCCTCGAGGCGGGACATCGTTGCTCGCGGGAGTCCTGCATCATCTCGGCGTTGATATGGGCACGGGGCTCGATGTCGGGGTCTACTACGACCCGTTCGAGGATCGCGGCCTGCACCGATTCAATAAGCAATGGGCTGACAATGTTCCGTCCGAGAAGCGTGAGCAAGCGGCCCGAGAACTCGGCGAATACATGCGTGAGCGCATCGCAGAGGGCAAGAGCAAGGGTGTGCTTGTTGGCGGAAAATACCCTAGCATCGTCCGGTATGCGGGGATCAAGGGGTGGGACGATTGGCCGATCAAGGTGATCCATGTCCACCGTCGGATCGAGGATGTGATCGCGACGACGATGAAGCACTATGATGGCAAGAGTCAGCAGAACCCTTCCAAGCAGAACCGATCAGCGTACATCGGGCGCACGGCGTACTCGTTGCAGAAGTTCCACGAGCAATACCCGCCCGAGATGCTGGTGGAGTTCGACCTGCTGCGAATAGCGCCCCGAGATTACAATCACAAACTCTGCCGCACCCTCGGAATCGAGATGCCTGACTTCGATCGGTCTGCTGCGATCGAGGGATTGGTCAGAGAACCGGCTTGGCGATGCCGCGACGAAATCGACGATCGGATGTCGAAGTTCGTTCATCAGATATGGATCGGCGGCAGCGAGGTTCCCCACAAGCTCCGGGGGCCGACAGGATCGTGGTCGAACGACGGCCACCGGCTTTGGGACGACACACGACTCGCACACGACTTCCCTGAGTGCGACGAGGCCGTAGAGCTGGCCCATGAACTATGGGATCATCGCGCCGGAGCGATGGTTTGGCGTGGGATCAGCGACATTTATCGCGTTGCTCTGCTCGTCAAGTACGGCGGACTCTACTGCGATATGGACTGTGAGCGTGTCCGCGATCCGTGGCCCGAGCTGCACGAACTGGCGAAGAAGCACGGAAAAAAGATTCAGGTGTTCGATGTTCGCAAAGAGAAGAACCCGGCGCTGTGCAACGCTTGTCTCTACGCCCCATCCCCCCAATCGCCCGCACTGATCGAGTATCAGCGCCGACAGCTCGAGGTCTTGCGTGAGGAGGTGCGTATCCAGCGATCCGGCGAGCGGCACGGCAAGAGGCCGACGCTCGTTACAGGCCCGACGCTGCTGCACATCATGGCGACCGAGCGACCGGACGACTTCGTGGTGCCCGATCCCAAGTTCCTGCGGAATCCCGAGTACCGGGACGAGCAGACCAGCGTGGTGATTCACCAGAAATGGAGGTTCTAATGCCGATCTACGAGTTCTTCAACATCGAGGGCGAGCACCGGGAGGTGTTCTTCAACGGGAACGATCCCGATCTGCCCAGCATCGGCCAGGTCATCGAGCACGAGGGCGAGTCTTTGCGGCGGATTCCCTCGATTCCGGGGGCAAAGGTGGGGTTCCGGCCCTTTGCGAGCCGATCGCTGGCCCCGGGCGACCCCGATGCCTCGAGCTACGACCGCGAGGGCAGGCCGGTATTCCAGTCCGAGCGGGATGTCCGCGAGTATATGGCCCGAAACAACTCGAATCCCACCAAAAGAAAACTCGTCTGGAATGAGTGACACGGACCCCGGGATATGGTATCCTGTGGTTGACAACTTCCCCCGGCAGGACGCTACAGCGATCAAGGACGATCGATATGAGCGACACGCCGAACGAAGAACTCAGCACCAACATCACTGATGAGGACACCCCCGAGCTTGCTCCGGGCGAGACTTTCGATGAGCAGGTCGAGGCGGTTTTCGATCAATACGAGTTCGACGACGACGACGACGACGGCGAAGAGCCCATTGCCGAGGTTGTTTCCGATTCCGACGACAGCGACGACAGCGACGACAGCGATGACGGCGACGATCCCGAGGGTGAAGCCGACGCGGATGCGTGGGCCAAGACCGCCGAGGTCTTGCTCGAGAACGGCCTGAGCGCCGAAGAAATCGAAGAAATGCCCAAGTCGGTCGCCATGAAGCTCGCGGGCAAGTTCGCCCCTGAGCCCGCTGGCGACACTCAGGACGAGAAGCCCGCCGACACCCCATCAGAAACCGCTGACAGCGCCCAGCTCAAGGAGGCGGCTGTCTCTGTGCTCACAAAGACCGGGCGATGGAACGGCGACGAGGCCGACGATATCGCTAGCGCGGTGATCGCGGTCGCATCCAAGATCAGCGGCGGCGGTCATGTCAAATCGCTCGAGGCGAAGATCGCCCAGCAACAGAACTACCTCGCCCAGATGCAGGCCGACGCGGAAGCGGACAAGCTCAAGGACATCTACCCCGAGATCGGCAGCGCCGCGAGCCGCAAGGAACTCATGGCGAAGGCCGTGAAGATGCACGAGAGCGGCATGAAGTTCGAGGGCGGTATCCCCGAGCTGATCCGCAACGCGGCGCTGAGTCTTTGGGGCGGCAAGCGACACCAAGAGTTCACCGATCGCGCCAAGAAGGTGCGCAGAAACAAATCATCCGGCTCGCCCAGCACAGGCAAGTCGGTCCAAGACGACACGATTCCTCACGACGACTTCAAAGCTGCGTTTGATGCTGCATTTGCACAGGCGCAGAAGTGAGTGATCGCGGCCCGCGTGGGCCGCATAAACGAATCGTGGCAGGATGCCTATACGACAAGGGGTATGGGCAATGACTATTGAAGTGATTGAGCTCTACAACACCGTGGCGGGTAGTACATCCGTCGGATTTGACACCGGCCCGAAGAAGATCATCGAGGATATCTCGAGGAATAACTACATCTCCTCGCTGTTCCTCGCGGGCAAGGGGCAGAAGCAGATCATCGATCAGGGACCGAAGATCAAGGATCGTATTTTCCTTGACGCTCGCAATGTCCTCGAGGCAACCCGTCCGGGCGTTGAGCGTGAGTTCAACAACCCGCAGACCGGCGATGACATCTCCAAGCATTGGGCGTACTACATCGCCGACCTGCGTTGGGACGAGACTGAAATCGTCCACAACACCAATGTCCAGGGCCTCAAGAAAGATGCCCTGATGACATATGTGAAGGATGTCATGTATCAGAAGGAGCAGGCGCTCTATGTGAACATGATGGAGAACTTCGACGATCTGCTGTTCGCCAAGCCCGACATCAACACGATGGAGCACCTCACGAGCGCATCGGGCAGCGAGAAGCCCAAGATGTGCCCGATCAACTTCTTCGTCAACGAGGAGACCAACGGGCTCTACTCGGGGTTCACCGACACCAACGGCGACAACACCACCATCAACAACCTCAGTCCCGCGACTAAGGCGGCATGGAACTGTGAGCGGCTGACCTACGACGCGGCTGCTGCGAATGTCGGCGATATGTCGGTGGCGAACAACATCGTGGCGCAGCTCGAGCTGATGGGTCGCCGCCTCAAGTTCAAGCCCCCGAGCATGTGGCAGAACTACTACCAGAAAGAGACCCCGATCGCATCGCACGCGATCATCACCGGCGAGACCGGGGCGACCCAGCTCCGCAATGCGTTCCGTCAGAACGGCGAGTTGTTCTCGCCCGATGCACGCAACGATGGTGCGTTCTCGGTCGCGTCCTCGGCTGGTGTCCCGGTCGTGGAGTACCGCGAGCTGGACAGTAAAGAGCTGTACGACTCCGGAAGCAACACGCTCGTCACCTCTGCGAACGCAGACAAGGCCGGTGCTCGCTACTACTGCCTGAACCTGGACTATATGTGGCCCAAGTTCTACGCGAACAAGATGTTCACGAAGGGCAAGGTCAAGGAAATCGCCAACACCGATGGCGCGTACCGTCAGGCCGTGCATCTCTGGTGCCAGCTCTGGACTCCCTCGCTCCGTCGTCACGGCATCCTGTCACCTGTGGCATAAGCCGAATCTGACAGCGTGGCTTACTGAAACAGACTCACACGGCGGCGCGAAGCCGCAGGAGATACGAAATGCTTGGAAACACAGCAGCACAGCTCACAGTCGGCCTCGAGGGTTGGCAGCAGAAGTGTCGCGTCGTTGCTCGCGGCGGGAATAGGGCGGTCGGCTATGTCGGCATGTTCGACCTCGCCAACAGTGACGCGGCGGTGACATCGAATAAGTCAGGCGTGGAAACATCGGGGCTCGCCTCGATCGTCGCGCCCGTGGACACGGGAACCGAACTCAAGTTCGGCCTGTTCTGTGTTTGCGCCGAAGCGATCAGCGACGATCAGGTGGGCAACGCGGTCTACAAGGGGCGCGTCAAAGCGCTCTGCAAAGTCGCGTCCGGCAACATCACGCCCGGAATGCCCCTGACCGTCGCCACCGACGGCACCCTCACCGCCGATGTGGTCGCGGGTGACAAGGTAGTGGGCATTGCCCTTGAGACCATCACAACTCCCACGAGCGGGACGCTCTGCGATGTCCTGTTCGACGGTATGTACGGTGCGGGCGCTGCCTAAACCGGATTGATCGAGGCCGTGTCGTCCTCGTGCGTGGCTTGCTCACAGAAATGTGGGCAGCCATTTTGATATGTCACTCACCCGCGCCCAGCTCGAGACCTTTCTGGACAACGATCTCGATGTTCCCGCAACCGGGAACGCGGGGCCGCTGTCGGCGCTGCAATACATCAATCAGGCGGGCATCCTGCTCTGCAACCTCTACGGCTGGCGTTGGCTGAACCGGGCGGGAACTACGCTCAACTTCGTCGCGAGTCAGGCGTATGTCGATCTCCCCAGCGACCTGCTGCGTCTGCACACGATCACGCCCGCTGCATTGGGCGAGGAGTTCGTGCTGCTGGACTTCGATCGGTTCATCCAGAACGAGAAGCAGGGCACGCAGCCGTCCGGCTACTACGGGTATGTCGGGACGAATGTGGGTGCGCTCAACGCGGTCACGCTTCGCCTGTTCCTGCACCCGACCCCGAGCGCGAACCTGACCGGGGCGCTGATGCTCAAGTACCGGGCGGGCTGGACAGAAATCGCGTCCGGGGACGCTGCGGGCACGCTTGTCGCCATTCCCGACTTCGTTGAGCCGCTCTACCTCGAGATGCTCAGGGCGGTGGTGTACGGCTACGAGGAGAACGCGAACGGCGGCGTAGATGCCAGGGTCTCAGCGATCAAGGCATCGGCGACATACAAGAGCACCGTGGCGCGTGACATCGATATGGTGCCCTACGAGAGCCCGATCCCCAGCATGACGGGCCGCTCCTACGAGCCCAACCACACCTACAACGACATCCCAACATGAGAGATACCGTACTCCATTTTGGGACTCTGGACAGCGACTACCAGAAGGTGCTCAAGCGGTACGCCGAGGGATACGGCCTCGAGTTCGTGGCGACCCCTCGCGATCATCGCGATTGGAGGAACGGGACGCTCCCGAAGCTGCGACGCGCCGCCTTCGTGTTCATCTGGAACGGGTGGCAGGGGCGTGGCCCGCTCACGGCGAGATACTGCCGTCGGCGGGGTATCCCTCATGCGTTCATGGAGTACGGGATGCTCCCCCAGCAGGAGACCTTCTACATCGACCCGTGCGGCTTCTGCGGCGACTCGAGACTCTGCGGCGATCTCGGCTGGGTCACGCCCGAAGATATGCGGCGGCTCTCAGAGAAGCGTGAGGAGCTGCGTGAGCTGCACCCGTGCGAGGATAACGGGGACATCCTCGTGCCGATGCAGATTTTCGCGGACACGCAGGTTCTCTACCACACGCCCTACGACACGATGCAGGAGTTTGTCGCCGACCTGAAATCGATCTTTCCGCAAGATCGCCTCGTGATTCGGCCACACCCGAACGGGGTGCAGGACTACTCCAAGTACGGCCTGCGGGTGCAGAGTGGCAAGCAGATTGGCTACATGGAGGCAATGTCGAAGTGTCAGGCAGTGGTGGGCCTGACATCGACCTGTCTCATGGAGGCGGCGGTCTACGGCAAGCCGGTGCTCGCGCTGGGCGACTGTGCCCTGCGTCAGCACGGCCCGCTCGATCACGATCGGGTGGCGGCGGGGTCGCTGGCGATGACGGTCCACCGGCATAAGGGCGATGTCGCCCCGATCCTCGAGCGGTTCGGCCTGCGTCCGCTCGGAGCCGCGACACACAAGGGGGCCGCATGAGTCGCATCCAACGCCTAGAAATCCCGATGCCCCTCGGCGGGATCAGCGATGAATGGTCGGCCCATTATCAAGAGCCATTCACCTGCCCGGGTGCGATCAATGTGCGCCCCCTCGACCCGATCGATGGACGCAAGCGGATCGCCCAGCGTGCGGGCACGACCAAGTTCGTGACCGGCGTGGTCGGCCTCGACTTCGTTCAAGACCTGATCTCGATCAACACGGATGTCCGCCTCTCGAACTACACGGCCCGCACAGGCGGCCCGCTCGTCGAATGGTCCAAAGCCACGCCCAGCGACTCGCGGGTGCGTGATCTCGCGGTGACACCGGGCGGCGATATATGGGTGATCTCTGGAACCAGTGTTCTCGCCAAATACAACGCGGCAGGGACGAAGATCATCGAGGTCCAGCTCCCGCTCACCTTCGCCGACGAGTACGCCAAGTGCATCACGCTCGGCGCTGATGCGGCGGTGTTCGTGAGCACCGAGACCGCCGAGGGCGATCGGTACGCGGGCAAGATTCTGCGGTATGAGGCCAACCCCTTGAACGCCGACGAACTCGATCTCATCTGGACATACGATGCGGGGGGGCAGGTTCCCTCGATCGTCCACAATAGCGGTATCCTCTACGCGATCGTGAACAAGAGCAGTATGAGCGAACTCCGGGCGCTCAGCCAGCTCCCGGCAGACTCGCCGAGCGTGAACTACTCACGACCGATCCCCAACCCGTCCACGCAGATCACGGTAAACAGCTCGGGCGAGATTCTGGTCGCCTCGGAGCCCAACGAGACCCGCGATGATGTTGTCGTCGGGGCGCTCTGCGGGACCACGACGATCGATTGGGAGCCGACCGAGCTGGGCTCGAGCGTTCGCGCGTGGTTCGATGCCGATGATCTCGCGGGCTACACCAACAATGAGATTGTCGATTTCTGGTTCGACAAATCGGGCAACTCGCGGAACATCCGGGCGGCGAGTCGGGGCGATGGGCCGGTCGGCGGCGGTAACTCACCGGCGACATACGGCGGCAAATACACCAACAATGCGTTCTGCGGGTTCGCAGGCGTGCGCATGGACACCACCACGAACGCCGATGGGCTCTACCCCGGGTTCACCAGTGAAACGAACATCATCGGCGACGGCGGGCTGATCCCCAGAGGGAACACGCCGAGCTTTCTCTGCATGATCTTCAAGGCCCGCAACCCGGGTGCAGACCCTAGCCAGCTCTCAGACTACGGCAAGGTTCTCGAGCGGGGTGGGCAACCATACTTCACAGTTTGGCAGAACACCACGGGCCGGGCCTTTCACGCATCGTTCACGGACCCCACCATCAACGACGACACGGGCCCGGGCGGTGCGGATGAGCCCGCGAGCGACTTCCGTGCGGGCGGGATCGAGATCACGAACTCGGAGGACATCTGCATTCTGACGATCGCGTTCGATCCGCAAGGCGACCGCGAGGGCTCGTTCTTCCGCGTGAACGGGCGTATGAAAGGTTTTTACACAACGGACGGCGGATTTACGATAGGCGACTTCCGGCAGGAGGACGCGACCCGAATCGGCTACACAGTGTGGGGCAATCAGTACGCCAACATAGACCTCGTTGAGATGATTGTGATCGAGGGCGAGTATCAGTGGCCCAGCAACTACGACCCCGCGAGCGGGTCCGGGCAGCCGAGCGGTGGTTGGTCTGGTGCGCCCTCGAGCGGTGCTGGCACCTCCGATATGGAGAAGGTTGAGGGGTATCTGGCGCACAAGTACGGCGTGCAGGCGATTCTCCCTGACGGCACAGGTTCCGAGGCCGCGCACCCGTTTGTGACGACCGCTCCGGTAGGCGCATCGGGCGGCAGCTCGGGCGGTGGCAGTGGCGGCGGCGGCGGGTTCGTCGATATCCTGAGCAGCGCCGAGGGTATCGTGAGCAAGTACGCGGCGGCGGCAGGCACCCTGCGATGGGCGGTCGCCGGTCAAGGTCTCGGCTACTCGGTGGTTACGGACGCGGACGACGGTGTGTACTGCACAGGACCGCGAAACACGGTGTCGGGCGGGTCGGCAAGCGAGCCGGTTCCGGCGAATACCACGATCCGAAAGCTCGTGGACGGCGGGGCGACGGTCACAGAGAGCGGTGGGGCTACATGGTCATACGCGGCGGACGATCCGACAATCAGGGGTGCGCGCCTCGCGGTGGACAGCGAGAAGAACCTCTATGTCCCCGTGTACGATCAAGACTCGATCCCGACCCTGTTCAAGTTCAACTCGTCCGGTGCGGCGGAGTGGTCTTACACCACGAGCGGCACGGTGATGCTCGGGTATTGTTGCGCAATCGACACCATCGCTACCGACTTTGGTGATGACACGATCGGCGAGCCCGAGTTCCTGTACCTGGGTGTGGGGTCGAGTGCTAGCGATCATGGCGAGGAAACGCTCTACAAGCTGCGACTCGTCGATGTGACCTCAGAGGTCGGGGCACCCCGAGAGAATGTGTACCTCGCGGTATCCGAGGGGAACATCAAAAAGCTCGACCCTGTTGCGGACACGGTTACGGTGGTCACGAATGGCACGGGGGCGCTCAACGCGGGCTCGCGGATCATCAGCTCAGTGTTCTCGCAGGGCAAAGTCTACTACATCGACGGCGAGCAGGAGAAGGTCTACGACCCAGACACAAACACGGTGAGCGATTGGGAGTCGGCGGGGGCGGGCACGATCCCCAAGCGGCCCCGGATCATCGAGGAGTGGCGCAGCCGCGTCCTGCTCGCACGGTGTGAGGGCGAGCCCTACAACATTTACATGAGCGAGCTGGGCGACCCGACGGGCTGGGACTTGTTTCCTCCAGTCCCCACGGCGACTATGGCACTCTCGCTTGCCGCGAGCCAGTCGGGGCCGGTCCCCGATGTGGTGAACGCGCTGATCCCGTACAACGATCAGCTCCTCATCATCGGTGGTGACCACTCCATCCATGTGCTCAACGGCGACCCGACGGGCGGCATCCTCAGCGTTGCTCGAGGCAGCTTCCCCAGCGGTCAGATCGGGCTCGTGAGCGACACGATCGGGATTGCGTTCGGTCGCGCATGGTGCAAGGACTCGAGCGGCGTGCTCTACTTCTTCGGCTCTCGCGGCGGGCTGTACCGCATGGTGCCGGGGCAGCAGCCCGAGAAGATCAGCGCGAAAGTCGATAAGCGGATCGATCAGCTCGATCTCAACTATTTCACGGTGCGGCTCGTCTGGAACGAGGCGGATCGCGGCGTTCATGTGTTCATCAAGCCGATCGATGTGGTTCCCGTGGTGAGCGGCGGCAGTTCTGGTCCATCAGGCGGTCCATCAGGCGGTCCATCAGGCGGTCCATCAGGTGGTCCATCGGGCGGTCCATCGGGCGGTGGCGGTGGCCCTGGCACCGGGAAGATTGGCATCGATCCGATCGGCACCGACGACATCAACGCGACAACGCAATCGGAGACCGGTTCGCCGATCCTTCACTGGTTCTGGTTCCGCGACACGAACTCATGGTGGTCAGACCAGTTCCCTTCTGCGAACCTTGACCCCACGGCGGTCGTGATCTCGGACGGCGACAAGCCCGACGACCGCACAATCCTCATCGGAGCCGCCGACGGTTATGTGCGGTATTGGGATCAGGACGCGAAGAACGACGACGGGGTGAAGATCGACGCGGGCGTGACGATTGGCCCGGTGATGCCCAAGAGCGTGCATCGCAACGGGGTGTTCAGCGCGTTCAAGGCAACGCTCGCGAGCGCCCAAGACGGGGCGATGATGGCGGTCTATGTGACCGACGCGCTCGATACGCTGGGCACAGCGGACCCATCGACATTCACGCTCGCGGCGGGCGATAACTCGGCGTGGCGAATCAGGAAGCGGGGCAAGGCGGTTTTCTTGCAGGTCGCGAACGAAACAGTAGACGAACGGTTTGGGATCGAGTCTCTCGGGTGTGACTTCACCCCGAGCGGTCGAGTGCGATAAGGAGCAAGGCGATGCTTGGATCACTATTGAGCGTGGGCGGCAGCTTTTTGGGCGGCATGTTGGACGGCGACGGCGGCGTTGGTGACGCGAACGCGGCGAACGCCCTGCTGAACCAGCGGATCAACAGTCTGTTCAAGGAAATGGGCCAGCGGGAGGCGTTGCGGTTCCGCGAGGCCAACAAGCTGTACCGATCGCGACTCGATAATGTGATGGGCGATCTCGACCGTGTGGATGCCCAGGTCGGGCAGGGCACCCGTGCATCGATCCGCAATGCCAACGACCAATCGCAGCAGGCGCAGGCATCGATCATGCAGCGGATGCAATCGAGCGGGCTCAACAACTCCTCGCTGGCGGCGAACGCTCAGCGCGGGGTCGCGTCAGACCTTGCTCGCAATGTCGGCGATATCTACGCGCGTGAGGGACAGACCCGGATGCAGCTCGGCAACACCCGGGCGGGGTTCCGGTCGAGTCTCGAGGGCGATATCGCGAACCTCCCCCTGCTCCAAAATCAGGCCGAATACGCTCGGATGCTCGCCAACACGCAGGCGCTCGAGAATCAAGCCCATGTTCCCAGCGGGGAATCTGGCGGATTCGGCAGTCTGTTGGGCGGGGTCGGCGGGGCGTTGGGCGGCTTCTTTGACGGTGGGGGCTCACTTGGAAGTCTTTTCGGCGGCGGCGGCGGCGGCGGCGGCGAGCTTGGTGACTTCTCGGTGCTTGACGGCTGGACCTAAATCGAATAATGGAGGCCACTATGCCACGGATCATTGAACAGGGAACGGGCCAGCTCGGGCGTGCAGCAAACACGGCGGCGGCGGTATTGCGTGAGCAGATCAAGCGGGCCGACGAGCAGCGCCGCGAAGCCGACCAGATGAAACTCGCAGAGCGACGGATCGGGCTCGCGGAAGAATCGTTCGAGTACGGCAAGGAGCGGGATGCGATCGGCGATCAGTACCGCATCGAAGAACGCGACTGGATGCGTGGGCAGGCCGAGCAGAGCAACGCCCGGGCAGACGCGAACCTCGAGATCGCTCAGAAGCGGGCCGAGCAGAGCGGAGCGATCTTCGAGCGCGATATGGCGACACAGGACGCAGATCGGGCGTACTGGAAAGACCACGCGCGAAAGACCTACGGGCTCGAGTTCGATGACAGCATGAGCACGGAGGCGATGCGTGGGGCGATGAACATCGCCGAGCACCGCAAGCAGATCGAATCCACGGCGGGCACTGTGGAGCAGCTCAAACAGCTCGTGTACGAACGACTGAACGCGGGGATGCAAGGCCCGGCAGAGGCGGACGGCAACGGCCCATCGGCTGCGGACGATCGGATCTTCCAAGAGATCGAGATGATGACGAGGGACGCGAACACCCTCGAGCAGTATCAGCTCGCCGCGAAAACCCTCACGGGTCTCGTGATGCAGTCGCACGAGGCCGAGGCCAACGCGATGCGGCGAACACAGGCGATCGAGATGCGGAAGCCACAGCTCGATCGTCTGCGTCAGGAGATGCCCGATTGGGCGTTCGCGGGTCTCACGACCGCGACATCCCTCTATGAAGCGGGCGTGATCGACGATAAGCAGTATCGCACGGCGTTCAGCGATGCCGAGGATATGCTCGAGAAGGCGTGGGGCGATCAGCGTAACGCGATGTTCCGTTCGGTCTCGAGCGATTTCGCAATGGAGGCGGATGAAAAGGTGTCTCGCATCCGCGAGCTCGGCGGCGAGCAGGTCGTGGCCCCAGGCGTAACGGTTCGCGGGTCGGGCGAGCAGCTCAGTTCTCGCTCGACGCGCGCGATTGCGACGAGCGCGAAGGCGATCAAAGACGAAGATGAACGCAAGCGGCATGTTGCGGATGCGGTAAAGGCGCTCGTTGAGAGCGGCGAGATCGATCCACGAGATGCCAAGTCGGTAGCGTCCCTGATTTACCGCAACGCAAGCCAGTAAGGAGTGTTCCATATGGAACCTACTATCGATCTTGAATCCGAGTTTGAGTCGCTGATCTTCGGAGACAGCCCGAGCGTTGCGGACCCCACGAAGCCGACCCCGGAAGTAGAGAACCAGCTCCTCGAGGCCGAGTTCTATGAGCTGATGTTCGGCAACCCGGAGATGCAGCAGATACCCGGGACCGACGGCGATCCAAGTGTGCTCGATGTCCTGCGGCACGATGTGGCGACGGACAGCATCGACCCGAAGAACCTCGGGCTCGCGGCGGTGTCGGGTGCGGTGCAGATGGTTGGCGACACAACTCGAGGCGGACTGATTCAAGCGCAGGCGATCATCGATGGTCCCAAGCCCGGCGCTCCTGAGCAGGCCCGTATGCGATCCATTGCGAACGCGCAGGGCGGCTCGTATCTCTCGACCCCACGCTTCGGGGCCGAGGTCGTGACACTCGCAGATCGTTACAAGGGCACGATCGAGAAGATGAAGAAGCGGCGGGACGCGCTGCCCAAGATTCGCGTGCAGACCCAACCAGAGCAGGAGCACCCCGGGTTCTCCGAGGTCGGCCCGGAGCGAGTTGAGGTTCAGCCGTACCAGCGGAAGGACAGGGAGCCCAAGACAACGCTGATCGATCCTTTCGCGGTGTCGCGGGACTCACTAAACAGGGTCATCGACGGGCTCGAGAATCCGCAGGACCTCACCCCTGAGCGAGTGAACAAGCCCCTGATGAACTACGCGGTGGCGATTCAGGTCGTGACCGATGATCTGGTGAAGCGGATCGGGTACGCCCCATCGCAGGGAATCGTGTCCGGCACGCTCGAGGGCGCTGCACAGTCAGCTCCGCACTTCGCGGCGGGTATCACGCTCAGCGCTGGCGCTACGGCGATCGTTGGCCCCGGAGCTGGCGCGATAGTCGGCGGTGCGTACTTCGGTACGACCGAGGGTTTCACGCATACGGCGGATGTCTACGACGGGCTGATCGAGAAGGGCATGGGCGATCAGGAAGCCCGGCTCGCGGCATCAAACTCGGGTCTGATCTACGGCACGGTCTCGTCAGTCCTCGAGGGCTTCGGCGTGAACCGGATATTCAAGGGCACGCGGCTCGATAACGCGATCAAGCACGCGATTGCCAAGCCCGGCGTGGCGCAGAAGCTCAAGAACGCGGCGGGCGCTGGCGTGGTCGAGGGTCTCACAGAGGTCGCGCAGGGCGTGGTTTCAGAGGCATTGACCGCTGAGGCACTGGACGATTGGGACGGCTTCAAGACCAAATACACCAAGTCCGACGAACCGTTGAAGGAGTTCGCTGCGGCGTTCCTGCTCGGCGGCGGCACTCGCTTGGGGATCGATGTCGTCAGCCCGGAACCGTACAAATCGCTCGATGCGTGGAAAGCGGCGAATGGCGTGCGGTCATCCGACCAGACGCAGGATCAGATCACCCAGGGGCAGGGCGAAGGCCAGCAGCAGGGCAATCCCGATCAGGGCCTCGTGGACCTCAACACGCAGCCACTTGGCGATCAAGCACCCAACGCCGAAGAAGGCAATGGTGCCCAGCGCGAGAACGATCTGGTCGTCGAGCAGGTTGCCCCCGGTCAGCAGCTCCCAGCCGATCAGTCCGCCAACGATCAGCAGCAGAATCAGCAGGACGATCCAAGCTCCGTTTCGGTCAGTCCAGCTTCCGAGGTGGTTCGGGTTCAAGGCGAGTCTCCTGCAAATGGTCCTGCGATACAACGATTCCAAGAGGCGAACCGTGCGAAAGGCGTGCGCGTCGTCGAGCCCCAAACGCCTGCGCATCGCCGGGCTGTGTCGTTCTTCAATGAGCGGGGCGTGCCCATTCAGCTCGTCGAGGTCGATACGGATGGGGACATCGTTGCACCGGCGATGTGGACGGGCGATGGTGTCGTGATCGCCGCGAACGCTGGGCCTGACGAATACATCAGATCGCTAGTCTACCACGAGGCGTTTCACGAACTCAAGAGAAGAAGCCCCGAAGCGTGGCAGCATGTGTACGAAATCATCGAGAGAATCGATCCGCAGGGACTAGCAAAAGCCGAACAACGCTACTTTGGGTTCGCTCGGGCGCAGGGGGTCACGGTAGACACGAGCGAGGACGCTCGAGCTGACGAGGCCGTGAGCACTTACGCCGAGGGTGTTGCCGCGTGGATCGAGTTGGCTCGAGAGAACCCTGAGCAGATGCGACGGATCATCGAGCAGAATCCTGGGGCGTGGGCGAAGGTGCTCGACGCGATTCAGCGGGCGCTCAACAAGCTTGGGCTCCGAAGCGGCTTGACGATCTTGCAGCGGTCGAAGGCATCGCGTGACGCGGCGACGATCGCGCTCGAGATGGCGCAGGCGCTCGATGCCCTCGTGGGCGCTGAGGCGCTCAACAAGGTGGCTGAGGCCCCAGCACCAGCACCAGCCCCGGCACCTGTCAGGAAGCCCGCAGCTCCACAGAAGCAGGCGGCGGCGGTCACGGAGGTCGAGCGGGTGAAGCCGGCGAGCGGCGCTCCCGCCACTGAGACCTCGCCCGAGCCAACTCCCGAAAAACCATCCGTGCCCGAGCTGGAAAAAAGCCCGGCTGGAAACAAGCTCTCGGGCTCGTGGGTCATCGTTGATCGCGAGACTGGCGAGGCGGTCGCTGAGCTTTCCGGGAAGAGCGCCGTCGAGAAGGTGAATCAGGAGCGGTACGAAGTTCTGACCGCGAATCAGTGGCTCACTCGATTGAACGAGAAGCCCGAGCCCGAGCCCGAGCCAGCTCCCCAAAGGGCAACCCGTGCGCCAGCTCGAGGCCGGACGGCGATCATCCGCACCCCGAATCGATCCACGCCGATCGAGGCCGAGTATCAGATCGTCGAGGCGAACGACCTGATCCCCAGCCATGACGCGCGCAGGGGGTTCCAGAAGAACCCGGGCGGCGATCTCAACGAGCGCCCGTATGACGACCCAACCGCAGGCAAGAACCTTCGCGAGAATGTGCGGAACATCGCCGGGGACATCAAACCCGATCTCCTGCTCACAGACACCCCGACCCCCACAGACGGCCCGCCGATCGTGAACAGCGGCCTTGTGGTGCTCGGCGGCAACGCCCGTACCATGTCGATTCAGGTGGCGTATGGGGCAGGGAACGCCAACGGGCTCCGCGAGCAGACGATCGAGGCGGCTGAACGGTTCGGGTTCAACCGGGCCGAGGTCGAGGCGTTCGAGAATCCGGTGCTCGTGCGGACGGTCAGCGACAAGGATGCGGGCGCTCCCGGCGAGCTGTCGCGTGAGCTGAACGCGAATCTGACCGCCGCTCGTCGCCCAGACGCGGATGCGGTGAGCCGTGGGTCGAAGATCGATCTTGGCGCAGCTCGAGAAATCTCCGCGATCGTGGGCGACGGTTCGCTCTCGGATGTGTTCAACGACCAGACCCGGACGGCCCGGCTCTCGAGAACGCTCGTGGGCACGGGTGCGCTCGAGCAGACCGACCTCGACGAGTGGATGGACGACCGGGGCCTGTTCACGCAAGAGGGCCGCAGGAAGATCGAGATGGCGCTGCTGGGCTCGGTGGTGTCCGATGTCCGCACGCTGGCCGAGACCTCCCCCTCGATGCGTCAGTCGCTCATCCGCTCACTCCCGCACCTGATGAGTCTCAACTCCACAGGGATCGACGGCGCGGACTTCCGCCCCATGCTGGCGAACGCGCTCTCGATGATGAGTGATCTCAAGAAGTCCGACGCTCGCTCGCTGGACGACCTTCGCTCGCAGGTGTCGATTCTCCCGCAGGCGTGGCGTGACGATCCGCAGGCCCAGCTCCTCGCGGCCCGCATGGACGACCAGACACCGACACAGCTCGCGAAGCGGCTCGGCGTGCTGGCCGAGGGCGGTCGCGATCAGGCAAGCGGTCAGGCGGGGATGTTCGGAGCAGGCCCAGAGACCGCGTTCGACGACGCGATGGACCCAGGCATCCGCTTCGCGGTCGCGCCGCCCGAGAACACGCGCGAGTTCAGGCGGTGGTTCAAGGACTCGAAGGTTGTGGATGCGGACGGGAATCCGCTGCGGGTGTACCACGGTACGCTCATGGCATCATCTCGCACGGCGAAGTTGTGGGAGAACAGTGGGCAAGAGCTTGATCCATTTTTCAACGAGTTCAGCCATGCGGGTGTCTCAAAGGGGCCAGATTCGTTTGGTCACTGGTTTACAAGCAGCCCGGATTATGCTGGCGAGGTCTACGCGATGAACGAGGGGGCGGTTTACCCCGTGTTCCTCAAGATCGAAAACCCATGGGAAACAACATGGGAGGACTTCCAGCGCCACACAGCGCATATCGCATCGGACAACAACACGGCTTGGGGCCGAGATCCCGAGCGCATCCGCCAGTACCTCATCGAGAACAACCGCGATGGTGTCATCATCCGGGGTTTTCAGGAGTCGATCGGCGAAGGTGAGGGCACGACATTCACGAAACAGGATGTCTATGTCGTCCTCGACCCGGAGCAGATCAAATCAGCGACAGCCAACACCGGCGCGTTCGATGCGAACAACCCGGACATCCGCTTCGCGGTCGCGCCGCCCGAGAACACGCGCGAGTTCAGGCGGTGGTTCAAGGACTCGAAGGTTGTGGATG
>CAYQRD010000019.1:0-13314 GCA_964419845.1 uncultured Phycisphaeraceae bacterium
CCCGGCGCGGGTGTTCGTTTGGTGCGTCCGCGCCTGCATGTGGTGCTCGTCGAGCCCGAGATCCCCAACAACACCGGCAACATCGGGCGCACCTGCGTGACCACGGGCTGCCGGTTGCATCTGGTCCACCCGCTGGCGTTCGATATCGACGAGAAGGCGTGCCGACGGGCGGGGCTCGACTATTGGCCGCGTTTGGATCTGGTCGAGCACGAATCCGCCGACGCGTATCTGCGTTCGCACCCGCCCGAAGTCCCGGCCCCGGGGCGATCATGGTTTCTGACTTCGCACGCCGAGCGTTCGATCTTCGAAGCGCCGATGGCGATGGGGGACCACCTCGTGTTCGGGCGCGAGAGTGCCGGGCTCGGGGCTGCGGTGCTCGATCGGGTGCCGATGTCGCAGCGGGTCAGCGTGCCCATGGTGCCCGGCGAGCGATCGCTGAACCTCTCGACCTGTGTCGCGGTCTGCGTCTATACCGCGATTCGTAATATGTTCGGGTCGGGTGCGGTGCGGCTCGATGCGCAGGGCCGGCTTGTCGAAACAGACCCTCAAAGCGGTGATGGTGAACAATAATGATGCGGGAAATTTGAGTTGATCCCGAACAGATTCGTCGCCGCCAGCGTATGCGGGATGTTGACAAACTCTCTCTCACGGTTTAGCACTGAAGAGGTGCTGGGCCAGAAGTGACCCGGATTCTCTCCTCTCTCCAGAACAGTGTGCCGTCGCAAGGCGGTGCACTGTTTTTGTATCCACACCCCGTCCCCTGCTATCATCGTGCTATGCAGACCCGAACGGATCGCCCGGCCCACAACCACACGCCCTGCCGCAGCCCTGCGCTGCTCGGGACATTCCTGCTTGCCGCGCTGTTTGCCGGGGGCCTGGGGTGTCAGAAGACCGCCCTGCGTCCGGACGACACCCGCAGCCAGTTCGACCGCTACGACCAGTCGCGGAGCCAGCGGGCGCAGCCGTTCCTCGAGGACGAGTTCGGTCGACGCACACCGAATCTCAAAGACCGCCTGCTCGTCGACAGCGAGTAGATCGACGCGTCCGATCATCCCGGGCCAACGCGCCCGAAGTCACTTTGTTCGGGATATGCAAGTCAGACGGGATTGCTTGCTTCCGTTTGCGCAGCTCGAACAAGATTTTGCGCGAGAATGTGCAAGAAAATCACCCGTCTGCACCGAATGGTGTTGATATCCTCAGGTTGTCATTCCACGACTTGTCCGCAGCGAGATCCATCGTGCCCCAGCGTTCCGTGCCAACCCGCTCAGCCCGTTCCATGCGAACCAAGGTTGTGTGGTCTGTGTTAGGTGTTGGCATGACACTGAGCATCGGTTTTCTCTCACTGCTCGACACCGGTGTGCCCGCGCGTTCGGGCGGCATGTCGCTCACCCCGCTGATGGGCATCGATCGCAGCGTCGGGATGGAATCGATCTTCCAGACCGGCTCACCGATCGCTGAGCAGCGTTGGGATTCGATCGTCATCGTTCACTCGGGTGAGCCCTCGGGCTCGCCGGCGGATATCGCCGAAGAGCACAAGGCCGTCGGCTACGACGGGCTCGGGTTCCACTTCGTGATCGGCAACGGCAAGCGGATGGGCGACGGCGAGATCCATGTGGGATACCGCTGGATCGACCAGCGCTCCGGCGCGGACCTCAGCGGCGTGCGCAGCGGCTTCAGCAGCAGCAACGCCATCGAGATCTGCCTGGTGGGCGACGGCGACCGCCGTCCGTTCAGCGATGAGCAGATGTACCGTCTGGCCCAGCTCGTTTCCGCATTGACCCAGGAACTCGATATCGCCGATGATCGTGTCTTCCTGCACAAGAATCTCGCGGGCACGAGCAGCCCTGGACAGTTTTTCCCGCAAGCCGAGTTCGAACAGCTGCTTGCTTCGATGAACTGAGCATCCTCATGACCCGATTCCGGATCACCAAACGCCCCATCGGGGCGTTTGTTTTTTACACGGCTGCGGACGAATCGGTGTGCGAGCGGCTGATCCACGGATCCGGGTGTCTGGAGGTCGCGTATGATGCTGCGGCGAACGAAGCTGGTGCCCCATCTCTCGCCGGGGTGCCCGCTGTTTCTGCTTCGTTCCTGCGGCCTTGTTCTCACGAAAACATAAAGACTCTGTGTGCGTCAGGTCGGCAGACCCGCACGGGGTGGATACGATCTGAGCCGATAACCACGGTTGTTGTCCCTGTGGATGGAATCGTGGTCGAAACTTGCCGAAGAACGATATCTCGGGCGTCATTTCACGGTGCGTTCTGCATTGTGCCTGACGACCGGCTGGATGTTTCGGGGAACGCGAGAGCATTGCACGGATGACGACAGAGCCTGTAGCAGTCTGGAAGAAGGGCGACACCGTTGAGGGGTACCGCGTGATCAGCGAGATCGGGCGCGGCGCTGCATCGGTGATCTATCTCGTGCAGGACCCCAAGACCAAGCAGATCTGGGCGCTCAAGCATGTGGTCAAGAAGAACCCCAAGGAGCAGCGCTTCCTCGACCAGACCGAGTCGGAGTACAAGATCGCCAGTCAACTCGATCACGAGTCGATCCGCAAGATCCCACGCATCATCAAAAAGGGCACGCTGCTCAAGACCAACGAGCTCTACCTCGTTATGGAACTCGTCGACGGCGTCTCACTCCACGAGGAACAGCCCAACGACCTGGCCACCCTCGTTGACATCTTCCATCAGACCGCATCCGCCCTCGGGCAGATGCACGATCGTGGCTTCGTCCACGCCGACATGAAGCCCCACAATGTCATCGTTGGTGTCGGGCTCGACAACAACCACACCGCCAAGCTCATCGACCTCGGGCAGAGCTGCAAATCCGGCACCATCAAGAAGCGCATCCAGGGAACGCCCGACTACATCGCCCCCGAGCAGGTCCACCGGCGCGAGATCACGCCCAAGACCGACATCTACAACTTCGGCGCCACCATGTACTGGGTCCTCACTGGCAAGAACATCCCCACGGCCATGGGGCACCAGAGCGACTCACTCGTCGGCTCACTCGACGACTCGCTCATCGAGAAGGCCACGCCCGTCATCGAGATCAACCCGCTGATCCCCCCGCGTCTCAACGACCTGATCATGCAGTGCGTCGCCGTCGAACTCGATCAGCGACCCGAGTCGATGCACGCCGTGGCCGACAAGCTCGACATGGTCCTGGGCATCCTCCGGGCCGAATCGATGCCCCAGAAGGCCGAGTAACCCCTTTCAACGCACCCCGCGGGCTTCTGTCTGACCCCGATCGAGGGATCGGGCCGATAGAGCCCAGACCTATGTGGACACTCGATCTCAACGATCTTGATGAAGTCGTCGGCACCCTGCGTGCCGGGGCCAGGGCCATGCGCGAAGCGTCCTGCAGGCGCGGCTCGATCGATTTCATCGAAGCACCGGGGCATCTGATCGCCACGGGCGACACCCACGACCACCCGCACAACTTCAAGGCCGTCCTCGCCGCCGCGGGGCTCGACGGCGAGTTCGGGGCCGTGGAAAAACACCTCACCCTGCACGAGATCATCCACCCCGAACTCCCCGAGCAGCCCGGCCTCCCGCTCGATACCAGCTACCGCGGGCTCACACGCGTGGCCCACCTCAAAGCCCAGCACCCCGAGCTGGTGCATGTGCTGCTCGCGAACCACGAGCTGGCGCAGGCGCTGGGCTCGGGCATCATGAAGAACGGGATCGCCTGCGTGAAGGCGTTCGACGCCGGCGTCGAATCGGTCTTCGGCGACGACAGCGACACGGTCTTCGAAGCGATCAGGGAGTTCGTCATGGCCATGCCCATCGCCCTGCGCTGCCGCTGCCCGCAGGGTGACATCCTCTGCGCCCACTCGCTGCCCGGGCCGGCCTCGATGGGGCGCTTCGATCCCTCGATCATCGACCGCGAACTGACGGATAAGGACTACGAGCCCCGCGTCGGCTCGGCGCACCTGATGGTCTGGGGACGCGGCTACGACCACGACCAGCTCGAGGACCTGACCGAACGCTGGGGCGTCAACCTCTTCATCCTCGGCCACGAGCACGCCGACAAGGGCTACAGCATCGTCGAACCCAACGCGATCGTGCTCAACACCGACCACAGCCGCGCCGTGTACCTGCCGATCGACCTCGATCATGAGCCGACGCTCGAGCAATGTGAAGAGCAGATCGTGCGCATCGGGCAATAACATCCACAGAGAATATTGAAACGCGGACGGCGATCGCCGGTAGGGTGTAACAATGCACACCCCGCCGCCATGCTGCCCGCGATGTGAATACGAACTGACCGGCGAGACCGATCGCTGGCATGAGCAATGCCCACTCGAGGGGATCTGCCCCGAGTGCGGCCTGGCGCTGCAATGGCGGGATGTCTATCAGATATGCAATGAATGGGGCAGCGAGGTCGGCTGGTACGCCGAACACGCGCACACGCTCCCGAGCATGCTCGCGCGTACGCCCGGGACCATCCTGCGGCTGGTGTTCCCGTCGCGGTTCTTCAATCCTGTCAATCATCGTCGCCAGATCCGGCCCGTCGCACTGTCACTCTGGCTTCTGGTGGTCTCCCTGCTGATACACCTGTTCGTTTCACCGATCGGCTACGCCGCCCACCGCGTCGAGGGCTACGCGTACGACCGACGCGGCATCGATGGCTTGGCCAGAATGCTGCACACTCAACTGACCGAGATCCCCAGCGCGGTCAGCTATCCGTTTTTCTTCGTGTACTACGGCTCAAACGGGTTTGATATCGTCTCGGGTCCGTTCAGCGGCTATGAGTGGTACGACTACATGCTCCCGGTCTGGGCGATCATCGGCGTGCCCATTTTCTGGGTCTTGCTCATCGGCTTCGTCCTGCTCGTGCGGCACGATGAAGAAAAGGATCATCGACACGATGCGCGGTTGCTCACACGCCTGACACTCCTGAGCATGCTCCCCGCGATGATTCACATCCAGATCGTTCGCCTCGGCTTCGGGTTTCACGCCGCGACCGGCATGACAAGCATGACCGATTGGGTGCCAATCGCGTTCATTATCTCGATCCTCGCGATGATCTTCTGGCAGCAACTCCTCTGGACCCATGCCGTGCGCAGGTACTGGCACATCCGCCGGAGTTTCCTGATCAACATCGGCGGCTGCTTCGGATCATTTCTCTTCGGCATCTTCTTCATGGCCTGGGTGCTGAGGTAAATGAACAACACCCCCGCCCATCCCATCTGCCCCAAATGCGGCTACGACCAATCCGGCGAGGTCGCGACATGGCAATCGCAGTGCCCAATGCAAGGCACCTGCCCCGAGTGCGGGCTGGAGTTCGAGTGGGCCGATGTCATGAACCCCTCCCGAGTCCGGCTCCGTTGGTACAGCGAGCACGCTCTCTCGTTTTTCTCCATGCTTACTCGTTCACCTGCGACACTGCTGCGTCTGCTCCTCCCCTGGGTGTTCTGGAGTTCTGTCACCGTCACGCATCACATCGTACTGCGTCGACTGATGTGCTGGGTGTTGATGATGTGGGTTGTGCTGCACTTACTGATGACGATCCCGTTTGCGTACTACAACTGGAACGGAATCGATATCTGGCTGTATGGTTCAGCACGGAACACCTATCAATCCCACGGTATTCCAGGCATGCTCGCAATGCTCAGCAACACATTCTTCTCACCGATCGTGCATGTCGTACCGACCAGAACCGAGCTGATTCCCACATTCGAGGGCGGGGGACTAGTCTACTTCCGCAGTACAACGCGAGACCTCGTCGCCGGATTCATCGCCGTGCTCGGTTACTCGACACTCTGGCTCATCGTCCTGCTCGCGATCCCGACCACGCGCAGGATCGCGAAGATCAGAGCTCGCCACATCATGCGTGCCTACATCCTCAGCCTGCTGCCCGCCTTCGTACTCTTCGAAATCCTCCGCTTCGGGAGTGCGTATGGCATGGTCGTTCCTGTCACAACATCTGATCCGGCGTCGTTCGGGATCATCATCAGTATGCTCTGGCTCATCGTCTTCTGGGCCTGCGCCGTCCGAGTGGGCTGGGGAGTTCGGCCCGCATGGCTGCTCATTATCCTCGGCACCATCGCCGCCCTGCTCGGCATGCTCGCATTCCTGCTGATCCCGGAGATCTACTGGTAAAACAAGCCCAATCCGACCAGCGACGCCGTCTACCATTGCCCATGACCACCACCACCCACTCGATCGACCAGGCCATCCTCGACACCATCGCCGCCACCGACCCCCAGGTCGCCGACATCGTCCGCGCCGAGCGGGAGCGTCAGGAAACCACGATCGAGCTCATCGCATCCGAGAACCACGCATCGCCCGCCGTTACCGTCGCCGCCGGCACCTGCATGACCAACAAGTACGCCGAGGGCTACCCCGGACGCCGCTACTACGGCGGCTGCGAGCACCATGACAAAGTCGAGCAGCTGGCGCGCGACCGAGCCAAGGAGCTCTTCGGCTGCCAGTTCGCCAATGTCCAGCCCCACTCGGGCGCACAGGCCAACACCGCCGCCTTCATGGCCATGATGGAGCCCGGCGACACCTTCCTCTCGCTCGTCCTCAAGGATGGCGGCCACCTCTCCCACGGCATGCACCTCAACTTCTCGGGCATCTTCTACAAGCCCGTCCACTACCAGCTCCACTACAACAAGAACCACCCCCAGCACGAACAGATCGACTACGACTCGGTCCGCAAGGCCGCCCACGAGCACAAGCCCAAGGCCATCCTCTGCGGCTTCAGCGCCTACCCACGCGTCATCGACTTCGCCAAGTTCCGCGAGATCGCCGACGAAGTCGGGGCCTACCTCATGGCCGACATCGCCCACATCGCCGGACTCGTCGCCGCGGGCGTGCACCCATCACCATTCCCGCACGCCCATGTCGTCACGACCACCACCCACAAGTCCCTCCGCGGCCCACGCGGCGGGCTCATCATGACCAACGACGAGGAACTCAACAAGGCGATCAACCGCAATGTCTTCCCCGGCGTGCAGGGCGGCCCGCTGATGCACATCATCACCGCCAAGGCCGTCGCCTTCGGCGAAGCCCTCAAGCCCGAGTTCAAGAGTTACCAGCAGCAGGTCATCAAAAACGCCCAGGCCCTCGCCTCCGCCCTCACCGCCCACGGCTTCCGCATCACCTCCGGCGGCACCGACAACCACCTCATGCTCGTCGACCTCACCGTCAAGGACAGCGAACTCACAGGCAAGGACGCCGAGAAGTGGCTGGAAATGGCCGGGCTCATCACCAACAAGAACGGCATCCCCGACGACCCACGCTCGCCCATGATCACCTCCGGCGTCCGCCTGGGCACACCCGCAACCACCACCCGCGGCTTCAGGGAACCCGAGATGACTCAGATCGCCGAGTGGATCAACCGCGTCATCGAGTCCAAGGGCGACGAGGGCACGATCGCTACGGTCCGCGAAGAAGTCAAATCCCTCAGCGCTCGTTTCCCGCTGCAGCACTGAGTGCATTTCCTCCCCCGCACCTGCGGGGGAGGAGAAGCTCATCACGGCTGCGGCAGCGTGGTGCTCGTGTAGCGTTCGTCGATTTTGATCTTGCCCCAGTTGTAATACCCAAAGCCGGTCCGTTCTCCCTGAGGGATGCGGATGTAGGTCATCGATCCGTCCGCATGGATCCGGAAAATCCGGTCGCCAGCGCCGACATAATCAATCACCGCTGCGGGATCGTTCGGGACGGGCTTGGTTTCGGGCTGGGTGCCGTTGGCTATGTTGCCCATGCCGCCGATGACGACACCCACCATCAGGGTGACCGAAGAGACCGCGAGCAGACGCCAGCGGGCGGTGGTCCTTGCGAGCTGTGACAGACGATCATCGTTTGTGTTGTGTGTATCCATGGTATGAGTATGACCGATGGGCCAGCCCGGGGCTGACACGATTCTGTATACTCTCCGCATGAAAAGCATGTTTCTTCTGTTCGCCTGCCTGACCCTGACCGCGTGCACACCGTCGCAGCATCGCGCCCCGCGCACCGCCCTCATCGGGCACATCGTGTTCATCACGCTTGATGACCCGGCCGACTACGACGCGATCCTCGCAGACAGCGACGCCATGCTCGCCACCATCCCCAGCGTGAGCACTTTCTCCGCGGGCCGCCACATCGACACCGGGCGAGACACCATCATCAATGACTATGACCTTGCGATCTACCTCGGCTTCGAGTCCGTCGAGGGCCTCGCCGCCTATGTTGATCACCAGCAGCACATCGCGTATGTCAACAAGTGGAAACCCCGCCTCGAATCGCTGCGGGTTTACGACATGTACGACCCAACCGAGTGATGCCGCATCCTCCCCCGGTCATCCGGGGAGGTGCCGAGTCTTCGAGGCGGAGGGGGTCTTCCCTCATCCCTACTCCAGCATCTCCGTCCGCGCCGCCGCACGAGCAGCCACCCGCGCCGCCCGGTGCCCACGCAGCATGTCCCAGCTGTAGATCCCCACCGCAAGCCAGATGATCGCAAACGCCGCAAACTTCAGCGGCGTGAAGTGCTCGCCAAAGAACACCACAGACAGCAGCAGTTGCCCAGTGGGGGCCGTGTACTGCAGCAGCCCGACCGTGCCCAGCGGCAACAGCCGCACCGCGTTCGTGAAACAAATCAGCGGCACGATGGTCACAATCCCGCCAACCAGCATGAACAATGAGATCCATGTCGGCGTCGCCTCGGCAAAGAAGATCCCCTTGTCCGCACCGTTGAGCCAGATCACCAGCCCCACACACAGCGGCAGCATCAGCATCATCTCAAAGGTCAGCCCAACACTCGCCCCAACATTGGCCTGCTTGCGCAGCAGCCCGTAGAGCCCAAAGCTCGCCGGCAGCAGCACCGAGATCCACGGCAACCCCAGCGAGTCCTCCGCGCTGAGCTCCGCGTACCCCATCACAAACACCGCAGTCCCCGCCAGCGCGATCGCACCCCATTGCACCGGCCTCGGACGCTCACCCAGAAACAGGAACCCCAGCGCGATCGAGAACAACGGATTGATGTAGTACCCCAGCGACGCGTGGCTCAGCCGATCGGTCGAGACGGCGTAGATGAAGAAGTACCAGTTGATCGCGATCAGCCCCGTGCTGGGAATCAGCACCCGCAGCGAGGTCCATGTCGTGACGGCTTTGAGAAATGCACCCATCTGCTTGCTGAACGCCAGCATGAGCAGCAGGATCGGCAGCCCGAACAACACCCGCTGCGCCAGAATCTCAAACGGGTTGGCGTGGTGCACCGAGAGCAGCTTGAAATAGCTGGGCACGATGAACGCCCACCAGCCGAAAGCGCCGGCCGCGTACGCGATCCCCTTGCCCTTGTGCGGGTATTGCTCGACAGGGCTGTTGGGCGGTGGGCTTTCGGGCATGAACGCGAAGTCTAGGTGCACGGGCATCTGCCCCTGCGGCGGAGCGTGAGATATGCGATAATCCCCAACACACGCTCACTATTCCGTGAAGAATAAAGGGGTTTCCCGATGATCGCATCGCTCGGCCGCGCGCTCACCAAGGTCTTTACCAAATCCGCGCCCGACCCCTTCGTCATCGCTGTCGGGCTCACGCTGCTCTCGGCCGCTTTGGCCCTCACACTGGGCACATATCCCGGCGCCGAGACCATCCCTGCCAAAGCCAACGCCATGATCGATTCGTGGCGTGGCAGCGACGGGCTGTGGAAGTTCCTCGCGTTCGGGATGCAGATGTCGCTGATCCTGGTGACCGGGCACGCGCTGGCCGCGAGCCGCCCAATCCGTGCACTGATCGGCACGCTCGCCGATCTCCCGCGTTCGGCCCCGGCGGCCGCGGCGTTGGTCGGGCTGGTGGCCGCGATCTTCGGGCTGATCAACTGGGGGCTGGGGCTGATCGTCGGGGCGTTGTTTGCCCGCGAGGTGGCGCGGGTCTGCGCGAGCAAGGGCATCAAGGTCCACGGCCCGTTGCTGGCCGCCGCGGGGTATATGGGGCTGCTGGTATGGCACGGCGGGTTCTCGGGTTCATCGCCTTTGGTCATGAGCAAGGAGGAAGACATCGCTCGCGTGATCCCCGCTTCGATCATCGAGCAACTCGGGCTCCAGCCCGTGCCCATCAACCAGACACTGCTGAGCCCGATGAACCTGTTCGTCTCCGGCGGGCTGCTGGTCATCATCCCGATCGTGCTGTGGTTGCTCACACCCAAGAACGAAAGCGAGATCACCCCCATGCCGGTTGATGACGCGATCGAGGGAGAGCATGACGAGGGCGCATCGTCGGGCTTTCCCGATTGGATCGAGCGTTCGCCGGTTGTGGTCTGGGCGCTGGCGCTGATGCTGGTGTACGCCTTTATTCGCTTTTCGACGGCACAGGGCTTCATGTCGCTGGGGCCCAATGAGGTCAACATCGCGATGCTGGCGCTGGGGCTGGTGATGCACGGCTCGGTGCGTTCGTATCTGTCGGCGGCCGAGGACGGGGCGCGTGGTTGCGCGGGGATCATCCTGCAGTTTCCGCTGTATGCAGGGATCATGGGGATGCTCGCCAGCAGCGGGTTGATCAATGATTTCTCGCGGTTCATGGGTGAGGTGGCCAATGAGACCACGGCGCCTGTGTTCACGCTGCTGAGCGCGGCGATTGTCAATGTGTTCGTTCCTTCAGGCGGCGGGCAGTGGGGGATCCAGGGGCCGATCGCGTTGCAGACGGGCGCGGAGGCGGGGGTTTCGCCGGCGAAGATGATCATGGCCGTGGCGTATGGCGATCAGCTGACCAACATGCTCCAGCCGTTCTGGGCGTTGCCGCTGCTGGCGATCACGAGGGTGAAGGCGCGTGAGATTGTGGGGTACACGGCGGTGGTGATGCTGGTGGCGGCGGTGTGGATGGTGGTCGGGTTGTTGGTGTTCTAACACTTCTCCGGGTGCCACGACTCGCCGTCTTCGGCGCAGTAGTGTCTTCAGAACCGCCGAAGCGCACGACTGCGCCGCTGCGCGTCGAATCGTGGCACCCGGAGAAGCGATTCCTGTGCCTTCCCCGCCGGTCGTAGATCCGCCTTTGGCGGACTGGGGAGGTGCCGAGTCTTCGAGGCGGATGGGGTCTTGAGAGACGCACATACTACAAAGACCCCATCCGTCACGCCGAAGATCCGCCTCTGGCGGACCACCTTCCCCGCGGGGCGGGGAAGGCACAAAGAAGCGGGATACGCCATATCTGAAGTTTCCCGACGATCGCCCCCCAACAATCAGTCATGATTCGAACTGCCTCATCAATGCGTACCTTCTCGTGCACCATCCTTGCTGCGGCCCTCATCCTCCCGGGCTGCGCGGCGGCGGTCCCGATGGTTTCCGCCGGCGCCGCGGCGGGGGAAACGGGGTATCAGTTCTGGCAGTCGGGCAAGCTGACCTATGTCGATGAGGGCACCACGGATGAGATGAACCGGGCCATGGAGCTGACGCTTGAGCGGTTGGCGCTGACCGTGGATCAGGTTCGTGATGAGCAAGAGGATGATGCGGATCTGCACCGCCGCTGGTGGTCGATCGAATCCGATCGTGGGCACCTGGTGACGATCGAGACGCGTTCACTGACGAGCA
This sequence comes from uncultured Phycisphaeraceae bacterium, assembly GCA_964419845.1. GTDB lineage: Bacteria > Planctomycetota > Phycisphaerae > Phycisphaerales > UBA1924 > UBA1924. The sequence continues at coordinate 11,519 of CAYQRD010000019.1, forward strand.
CGATGGTTGAGGTGAAGATCAACGCGGGTGCTTTTGGGAACAAGGCAGCCGCCGAACTGATCGCGGATCGGCTCAAGGCGGAGCTGGATGAGATTCAGGCGGCAAGAGCAGGGCCAGTGATCGACTGAGTTGCTCTGTGGTTAACTCTTTCCCTCTAACCCTTTAGACCCGCTTGGCTGAGGCATATCATCCCCTCCAATGCCCACCGATACCCAGACCAAACCCGACGCCATCGAGACCATCTCCTTCGTCTCCCTCGGCTGCCCCAAGAACCTCGTGGACTCCGAGAAGATGCTCGGGCTGCTGGCCGCCGATGGGCTGATGCCTGTTTCGGCGGAGATCATCGAGGATCAGGAGCACGATGATCTGTCCCTGTCGGGCTCGGAGCAGGACTTCAGCGCCACCAGCGGACGCGTCACCCCCGCCGACGCCGTCGTCATCAACACCTGCGGCTTCCTCGAGGCCTCCAAGCAGGAATCGCTCGGCGTCATCAAGGAAGCCGTCCAGCTCAAAGAGCAGGGCAAGATCAAACGCGTCGTGGTCGCCGGCTGCCTCGTCCAGCGCCACCGGGCGAAGATGCTCGAATGGGCGCCCGGGATTGATTCGATGGTGGGGGTGTTTGATCGCGAGCACATCATCGAAGCCGTCCGAGGCGTCAAGTCCGAGCGCGAGACCCTCGAAGACAGCCCCAAGTACTGGATCAATGCCAATGCGCTGACGAGCGCGGACGCCAAGGGGCTCAACACCGTAGGGCTCACCGTCTCGGGCAAGGACGGCAAGGGCATCGGCTACTACGAGTCCGACAACGCCCGCCTCCGCCTCACCCCGCGCCACTACGCCTACCTCCGCATCTCCGAGGGCTGCAACCAGAACTGCGCCTTCTGCACCATCCCATCCATCCGCGGCAAGATGCGCTCCAAGCCCGAAGACCGCATCATCGAAGAAGCACGCGAACTCATGCGCGACGGCGCGTTCGAGATGCTCATGATCGGCCAGGACACCACAAGCTACGGCGACGACATCGGCGTGGGGCTCGGGCAAGTCCAAGGCGAAGACAAGTTCCGCGCGGGGCTGCCCAAGCTGCTGCGCAACCTCGACAAAGCAGTCACCGAGGAGATCGGGCGCGGCTGGCTTCGCATGATGTACGCCTACCCGACCTACTTCTCTGACGAGATCATCGACGCCTTCGCCGAGCTCGCCGACAAGGGCAACCTGCTGCCCTACCTCGACATCCCCCTCCAGCACGGCTCCGACCGCATGCTCGAGCTGATGCGTCGCAATGTCACCAGCGCCCACCAGACCGAGCTATGCCACAAGCTGCGTGAGCGCATCCCCGGCATGGCCATCCGCACCACCTTCATCACCGGCTTCCCCGGCGAGACCGATCAGGACCACCAGGAACTCCTCGATTTCATCGAAGAGGTCCAGTTCGACGCCGTCGGCTGCTTCCAGTACTCCAAAGAGCCCGGCACGGTCGCGGGGCGGATGGAAGAGGACGCGGAGCTGGCGGTGCCCAAGCACATCAAGCAGCAGCGCCATGATGAGATCATGGAAGTGCAGCAGCAGATAGCGTTCGGGCAGGCCGAGTTCATCGCCGAGCAGTACGACGAGAAGAACCCGACGACCAGCGGGGCCCAGTTCGATGTGCTGATCGACAAGGACACGGGCAACAGCGTCGAACCAACCCCCGGCGTATCCCGCGGCGGCACCCTCTACGCCGGGCGCACCTACTTCCAGGCCCCCCAGATCGACTCGACGACCCATGTCATCAGCAAGAACCCGCTCGCTTCGGGCGA
>CAYQRD010000019.1:13414-37596 GCA_964419845.1 uncultured Phycisphaeraceae bacterium
AGCACGACTGCGCGTCTTCGAAGCGAGTAATGGCACCCCACAAACAAGCATCTATCCTTGGCTATGCACATCCGCACCCAAGACCCCGCCACCCCCGATATCACCGCCCTACTCAACCAGCACCTCGAAGAGATGCGCGCCATCTCCCCGCCCGAGAGCAAGCACGCCCTCGACATCGAGGGGCTCCGCACCTCCGACATCACCTTCTGGTCCATCCGCGACAATGACGGCTCACTCATGGGCTGCGGCGCGATCAAACGACTGGACCCAGCGCACGCCGAGATCAAATCGATGCGCACCGATCCCGCGCACCGACGCAAGGGTGTTGCCGGGGCGTTGCTCACCCACATCATCGAGCACGCGCAGGCGAACCGAATCCAAAGGCTGAGCCTTGAGACCGGTGCGCAATCCCACTTCGAGCCCGCCCGATCGCTGTACGCACGCCACGGGTTTGTGCCCTGCGCGCCGTTCGGCGACTACATGCCCGATCCCAACAGCGTGTTCATGTCGCGCTCGCTCGCGGTTCAGTGAAAATTCTCAAGCGATCCGGATTTCCGCAAGCCGTTGAAGCAGGCACAGATGGGCGGCTCTGTGCGCCCCGCGATGGGGCGCGTGCCCCGTTGTTGGGTTGATCCACACAGAAGCGGGGTCTACAAACCCTTCCCCGTTTTTCATTCCGATTCGTGATTGGAGCCGATGAGATGGTCATGGTCCGCAGCGGTCATGTGGTGATGTTGTGCGCCCTCGTCCTCCTGACGATCGGGGTGGTGATGGTGCAATCCGCGGGGATGTCCGTGCGCCCGCTGGCGCCCGATGCCGACCCGACCGCCGCCGCCGCAGTCTCCGGCGTGAGCATCAAGTCGCTGCTCACCTCCCGCACAAGTCTCTACCTCCTCGTCGCCGTGGGCGCGATGGCCATCGCGACCCGGCTCCCGGTCCGCCGCGTCGCCGACCGCCTCGACCGGGTGGTCTGGTTCAAGCCCGGCGGGGACATGGGCGTCCTCGTCATCGGCTCGCTGATGCTCATCGCGATGCTTGTGCTCGTCTATGTCCCAGGCATCGCCCGCGTCGAGAACGGGTCGGCCCGCTGGATCACCCTGCACCTGCCCGGGCTCGAATCCATCCAGCCCTCCGAGATCGCAAAGTGGGCCATCATCGTGCTCGTTGCCTGGTATGCCGCCCGGATGGGCTCGTATCAGGAAAACAAGCTGCGCCGCTTCTTCTCTGGGCTGCTGCCGGTGTGCCTCTGCGCCGGGCTCGTCGCCGGGGTGGTCATCAAGGAAGACCTGGGCACCGGCGCCCTCATGCTGCTGGCGACGGCCACCGTGCTGCTCGCCGCGGGCGCACGCTGGACCCACTTCGCCGCGTTCGTGCCGTTCGCACTGCTCGGGCTCGTCGGGGCCATCATCGCCGCGCCGTACCGCATGACACGGATCACGACCTTCCTCAACCCATACGCCGACCCCGCGGGCGACGGCTACCACATGATCCAGTCCATGTCCACGGTCGCCGGCGGCGGCATCTTCGGGCGCGGGCTGGGCAACGGGCTCCAGAAGTTCGGCTACCTCCCCGAGGACACCACCGACTTCCTCTTCGCCGTCGTCTGCGAGGAACTCGGGCTCATCGGCGCGATCATCGTGATCTCCGCCTATGTGGGGATCATCTGGTCGGGCACGGGCATCGCGATGCGCGAGCGTTCCAAGCCGCTGCAGCTCATCGTGCTCGGTGTCGTCGCGACCTTCGCGATCCAGGCCCTGATCAACCTTGTCGTCGTCACCGGGCTCGGCCCGACCAAAGGCATCGCGCTGCCGCTGATGTCATCGGGCGGCACCGGCTGGATCATGACCGCCTTCATGCTGGGCATCGTCGTCTCGATCCATCGCACCCAGGAATACAGCTCGCTCTACATCGATGCCGCCGATCATGAAGACGACGCGGCGCTCTACGCCATCCGCGCTTCGCGTGACTCGGTGATCGAGGCCAAACCAACACACGCCGACCGGGCGGTGCTCTTCGGCCAGCCCATCACATCGTCTGCCGCCCGCGTTTCGAGCCCAGTGTCCGAGCCCGACCCCGACATCAACGATGATGAGATGTCACAGCTGCTCGGCGATCCCCACGCCAACGATGGGGCTTCGCCCGGGCTCATGGCACGCCTGCGTGATCGGATCGCGGGGCGTGACGAGGAGCAGGACCAGCCCCCCGAGCATGTCTCCGTCAGTGCCCGCCAGGCGGGTTACAGCGACGATGAGTCCGAGCGGGCCGACCTGTTCTCATGAAGGACGCACCCGCTCCATCGAGCGCCTACCTCTTCGCAGGCGGCGGCACCGGCGGGCACCTCTATCCAGCGCTCGCCATCATCGAGCAGATCCGGCTGCTCAATCCCGCCGCACACTGCGAGATCCTCTGCTCCGAGCGCCCCATCGATCAATCGATTCTTGAGCCACTTGGCATCCCCTTCGCCCCGATCCCCGCCAGACCATTCGGCACACGCCCGCGCGCCGTTCTGCGTTTCATCCCCTCCTGGGGCCCGAGCGTGCGTCAGACCCGCGAAGCAATCCGACGCCTCAAAAGGTCGCACGATCGCGTGACGCTCGTCGCAATGGGCGGCTTCGTCGCCGCGCCCGCCGCCCGCGCCGCACGCTGCGAGCACATCCGTGTCGTGCTGGTCAATCTCGACGCGGTCCCCGGAAAGGCCAACGAGCTCATCGCCCGCCGAGCCGATGCGGTCTATACCGCGTGCGATGTCCGCGGGCACAACGATTGGCAACGCGTCCCGCCCATCGTGCGGGCATCAACCATCAAGCACATCGATCCGGCACAGGCCCGTGCCCGCTTCGGACTCGACCCGAACACCAATACCCTCCTGATCACCGGCGGCTCCACGGGCGCACAGTCCATCAACCGCTTCTTCGTCCACTTCTTCGGCGAGATGTCCGAATCCTTCAATGGCTGGCAGATCATCCACCAGACCGGCAATCAGATCAGCGAAGACGAGTTCAACGAGATCCAATCGCTCTACAGACGAGCAGAGCTGCCCGCATGGGTCGGTCGATACATCGATGACATGGGCGCCGCATACGCCGCGGCGGACCTGGGCATCGGGCGATGCGGCGCCGGCAGCGTCGCCGAATGCTGGGCGGCCAATCTCCCCTCAGTCTTGTTCCCCTATCCCTACCACAAGGACCAGCACCAACTCCACAACGCCAGGCCGCTGATCGAGGCCGGGGGGGCGGTCGCGTGTCATGATTATGTTGATGTCGGGCTCAACATCGCCGAGCACCACGAGGTGCTCGATCAGCTGATCAAGGACCCCGATCGGCGTGCGGCGATGCGCACCGTGCTCAAATCCCTCGGCGACCCGGACGGGGCCGCCCGCATCGCACGGGCGCTTGTGGACACACAATAAGGAACCTGTGAAGTTCTCGGACGCCCGCGGCCCGCGGTCGCTCCATTGTGCCCGCGGACCGGAAAACCCGGGTGTTTTTGCCGCAGGGCGCGATACAATGTGGGTGCGATGCCCCAATCAACGCACCCCAAACACGAACCACTCAGCGATGCCCAGATCTGCATCGTGTGGCACCCCTGCGGGGTGGAGCCAGCCCCTTCGCTGCTGCGCGCGTTATCCAACAAGGGCATGCGACTGGTCGATGCCGATCACCCGCACATCGCGTTCGCGAGCGCCTGCCGAGCCGCCCAATCCGCCCGTCGCACAATCCTCGTGCTCGATGGTCGTGCGCAACTGCACGATGTGGAAGGCATTTGCGCCGCATTGGAGCGATTTGCGCCCTCGGTGCTCTGCTGGGCCCATCAGCCGGGCGCGAACCCGCCGCTGATCCCGCTCGTACACCCCAAGGCGGCCAAACCCGATGCATCGGAGCAGGCCCGACCCGAAACCAAGCGTCCCGCCGCTCCATTGCGTCTGGTGGGACAGCCCGAAGAACCAGCGGTGCCCACGACCGAGCTGGCACCAGGAGAGCCAGGGAGACAGCCCGTACCACGATCCGCCCCGCTCAGCGCACGAGATGTGCTCGATGCCGACGAACTCAACGCCCTTCTCGCCGGCGAACTGGGCGACCGCAAGCACTGATACCCAACTCTGTATTCATCGATCAGGATCCACAGCACAAGACATGACCACCAGCCGATCATCACGAATGAGCACAGAAGCCCACAACCCGTGGCGGGTGCTGCTCGTCGGTCGCACCGGCCTCGACCAGACACTGCGCCGGGATCGTGCGATCGAGCTCATCCGCTGCCGCGACACCATCGAAGCGATCGGGGAGCTCAGCGATCCGATCGATCATGAATCGCCCGCGCAGGCCGTGGTGATCGTCAGCAGCGACGCGATCGATGACCAGGACCGCGAGCACAAGGGCTTCATCAACGCGCTGCGACTCGTCGATCCCGGAGTGCTTGTGCTGCGCGTGGGCGACGAGCCAGGGCACTTCGATGCCTGCGTGCAGCGTGACCAGTCGCTGGGACAACTCATCGATACGATCGATTCCTGCCGGGCCTCGGGCGTTGCTGAGCCGGTCAGCCTGCGATTCATCGATGCACCGCCCGCAGAACCCGAGCCCGAAACCGAACCCGAGCCAGAACGCGATCCCTCGGCTGCGGCACCCGCCCCCGAGCAGCCCACCGAGCCTGCGCCCGAGCCCGAGCCGCAGGTCACCGTCGTGGTACGCAACGAGACCTTCGAGCATCGCGATCAGGTCCCGTTCGAGCAGGAAGACGAGCTGCACCAGCGCGTCATCATGGGTGCCGGCCACGATCAGGCGCTCCGCGAGGGAGCCCCGATCACGCATCATGCGGCGGTTGTCCACGACGACGAACCCGTCGTGCAGGCCCTGCTTCTGGGTAAACCCATCCTCACGCCCGCACTCTGCCAGATCAATGCCCGACTGGGCCGCAGCGACATCGACTTTGTCGCGACCGACGCGCCCGGCGCTTCGCTGGGTGTCCCCGTCGTCGTCGGCGATCGTGCGGTCGGAAGCCTCTCATGCGACGATCATGCATGGCTCGACGGGCAGGGGCGAACGCTGCTGACGCGTCATGCCGGGTGGCTCGCTTCATGGATCAGGCTCGATGCTCAGCAGAGCGAGCTGCGCAGATGCGCATTCACGGACATACTCACCGGCGCGTGGAATCGGCGTTACTTCGACCGCTTCCTCTCCGCCGCGATCGAGCAGTCGCGCATCGCAAGGCGTCCGCTGACCATCATGCTCTTCGACATCGACAGCTTCAAGCACTACAACGATACCTACGGGCACGGCGCGGGGGACGAGATCCTCGTCGAAGCGGTCAAGCTGCTCAAATCGGTCATCCGTCCCTCGGATCGCGTCTGCCGCGTGGGCGGCGATGAGTTCGCGGTCATCTTCTACGAGCCGCAGGGACCCCGCGACCCGTCGAGCAAACCCCTCGAATCGATCTATCAGATCGCCTGCCGATTCCAGGAGCAGATCTGCCAGCACCATTTCCCCAAGCTCGGGCAGGAAGCGATGGGCACCCTCACGGTCAGCGGCGGGCTCGCCAGCTACCCGTGGGATGGTCACGACGCCGACTCGCTGCTCGAGCAGGCCGATCAGTACGCCATGGAATCCAAACGCCAGGGCAAGAACGCCATTACGCTAGGCCCCGGTGCCGATTCGGTCTGCCGCGTCGAGCACTGATCACCCTCCGGCGCATACCCTCACGCATGCTCGGCACCAAACCGCTTGTAGATCTCCTCGCCATCGATCTCGATGGCACGCTCCTCGACCCGAGCCACGAGGTCTCGCAGCGCAACATCGACGCCGTACGCCGCGCCCGCGACGCGGGCATCACGGTGCTCGTCTGCACCGGTCGCGGGCTGGGCGAATCGATCAAGGCCATGCGCGCCATCGAGCAGACCGACCCGGTCATGGTCGCCGGCGGATCCATCATCGCCGACCCCGTCACGGGCAGGACCCTGCACCGCTTCACGCTCGATCACGATGTCGTCCACAGCGCCACCGAGCTCTTCCATGAAGCCGCCTGCCCAACCCTCGTGATGAAGGACCCCAGCGATATCGATTATGACTACCTCGTGCTGCACTCCGAGAGCAGGCACCCCATCCACCCGATCACCCGCTGGTGGTTCGACGACCACAAGCTGCGCGTCAACTATGCGCACCACGCGATCCACGACCCGCACCCCGAGCACACGGTCCGCATCGGGATGTGCGCCGAGAGCTCCATCAGCAACCCGATCTCGAGGAAGGTGCTCGATCAGCTCGGCGACAGGGTGTGGCTCTACGACTTCCCCTGCGTGATGCCCGACTCGCACACGGGCGAGATCGTGCACATTCTCGAGCTCTTCGCGGCCAACACCAACAAATGGTCCGCGATCACCTGGTATCTCGATCAGCACGGGATCGATCCGCAGCGTGTCGGGGCCATCGGTGACCAGGTGAACGATGTGCCCATGATGGAGAACGCGGGGATCGGCATCGCCATGGGCAACGCCGTCGATGAGGTGAAATCACACGCACGCTACAGCACCGCGGACAACCGGTCCGACGGCGTCGCCGTCGCCATCGACGCGATCCTCGCGGGGCGTCTGGACGGGTTGGAGCGCTGATCGATGCAGACCCTGACAGAAATCAAGTCGCTCCTCGAACGCGCCGGGCACGCGCCCAAGAAAGCGTTGGGCCAGAACTTCCTCACGGATCACAACATGATCCGCAAGCTCGTCGATGACGCGGGCATCACCGCGGGCGACCGTGTGCTGGAGATCGGCCCGGGCACCGGCGCCCTGAGCGTCGAGCTGCTCGACCGCGGGGCGCATGTCGTTGCGTGCGAGCTCGACCGTGCCCTTGCCCAGCTGCTGCGTGAGACGCTGGGCACCGAGCACCCCGAGCGATTCACGCTCATCGAGGGCGACTGCCTGCAGAGCAAGCGACTTGTCAATCCTGAGATCATCACCGCGATGGGCGATCAGCCGTTCGTCATGATCGCGAATCTGCCCTACCACGCCGCGACCCCGCTGATGCTGGCGCTGATGACCCAGCACCCAAACTGCACCGGGATGTTCGTCACCATCCAGCACGAAGTCGTCCAGCGCTTCGTCGCAGACCCCGGGACCAAAGTGTTCGGCACCATCAGCGTCATCGCCCAGCAGCTCGGGAAAGCGGGCACGATTGCCAAGCTCCCACCGGGCTGCTTCTGGCCCCAGCCCGGTGTCGCCAGCGCCATGATGCGATGGGTGCGCCACCCGGATCTGGCGTCCGATCCGGTCTGGTGGAGCCGCTTTGCCCAGCTCACTCAGATTCTGTTCCAGACCCGCAGAAAACAACTCGGGGGGGTCGTCAGGGCACTCGCCGATGGCGAAATCCGCTGGCCCGATGCCGTGCTTCCCAGCGATCGCATCGATGCGCTCGCGACCGATCGGATCGAAGCACTCTGCCGGGCGATCGATGCGATACACTGTGTGTGATCCCTGTGCCTGAAGCCGAAAGGACCGCCGACGGATGCGTGAGCTCGACGGACAATCACTGGCCAGCGCGCTCGAGCCCGTCTTGCAGCACGCCTGCCAGGGCCATCTCGGCCCGGTATCGTGGTTCAAAGCCGATTGGCAGCACGGCGGCGCGGGCACCGGATTCTCCACATGGCGCATGAACACCCCCAGCGGAAAACCGCGCAAGGTCCCCTGCGTCGTCAAGATGCCCATCGGCTACGCCGAATACTTCTGGACCAAACGCCTCGGGCTGATCCGCCCGGATGAGTGGGATGAGCCCCATTCGCTGGCACTGCCCACGCCCCGCGTCCTTGCAGCGGGCTTTGAGCTCGGTGGCTACGACCTCGCATGGATCGTGATGGAGCGATTCGCCAACCCGCCCATCGCAATGGAACGCTCGGATTCTTCGCTCTGGGCGATGTTCGAGACCGCCGCAGAGTTCCATGCCGCGGCCATCCTTGAGCGATCGATCGAACCCGAGCGTTGCCCACCTTCTCCCGACTGGGCATCCCTGCTCGAAAACGGGCGTGAAGCCCTGCACACGAACAATGTCAACGATTCTCAGCGATGGGATGCCGCCATCTCGCGGACACAGCGGTGCCTCGATGAGTTGATCAGCGCCTGGCAGCAGCGACCCATCGACACCTGGTGTCATCATGATCTGCACCCACACAACGCCCTGCGCCGGCTCAGCGATGACCCCTCGGTCCCCGGCCACTGCACGCTCATCGACCTGGCGATGGTCGCTCCCGGGTGCTGGATCGAGGATGCGCTGTATATGGAACGCCTCTTCTGGGGACGAGAGGATCAGCTCTGCGGGATCAACCCGCTGAGCACCCTCGCAGCGACCCGGGCGTCCATCGGGCTGCCCGTTTCCGACGATGACATCGCGCTCGCCGATGTCCGCCGGACCCTCATGGCCGCCTCTGCACCTTCCTTTTTACGAACAGAAGGCGACCCTGTCTATCTAAAAGCCGCTCTAGACACCCTTGAGCGACTTCTTCCCTCGTTTTTCGGGTAAGATAACCCGACCACGCGGCGACGGATCGTCGCACGATCAAGCACCGATGTGACCGACTGGAAACCCACCCGTCGGCACCGAACCGAGAAAGGGAGTGCCCCATGGACATGCTCGAACAAATGAAGCAGCTCGCTGAATCCTGCCGTGAGGACTACAACAAGGCCAAGGGCGGCAACAAGGCCGCGGGCACACGCGTCCGCAAAGTCATGCAGGAAGTCAAGAACATGGCGCAGGAGATCCGCAAGGAGATGCTCGGTTCGCGCGAGGATTGATCCGATCCACGCTCGCGCCGGTATCATCGATCCAAGCGAGTACTCATCTATGTCAGCAACCCCCGGCATCACGACCCAGCCTCAGGAGCAGGACGCATCGAAATCCGATCGCGCCCTGCTTTTCGACATCGACACGATCGATCTCGGCGCGACCATCGCGGATAAAGACGCCATGTTCAAGATGATCCCGCACCGCCACGAGATGGCGTTGCTCGATCGCATCGTCTGGGCCAGCGACAACGCCCTCACGGGCATCGGCGCCATGAAGATCAAGGGTGACGAGTTCTGGGTGCGGGGCCACTTCCCGGGCAAGCCCATGCTTCCCGGGGTGCTCATGGTTGAAGCGGGGGCGCAGCTCAGCTGCTACCTCTACAACCGTCAGCAGAAGAACCCACAACTCGCGGCGTTTCTCCGCATCGATAACGCCGCGTTCCGCAGGTCCGTGACCACGGGCGAGGAACTCTTCCTCCTCTGTGATGTCGTCAAAGCATCCGCGAGACGATTCATCTCGGACATCCAGGGCGTCGTGGACGGCCAGGTCTGCTTCGAAGCCCGAATCTCGGGCATGCGTATCGGCGAGTTCGAACGCTGAGCCCGGCGTGTTCGACCCCGTCTATTCCATCACGCACGACCGCACCGCCCAAAGCAACCAACAGGACACGCCGACAGGCGTGTCCTTGTTTTTTCCTTCCTCCCGCGGCGTGGTCGAACTCCAGGCCCACGACGGCTCGACGCTCCTGCTCGCCGCGACCGGGCACATCCGCGACTTCATCGCCCAGCGACTCAACGAGGCCAACGAACCCACGGCCCACGCGGATCTCGCGCCAGTCACCGCCCGCGTGCTCGCCCAGCCCACCGGATCGGCGATCGAGTCCGATCTGTTCGTGCTCGAACGAGCCAGAGCCGTTGATCCCGCGCTCCATCGCAAGATCGCCCACCAGAACCGGCGCGCCCTGCTGGTGCTCAACCCCGACAGCGGCACCTGGCGCACCACAGAGACCACCACGCTCGAACGGGCCGCCAACGAGCGCATCGTCGGGCCCTGCCTGACCAGCAGGTCCGCCCAGCAGCTCGGCGAAACCCTCGATGATGTCTACGAGCTCTGTCGCTACCCACGGGAGCTCGCACTGGCACCCAACGGGACCGCGTGTGCCTACAAGCAGATGGGCCGCTGCCCGGGTGCGTGCGATGGCTCAGAGACCATGGACGCCTACCACGACCGCTTCGCCCGGGCAGTCGACGCGGTCGAGGGCGGGCTCGATGTCTGGTGCCGAGGACTGCGGGAACGGATGCAGCGTGCGAGCGAGGATCTGGATTTCGAGGCCGCCGCGTTGCTCAAGCGGCAGCTCGACGCTGTCGATGCCCTTGCCCGCGACACGCTGGGGCACGCCGCATCGCTGCACGCGTTCTCGTGCGTCGTCGTCACACCCGCGCCGCGTGTCGGGTGGGCCCAATGCTGGGTCTTCAACGCCCAGGGCTGCGTGCCGTTCTGCTCGATCGAGCTGCTCGACAACGAACTGCTTGAGACGCTCCCGTCGCTGCTCGCGGCGATGTGTACCCCCATGGGCTTCACACAGCCGCAGCTCGAGCGATTCGCGATCATCACCCGTTACTGGCTCACCAAGCCCTCCAAGCAGCGCAAGCGCCGGGTCTCGGTGCTCGATACGCGCAGCGATGATTGGTCCGATGGGCTGCGACCCGCGATCGAAGCCGCCCAGCGTCCGGGCGACCCGGGACACGACGACGAGGAGCACACCCTGCTGCCCGTGTGATCCCAACGCGATACCATCACCCATGGCATCACCCTACCCATTGATTCTCCAGCCCATCATCAAGCCCAAGGTCTGGGGCGGCCGCAGATTCGCCGAGTACGGCAAACCCATCCCAACCGACGAACCAACCGGTGAGTCGTGGGAACTGGCCGACCTCGCCTCCACCAGCACATCCGGCGGCGGCGGCGACAGCGCCCACTCCACCATCACCAACGGCGAGCTCGCGGGCAAGACCATCCGCGACGCCATCGAGCAGTGGGGCACCAAACTGCTCGGCGACGCCACCCTCTCCCCCGAGGGCGGCTTCCCGCTGCTCGTCAAATACCTCGACGCCCGCGAGCACCTGAGCATCCAGGTCCACCCGTCGCCCGAATACGCCAAGGCCCACCCCGAAGCCCACCTCAAGACCGAGAGTTGGTTTGTGCTCGATGCCCAGCCCGACGCCGACGGCAACCCGCCGGTGATCTACAAGGGCTTCAAGGACGGCGTGACAGCCGACGATCTGAAATCCGCCATCGAGCACGGCACGGTCCCCGAGATCATGCGCACCGAGCACGCCGTGCCCGGTCACTGCCACACCCTCCCCTCGGGTACCGTCCACGCGCTGGGCGCGGGAGTCCTCGTCGCCGAGATCCAGACGCCGAGCGACACCACCTTCCGCGTCTACGACTGGGCGAAGGAATACAACCGCGCCGGGCGCGAGCTGCACATCGATCAGGCCGTCGAGTGCGCCAGCTTCGATCACCCACCCGTCGCCGAGCACGCCGAGGCGTATCTGGCCGACGACATGGCCAACCTCTCCACCATGCCCCCCATGCCCCCGCGGATCGGCAGCACCCGCCACCGCGTCGCATCGACCGATTTCTACACCATCGACATCGTCAGCGCCAGCTGCGAATCGGTGCCGCTGGCCGCGAAGGACGAAGAACGCAACACGCCCATCGTCGTGATGCTGCTCAAAACCATGGGCGCCTCCGTCGCGACCAAGGACGCCGAGCACCAACTCGAACCCGGCCAAACCGTGCTCATACCCGCGTCGATCGCGAGCGAGTGCTCGCTGCGGGCGGGGCCTGGGACGGAAGCGGTGATTGCGCGGGTGGTGTGATAAACACTCCGGGTGCCACTACTCGCGGCTTGCCGCGCAGTAGTGCTCTTGGAAGTGTATCAAAGACACTACTGCGCCGAAGACGGCGAGTAGTGGCACCCAGAACTATCCCCTCTCTGACTTTCTTTCTCTGTGTGCTCTGTGGTCCCTTCTTATCCCCACGAAAAAACCGCGACCAATCGGCCGCGGCTTCAATCTTCAAACTCAACCCGGAATCACTTGCGGAACGCGTCCGCCACCTTCGCGAGCGCATCACACACCCCATTGGCCTGCTCATCGCTGAGGTTCTGGTGGATCGGGATGCAGAACACGCTCGCCGCCAGCTTCTCCGAAACCGGCATCGGCCCGGTCTTGGCGGCGATGTCCTTGAACGCGGGCTGCTTGGTCAGCGGCTTTGGATAGTGCACCGCGCTGGGCACGCCCTCCTTCATCAACGCCGCGCAGAACTCGTCGCGCGTGCAGCTCAGCTTGTCAAGATCCAAGCGGCAGGTGTAGAGGTGCCAGGCGGGGTTGCTGCCCTTGGTCGGCACCGGACGGTTCACACCTTCGATCGCGTCGATGCGTGAGGCGTAGAGATCCGCGACCTCGCGCCGACGGTTCGTCTGCGCCGGCAGGTCCTCGAGCTTGCTTAGCCCGATCGCGCCGGTGATGTCGTTCATGCGGTAGTTGAAGCCCACCGACTCGTGCAGATACTTGTCGGTTTCACCGTGGCTGCGGAGCAGGCCGATGGTCATGGCGAGCGACTCGTCATTGACGGTGACCATCCCGCCCTCGCCCGTGCCAAGGTTCTTGGTGGCGTAGAACGAATAGGTGCACGCGTCGCCAAACGCGCCGATGCCCTTGCCGTTGTACTCCGCCAGGTGCGCCTGAGCACTGTCGTAGATGACCTTGAGGTTGTGCTTGTCGGCGATGGCCTGAATCGCGTCGATGTCGACCGGGATGCCGTACAGATGCGTCACCGCGATCGCCTTGGTGTTGGGCGTGATCTTGGCCTCGATATCCTTGGGGTCCGCCTGGTAGCTGTCCTCGAGCGCATCGCAGAACACGACCTTGGCACCCGCGGCAACGAGCATCGACACCGTCGCGATGTAGGTCCACGCGGGGGTGATGACCTCGTCACCGGGCTCGAGCAGGGCGCCGTAGGCGAGCTGCAGGGCGCAGGTGCCGTTGGCACAGGTGAGCCCGATCTTGGCGTCGCTGGCGGCGGCGAACTGTTCTTCGAAGGCGGCGCACTTGCTCGCGGCCCGGAGCATGCCCGACTCGAGCACCTCGTTGGCGGCGGCGATGTCCTTGCGGGTCAATCCGACGGCCATGAAGGGCACATTGGTCTCAAAGACCGGGGTGCCGCCGTTGATCGCCAAATCGTTCGCGGTTGCAGTCGTCATGTTGGTCGTTCCTTCGCGCGATGACCCTGCTCTTCCACTCGTTTCGGTTCATTCCGAATCGGGGGCACGCATCGCGGTCTCAATCGTATGCGTCCCGAAAGATTGGGCACACTTTTTTTCAAGCCAAAAACCGTGTTCTTATGGGCAAAAAAGGTGATCTCTCCCTCAAGGTCCAAGAAAAACGACACGATTGACTGGCACGCAAACAAACCTGATGTACTTTCCAATGGTCAGCGAAAACGGCTGGCGAAAAACGAAAACACACGCCTGGCCGGCAAGGTCTCGCGTTTCACAATCTCTCTTTCTCTCTCTGCCAACAGGCAAACACCGCTCGGGCGACCCACCCGAGCGGTTGTTTTTTTGATGCCCCTCGCAACTGTGAGATCCGGCTGAACCCGGCCTCCCTGTTGCCCGATATTCCCTGCGGAACGCACCGGATAAGGGGTATCACCATGAGCGAGCAGGCAACCACCACCACCATCAGCGACGACCAGCCCTACTGGCGGCTCGCCGCGGTCGTCATGGGATTCGGATTCATGATCTCCATGGCCGCCCATCTCGGCGGGCCCGGCTCGGCCACTGCGTCACCGGTGCAGGCCTCGCTCCCCAACCAGCTCGCGTTCAATCAGCAGCAGGCCCAGCAGCAGCTGACGATCGGCGGGTTCGACACCATCGGCAGCCAGCCCGCGTTCGTCATCCTCAACGAGCAGGGCCAGCGCGTCGGGACCCTCCCCATGAACGCCGCAGGCAGCCCGGACTGACACCCCGGATCGACACCCCGGACAGACACTTCTCACGATTCATCACCTCTCCGCATCAACTCCCTTGACTCGGTACCGGGGATATGCGATATGCTTATGCGCGTTGTGAATCCCGGGTCCGAGGGCCCACCCCACACACGCCGCTCCGGTCGCGTAATACCGACGACGAGGTAGGCAACCCGCCTGCGATGAAAAGTACTCCGAGAAGCGATCGCGACGACGATCGCCCCAAACCCGGGCGGCTTACGGCCGCCCACCCGAATATCCACCATTCGCTCACACGCTCACCGATCCATCTGGAAGATGAGCCGTTGTTTCGCGCCGCCTTCTCGTCGCTCCGCGAGCCCATCTCCGACACGACATTCGCGATCTGCCTGGGCTGGTGCGCCGCGCTCGACCTGAGCTACGCGGTGATCGAGGAGCACCTCTGTCTCTTCAGCGCCGCCGACGGCGATCTCTCGATGATGCTGCCCCCGATGGCGCTCACGAGGACCGCGGACGAACGCCTCGCGGCCTGTGTCGAGCGATGCTTCGCCATCATGGACGAGGCCAACGCATCCATCGGGCTCGAGCACTCGCGCATCGAGTATGTCGACGACGAGATGCTCATGCGTCTGCAGCAGGCCGTGCCCATGATGCTCTCTGCCACACCGATGCCCGGCGACTACATCTACCCGCGACAGGCGATGGTCGAACTCGCCGGCGGTGACCTCAAGGGCAAACGCAAGATGCGCAACCGCTTCGAGCGTGAGAACCCCGAGATCACCTTCGGGCCGATCACGGACGCGGACCTCGGCGAGTGCCGGGAACTGCTCAAACGCTGGCGGACCACCGCCGACCAGCGGCACGAGGGCGAGGCCAACGAGCGCCTCATCGGCACCGATGTGCTCCGCAAACGCGACGAGGGCTTCACCCTCTGCCTGCTTGAGCACATGCACACACTCAAGCTCGAGTCCATGCTGGTGCGATCCGGCGGGCGGTTGGTCGCCTTTACGCTCGGCGAGCGCCTCACCCCCGATCAGGCGGTGATCTATGTCGAGAAGACCGATCCCGAGGTCGACGGTGCCCCCCAGTTCATCTTCTCAAAGTTCTGCGAAGTCAACTTCCCGGATGTGAGCGAGATCAATGTGGGCGATGATTGGGGCATCGAATCCCTCCGCTACACCAAGACGAGCTACCGTCCCAGCCGTATGATCGCCAAAACCATGCTCTCACGCGATCCCATCCCGCAGGTCCAGGGCGTCGAGCACAACATGCTCCGGTCGCTGCGTAAGGTTGAGCTCGACCCCAACGCGCCGGTGCTGTCTCCCAAAGGCCCCATCTCGCTCCGACGCGCCGCGAGGGCCGACGCGATCGACATCGTCGAGATCGAGGCAAGTGCCTTCATCGAAGAAGATCGCTTCAGCGTCCGCCAGATCAGACGCCTGATCGATAACCCGAGAGCCATCGTGCTTGTTGCCGAGGAAAGGGTCAACGATCAGCCGACTATCCGCGGATGGATCGTCGCCCTCGTCCGCAATCATCGCCGATGGCAATCAGGCCGGATCTACGGCGTCGCCGTCGCCCACCCCGCCAAGGGCAAGGGGATCGGTCGGGCGTTGGTCCAGTCCGTGATCGAACAACTCGCAGAGGCCGGCATCTCACGCGTGTACCTCGAAGTCCGCGCGGACAACACGCCGGCCATGACGCTCTATGAATCGCTGGGGTTCGAGGCCATCGCGCTGCTCGCAGACTACTACGCCGACGACATCCACGGCATCCGCATGCGCAGGGTCGCTCAACCACACGCCAATGGCGGATAGTCACGGTCGGGTCAGAATCAATAAATCTTTGCACACCGTGTCCCCTCCCGTGTCCCGGTCTCGCTTTGTCTTGTAGCTTACCTGAGTTGAAGTGATATGAGAGGGGTTTGAATCGCGACATCACCGATAGCGAACGGGCACCGCACCACTCGCTCATGCATAAATAGAGAAAGCGATGAGAGTACACCACAATTTGCATAGGTCCGATAAGCGCAGCCCATTTGATGCTCGGCCTTTGGGAGTGTAATAACACACAAAAACAGGGTGTTTATGGGAGAATTTATGGGAGAAGCAGGGGAGATCCGCTACAGTGCGACCGCATTCTTTGCTGGAAAGTGGTTTTCTGCAAAGCGCAGCACCACTTCTACACGGAGATATGAGTTATGCAGAGAGTTCGAATCGGAGCAGTCGCTGTGGCTGTATCTACCGCCGCCGCCTTCGCCGGTACCGTCTACACCGACAGCACTTCATTTTTGGGCAATGTTGCGGCGGGCTATTTTCTGAATGATTTCGAAAGCGTGGCTGCAGACTCAACCGCAGACATCACCGGCTCATTCAACGGCTTCAGCTACACCATCTCAGGTGTAACAGGCTCACTGTACAACGGCCCTGGGTTTGTATCTCTCAGCTCGTTCAGCGATTCGATCGAGGTGACTTTCACCGGCAACCCTGTCACCGCCATCGGCGGGAACTTCTGGGCAACTAACTTTGACTTTAGCTCAGCAGCAAGCGATATCACCATTTTGCTCAGCGACGGGACGAGCACGACTTTCAGTCCCTTCGGCCCAACAGATTTCCGAGGCTTCACTTCGAGCGTCGCGATCTCCAGCATGGTGGTTTCTTCAAACAGCGTAAATGCTTGGGCTACCATGGATAATCTCTATGTCGGTACAGCAATCTCCGTCGTCCCAGTGCCCACAGCCGCCTGGGCCGGCCTGGGTCTGCTCGGTGTCATGGGCGGCGTCCGCGTCACCCGACGCCGCGCCTGATCAATAACACCACCATCAAACACAAAGCGGACGACCATGGGTCGTCCGCTTTTCATTCGATCCGAGTTTGCTCGAGCGCCGCCAGCCGCGTCACACCTTGAGCAGCCGTTCCAGGTAGTGAATATCAACCCCGCCCTTCTTGAAGTCGGTGTTGTTCATCAGCTCCGCGTGCAGCGGGATCGTCGTCTTGATGGGGCCGACCTCGAACTCGTGCAGCGCCCGCGACGCCCGCTTGATCGCCGCCTCGCGGTTCTCGGCCCACACGATCATCTTCCCGATCATCGAGTCGTAGTTCGGCGGCACGCGGTACCCGGCACACACATGGCTGTCCATCCGCACACCCAGCCCGCCCGGGGCGCGATAGGTCTCGATCAGCCCGGCGCTGGGCCGGAAGTCCTTGGTGTGATCCTCGGCACAGATGCGGCACTCGATCGCGTGCCCGTGCACCTTGATCTCTTTCTGCTTGTACGGGATCTTCTCGCCCGCCGCGACCATGATCGACATCTTCACGATGTCCACACCCGTGATCATCTCGGTCACCGGGTGCTCGACCTGCACGCGGGTGTTGACCTCGAGCATGTAGAAGTTCTGCTTCTCGTCCATCAGGAACTCGACCGTCGCCGCGCCGCTGTAGCTGGCGCTCTTGACGAGCTTGGCCGCCGATTCGCAGATTTTCTCGATCTTCTTGCGATCGATGTTCGGGCCCGGCGCTTCCTCGATGACCTTCTGGTGCCGGCGCTGCATCGAGCAGTCCCGCTCCCACAGGTGGATCGCGTTGCCGTGCTTGTCGCCGATGGTCTGCACCTCAACATGGCGGGCGTGCTCGAGGAACTTCTCGATGAACACCGCCCCGTTGCCGAACGCCGCCAGCGCCTCCTGCTGGGCCTTGGAGACATTGGCCCGCAGCGTCGCCTCGTTGCGGCAGATGCGCATCCCGCGCCCGCCGCCGCCGGCCGCGGCCTTGATGATCACGGGGTAGCCGATCTCGTTGGCGACCTCGACCGCCTCCTCAATCTCCTCGATCGCGCCCTCGGAGCCGGGGAACACGGGCACGCCCGCGGCCTTGGCGTAGCGCTTGGCCTCGACCTTGTCGCCGAGCTTGCCCATCGCCTCGGGGCTCGGGCCGATGAACTCGATCTTGCAGTCGCGGCAGATCTCGCTGAACTCCGCTCGCTCGCTGAGGAACCCGTAGCCCGGATGGATCGCGTCGGCGTTGGTCACTTCCGCGGCACTGATGATGCGCGAGATATTGAGGTAGGAGTCCTTCGACGGGCCCGGGCCGATGCAGATCGCGTCGTCGGCGTCCTGGAGATACGGGGCGTCCTTGTCCGCCGTCGAATAGACGCACACGGTCTCGATATCGAGCTCCCGGCAGGCCCGCATGATGCGCTGGGCAATCTCACCACGATTAGCAATCAGCACGCGTTTAAACATGGTTCAGCTCTCTCGGCAAGCGGCGCATGATTCAGGGCAGGCACTCGCCGAAGCACCTGCCACGCCGGTATGGTCCATCATTCTCACTTGAGCACGATCAGCGGCTGCCCGAACTCCACGGCATCGCCATCGGTCACCAGGATCTTCTCGACCACGCCCGACTGCTCGGCCTTGATCTCGTTGAAGACCTTCATCGCCTCGACCAGACACACCACGGTGTCGGGCCCGACATTGTCGCCCACCGACACGAACGACTTGGCATCGGGGCTTGGCTTGGTATAGAAGGTCCCGACCATGGGCGACTCGATCGCCTTCTGGTGGACCTCGGGGGCGGAATCGCCCGCGGACGCGGGGGCCGCTGCCTGAGCCGGAGCCGGGGCGGCTGCGCCACCGCTGTAGATCATGGGCTGCTGCATCATGGCGCCCTGCTCTGCCCCGCGTTTGATCGTCACGGTTTCCTGCTGGTCATGCAGGTCGATCTCGGTCAGCTCGTTCTCGACCATCAGGCGAACCAGCTCTTTGAGTTTGCGAATATCAATCATGGTGTGCGTTTCGTGGATGTGGAGAGGTCAGTTTCTTCGCCGTGCCGCCCACCAGACGAGTGGGCCGTCTCAACCGCACCAGCGTTGGCCTGTATCATACCCTGCATTCGCATTGGACGCGAACAGCCGCGAACCTGCACCGATCTCCACCCAAACCCGCCGAGGATCCACGCCCGATGCCCGAACAGGTTCCTCGCAAACCGAGTGAACAAATCATCGCTCACGCGTTGCCCGTCGCGCTCGCGGTGCTCACCATCGCGCTGGCGACGGTCCCGTTCTGGACACTGCTGGCCGCTCTGCTCCATGATCCGATCGCCATTCCCGAAGAACTCCTCCGCCCCAGCCGCGCCATGCTGTTCCTGCGTTCAATCGCGGTCGCGTCGCTGATCGCCCTGCTCGCGACGATCATGGGGCTCCCGATCGCGCGCGTGCTGATCGCACAGCGCACCCGATCCCGCGTGCTGCTCAGCGCGCTGCTCATCTGCCCGATCTGGCTGCCCCCTTTCATGATCTACGCCGCGGGGAATCTCCTGCGAGCCCCCGATACCCTGCTGGGTCGCGCGATCATCGATTTTTCCACCTCGTCGCCCGATCTCCGCTGGGTCACGATCTGGCTCGGCTACGCGATCGCGGTGCTCGGGCTGGCGCTGTGGGCGGCGCCCATCGCCGGCGTGCTCATCGCGGCGGGGCTGGGGTTCCGTTCCAATCTCTACGACGACATGCTCGCACTCGAGCCGATCGGGTTCCTCGCCCGACTGCGCTTTCAGCTGCGATTGCACCGGTCGCTGCTGCTGCGTGCGTTCATGCTCATCGGTGTGCTCATGCTCGGCTCCGCCGTCCCGCTGCATCTCGCCCAGCTCGAGACATGGTCGATCGTCATCTGGCGTCAGCTCAGCGAGCACCCGCCCGAGCAGTGGGGGCGTATCTGGGTCAGCGCCATCCCGGTGCTCATCGTCGCCGCCCTGGGTGCCCGTCTGATCGGCTCATTCCTCCGCGATGCGCACACGCACAGCGACACGGGCGCACACAGGCCCGGGCTCTCGCGCGCCGCATGGGTCACGAGCGTGCTGATCCTGACCTTTGCCGTCGCCCTGCCGCTGATCGCGATGGCACGCTCGCTCGATGATCCACGCAGCATCGCGCTCTTCTGGCGCATGAACACTCGGGCCGTGCTCGATTCGGGGCTGGTCGCGTTGAGCGTGGGGTTCACGGCGCTGCTCATCGCCCTGCTCACCGCGTTCGCGCTGGGGTCGCCCTCACGCACACATCAGCGCATCGCACGCATCTCGATCCTGGTGCTCTGCGTGCTCGCCCTCGTGCCCGGCGTGCTCATCGGCGCGTCTATCGCCCAGCACGGCGTGCTCGGTCTTCATCACGCACGCCTCGGGCCCTACTGGGCATCGCTCACGCGCGTCGCGTTCCTCGGGTCCATCATCGGTGCACTGTGCGCGGCCAGCGAATCGCACGATCGACGCAGCGTCCGTGTCCAGATCGCTGGCGCCTCGTTGCACGCGTGGTGCATCACCTCGCTCCCCGCATTTCTCTTCCCGCTCTTGGCGACACTCCCCATCGCGACACTCGTGGCCATGTTCGAGATCGAAGCCGCCATTATGGTCCGAAGCCCGGGCAGCGCGAATCTGCCTCAGCAGCTGCTCAGCGATCTGCACTACGCACGGCTCGAACAGCTCAGCGCCGCGGGTGTCAACCTCATGCTCATCGGGATCGTGCTCGCGCTCTGCGGGTCGCTCCTCTTTCTCGCGTCCAGAAGACGAACCGCCGGATCGAGCAACTGAACCCGGACCGGCCGGTACGCCGTATGATGGACATATTGATGATCGACGCTGCATGATTCGCACACCAAACCCCCAACCCGTCCCGATCGCGTTCGCCGCTGCGGTCTGTCTCGCGCTGACGGGGTGCGGGGCGGATGAACAGGTTGCAGAAAACAGCCTCAGGACCAGCAGCGTCCTGGGCGAGCCGGGCACGCACAACGCCCAGTTCGTCTACCCGCGTGGTATGGATGTCTTTGAGTACAACAACGCACCCCACGCGATCATCGTGGATAAAACAGCCCGGCTGCAGCTCATGAACCTGAGCACCGGGGCCGTTGTGGGCAGCATCCACACGCCCCGATGGGACCGAGGCAAACCGACCGGGCTCACGGTTTCCAACTCACTGCTCGACCCGAGCAGGCTCGCGATCTATGTCTCCGACACCCACGAGTTCCGCGTGCTCATGTACGAGCTCCCGCTGCCGATGAGCGACGATCCCCAGCCCACCGAGCCCGATTTCCAGTTCGGCTCCTTCGGCGAAGAACCCGGGCAGTTCATCTACCCGACCGATGTCGCGGTCGAAACGGACGACGCCGGTGTGGTGCAGACCCTCTATGTATCCGAGTACGGCGGCAACGATCGCATCAACCGATTCCGCGTTGACCGCTCCAGCTCCCCCCCGGGCATGGTCTGGGAGCTACAGATCGGCATCGCGGGCGAAGAAGTCGACGCGTCCGACCATCCCCTCGCGCTCGCGCGCCCGCAGTCCATCGAACTCTGGACGAACCCCGGCACCAATCAACGCGAGCTCATCGTCACCGATGCGAGCCATCACCGGATCGGACGCCTGACCACCAACGGCGACCTGATCGCCTGGTACGGCGACCCGCTCGACACCAGCGACGAAGCATACCGATTCCCCTACGGGCTCACGATCCTGCAGGACAACACCGCGCTCATCGCCGAGTTCGGTGCCAATCGCATTACACGCATCGATCTTGAATCCGGGACCCCGCTTTTCCGGTATGGTGTACCGGGACGCAGCGTCGGACAGCTCGCTCAGCCGTGGGCGGTGGGCGTTGCCGGGGACCAGCTCGTGATACTCGATTCAGGCAACAGCCGACTCCAGCTCTGTGACCCGCCCAAGGGTGCCGCCCCGATTGCGCCAGAGTACACCCAGCCCCGCGCTGCCACGAGCACCGGGGGGACCCCATGATGGACCGGCCGAGCATCACCCTCGCCGAGCTGGTCCTCGGGCCCATCCAGTTCCAGCGCGAGATCTATCTCTTCCTGATCCTGATCCTCGGCGTACTGACCGTCATCATGGCCCGCAGATCCATCTCGGGTCTCGGCAGGGGCTCGCGTGTCGCCGCCCTGATTGTCCGGCTGCTCGCCATCACGCTGATCGTCGCCGCACTCGCCGAGCCCTCGCTGCGTGACCAGTCCAAATCCGTCGGTGTCACGGTCATCGTCGACGCGTCGCGGTCCATCCCCATCGGGGCCCAGGAACAGATCGACAGCTACATCCTCCAGGCGCAGGAGGGATCACGCCAAGCCGACGACCAGCTGGGTGTGATCTCAGTCGCACAGAACGCGTACTCACAGTCGAGCGTCTCACGCGCCACATCCCGCATCGATCGACAGTTCATCGGCGACACAGACGGCACCAACCTCATGTCAGGCGTCTCGCTCGCCATCGCCTCCGCCCCCGATTCCGTTGCCAACCGCATCGTCCTCATCACCGACGGCAACGAGACCGACGGCTCGCTCCTCCGCGCCGCCCAGGCAGCCAAAGCACAGGGCATCCCCATCGATGTGCTCGCCGTCGAGTTTGCCTACGCCGACGAGGTAATGGTCGAAGCGGTCCAGGTACCCGCCAACACACGCGTGGGCGAGACCATCACCCTCAAGGTCGTGATCAAGGCCACCACGCCGGCCGCGGGGCGGCTGCTCATCTCGCAGGACGGAACCCTGATCGACATCAACCCCGCCGATGATGCCGAGCTGGGCAAGATCGTCGAACTCAACGCCGGACGCAATGTCCTCACCGTCGGCATCGCCGTCAATCGCCCCGGAGCCCTCACCTACGAGGCCGTCTTCGAACCCCTCACCGGCCTCACCGCCGATGGCAACGCGAGCGGACGACTCGGTGACTCCATCACAGAGAACAACCGCGGCAGCGCCATCACATTCGTGGGTTCCGAGGGCACCGTGCTCATCGTGGCCGACGATCCAAACGAGGCGGTCCGCTTCGAGGATGTCCTCGCCCAGGCCAAGGTCCAGACCCTCCGCATCCCATCCTCGCAGTTCCCAACCTCCCTGCCCGAACTCGCCGCATACGAGGGCATCGTGCTGCTCAACCAGTCCGCCTACTCATACTCCGAAGCGCAGCAGGAGCTGATGCGCCAGTATGTCAAGGACACCGGCGGCGGACTCGTCATGGTCGGTGGCCCCGAGACATTCGGTGCCGGCGGCTGGATCGGTTCGCCACTCGCCGACGCGTTGCCCATCCGACTCGATCCCCCGCAGAAAAGACAGATGCCGCGCGGCGCACTCGCCCTCATCATCCACTCGGTCGAGATCCCACGCGGCGTCTACTACGGCAAGGAAATCGCCAACGCAGCCGTCGACGCCCTCTCACGGCTCGACCTCGTCGGAATCATCGAATACCAAGGGCTCGGAGGCACCGACTGGGTCCATCCGCTCACGACCGTCGGCGACCGCACCGCGGTCAAACGATCCATCCAGAACCTCACCTTCGGTGACATGCCCTCCTTCGACCCGTCGCTGCAGCTCGCCCTCTCCGGGCTCAGCAACGCATCCGCCGGGCAGAAGCACTGCATCGTGATCTCCGACGGCGACCCCTCCATGTCCCGCTCGCTGCTGCGACAGTTTCAGCAGGCAGGCATCACCATCTCCGCAGTCGGCGTCAACCCACACTCGCCAAACGACACCAACACGCTCCGCACCATGGCCCGCGTCACCGGAGGCACCTACTACGCAGTCTCCAATAACGCGCTCGCGACACTCCCCCAGATCTTCATCAAGGAAGCGCAGACCATCCGGCGCGCACTCATCTGGGAGGGCGAAGCGTTCTCCCCCGCACGCACCGCCGTCCCCGCCGAGACCATGCGCGGCATCAACGCCGTGCCACCCATCAACGGCTATGTCGTCGCCGCCGAACGCGAAGGGCTCTCCCTCGTCACCCTCCGCGGCAAGGAGGAAGACCCCATCGCCGCCCAGTGGCAGTACGGCCTTGGCCGCGTCGTCACCTTCACCTCCGACGCGTCCTCACGCTGGGCAGGCAGCTGGATCGCATGGCCCGGCTTCTCCCAGTTCTGGGAGCAGCACATCCGCTGGACCATGCGACCATCGGGCGATGCAACCCTGCGCGTAAGCACCGAGAACCTCGGCGAAAAGACCCGCGTCATCGTCGAGGCCTTCGACCCCGACGGGCAGCGACTCAACTTCGCCGACTTCCAGGCCCGGGCCTCCACGCCCGGCGGCGAGGGCGTCAGCGTCGAGGTCCAGCAGGTCGGCCCCGGACGCTACGAGGGCGAGTTCAGTTCCGCCCAAGCGGGGGCGTATGTCCTCAACATGCAGTACCGAGCCCCGGGCGGTGACGGCAATCTACTCGAAGGCAGCGCTCAGGCAGCGGTGACAAGGCCCTTCGCAGACGAGTTCAAGGCGCTCGAAACCAACCTCCCCCTGCTCAAGCAGGTCGCCTCCATCACCGGCGGTCGCGAGCTCCCCGCCGACCCAACCCTCGCCAACCTCTGGACCCGCGACGGCCTCGAGATGCCCGTCGCCCTCACCCCCGCGTGGCTGCTCTTCGCCATCATCGGCATCG
>CAYQRD010000020.1:0-36800 GCA_964419845.1 uncultured Phycisphaeraceae bacterium
CCGAGCTTCCTGATCGGTTTCGCGGTCGCGGTGGTCGTGTCGCTGCTCGACAAGAAGGGGCAAGCGCAGCTCGAGGGTGTGCAGGACGACCTGCTGTTCGCCAAGACCGGTCAGGAGTGAACCGAAGCCAACCGCTTCTCCATCCCCCGCACGAACACCCCCACCGCCTCAGGAAAGTGCGGGAAGAAGAGCGACGGCTCGAGCAGCTCCAGCTCTGAGAGCATGAGCGTCCCGTCGTCGCCCGGGAAGACATCGACGCGGGCGTAGAGGTGGTCCTTGGTGGCCGCTTCGAGCACGCGGGCCGCGAAGGTGCGCATCTCGTCGCTGATCGAGTCGCGGAGGTAGACCTCCTCGTCCTGATCGTCGAAGCGCGGGCGCTTCTCGATCGCGTGGGTCAGCGTGCCGTCGATGACGATCAGGGCGGTCTCGCCCACCGTATCGACGCTGTTGATGTAGGGCTGGATCATCATGTCGCGCTGGGCAACCATCTCGTCAAAGAACGATTGGGCCACCGACAACTCACCCCGGCACAGGTCGAACGAGCGGGTGCCGAACGAGCCGGCGGAGACCGTCGGCTTGATCACGATCTTGGCCCACTGGCGATCGGTGCACAGCGCCCCGACATCGGCCTGCTGGCCCCGATCGAAGAACGCGCTGGGCGTGATGGGCACGCCCGCGGCTTCAAGCTCCCGCAGATACCCCTTGTGCAGGTTCCAATCGAGGGTCGATCGCGGGTTGATCAGTGTGGTCAGGGCATCCACCCGACGCAACCAGCCGCGGAAGGCGTCGAGATGCTGGGCGTAGTTCCAGGTCGCCCGGATGATGGCCGCGTCGTAGCTTGACCAGTCGACCGACTCGTCGTCCCACGCGGCCACGCTCGCGTCGTGCCCCGCCTCGATCAGCCCCTGAACCAGCGGCTGCTCGTCGATATCGGGCTCGGGCAGGTTGGTGCAACTCACATACGCGATCTTCATCGATGGGCCTCCTGATGCCCAGCGTAGCCGCCCCGCCCGCCCGGGTCTTGAACGCCCGCCGGGTTTGAGAAACGCGGGTTGGCACGCTATACTTTCAGAGATTCTTGAAAGTACGCCCAGCGACCGAGGCCCGCATGAGCACGATCTATCAGCCATTGCCCGAGTTCCCCGCCCACAGCGCCCAGGATCCCGGGCTGCTCCGCGCCGTCTCCGAGGGTCAGGCCCGCCTGACCCCCGAGCAGGGGCTCGAACTGCTCACCCATGCCCCGCTGCACACACTCGGGCGATACGCGGATGCCCGCTGCCGCACAATCCACGGCGACCAAGTCCGCACCTTCATCATCGACCGCAACATCAACTACACCAACATCTGCACCGCCAAGTGCATCTTCTGTGCGTTCAAGCGCAAGGGCGACGAGCATGACGCCTACACGCTCGAGCACGAGGAGCTCTACCAGAAGGTTCAGGAACTCAGCGACATCGGCGGCACCCAGATCCTCATGCAGGGCGGCATGAACCCCAACCTGCCGCTGGACTGGTACCTGGAGCTGCTCAACGGCATCCGCGAGCGATTCCCGCATGTGAAGATCCACGCGTTCTCGCCGCCCGAGCTCATCGAGTTCGTGCACTTCTTCAACCCGCCCGGCAAGACGCTGGTTGAGAAGGTCCAGTGGGTGCTGATCCGGCTGAAGGAAGCGGGCATGGGCTCGCTACCCGGCGGCGGCGGCGAGATCTTCGCGCCGGCGGTACGGACCAAGATCGGGCTGGGCAAGTGCGACATGGACGCGTGGCTGCAGGTGATGTACGCCGCCCATTCGCTGGGGATGTTCACCAGCGCGTCGATGATGTACGGCCACATCGAGGGCTACGCCGACCGCATCCACCACATGCGCTCGGTGCGCTACTGGCAGGACAAGGCGATCAGGGACTTCGGCACCGGGCAGGTGCCCACGCAGGTCGCCAGCGACCCGACCGTCAAGAACCCCGAGACCGGCGGGCACTATCTCGGCTTCATCTCATGGCCCTTCCAGCCGGACAACACGGCGCTGGGGCGCGTGCCGCAGTGGCCCACGGCCGACGACATCGACCCCGAGACCGGCGAGACCCTGCCGTTCCCGGGCGATGTGGTCGCCAAGCTCGACGGCAGCGGCACCAAGGACATGGACAACCGCTTCGGTCGTCGCCTGCGTCTTGCTGGTTCAACCGAGTACCTGCGGACCCAGGCGGTCAGCCGCCTGATGATGGACAACATCTACTCGATCGGTTCGAGCTGGGTCACGATGGGCCCGCACATCGGGCAGGTGGCGCTGCGCTTCGGCGCCAACGACATGGGCTCGGTGATGATGGAGGAGAATGTCGTGTCTTCAGCGGGCACAACCTACTGCCTCGACGAAGCGGTGCTGTGCAGACTCATTCGCAACGCGGGGTTTATCCCGGCCCAGCGCGACACCGTGTACGATGTCATCAAGACCCACACCGGCCCCAACTCGCCCGACCTGCGCGTGACGGACTGGTCGCAGCACCGCACCAAGCGTCTGCATATCGAGAGCGAGACCGAGAAGGCTTCGACGGTCTCGGTCACCATCGGTCAGAGCGACAACTGACACCGCTTCAACTACGACGATGCTGATGCTGCGGTATACTCGTCACTGTGTCCATGCGCCTGCTCCAGATCGTGACCCCCGCGGATCGCCATGACGACCTGCTCAGGCTGCTCGACGAGGCGACCCCGCAGTGCCGGTGGTTCACGGACATCGACGACGAGCGTGTACTCACCTCTGTGCTGCTCCGCATGGAGATGGTGGAACAGATCAGCGATGCCGTGCAGGACGCCTTCGAGGGCTGCGATTGCTTCCGGATGGTCCTGCTGCCCGTTGAAGCGACGCAACCGAAACTCACCCAACCCGAGGAAGAAGAGGATCCCAGGCTTCAGGCAGAAAAATCGTGGTCGCCCAAGTTCGGACGGGTCTCACGCGAGGAACTGATCGAGGACATCGAGGGATCGTCGAAAACCACCCCGATCTTCCTCATCATGGTCGCGCTCGCGACGATCGTTGCGAGTGTTGGGCTGATCAAGGGCTCGCCGGCGATCATCATCGGCGCCATGGTGATCGCCCCGCTGCTGGGGCCCAACATGGCGCTGGCGCTGGGCACCACGCTGGGTGATCTCAAGATGACCCGAACCGCGATCCGTTCGAACCTCATCGGGCTGAGTCTCGCACTCGCGATCTCGCTGCTGTTCGGCTGGTTCGTGCATCCCGATTCCATGGGCGATGAGATGGCCGCCCGCACGGTGGTCGATCTGGGCGATGTGCTGCTCGCCCTCGCGTCGGGCGCGGCTGGTGCGATCGCCTTCACATCGGGCGCACCCGCGACGATCGTGGGCGTGATGGTCGCGGTCGCGTTGCTCCCGCCCACGGCCGCGTGCGGGATGCTCGCGGGGGCCGGCGGGTGGGGCGAGTCGGGCCGGGCGGCGGTTCTCGCGGCGACCAATGTTGTGTGCATCAACCTCAGCGCCACCGGCGTGTTCTTCATACAGGGGGTGCGCCCGAGCAGCAGTGCCTGGATCGAGAAGGACAAGGCCAGGAAGGCCAGCATCAAAGCCCTGCTTATGTGGACCATCGCGCTGCTGGCCCTTGCGTGCCTGATTGTGTTCGCCTGGTCGTAAGAGCCGCAACGCGTGGGCATGATTTCCCAATATCATTGTGTATGAAATCACCCAGAGACCCCAACGCCACCCTCGTTCGAACCGAGCTCCTGCAGGGGCTGGTCGCCCACACCTGCCCCACGACCGGCGGGGTCTGGATCGATACCATCGCGTACTGGGACTGGTTCAGGGCCCAGCCCGGGTTCCCGCAGCCCTCCGCGTCGTTCGAATCGCCCGTGCCGGCGGAGATCGATGATGACAGCGATCAGCCGCTGATCTCGCCTCGCTCAGGTCGGTTGATGCGCAAGTGCCGGGCGGGCTCGGGGCTCGGTTTCCGCATCGACTTTGATTCCAGCAGCGGGTTCTGGCTCGATCGAGCCGAGTACGACGCGTTGCGATCGCACAACCTGCACGACGAGTTGCATCTGATCTGTTCTCCGGCGTATCAACGATCGCTCATGCACATGGAGACCAGCCGAGCCGAGCAGAAGCGTTTCGAACGAACACTGGGCATCGAGGCCTGTGAAAGAATCAGTGCCTTTGCCGATTGGATCAGCAGAGAGCGGGATCACGCGGTCGCGATGTCGTACCTCATGAACCGCATCGAGCACGCACAGAGCGATGGCGATCGCGGCTGAGTGTCGTGGATCTATTCCTCGCGGAAGAGGATCTTCATCGAGATTTCGATCGTTGATTCCGGATTGCCGGGCTCGAGGGTTTCGAGCGCCTTGCCGACCGCTCTCCACTTGTAGATCGCGCTGAGCAGTGGCTCATCGACGCCCTTGCTCCCGGTGTCGTAGATTTTCTTCTTTTCCTCGTCGTGCAGGAAGCGGGCGTTGATCACACGGCCTTCTGCGTTGAACCGGATCAGCACGATCGGGTTGCGCGGCAGCTGTGTAAACCGAACCGTCGCGGGGAAACGCGGCTCGACCGTGCGGATCTCGAGCCCCTGCGCACTCAGCGGTGCGTTGAGCGATGCCACACGGACCACCTCCGCGTTTTTGATGATCGTCGCGATCGATTCACGCTCATCCTCCGGCCCCGCCTTGCCTGCGGTGCTTGGATCGCTCGGCGGCTGATCGACCTGCACGACGGCTGACTGTGCCGGAGACTCGGTGCCCTGCTGGGGCTCGGCTTCCGCGGGAACGGTCGTGTCGGCGGGTTCCGGGTTTGGCTCGGGCGAAGGTTGCGGCTCCGCTTCTTTGATCGGGATTGCGGCGATTGCATCCGGGATGTCCTGCGCTTCGGGCTGCTGTGTCGCCTCAACAATCGCACGCTCAGGATCCACGGGAACCACGACCGGTGCCGCCGGCTCGGGCTGCGGCTGCTCGACGGGCTCGTCGATTGAATCCTTTTCCTGTTGCTCCGCCGGGTCTTCGGCCGACTGGGGTACGGCCTGAGCGATTGGCTCAGGGATTGACTGCGCGATGGGCTCTGCAACATGCTCATTCACCGGCTGCGCGTCAGGCATCGCTTCGGCGGCGCGTTGCGGTTCGACCGGGACGGGTGCGGGCATCGATTGATCCTGCTTGTCGCCCGTCACGATCGCGAGTTCCGCCTGTTCGACCTGCGATTCCTTGCCCTCGCCGAGCACGGGATCACGCGTCACACCCAGCCATGAGATCGCCGCGGTCGACGCCTGCGATCGTCCCAGTCGCAGCGGCGGGTCTGGATCATCAACCGGCGCAGGCAGGTCGGGCATCGAAACCCGGGCGGACGAGAGCAGATCCAGATCCGTTCGCTCGGTGAGATAGGCCCCCGCCCCGACAGCGGTGCCCAGATGGACCGCAACACTCAGGAGCACGCAGGCCGCAAGCAGCGGTGCCGTGACCCTCGGAGCGGGTTCCCGGGTTGTGACGGGCGGGGACATACCTACTCCTACGGCTCAACCCCTGGGCTGGGTTCAGTCTCTTCGCTGGCCTCGCGTCCCACGATGGAAAACTCGCTCAGCTGCGCCCCGGTCAGGGTGTCGGCAAGCTCGATCATCACACCCGCCGGCGACCGGGTATCGACGGCCAGAAGCAGCGGCGCGTCGGACTGTGATTCGCGCAATCGTATCACGCGCTCCACGACCCCGGAAAGCTCGACCGGCTCACGATTGATCAGCAGCTCCCCGGATTCGGTGATGGCGATGGTGATGGGCACCACGCGTTCGGCGTTCTGACCCGAACGAAGCTCCGGGAGACGCACATCGAGCACATCAGCGCGGATCATCAGCACGATCGAGAACACGAAGAAGGTCAGCAGCAGGAAGACCACATCGATCATCGGGGTGAGTTCGACACGGGGGTCTTCGCTCAGGCGTCGCACGCGACGGTTGAGTCGTCCGTTGCTCGACATGCTCAGCCCTCCGCCTTTCGGATATAGCTCCGCCCGCCCCAGCTTGTTGGTGTGCCCCGTTCGAGATCGCGTGCGGCCCTCCAGAAGATGCCGCCCGTAAGCAGCCCGCCCACGCACGCCAGCGGGATATCACGCAGGGGCGCATGGCTCAGGCGATAGACGAGTGCGAGCCCCAGGGCCCAGCCCAGCAGGCCGAGCGATCCAAGCGTCAGCCCGGGCAGATCGGGCGAACCAGGATCGCCAAAGACCGAGAGCACGATCAGCAGCACGCACATGACGGGCAGCAGCGATGAGACGAACGGGGTGCGCAGGGCGTATCGGCGCAGTCGCTTGGTCTCACGGTTCGCCGATTCGGTATAGATGCGTTTCCAGCCCCGTGTGTATTCCGGCCACGAATCATACATGCGACAGCGGAGCATCCGCTCCGCCATCAGCAGCCCGCCGCGATGACCCTCATTCATGATCCTACGGGCGAACGCGATATCCTCGAGGATCGCGTCGCGTACGGATTCGTGCCCGCCGATGGCGTGGTAGACGCCCGCATCGAACATCATGAACTGACCGTTTGCGAAGGCCCGCTGCCGACCGTCGGCCCGATTGACGCGCAGCAGCGGGTACTGCCTCGCAAGTTCAAAGGCGGTGATGGGCTGCACGACACGCTCGAACCACGCGTCGCTCTTGAGTGTGGAAAGCAGACTGAAGAAATCGAGCTTGCGATCACGCATCAGGGCGATGCACGAGCGGACACACGCGGGGTCCATCTCGGTGTCTGCGTCCGTGAAGATCAGCACATCCGATCCGCGAGCATGCTCGCTGCGCTCATAGCCCGTGTGGGCGGCATGCACCTTCCCGGCCCAATCCTGCGGGCAATGGGCCACCTCGATGATCTCGAATCGATCGTCATCCGCAATCGCCTGACGGGCAACCCCGATGGTGTCGTCGGTGCAGCGATCGAGGGCGAGCACCACACGCATCCGGTCGTAATCCTGCTCCCGCAGTGAGGCGATCAGCGTCGCGATATTGCCCGCCTCGTTGTGGCAGGGGACAATCACACAGACACGCTGCGTGGGCGGGCTTTGCTCCGCAAGGGCGATCCCGTCGCGAGCCGTCGGTAGCAGGCGCATCGTCCTCCACACCTGCACGGCCACCGCGAGCCAGTAGACCATACACAGCGCGGCCAGAATCATCAGCGCCACCATGATCGCGTCGAGGGCCATAGTCAGATTCTATGCGGCTCAAGGGGGCAGGCCCCTACGATCTCCCATGAGCCTGCCCGGACCAGATCGCTATCGCGTGCAGGGGCCCGTGCCCCCGATCATCGAGCGTGAGGGATTGCCCCTCTTCGAGATGACTGCCGACCAGTGTCGCGAGCTTGATCGCGCCGCCGTCGAACACTATGCGATCCCCTCGATCGTGCTGATGGAGAACGCTGCGATCGGCCTGCGTCATCACGCGATCGGGGTGCTGAAATCCACGCCGAACCCGAGCGCGATCATCTGCTGCGGCCCGGGCAACAACGGAGGTGACGGGCTCGCGCTCGCTCGGCATCTGCACAACCACGGTGTTTGTGTGCGCATCGTGCTGACCCAGCCCGCGGGCGACTACCGGGGCGATGCCGCGATCAACCTTGCGATCGTGAAGAGGATGGGTATCCCCTGCGCTGGGGAGTCTGAGGTGGTCGAAAAGTACGATTTGTTGCACGCGACGCTGATCGTCGATGCGCTGTTCGGAACAGGGCTGAGCCGAGCGATCGAGGGGGCCACAGGTCAACTGATCGATGGGATCAACGCGGCACGGGTGCGTCACCCCAACACACGCGTGTTGAGTGTCGACCTCCCCTCGGGCATGAACGCGGACACGGGCAAGCCGATTGGTGAGTGTGTTGTGCGTGCGGACATGACCGTGACCCTCGCGGCGCTCAAGCCGGGCATGGCGTGCGTGGAGGCGCACGAACTGCTCGGGGAGGTGCATGTGGTTCCGATCGGAGCACCGATTGAGCTCCTGCGTTCGCTGGGCAGAGCGATCGAACCGATGCACAGGGTGTAGCAGACCCTGAACCGGGCTACCTCGTCCGCACCTTCGCGAGCCCGCCGTCGACGCCGAACACCTGCCCGGTGATCCAATCGTTTTCGGGCTCGATGAGCATCCTGACCACGCGTGCGATATCGGCGGGACGACCGATGCGTTTGAGCGGGTGCATCG
Source organism: uncultured Phycisphaeraceae bacterium (assembly GCA_964419845.1). Taxonomy (GTDB): domain Bacteria; phylum Planctomycetota; class Phycisphaerae; order Phycisphaerales; family UBA1924; genus UBA1924. The sequence continues at coordinate 8,164 of CAYQRD010000020.1, forward strand.
CTTCGCTCGCCTTCCGCGACGGCTCGCTCGACAGGATCCCCGCGGCAAGCGGAGTATCCACCAGACCGGGGGCAACCGCGTTAAATCGCAGATTGCTCCCCGCGGCGCTCGCTGCGGCTGAGCGGACCAGCCCCTCGACCCCTGCCTTGGCGGCACTGATCGCTTCGTGGTTGCTCAGACCAACCTGTGCCGCGCAGCTGGACATGAGCACCACGCTGCCTCCGTTTTTTCGCATGTGCCTGGCAGCCGCCCGCACGCATGAGAACGCGGTCGTGAGATTCTGTGTGATGGTCTGCTCGAAATCGGTGCGGCTGGTGGACTGGGCTGGTTTGAGCAGGATCGATCCCGCGAGGTTGACCAATGCCGACGCTTCCGGGTGCTGGGCGAGCATCGCGTCCACCGCGTCGAAATCGGACGCATCGAGCGCATGCACTCCCGCGACGGGCCCCTCGTGCATGGCGGCGAGGGCCTCGAGCCTGGACTGATCGCGGCCCGCGAGGACGACCGACCAACCCGATTCGGCGAGCAAGGCGCAGAGTGAGGTGCCGATCCCGCCTGCGGCTCCGAGGATAACTGCCTGTTTCTGATCATTGGACATGGGTTCGCTCTCAGTATGGGCCTGTTTGGTGCGCGCCGGTGTGTTCGACGATGTGTGTTGATCCGATTCAGAATCCTTGAACCCCAGCCGCGCGCTACAATTGAGCCATGCCTGCCCACGGGAACCCCGCCATGCTCATCGAGATGCACCTTGCCAGAATCCTGATCCGCGAGCACACCAGTGCCCAGATCATCGAGCTGCGCGAGATGTACCCGCTGCACGGCGAGCCCCGCTCTTTCCCCATCGTGATCGGGATCAGCGAGGCGATCGCCATCGATCGTCGCCTATCGGGCTTTGAGATCGGACGCCCGATGACGCACGATCTGCTCGCGAGCACGATCGAGGCGCTAGGAGCGAAGCTGGAGTCGATCGCCATCACCGATATCGTGGAGGGGACCTTCTTCGCGACGCTGGTGATGACCGATCGAGACGGCAAGCGGATTGAGATCGACGCCCGCCCGAGCGACGCGATCGCGCTGGGTGTCGCGGGCGATGTGCCGATTTATGTGAGCGACACGGTGATCGAGGATGCGATCATGCCCCCGCTGGATGGGTTTGAGTGATGCCGACGATGCCCAGCGATCACGGTGTGCCCGGTTTTTCGACCGGGGTGGAATCGCCGTTGTACCTTTCCCACGAAGTGCCCGGTATCGGCGGCGAGATCAAACAGCGCCCCGAGGACTTCCTCGTCGAGGAGATCCCGCTCTATCGCCCGTCGGGCAGAGGCGAGCATGTTTACATGTTTGTCGAGAAACAGGGACTGACCACGCTGCAACTGCGTGACGCGATTGCGCACCATTTCAGGGTCGATCGGCGGGCCGTGGGCCACGCCGGGCTCAAGGACAAGCACGCGGTCACACGACAGGTGATCTCCGTGCATACACCCGGCAGAACGCCCGAGGACTTCCCCAGCTTCCAGCACGACCGGGCGAGGGTCCTCTGGGTTGATCTGCATGACAACAAGCTCCAACGCGGGCACCTCCTTGGCAATCGGTTCTCGATCAAGGTTCGCGGCGTCGATCCGCTGAGCGTTCGTCATGCCAAAGCCGCGCTCGATCTGCTCGAACGCGTTGGAGTGCCCAACAGGTTCGGCGAGCAGCGTTTCGGCTATCTCATGAATAACCACCTGGTCGGGCGTGCGATCATTCTGGGCGAACATCAGGAGGCATTGGACCTCATTCTCTCCCCCAAGGACGGGGCACCCAAGGGCAGCGTCGATTCACGCGAGGCGTACGCGCTGGGCGACTACGAAAAAGCGGCTGAGCTCATGCCCAAGGTCTTCAAGCTCGAACGCAACGCGCTGCGCTCACTGGCCAAGGGCGAGGGGCCACTGCGAGCCTTTCGCGCCATCGATCAGACGGCCGCGGGCTTCTTTATTTCCTCGTTCCAATCCGCGGTATTCAATGGTGTGCTCAATGAACGCGTCCGCTCAGGCACGCTCGATCGGCTCGAACCGGGCGATCTGGCGTTCGTGCTCAAGAGCCGGGCCACATTTGAGGTGACTGCTCAGGAGCTCGAAGAGGGGGGTGAGGCCCTGCAATCGCGGCTCGATCAGTTCGAAATCGGCCCTTCCGGACCGATGTGGGGCACCACGATGCCGCTTGCAGGCGGCGATGTGGGCCAACGAGAGCTGCTGGCCCTTGCCCGAGCGGGTGTAGCGCCGAAAGATATGGAGTTGTGCGAGCAGCGTGACGGGCTTCCCATGATTGGGGGGGATCGACGCCCGCTGCGGATCCCGCTCATCGACCCCGAGGTCGAGGGCGGATTGGATGAGCACGGGGCGTACATCCGCTGTGCGTTCGAGCTCCCGCGTGGGTCGTTCGCGACAACGGTGATGGACGAGGTGATGAAATCCTCGTCAGTGCAGGGTGTGGAGAACGGTCATGGATCCTGACATTCGGCTCGTCTGCTTCGACTGGGGCGGCGTGATCCTGAAAATCTGCCGATCGTGGGAAGAGGGCTGCAAAGCCGCGGGTATCAAAGCGCCCAGCAAGAAGATCGCGACCAAGTGCTTCGCCAAGCAGGAATCGCTGTCCAAGCGCTACCAGACCGGGCAGATGAGCGACAAGGCATTCTTCCGCGCGATCGCGAAGGAGTCCGAAGAGTTCCACAGCATCGACGATATCGCCGCGGTCCATCATGCCTGGCTGCTCGAAGAGTACAAGGGTGTGGACGAACTGATCGATGAGCTCAACAGCTTTGCCGACCTCTCCACGGCCCTGTTCTCAAACACCAACGCCGCCCACTGGGCACGGATGGATGAAGACTTTACCGTCGCGATGATGATCGAACACCGTCACGCGAGCCACCTCTTCGGGCTGGCGAAGCCCGACGAGAAGGCCTTCGCCGCATTCGAACGCCGGGTTGGTGCCGCGGGTCAGCAGATCCTCTTCTTTGAGGATACGCCCGAGCATGTGGAGGCAGCCAAGGCGTTCGGATGGCACGCCGAACTGATCGACCACAAACGCGACACCGCCGGCCAGATGCGCACGCACCTTGCCCACTACAACATCCTGTAAAGACACAGACCCTGATTCAATCCTGGATCAGCAGCCGCGGTCGGTGCAACAGCACCCGATCCTGGATCGGGCCGTGCTTTCCTGGGTCGATCTCGATGATCAGACCGGTCGCCCCGCGCGGGATCAGCGTGTTGATCTCCGCCGATGGGGTCGCGGCGTTGAGTCGTCCCTCGAAAAGGGTGCTCGACCCGCCGGGCGACCGCGCGATCACACGGACGATGCAATCGGTCCACTGCTGCACCGATGCCTCGATCGTGGATGCGAACCGGCCAGAACCTTCGGGCAATGGATACTCAACCCGCATCGGAGTGATCAGGTCGATGCTCCCGAGCGCCGCGTGTGCCAGACTCGAACGCATCGGAACCGGGCTGGGCACCCAGTCACGATCGCCGGTGGGCTCTACAAGCGCGGGCGCGATCTCGGTCAACGCGACGATGCGCGAATCAGCACTGCGGACCGTGAGCGACCTGAGCGAGTCCGCATCGAACACCCAGATGCTGTTCCCCGTGTCCATGAGGCCCAGCGAAGCGGCGTCAATCTCGACGCGGATCGGTTGATTGGTATCGAACTCCATCGCGCTCGCACGGAGAACCTCAAAATCGTTGAATGTGAGGTACAACCCGGGCTGGGGCGCGGGCGGATTGGCCATGCCGATGGACTCGAGGCGTGCGGTTTCGATCTCCAGCTCACCGCCGTCGTCGATCGAAACGCGGGTCATGGGTCCGATGGATTCGATAAAACCCACAATCGTGTCGCCCGTGCGGGTGACGAGCGTGTCGTCGGGAAGCAGCTGATCGCGAGCGGCATTGCCGGGCTGGCCCCCGTCGCTGATGCGCAGCACACGCTCGAGGGGCACCCGGGCATCGCCGTGCACATTCCGACCCGCGATCAGGTTGAACGCGAGTTCCTCGGGGAGATCCGATTCATTGATGCTCCCGCGGATGACCTGCCCATCCGTGAGCGAGACCAGACGAACCGGGCTCTGCTGGGGTGCGGGGGCACCCACGATCTCGTCGGCGGTGATGCTTTCCTCCGATTCTGCGCGGATCAGGAAAAGCACCTGATCCATCGGCACGCTGCTGCGGATGCCATAGGCGCTGCGGAGGATCAGCTCCCGCTCATCGATGTGATCGATCAGGGTCTCCTGAAGTTCCAGTTCACGCGTGCACAGCACCCATCCGCCTCGGAGGGTCTGGCCTGTTGCTGGCGTGATGGACACGGCAGCGATCAGCATCGAGATGGCGGTGATTCGGATCATTTCTGGAAAATCGGGAGATAGCGTTTGGGCATCTGAAGAACAATAAGCGACATGGCCGTGCCGTAGGGCTTGCCGACCGAGCGGTCGTCCCATGACCCGTCATCGGTTTGAGCCGCGATGAGTTCGCTGCGGATCGCAGGCCACCAGAGGGCCCAGTGCTCATCACCCGCGAGGTACATCGCCTGGACGGCGTAGTACTGGCCGTAAAAATAGTGCGAGCGTGTTGCGCTGGCGCGACCGGGCAGGGCGTTCTTTGTCAGATACTCGAGCCCGTTATCGATCGCGTCGTCCTCGTAGATCCCCGCGTAGAACAACGCGGCCACACCGGCGGCGGTTCGAGGCCAGGCGCTGTTGCCCGAGCCCAGCTGGTATTTGAACCCGCCGTCCGCGTTCTGACACATGCGAACATACTCGACCGCTCTGTCGATCACCTGCGCGTTGACATCGATCCCCGCGTTCCGGGCGCTGCGCAGGGCCATGATCTGGCAGATGGTGACCGAAACATCCGCGTCGTAGGGCACGGGGTTGTATCGCCAGCCGCCCTCATCGTTCTGGGTCTGCTCGATGAGTCGGACCGCTTTGACGAGCGCCTCGTGGATGCGATTGGCGCGGGCGTTGTCGCCGCCGGGGGTCATGCCGTAGACCTCGCCGAGGAAGAGCGTGGCGAAGCCGTGACCGTACATGGGCCCGTTGTTTGCCTCCGAAGTGATGAGCCCGCTGTCGGCAGATGAGTTGAGGATGAACTCAACCCCGCGATCGACAACATCGCCCAGCTCACCCCGCCCCGGGATGTGTCCGTCGCTCATCATGGCGAGGCACGCGAGCGCCGTGATCGCGACATTCTTGCCGTATCGCCCTGAGGACCATGAGCCATCGGGCTCCTGCGTGGTCGCGAGATAGGAGATCCCCTGACTGACGGCCGCGTCGAGTTCGGGGATGATCTCCTGATCGAGCGGGTTGTTCTGAGCGCCCGCATCGGCACCGGTGCTCGCCGGCTGGGCCGACAGCAGCGAAGCGCAGATCATGAGCGGGATGAGTGTCGCGTGGTTACTCATTGATCTTCATCCTCGGCGAGCGATCGATAGAACTGCTCTGTGATCGAGCGGTAGAGATCGGAGTACTTGTCGCTGATGCCTTGCGAGAGTGCGTCACGCACGCGCTGGGGCAGGGCGCCCCATGAGACGCCGTCGGGTGCGAGGGCATCGCCGGGCTGGGCTGTCGAGGATCCACCGGGCACTGACTCCTGCCCCGACTCATTCCCGGGCTGCCCCTGCTGACCGTCCTGCCCCTGCTGCTGCTGATTGGGCTGCTGCTGATTGCTCCCCGATGACGACTGCGCGCTCGAAGACCCCCCACCCCCACCCTGCTGGTTGTTCTGTGCGGACTCGATCACCTGATCGAGCTTGCGGAGGATGTCTTCCTGAAGGCGCTGGGTCGCGATGGAAAGATCGTTGCCTGTCTCGATGCGTGCCGCGACCTGATTCATCAGGTTCACCGCCTGCCCGAGCGCTTCGCCAGCCTCCTTCGGGCTCAGCACCTGCCTGAGTGCTTCCGTGTTGGGGTCGATGCCCTTGGACTCTTCCTCAAGCCCGAGCAGCTCATCAAGCGTCGGGAGCGGTTCGGTGCTGGGCTCCGTCGACTCGGGCTGCGCGGGCGCAAGGGGCGTGAACCCCGCGAGCATGATCAGGACCAGACTGGTGGCTTTGCGTCTCATGAATCATCCGCCCCACTGCTATCTACTGGTTCTATCGGGTCGCGGTTCGGGGTTGCTCCATCGGGATCCATCCCTTCGGGTGTGGTATCGCCGGGCTGCGGACGCGGTTGCGGGTTCATGCGTTCGATCAGTTCAGCGCCCTGCTCGAAGAGCTGCTGCTGGAGCTCGCCGATCGCTCTGACCTGCGACGCGTCGCTCGTGCCCTGCTCGCTGATCGCCCGGGTCTGATCTGCCACGAGCTGCTGAAGGCTCCGCAGCAGTTTGAGTTCGGCCACGGGCGGGATCAGCGGCTCGTCCCCCCCGCTCTGCCCGCCGCCGCTCTCCCCGCCGGCATCCGAAGAGCCGTCCTCAAAGTCTTCCTGCTCGGCCTGCTGTTCGCTGAGCACCTCGACGAGCGAAGCGAGGATCATCATGGACTGACGCTGCGACGCGAGCGTGGTGGGCTCGATCTGCTGTTGGCCGAGGCCGGCCGTGCTCAGTTGCATGAGCCGATCGAGCTGCGTGTGTGCGAGTGTAAAGACCGGGGCTTCGGAGAGCCCCTCGGTCTGCTGCGGCATCTGTTCGAGTTCGATGCGAAGCTCGCTCTGCTGCTCGCCGATGGCGCGTGCCTGCGAACGATCGCGTCGGCTCAGGTTCGCGTCTCCCAGCGCCGCGGTTTCGTCGTGGATCCGGCTCTGTGTGTCGAGTGCGGCTTGGTACTGCTCGCGCAGCTCCTCGCGGGCACGCTGGGCCTGACGCTGGGCGGCCTGCTCGTCGAGCCGCTGCGCTTCCTCAAGGGCGTTGCGCAGGTGCTGCAGCGCACCACGCTGCGAACGCTCCGCCTGATCGGGCAGGGGCGGATGGGCACGCAGCGAGCTGATCGCGCTGTTCTGCCCGCTTGCGGCTCGCGAGATGTGATCCGCGATTGATCTCGTCTCGGGGAACGCCCCGAGCGCCTCATCGCGGACACTCAGCGTGTTGCGGACCAGCGCGATGAGCTGGGTATCGAGTGAGGCGAGGTCGTTGTCGAGCATCGCGGCCTCGAGCCGAATGATCTCACGCTCCTGCGCGTCGATCAGTGACTTGATCGACTCGATGATCGATGCGAGTTCGCGGCGCAGCGCGTTGTCACGATTCTGGATCGTGTTCTCCAGCTCCTCGAGGAGTTCTTCGAGCTCTTCGAGCACTTCCTCCTGGGTCTGGGTTGCGCTCCCCGTCTGATTCTGACTGATCTGCGCCCCTGCCTCTCGCAGCTGCTCTTCGAGCTGGGCGGCGCGGGCCTGCTGGGCGGCGCGTCGGAGTGCCTCGGCCTGTGTCGGATCGTTCTCCTGAAGTTCCTGAGCACGCTGATCGAGGGTGTTGATCGCCTGACGCGCGTCCTCGGCGTTCTGCAACTGCCGGTCAAGAATCCGCTCGAGCATGCTCCGGTCTTCGGGGCTGAGTTCCTCGAGCGACTGACCCGCAGTCCGCTGCGAGAGCGACTGTGTGTCGTCGCGGATCGATTCGAGCTCGTTGCGCAGCTGCTGGATGTTCCGCAGCGCCAGCCATGAATCCTGCCCCTGATCGAGCATCGAGAGCAGCTCGCCCAGACGATCCCGCACACGGCGCTGACTCTGGGCCGCGGTCTCCTCGCTGCCGCGCCGTATCTGATCCTCCGCACGCTCGCTGAGGGTCGCGGCTTCATCGAGCACCCGCGCAGCGTCCTGCAGCGTTGACTCCAGGCCCGCATCCTCGAGATTGTTTCGGTCCAGTGTGCGGCCGAGCTGCTCGATCGCGTTCTCGCTCACGCGGAGCCGCTCGCTGAGCGATCGCTGCTCGTCGCCCGCGCGCGGGCTGGCTTGGCGCAGCAGCTCCTGCACCTGACCCTGGCGCTCATCGAGCTGACGGAGACTGCCGCGGAGCGGGTCGAGCTGACGCCTGATCTGTTCGATCAACTCGCCCTCGTCGACGATCCGGAACACACGCACGCTCGATTCGCCCCGCCCGATCTGCTCGTCGCCGACATCGGCACGCAGGTCCCAGCCCTGCGCCCAGACGCGAAGTTCGTCGCCGGGCGATACACCCATGGCCGTCAGATCCAGCTCGTGGTCGATCACCGTGCGGCTCTGGATATCGACGCTGCGGTCAACCATCGCCACAGGGTCCCCTACCGGCTCGGGCGGAGCGCCTGCGGAATCGCTCGGGGGGGTTGATCGCTGCGCGAGCAGTCGGGAACGGGTGAGGCCCAGATCATCGCTGAGTTCGGCTTTGATCCCGATCACGGCCCGCGGCGAGAGCTGTTCGTCGCGGGACGGTTCGACGATATTCACGCTGGGCGAGAGATCCTCGAGCACCTCAAGCGAGACCGTGATCGGTGAGCGTACGCCGATCCCCGAGACATCGCTGATGTCCGGCTCGATCAGGAGCGATTCGGTCGCGCCGAGCACCACACGGACACTGCGTTCATCGGGATGATCGAACGCGAGCACCTGCGAAGTCATCGCGATCTGTTCGATCCATTCGGGTCGCTCGATGCTTTGATCGATCGCCTTGCTGAACTGCCAGAGCAGTTCGACGCGTGTGCCCGCGAGCACGGGGGTGATCAGGATGTCGTTCTGCTGCTGCTCAAGCTGTCCCGAGAGCACCACGCCCCGATCCGCGATGGGCTGGGCGTAGTCGGGCAGGCGGAGGTCAACACGGGTGGAACGCAGCTCGGGAGGGCGGGCCAGAGTCAGACGCCTGACACGCGTCTGATCATCGCGCGTTGTGATCCGGTATTCGAGCGTGAAACGCTGCTGCTCGGGCAATCTCGCCGCACGATCGCGTGCATCGATGAGCTGCTCGTAGAGCGGGATGCCCATGCTCGGGTCTCGTCTGTTCTGTGGCATCAGCAGCGAGCGTGTCCAGTCGCCGATCATATCTCCCTGCTCGTCGAGCAATCGCCATGAGATCATCGCGCGTGTGGTATCGCTCAAAGCCGTCTCGCTTGAACCGATCAGCGCCCGCACGGGGACGGGAGCATCGATCGCGCGGGGCGCGGGCGGCGTGATGTCGGCGATCGCGTAGCGCACCGGCCATCTCGTCTGGTCCCAGGGTGTGAAGACCCTGTGCGCCGCTACCCGAAGTGTGATCGGGCTGAGCAGTCCGAGTGTCACGATCAACAGGAAGAGGGCGCTGACGACGCCGCCGGGTCGCGTGAGGACACCCAGACGCAGCACGCCCGATGGATTGAAGCCCTCGATGCGCCGTGCGGCGGTCCGCAGCGCCGCGAGGCGCAGCTCATCCGTGAGTTGTGCATCCGCATCGTCGCTCCCGGGCGTGTCTGCGCCCAGGTCGATGGCGCTGGCGAGCACACCCCGCACGGACGGGTCCTGGCGTTCGATCTGCAGGGCGATATCGGTTGGGCTCATGCGCGTGCGCACAGCGGGTCGCACACGCTGCCAGATCAATCGAGCGAGTGTGGCGCAGAGTACGAGCAGGAGCACCATCCGGACCGAGCCGGGCAGGCGAAGCAGGTAGTCGAGCACACCGATCAGCATCGCACCCAGGGTCAACGCCGAGACACAGACAAGCAACGCGCGGAACACGAGCACACGACGCAATCGCGACGCGATCCTGCTCAGGCGTACACGGGCACGCACGAGTGTGACCGCGTGCCCGCTGCTTGTTTGCTCGATCGGATTGGGGCTCTGCTGATCCATAGGTCCTTTGGTGGTTCTCCTGTCTATACCTATTCGAGCGGGCATCGGTTGTGCCCCATACGGGATTCGTGACGAATCGGTTACGCGAGTCGCAGCGTTCGGCGTCCGATCCATTCGAGTGTGAGGAGGGTGATGATGACGAACAGCACAACCGGGCGATCCCAGAGCGAGACACGCCGCGGAGGCGAGGTGATTGTGCGAGCCCGATTGGGCAGCTCGGACGCGATCTGTGCGAACGACTCTGGCAGGGCGAGCCAGCCGCCGCTCCTGGTCGATATTTCTGTGAGCATCGCGTGATCGCTGTCGAGCAGGCGACGCTCATCAGACATATCAAGCACCTGCGCCCGCACCGCGATATCGCTGACGGCCGCATCGAGCCCGAGCGGTCGCAGCTCGAAGCTTCCGGGCCGATCGGGCACCCATGTACCCACGCGCGAGTCGCCTGTGCCCACAAGCTCAACCTCCGCGGGCTCCCCACGATCCGCGATCGAAGAAACACGAACACGCACCCGCTCGGGCAAGGCATCGATGCGCTGCTGATCGAACACACGCAGTGTGACCTGTGTGGGCTGGTCCGGCTGCGGGCTTGAGGGGCTGACAATCAGCTGCGCCGGGGCCGCCCTGCGTGCAACAGTGCCCCGACCCAGCGCACGGATCAGCGGCAGCCAGAATCGCTCGGGGAGATCCTCGCCCCGCCCGTAGCGCCATCTCCAGATCTCATCGGTGCCGACGAGGGCACTCGAACCCGCTCCGTATCGCATCAGTGTGATCAGCGGCGACGATTGATTCGTATCGACAGCGTTCGCGTACGCGAGCACGCTCACACCGGGCTTGAAGCTCGACTCGTCGAGCTGCAGCGCCCATTGGAGTCTGGACCACCCCGTGTCGGGATCGCTCAGCCGATCCAGCCATCCCGAACGGTCGTCATTCAGACGCAGCACACCCAGCCGCGCAGCCTCGTCGCTCCCGGACACGGTCACCGCCTGCCCCCAGACGCTCGTGGTCGGCTGCGACCCTCCGGCATCTGGCCGCATCGGCAGCAGCGACGCGAGAGGTGTGCCCAGATACCCATCGGGCACGCTGCTGGGCCCCGCGACCCAGAGCAGACCCGCGCCGCGTGTCCGAACATGCTCGAGCAGTGATTCGAGCTGCTGCTGAGAGAAAAGCTCGCTGCGGACATCGCCGAGCACGACGACATCGAACGGCTCCCAGTCCTCGAGCGTCGCGGGGATGCTCGGGATCAGCTCATCGCCCTCCTGGATGTATCGCCGGCTCGCCGAGAGCAGCAACGACGAGCTGACAATCGATCGTTCACGCAGCAGCATGAACTTGAGGTATCGGTGTTCCCATCGCGGGTAACCATCGATGTAGAGCACGCGCAGGGGACGCCCGACAATAGAGATCTCCAACCCGCTGATGTCGTTGCTCGGGTTGAGATCATCGCCGGGCCGGTCGCTCACGATGCGCACATCGAGTCGCTGGGTGCCCTCGCCCTGGGGGGTATGCATCAGCGTGACCGGCTCGCCGGGTTTCTCGTCGGCTTTGAGGTGTTCGGGCCCGAGTTCGACGCGATCAAGCACGGTCCCCAGCTCGTGGTCAACAAGCTCGATCTGCACTGGGCTCCTGACCAGGTCATCGCCGGTCAGTCCGCGCGTATCGAGCGTGACACGCACAGGCACCATGTCCTGAGCAAAGACGGCATCGGGATGATCGACACGGGCGATGGCCAGATCACGAACCGGTGCCTGATTCCCGAGAGGCACCGCCACGAGCGGGATCTGACGCTCGGCGAGCGTCTCGATCAGTTCGGGATCCACGGCGTTGGTGCTTCGTCCGTCACTCACCAGCACGATCGCTGAGACAGGCCTGGCCGCGGACTGACGCAGCGCGGCGCGGATCGCCGCGTCGATATCGGTGCCCAGACCTCCCGTTGGGCCGAGCGTCTCCGGATCGGGCGGGCTGCCTTCAGCAAGCAATCGGGCCCGCTCGTCGAACCCCATCCAGACAACATGCTTGTCCTGTGCGAGCCGGGACCATTGCTCCTGCGACTGGGCGAGCATGCCGCGGAGTTGCCCCGAGCGTGTCGCGCCCGATGCCGAGGCATCCGGCGTCTCAAGCGAGGAAGAACGGTCGAGCAGCACAAGAACCCAGTCCTGCTCTGTCTGGATATCAGTCTGTTCGATGCGCGGCCCTAGAGCGAGCACGAAGAGGAGCGTGAGCAACGCGGCGCGGAGCAATGCGAGCCCGCCTCGGAGGGTTCTTGAACCCGGGATGGCGCGATAGGACCACCAGACGATCGCAGTGATGCAGAGTACCACGAGCACGATCGCCCATCCGGGCATGGCGTGGGTGAAGCCCGGATGGGCATCGGGGCTCCCGAAGCCCAGCGATTGGGTGTCGCCGCCGCCACCGAGTCCGAAGATCGCGTTGAGCAGTTCATTCATGCCCGGGCCCCCCCGCTGCCCGCGCCCATGGCGCGTTCGCTGGCGATCAGGCGTGCGGTGAAGAGTCGAGCGAGTATGAACTCGATGCTCGCGATGATAAACGCCGCCCAGAGCATCCAGATCGCCAGCGATCGCGCATCGGTGCTCGAGATCGTGACCGAATCGGCGTTGCCTGTCCCCGAACGATCCCCGATCCATTCGATCGCTGTCGAGCTGACAAGTCGCTCGAGCTGCGTCACCAGGTCCTCCTGAGAGATCGTATCGGCGGACGCGCCCGACGCTGCCGGGCGAACGACACGCAGCGAGCGGACACTGCCCTGAGCATCACGCAGCGCAAGAACGCCGGCGAGCTGGTTGAGTTCGTGCGTCTGGTCGGGTTTGATAGGCTCATCGGGCAAAGTCACGCGTCGTGCGCTCTGGGAAGTGCGCAACTGGGCGATGGGCTCGCCGGCGATGGTCGACTTGGCCTGCACGCCCTCACCCACGCCCTGACGGACCAGCTCCTGCATCATCGCAACGAACAGCGGACGCGTGGGGAGATTGCTCCAGCCGAGATCCAGAGGCACGCTGAGCACCACGATCGGGCCCGCGTCGTCTACCGGCGAGACACTCACGCCCAGCGGGGTGCCATCGCTGAGCGACGCGATCGGGCGTGCGCCTTCGGGGATGCTCAGCGAGCGGTACACCTCGACCGCACCCGAGAGCTGAGGCAGCTCGCCGGCGATGCCCGAGAGCAGGCCCGGGGCCTCGAGCCGATCGTTCACAGTAGCCGGCGGGTTGTGGTCCAGGGTGCGCTCGCCGGCCGCGAAGACCTCGGGGGCCATCGCGCGGATCCGATCGAACCATGCGAGTGATTCGATTTGCGCATCGGGCGTGACCACGACCATGGTGCCCTGCTCACGCAGTCGCTCGACCCGGTCCCAGGCCGCGGGGCTCATCGCGTTGGGTGCGAGCACGATGACCGCGTCGAGCGAGGGCGTGAGTCTTGACTCCGCCTGACGCGCGTCGATGCTCGTCACCTCAACACCCATCCCTCCGCTTGGCGCCAGCGCTGCCCGTGCCCAACGCGAGGGTGCGATCCCACCCGATCCGCCCAGCACACCTGGCGCGGCGCCAGGACGGTCGATGATCCCGACTCGCAGGGTGTCCCGCACGGGGAGCGTGAGCAGGCAGGTGTTATCTCTTGGGTTGGCGTCTTCGTCGATACGCACCCGGAGGATTGAGCTCGAACCGGCGTTCGTATTCAGCCCTTGCGTGTCGATCGCGACGCTCAGTGCTGCTTCTCGCTGCCCGCGCGCCCAGTCGATCTGGGCTTGACCGCGTATGCTGCCACGCTGGTCGAGAACCCGGATGGTGCTGCGTTGTTCCCCGAGCCCTTCACCGCTGCGCATCAGCTCCACGCGGACGGCTTCGGGCAGCGGCAGCCCGTCGCGGACGATCATGGCGCGTGTGAGCCGCGCATCAACGATGCCCGTGTTGACCGCGGGCTGCTCGCCGGGCTTGGCGAGCACGATGGAATCGAATGCGACCCTGGCCGGGCTCTGATCGGATGCGCCCATGGCGGCCAGGACTGTTCTTGCATCGCTCGCGAGCATCAGCACGCGACGGACACTGCGTTCGCTTTCGTCATCACCCGACTGCCCCAGCAGCGCGGCCACCCCTGCGAGATCGAGCGGCGCGTCGCTGGGCTCGATCCCGTTGAGCAGCGCGAGCACCGCGCCCAGATCGTCGCTCGCGGGGAGCACCACGGCGCGGGCAGGTGCCGACGCGCTGATGAGTGCGACACGATCACCACGGGATGTGTCGAGCGATTCGATCAGCTCGATCGCGTTGCGCTTATTCGTGTCGATCGCCGCGGCGCCGTCGACAACGATGGCCGAGCCGATGCTGTCGTCGAGCACGATCGTCAGGGTGGTGGGTTCGCTCGAGCGGCTGCCAGATCCGAGCATGAGCGATCCGACGCCCAGGGCGATCAACGCGATCAGCAGGCAACGCAGCGCGAGCAGAATGAGTTGCTCGAGTGTGATAATCCGCCGGCGTTTGCGATACGCCTCCTCGAGGAAACGCATCGCACCCCAGCTGATCACCCTGCGTCGGCGCTTGAGCAGATGGATGATGATCGGGATGCTCACGCACGCGAGGCCGATCGCGAAGAGCCCGGGATGCAGCAGTGACACTGGCACGGGCTACGCCCCCCTCAGGGAAGAGGCCGCGTTCCGCCTCGCGACAAACTTGGCGAGTGTCGGGCCCAGCCAGTTGTGGGTGGAGATCACCTGATGATCAAACCCGAACGAGCGGGCGTGATGCGAGACCAGATCGATGTGGCGGTTGATTGCCTCAAGATATTCCTTGCGCAGGGCGCGCGGGTCGAGGCGCAGGGTTGCTTCGGACTCAAGCCCCTCGAAGGCCGCGGGGTCATCGAACTCGAAGGTCAGCTCCGCCTTGTCGAGCACCTGCAGCGCGATCAGGTCATGCCCGCGATGCTTGGCCTTGGCGAACGCCGAGCGGATGTTCTCGGGGTCGTCGAAGAAGTCGCTGATGATCACGATCAGGCACTTGTTGCTGACCTTGGCCAGTGTCTGGTCCATTACACGCACGATATCGGTGTGACGATCAACGGGGTGCAGCGCGAGTGCATCGACGATCTGCTTCCAGCTCGACTTGCGCGCGGAACGGTCCACGATCGCCCGCAGCTCATCGGCATAGACCGCCAACCCGACACGGTCACCCTGGTTGATCGTGATGTATGCCATGGCCGCGGCGGTCGCAGTCGCGTGGTCGAACTTTGACCAGTTCGGTCGCCCGTCCGGGGCTGTCTCGCGCGCAGAGCCCGAAGCATCCGAGAACAGACGCGACCCGAACCGCATCGAGCCCGATGAATCCACGAGCAGGACCAGGTCGAGCGTGGTCTCCTGCTGATACTGCTTGACCTGCAGCTTGTCCGTCCGGGCATACACCTTCCAGTCCAGGTGACGGATGTCGTCGCCGGGCACATACTGACGGTGCTGAGCGAACTCCACCGATACCCCCGTGTACGGCGAGCGGTGCTGCCCGGCCATCACGCCCTCGACGATCATCTTCGCCCGCAGTTCCATCGACGACAGCCGAGCCAGCGTCTGCGGGTGCAGGTACAGGTGCGGATCGAAGCGCTCAGATGCCGCGACGGGCTGGACCGGATCGGGTTGGGCGGCTTGCTCATCCATGAACACTCTATGGTACCGAATCGGGCGAGCGAGGCTGCCCAATGCCCAGTCAACCGGGAACGATTTTCAAGCTTCATACTCCACAGGGCACAAGGCACAACGCCCAACCAACCGATAGCATTCCATATATGGCCACAATCAACGATCGCGTCCCCGTCTCCAACATCAAACGCATCGCCGTCCTCACCGGCGGCGGCGACTGCCCCGGCCTCAACGCCGTCATCCGCGCCGTCGTCAAGGACGCCATCAACAATGGCATGGAGGTCTTCGGCATCGAGGACGGGTTCCTTGGGCTCATCGAGGACCGCATCAAGCCACTTCACCTCGATGAGGTCTCCAACATCCTCACCATGGGCGGCACCATCCTCGGCTCCAACAACCGCTCCAACCCCCAGCGCTACCCCATGGGCAAGGACGAGAACGGCGAGACCATCTGGAAAGACCTCACCGATGTCTGCGTCACCCACCTCAAGATCCGCAAGATCGAGGCCCTGGTCGTCATCGGGGGCGACGGCACCATGTCCGTCGCCGAGCCCTTCTCCAAGCAGGGCATCAACTGCATCGGCGTCCCCAAAACCATCGACAACGACCTCCACGGCACCGACATCACCTTCGGCTTCCAGTCCGCCGTCCATGTCGCCACCGAGGCCCTCGACCGCGTCCATTCAACCGCCGCCAGCCACCACCGCGTGATGGCCGTCGAATGCATGGGCCGCAACGCCGGCTGGATCACCCTGCACGCCGGGCTGGCCAGCGGGGCCGATGTGATCCTGATCCCCGAGATCGAGTTTGATCTCGATGTCATCTGCGACCAGTGCATCAAGCGATCGCAGCGTGGCAAACGATTCACCATCATCGCCGTCTCCGAGGGCGCTAAGCCCAAGGGTGGCGAGCAGATCGTCGACCGCGTCGTCGAGAACTCGCCGGAAGCGATCCGCCTGGGCGGCATCGCCAAATGGCTCACCGACGAGATCGAGAAACGAACCGAGATCGAATCACGCTATGTGGTGCTGGGCCACACCCAACGCGGCGGCACCCCCGTTGCGGGCGACCGCGTCCTCGCCACCCAGTTCGGCCACCACGCGATGCAGCTGCTCAAGATGGGCAAGGAGAACCGCCTCGTCGTCATGCAGGGCGGGATTCTGGGCGATGTCGATATCCAGTCCGCCGCCAACAAGCAGCGACTGGTCCCCAAGGACCACCCGCTCATCGCGGCCGCCCGCAGCGTGTACACCTGCTTCGGCGATTGAACCAGTTGCAGGCGGCACAGGCGTCCCGCCTGTGCCGTGTCGAATGATACTGAACGAAATCGCAGCCACGCTTTCGCCAATAGTATCTACCGGAGGTCTTTCACCATGAAATCAACCGGCGTCGCATACCTGCTCTGGTGCTGCTGCTTCATCGGCTTCTGCGGCATCCATCGCTTTTACAACGGCAAGTAGATCACCGGGCTCATCTGGCTCTTTACCGGCGGGCTGCTGCTGATCGGCCAGATTGTTGATCTGTTCCTGATCCCTGGCATGACCGAGCGCGCCGAATACGAAGAACGCATGCGTCAGGAGCGCGTCAACCAGCGCGTCGCGCGGGACATGAGACGCTGAACGGCCCGATCAGAACGGCGGCAGTTCTTCATCATCAAAGCGAACATCGTTCCCCGACCCGTCCCGGAAATCCGCCTCGGGCCCGCTCTTGGAGCCGGGCGCGAAGGTGTGCTTCTGGACCGGTGGTGGATCGCCGAAATCCGGAGCGTTCGCTGCGGGTGCGGGGTCGAAGTCCGGACCATCGAATCCGTATGACCCGCCCTCCATCTCCTTGCTGAAGCCGTAGCTCCCGCCCGAGTGCATCCCATCATGGGTCTTGAACCGCACCGTGCCCGCGTCCCAGATCAGCTTGACCGTGCCCGTCGGGCCGTTGCGCTGCTTGGCGATGATCAGCTCCGTCAGGTTCAGCTTCTCGCGGTTGTCCTCGTCGAACTCGGGGCTGGTGGGGTCCCACGCGGGCTCGCCGCGGTGGTAATAGCTCTCGCGGTGCAGCAGCATGACGACATCGGCGTCCTGCTCGATCGATCCCGATTCGCGCAGGTCCGACATCTTCGGGCGGTTGCCCTCGCGCTGCTCGGCGCCACGGTTGAGCTGCGCCAGGCAGATGACCGGGACCTTGAGCTCACGCGCCAGGGCCTTGATCGAACGCGAGATCTCGGAGACCTCCACCTGACGCGACTCGCGCGCCGAGCTGGGCGAGGAGAGCAGCTGCAGGTAGTCGATCACGATGCACCCGATGTTGTGGCGCTGCTTCATCCGCCGCGCCTTGGCCCGCATCGTCAGCACGGTCATGCCCGGGGTGTCGTCGATGTAGATCGGCGCTTCCGCCAACTCGGCGCTGGCCCGATGGAGCTTGTCCCATTCGCCGTCGCTCACGCGACCGGTCCGCAGCTGGTTGCTGTCCACGCCCGAGCGAGCGGACAGGAGCCGCTGCACCAGCGCCCCGCGGGCCATTTCCAGAGAGAACACCCCCACCGGCACCGGGTTGTTGATCTTCTTGGGCGACCAGGGTGTGGCGCCGCCGAAGGCGATCTGCTCGGCGATGTTGAGCGCGATCGCGGTCTTGCCCATCGAGGGGCGAGCCGCGAGGATCAGCATCTCCTCGGGCTGCAGGCCCGAGAGCAGCTCGTCGAGATCCGTGAACCCCGTCGAGGTCCCCGAGACCGATTTCCCGTCCGCCTGCTCGATGCGGTCCATCTCCGCGAGCAGCAGCTCCTTGAGTGTCTCGGGTTCCGCGTTCACATCTTCCGATGCGATATCGAAGATCCGTTTCTCGGCCAGATCGATCACGGACTTGGCCGCGTCGATCCCGCCGCCGCCCTGGTGATAGGCATCGTAGAGAATCTGTCCCGCGGCATCGATCAGCTTGCGCAAGCGGGCGCTGTCGGCGATCCGCTTGGCGTAGTACGGGGCATTGGCCGCGCTGGGCACCGCTTCCGCCAGCTCCATCAGGTACTCGGCACCGCCCACCTGATCGAACAGGCCCTTGGCCCGCAGCGATTCGGTGAGCTGGACCAGATCGCCCGTCTGATGGGCTTCGTAGGTCTCGATGAGGGTCTGGTAGATGACGCCGTTGGATTCCTGATAGAACAGGTCCCCGTTGGGAATCAGTTCGACGACATCGTTGAGCACGCTCGGATCGAGCAGGATCGACCCGATCAGCGATCGCTCGGCATCGATGTGGTGCGGCGGGGTGCGATCGAAGAGACGCCCCATGTCGGGGATCTCGTTGCGCTTCCCGCCTCGGCGGGCATCGGGTTTGGATTCAAAGATCGTTGAGTCACTCACAGCGTCGATTGTACGCAATTCAGCGAAGAGTTTGGACATACGCCATGTTGTCCACCAAGATTCCGCACGAAAGCACAGATACGCTTGAGTCATGCCCAACGAACCCCAAGCATCCGAGTTCTACGACACCGAGGGCGGTCTCCCCGATGACCTGCCCGATTCCCCGTTCCCGCTCTTCAAACAGTGGTTCGATCAGGCGTGGGATCAACGCCGGACACCCAACACCAACGCGATGACCCTGTGCACCATGCACCCAGATGGGCTGCCCGACGCCCGCATCGTGCTGTGCAAGGCGATCGAGCCCGAACCGGGCAATATCGTGTTCTATACAAACTACAACGGTGCCAAGGGGCAGCAGCTCGCCGCCCACCCGTTCGCGAGCGTGGTCTTTCACTGGGATCACGACGAACGCCAGGTCCGCATCCGAGGCCCCATCACCCACGCCACCCAAGCGGAATCGGACGCCTACTTCGCGTCTCGTCGCCTCGAGTCGCGGTTGGGGGCGTGGGTCAGCGATCAGTCGCAGCCCATCGAATCCCGCGAGGCGCTGCTCGAGAAGGTCGGGGAAGTCATGGACACCCTCGGGCTGTCCCCCGCGGACCTCATGGGCGAACGCGAGGTCAAGATCCCGCGTCCGCCCCACTGGGGCGGATTCCGCATCCATGCCCAGAGCATCGAGCTCTGGAACGGCGGCGTCGGACGGATCCATGACCGGGCACGATGGGTGCGGGAACTGACCCGCAACCCACAGATCGAGCGTGGTCCCGGGGCGTACGAGTGCGGGCGATGGTCATCCACCCGGCTCCAACCCTGAGCGGTTGTGGATGAATCTCACCATTCCGACCGGAATCAGGCGATATATCGCATCCGCTGTTGCGAACCAGCCGAAAATGTCGATCATGGAAGCATCGCGGGAACGCGACCGATGGGGACGAGCGTGATAACCACGCACCGAAGCATCGACGCACCGCGACGACCGGGACCCACGAGGGTTCCGGGCGGTGAGCCCCGGGCGACGGCGCGGGGAAAGAAACTCCGGCGGCGGCGATACACCGCGACGGCTGGGCTGGCATTTTCTTCAAGGAGGTGATTCAGTGACCAAGTATGACTGTATGAAGGGGTTGCGCCCGTAAGAGCGGCGGCTCGACGGTGTTGCCGTTGGCGCAACTCGCAATACGAAACCGATGCAAGTGCATCCTACGGCTGCCTCCAAACTCTGGAGGCAGCTTTTTTACTTCCCCTCATACGCCAAGCTGCGTCTTGATCCGCTGCGCATCCCCGCTGCGACCCACGCGCTGATAGGCGTCCGCAAGCATCATGTGGATCCGGTAGTAGTTCGACTGCGTCGCGAACTGCGTGCTCATGTCTCCGGGACGGTTCACCCGCCGTGACGCTGCCTCGAGGATGGGGACGATCTCTGCGCTCTTCCTGTTCGATTCAAGAAGCGTGCTGATGGCCTTCAGCGCCGACACGACCATGGGCCCCTCGTTGATGAACTTCTCAACAACATCGTTGTACGCCAGCCAGGCGTACTCGGGATTCTGATTCTCCGACCAGAGCTCGCCCTGTCTGAACCGAACACCCGCGGCCAGATCGGGCCTGGTTCTGAACTGCCCGAAGGCCCACTCCCACATCTCGTGCTGCTTCTGTGGCTCCTGCACCGTGCCGATGAGCTCGACGAGGAAGTCATACGCGAAGTCCTGGTTCTGGGTGCCCGCGAGTTGCATCACCGCTCTCGCCCACACATCCATCTGCTTTTCATCAAGCTCCCCGGCCTTGGCCATCTCAACGACGAGATCCCAGGCACGGGGCACACCCGCACAATCGCCCAGCGTGGAGCGGAGCAGCATCAGGCGTTGGGCCACTTCGCCGGTCCGGGGCTTGCGGATGTTTCCAGCCGTGTCGATCTCCATGCCTTCGGACGCGGACCAGTGGCCCCCGTTCATGCGTCCGACCACTTTGGCGCTCGCCAGCGCGGCGAGCACCTGATCGTTGCGAACGCTCATGGCGCTGGCGAGAACCCCGACGCGCCCGTCGTTGATCCAGCCGAGCGTTTGGGGATCGAGCAGATTCCCCCGGAGCTGCTGGTACGCCTCGTATCGACCGCCGTCAAAGTTCCATGTTGCGCGTCTGCCCCGCTTCTCGACGAATCCGACCCATGCGTGAGCCACATCGGCGCCGCTCGCCCAGACATACGCGGAGGGGATACCGCACGCCTTGGCGACGCTCGTCGCGAAGTACGCCTGATCTGCGCACACGCCCCCGAACCGTTGGATCTTCTGCAGGTTGTAATCGCCGGGTTCGGATGTCACCTTCTTGGGCTTGTTCTGCAGGAAGTGCTGCTCGTCGTACTGGATCTCGAAAAACCGATCGACGATCGCGGGGTTCCCGCGATAGCGATCGTGGGCCCACTGGAGCTGCTGTGCCGACTCGGTCACATCCACGACGAACACCAGCGCGATCGCGGGGAGCTGATCGGGTGAGATGCTCATGGTCCGAGCGTTGCGCACGAAGAAGTCGAAGGTCTCGAGCGGGTCGTGAGACTTCGGGCTGTTCTCGTTGATCCGACGCTCGAACGCGTCGCCGCTCTGCGCGTCGTGCACGACGCACATCGCCGCTGCGAGCGCCGGGTACTGTTCGACCTGGACCGAGCGTTGCGTCATCAAAGTCGAGGCCAGCGCGAGCACGCCGTACGCGTTATCTTTCTCCTTGACCAGCAGCCCCAGCTCACGCCTGAATCCGGGGTGGCTGGCAAAGAGCCCGAGTTGGTCGACCGCGTTGTCCGATCGGCTCGTGAGCACCAGCTCAAAGACACCCATCGCTCCCTCGCACTCCACCATCGCCGCGGTCTGCCTGGGGCCCGCATGCGCGGACACATAGTTCGCAAGACTGAGCAGTTTGCCCTGTCGGGCCTCCTGGTCCTTGCGGCTGGATTGCTCTGGCAGGGTGAGCAGGTCCGTGACTCGCTCGGAAACCTGCTGAACAAACTGATCGCGCTGCGCAGTCGCTCGCGCCGTGAACAGGGTCATCAGAGCGAGTGCAGCAAGCGTGAGCGGTCGGAAGCGATTCATTTGCGGGTGTCTCCGTTCTTTGGGTCCGGTGATGATCCTAAGCCGATCCGAGCCGCCCGTGCTTCGGTTTCATTGAACTGAAGGGTCAAATGAAAAACCGGCCCCGGGAAACCCGGGGCCGGCCGAATGATTCTCAGAGGATCACGATCAGATGCCCAGCAGGCCGCCGAACACATCGCCGTAGGCGACGATGAGTCCCGCGAACACGACCGAGACGATCGAGATCAGCTTGATGAGGATGTTGAGCGCGGGGCCCGAGGTGTCCTTGAACGGGTCACCCACAGTGTCACCCACCACGGTCGCCTTGTGGTCGTCGCTGCCCTTGCCGTAGATGATCAGATCACCATGGCCCGCCGCGACGGCTTCCTTGGCGCGTGCCATGATGGCGTCACGCACGGTCGCGGGCACCTTAGTCGAGTTGCCCGTGCCGTCGACCATCTCCTGAGCCGTGGTCTTGCCGTACGACTCGAGCAGCTTCTTGGCGTTGTCCCAGGCGCCGCCGGCGTTGGCCATGAAGACCGCCACCGCGAAGCCCGAGGTCAGGCCACCGGCAAGCAGGCCCATCACACCGGGGACCGAGAGAGTCAGGCCGACGAGAATCGGGATGACAATCGCCAGCACCGAGGGGATGACCATTTCCTTCTGTGCACCCGCGGTCGAGATCGCGACACAGTTGGCGTAGTCGGGGTAGTGGTGACCATCAAGATCAACACCCTTCATCGGCCAGTTGTCGGGGTTGGCGAGGTCTTCCTCGCTCATCCCGTCGCGACGCAGCGCCTCACGGATGAACCCGAACTGACGACGGCACTCGCCCATCATCGCGTAGGCCGCACGGCCCACCGCGTTCATGGTCAGTGCACAGAAGAGGAACGCCAGAAGCACACCGATGAACAGGCCACCGAGGAGCTTGGGGTTGGCGAGGGTCACATCGTAGAAATCAAGGACATCCGAGACGCTGCCGCGCTGCGATGAAGCGAGTGTGGCTTCCCAGCCGTCGCCCGCGATCTCGTACCGCGTGTCGTGGTTGCCTGTCAGGGGATAGACCGAGTTGGTCTCGATCGTCTTGATGCGGTCGAGGTGCTTGCCGTCTGAAGTGACCACATCGATGGTCATGCCGCCGTCGACATGCTTGTCTTCGCCGTCCGCCGTCACGACCGCAAAGCGACCGTAGCCCTGGTAGACGGCGTAACCGTCGCCCATATCGGCGGGGACGGTGTACGAGCCCTTGTCTTCGAAGTTCTCCGCCTGAGTGCCGATCTGGGTCTGGACGATCTGGATGTACGCCGCGAACAGCGCCATGGCGGTCAGTGCCGCCGAACCGATCGCGAAGCCCTTGCCGGTCGCCGCGGTGGTGTTGCCCAGCGAGTCGAGCATGTCGGTGCGCTCACGCACGATTGGGGGCTGACCGGTCATTTCCGCGTTGCCGCCCGCGTTGTCCGCGATCGGGCCGTACGCGTCGGTCGCCAGCGTAATGCCAAGCGTCGAGAGCATGCCGACAGCAGCGATACCCACGCCGTAGAGACCCATCAGGAAGCTATCGCCGCCGCCAGCGAAGCTGAAGGCCGCGATGATCGCCACAACAACGGTCAGCAGCGATGCCCATGTGGACTTCATGCCTTCCGCGATACCCGCGATGATCACGGTCGCCGGGCCGGTGAGGGCCTGCTCAGCGATGCGACGGGTTGGGGGGTGCTCGTAGCTTGTGTAGTACTCGGTCGCGTGCGCGATCACCAGACCGGCGACAAGGCCCGAGACGATCGAGAGCCCCAGGCCCCACCATGTGGTGATGCCCTCAAGCTCCGGAGTATTCTGCAGGATGTACCACAGCAGACCGAACGCGCCCAGAATGATCAGGCCCGAGGCGACATAGACACCCTTGTGCAGGCCCTTGAGCAGCTGCGCGAAGGTCGCGTTCTCCTTGGCCTTCACCGTGAACACACCCAGGATCGAGCAGAAGATGCCCAGACCGGCGAGCGCCATCGGGGTGACGGCGAGCTTGATGCCCAGCGCGCCCGCGGCGTCGCCGCTCGTCAGTGTCATCGCCGCAGCAGCGCCCAGCGCCATGGTCGCGAGGATCGAGCCGTAGTACGACTCGTAGAGGTCGGCACCCATGCCGGCCACATCGCCCACATTGTCACCGACATTGTCGGCGATGGTCGCGGGGTTGCGTGCGTCGTCTTCGGGGATACCGGCTTCGACCTTACCAACAAGGTCGGCACCAACATCGGCCGCCTTGGTGTAGATACCGCCACCGACACGAGCGAACAGCGCCTGCGTCGAAGCACCCATGCCGAAGCTCAGCATGATCGTGGTGATCTCGGTGATGCCGCCGTCGACAAGGCCCATGGTGTTGAAGATCGCGAACCAGATCGAGATGTCGAGCAGCGCGAAGCCGACCACGACCAGACCCATCACGGCACCTGAGCGGAACGCAACAGTGAGGCCCTCGTTGAGCGACTGCTTCGCCGCGAAGGTCGTGCGTGCCGAGGCGTTGGTCGCCATCTTCATGCCGAACCAGCCGCAGAGACCCGAGAACAGGCCCGCCACCGGAACACCGATCAGCGTGAACGCCGACTGGAGCTTGAGCGCGTACATGATGCCAAGGAACACGATCAACAGCACGAAGACGCCAGCGACGACTTTGTACTGACGAGCGAGGTACGCCATGGCACCGTCGCGGACCGCCTGAGCGATCTCGATCATGTTCTCGTCGCCCTCGGATCGTTTCATGACCGAGCCGTGGAACAGCTTGGCCATGATCAGGGCGAGAACGCCGCCGATTGGCGCCAGGTAATACGCCGGCGTAATGTCGGCCATCGACGCCAGTGTTGGCATGAGTTGTGTACTCATCGTGTTCAACCTCTTTGCTGTGCTTCAGTTGAGCGTGCAGAGCGGGTTCGCTTGCCGACGATCAGCCCCTCGATCGATCGGGTCCATACCCGCTCTCTGCGTGTGTGCAGTGGATGTGAAATGCTGTTGCACCCGGGGCGTTGGATGCGTGCGTAAACAGTGAACTGATCCCTCAAATGGGCTGCAACTATAGATCGGTATTCTGGACAGAATCCGATGAAACAAGAATGAAACCTCTTTCTCTGCGGTTTGCCTCAGCCGCATCGGAGAATGAAAAACCCACCGGTCGGGTGGGCGAATCGTTCAGTCAGGTTGTCGCCATTACGGACGACGCGGAGCGGCCTTGCGCTTGGCACGGTTGCGGCGCTCGGAAGGCTTCTCGTAGTATTCCTTCTTGCGGATGTCCTTGGTCAGCCCTTCCTTCTCGCAGAGTTTCTTGAAGCGGCGCATCAGCTGCTCAGCGCTCTCGTTTCCGCGAGATTTGATCCGGATCGACATGAACTCTCCTTATGAGGCGAAAAGGCTTTGATTCAAGGGTCAGCAAACCCGTCCACACGCCGTGGATCAGGGTTGCGATTCAAGGCGCTTGCCCCGGCAAGGTCAAGCGATGCCGTGAATTGTCCACAATACCCGAATTCCGACCCGGAACTCATTCTCAGCCCGCCCAGCGACCGATAACCCGCCCATGCCCATGCCAGTTAAAATCACGCTTCTCGCCCTGATCTCGCTGCTTGTGTTCACACAGCTCGTCGGCTGCGACTCCCCACCCGCCCTGCGCGAGAGCACGGCATGGCATGGCAGCACACCGCTCTACGCAACCTACCGGTTCGGGGTGCTCAAGACCGAACTCCCCCCGGGGACCTCGCTCGAAACCGTCAACGCGGCGACCAAGGCGGTGCTCTACCGACAGGGACACATCATCGAGGAGGCCTCCTTCACCCCATCGGACGGGCGCGTCATCGCGCTGGGCTCGCGCGAGCTGCCCTACGACAAGGTCAAAGTCACGACAAAGTACGACGGCGGCGGGGTCATCATGTCCATCAACATCGATCCCGCGACCGAGAGCCGATCGCGGGCGCTGCTCGAAGCCATCCTGCAGTCACTCGGGCTCTGAGACTCAACCCAGCGAGGCGTCCGCCGCCCGGACCGCCGCGCAGAAACGCGCGATCTTCTCTGGGTTCTTCACGCCCGGCGCATCCTCGACCCCCGACGACACATCGACGGCGTACGGCCGCAGCGTCCGGATCACTTCGGCGACATTCGTTTCATCGATCCCGCCCGCGATGATGACCGGCTTTTCGAATCCCTCAAGATGCGATCTGAGCCCGGACCAATCGAAGCTCGTGCCCTCGCCGCCGTCGGAACCGTCGATCAGGATCGCGTCGATCTCTTCGACCTTCCCCCACCGCTTGAGCTGCGATTCGATCGTTGCGTCCTCGTACTTGAATGCCTTGATGACACCCGGGCCGCACTGCTGGACCACATCAACGGGCTCCCTGCCGTGCAGCTGCATGGTGTGCGCCGGGCACTTGTACTCGAGCTCGCAGAACTGATCGACATCGAGATCGCGCACCACCCCCACCGTACTCACAAACGGCGGCAGGTTGAACATGATCCCCGCGGCCTCTTCGGGGTTGATGTATCGGGGGGTGTCCTCGACGAAGATGAACCCGATGGCATCAGCGCCGGCGTCCATCGCGGCGAGGGCGGCCTGCGGGGTGGTGATGCCACAGACCTTGATGCGGGTGCGATGGATGCTCATGTGGTGGTGTCCTCTTCGGTGTGTTTCGTCGTTTCACGGATGCGTTCAAGCTCACTCTTCACAATGGCCCGTGTTTCGTTGTTGAGCGATTGCTCGCCGATCTCTTCGAGAATCGTGATCGCCCCGGGCACATCGCCCTGGTCCTCGGCACGGGTGCGTGCGATCAGCACCCCGATCATGTGCCGCTCGGGGTCGGCGGGGTAGCTTCCGAGAAGGCGAAGGAACGCGTCGGCGGCCTGAACACGATCGCCCCGCTGATACAGCGTGTTGGCGATCTGGTATTGCGCGTCGCGATGGAGGGTCAGAGGTGCCGTGTCATTGTGTCCGAACTCGTCGATCAGACGCAGGTACGCGTCGGCGGCTTCATCCGCCTGACCATCGCTGAGCAGTGTGCCGATCTGGGCACGGGCGTTGGCAAGATGCTGAACCCTGGGGTCGGGTGCCGCTGCACGGGCATCCCGCATGACGCGGTCCATGCCCTGCGTATGAACCCTGTGCGCGCTGGCAAAGGCCCGGCGGCGCTGGCGGTGCTTGAGGATCGAAAGCAGGTCGTAGGGCTCACGCTTGAGGATCCCCGTGCCCAGCAGGAAGAACCCCGTCGCAATGCCGAATCCGTACCCACCCAGGTGGGCCATGTTCGCGATCCCGTTGTCGGGCGTGATCACATGGGCGATCAGATCCAGAACAACAAAGAGCCCGATGAGCCACCACGACGGGATCATGAATACCCCGATGAAGATGAAGAGCACAAAGCATTTGATCCGCGTGCTCGGGAAGAGCACCAGGAACGCACCGGAAACCGCAGCGACCGCACCCGATGCACCGATCGCGGGTGCCTGGTCGACCCAAATATGCGCCAGACCCGAACCCGCAGCCCCCGCAAAGTAGAAGAGGGCGAAGCCCAGATGACCGAAGCGGTCCTCGACCGAAGGCCCGAACACGAGCAGGAAGATCATGTTCCCGAAGATGTGCATGAAGCCCGCGTGGAGGAAGGCGGAACTGATGAGCTGGTGGGGGTGGAAGTCGAGCCGCCAGACCGCACCCCACTGCCCGAGCTTCTCCGCCAGATCCGGGTTGGCGTTCTGCAGGACCGCCATAAGCACAAAGACACCCAAATTCAGGGCGATCAGCGTGTGGGTCACGACGGGTTTACGTTTGTTGGGGCGGTCTGTGCCCAGTGGGATCAACACAACGCGATGGTACGCCGATCAACGGGTGGCTGCCTATGATCCTGTCCCGCTCATTTCTGCCCCAATTCGGGCATTCCCAGCGGACGCGAGAGTTTCCACTGCATCATGTTCCGCCCCCGAAAACGGCTCCGGGCGGTGAAATCCACGAAGGAACGCACCATGAGTACTGCTGAAAAGACCTTCTCCAAAGGGCTCGAGGGCGTCATCGCCGCCCAGACCGAGATGTCCTTCATCAACGGGACCGAGGGCATCCTCGAGTATGTCGGGATCGCCATCGGCGACCTGGCCTCCAACAGCTCGTTCGAGGAGACCGTCTTTCTGCTCTGGAACAAACGCCTCCCAACAAAGAGCGAGCTCGAATCGTTCACCGAGGGGTTGCGTGCCAACTACACCATGTGCGAGGCGATGAAGCAGCGCATCAAGGCATGCCCAGTCGATGCCGAGCCGATGCATGTGCTCCGGACCCTTCTGAGCTCGATGGCCATGGACGACCCAACGCCCAACGAGAACAGCGTCGAAGCCGCTCGCGAGAAGTCCCTGCAGATCCTGGCAACCACTCCCGCGGTCGTCGCCGGCTTCGACCGTCATCGTCGCGGGCTTGACATTGTCGAGCCGGACACATCGCTCTCATTTGCCGCCAACTTCCTCTACATGCTCAACGGCGAAAAACCCACAGACGCGATGGTCCGTGCATTCGATATCTGCATGATCACCCACGCGGACCACGGCCTCAATAACTCCACCTTTACCGCCCGCGTGATTATCTCGACCCTCAGCGACATGTACTCAGCCATCACCGGTGCGATCGGCTCGCTCCGCGGCCCGCTGCACGGCGGCGCCAACGAGGGTGTCATGAAGATGCTCAACAAGATCCCGAGCGTCGATGATGTCGAGCCGTACATCATGGGCAAGATCGCCAAGAAGGACCGCATCATGGGCTTCGGGCACCGTGTCTACAAGGCCAAGGACCCGCGTGCCGCCGAGCTCATGACCCTCGCCAAGCAGCTGGCAGACGACACGGGCAACAGCGATCTCTACGA
>CAYQRD010000021.1:0-32963 GCA_964419845.1 uncultured Phycisphaeraceae bacterium
GGCGTTGCAACATTGGGGGATGTCCTCTCGATCCTGGCACGCTTCACGCCGATCGCCGCGAGCGATGTCATCTCGATTGTTTCCGTTGTGATCATCTCGCTCGGATCGGTGCTGTTTACAGTCGGAATGGTGAATATCTGCATCGATACCATTCGTCTCTATCCGGTCCTGGTCCGCCCGGGCGTTGGGCTGGCGGATATCTTCGAGACCAATCGCCAGAAATCAGAGCGTATCGGGGGGATCTGAAACGGATTCCGTCCGAACCCGTACACTCTGTAAGCGGATGCTTCTCTAGGAATCGATACGGAGGATGACGATGTACCGAACATATCAGGCGATTGTCCGGGGCCCGATGCTGAGCACGATCCTGCTGGGCTGCACGGTTTCGATGAGCAGCGCCGCCAAAACGGATGAAGTGAGTCTGGCGGTCATCGAGATCCAGGGCACCCCGGCGGAGGTCGAGGTGGGGTACTCCTGGCTTGGCGACGGCACCGATTCATTGCTGGGCATCATCAGCACCATCGATACCCTCGCCTACGACAGGGAGTTCTCGGGACTGGTGATCCGGCTGAAGGATTCTGCCCTGTCGACCACGCAGGTCGAGGAGATCGGCAGCGCGATCTACCGGCTCCGCGAAGCGGATAAGAAGGTGCACATCTTCGCCGAGGGCTACAGCACGACCGACCTGCTGCTCGCGGCTCAGGCCGACGAGGTCATCCTCCAGCGCGGGGGCTTTGTTTCCTTCCCAGGCCTGCACGCGGAAGAGATGTATCTGGCGGACACACTCGCGTGGCTTGGTGTCCAGGCCCAACTCGTTCAAGTCGGTGATTTCAAGGGCGCTAACGAGCAGATGACGCGATCGGCCCCGTCGCCCCAATGGGATGAGAACATCTCCGGCCTGCTCGATTCGATGTACGCCAACATGCGAGACATCCTCAAGGTCGGCCGCGACCTGAGTGATCGCGAGCTCGACGATGCCATGCGTGTGATCTGGGCAGCGTCTGGCGACGAAGCAATCGAGGAGGGCGTCATCGATGCCGAGGTGGATCTGCCCGACCTTCGGGACTATCTCTCCCAGCAGTATGATGCCGAGGTCAACTGGGTCAACGACCCGTACGACACAGGCGGCGGGACACCGACCGTGTCTCCGTTCTCAATCTTCAGCGGCATGGGTGTTCAGCCACAACGCTCAATCCACATTGATCATGCAACCATCGCCGTGCTGCATATCAACGGCACAATCATCGACGGCGATTCGACCAGCGGCGGGCTCTTCGGCGGCGGGGCTTCGGTGGGCTCACGCACCGTTCGCAACGCCATCGAGTCCATCCTCGAAGAAGATCTGATCAAGGGTGTCATCGTGCGGATCGATTCGCCTGGGGGGTCCGCGATTGCCTCCGAGGTGATGTGGCAGGGCATCAACCGGCTCAAAAGCGAGAAGCCCGTTTGGATCAGCGTCGGGAGCATAGCCGCTTCCGGAGGGTACTATGTGCTCAGCGCAGGTGAGAAGGTCTTCGTCAATCCATCGAGCATCGTCGGCTCCATCGGAGTCGTCGGCGGCAAATATGCGATGGGCGATCTGTACGACAAGGCAAGAATCAACATCGTCGAACGCTCGCGTGGTCCGATGGGTGACCTGTTCTCCAACACCGCTCCGTGGGACAGCAGCCAGCTCGCGATGATGCGCAGCGAGATGACTGAAACATACGACCTCTTCACCTCTCGGGTCGTCTCCGGGCGGGAGGGCATCGATCTGGGCAGGACCGCCGAGGGCCGGCTGTTCGTCGGCAGTGATGCGATCGGGCTCAAAATGGCCGACGAGATCGGCGGGCTCGACGATGCCATCAACGGGCTCGCGGCCGAAGTCAGCATCGCGGACTTCGATGTGGTTCATTACCCACAACCGCCGAGTCTTGAGCAGCGACTCATGGAGCAGTTCGGCCAGTTCCTGCGCACGCCTCAGGTCTCGGTGAATCTCAACCCGCTCGAGGCGGTGCTCCGCTCGATGCTCGGAGAGGCACGCTACGGTGCCATCGTGGATTCACTCAACGGGCTGTCGCTGCTCCGCGAGGAGAAGGTGCTGCTCGTGAATCCGCGCGTGATCTACTTCCGCTGATCGCAACTTCCCCATTGAAAAACCGGCTCGCTTGGAGCCGGTTTGGTGCATGATTGCCGGGTTCAGATGTCGCTGATCTCAGCGGACTTCTTGTTCACCATCTCATCGATCTTCCCCTCGTACTTCTTGAGCAGTTCCTGGATCTCGTCCTTGAGGGTCTTGATCTCGTCCTCGGAGAAGTGCTGGCCGTCCTGCTTGTCAAGCCCGTCCGCGTGCTTGTTGGCGTCACGGCGGGTGTTGCGGAGGACGATCTTCTGCTCCTCGCCCGTCTTCTTGGCCTGGGCGACGAGCTGCTTGCGTCGATCGGATGTGAGCGAGGGGATCGAGATACGGATCTGTTTGTCCTCGACCTGCGGGTTGATCCCGAGATTGGCCTGCTCGATGCCGGTCCGGATGGCACCAAGCAGCGATGGGTCGAAGGGCTTGACGAGCAGCTGGGTGGGCTCGGGCACCGAAACCGCGGCGATGCTCTTGAGGTCGCTCTCGCCACCGTAACACTCGACCTTGACATACTCGACCATCGCGGGCGAGGCACGCCCGGCGCGGATGCCCTTGAGCTCGCTGCCGAGGTACTCGATGGCCTTGCTCATGTGCTCTTCGGCTTCGATCAGAATGGTGTCGGGGTCGGTGCTCATGCTCTTGTCTCCGGTCGTTTCAATGGGGTTGGAATCATACCCCTCGATTTCGTGTTGTTCCCCGCAGATGATCAACCCTCGTTGGTCAGCAGGGTGCCGATTTCGTTGCCCTCGATCACGCGACGGATATTGCCCGGGATCTTGAAATCAAAGACCAGCACGGGGATCGCACGCTCCTGGCACATCGCCAGTGCGGTCATATCCATGATGCCCAGCTTTTTGCTGATCGCTTCGCTGAATGAAAGGGCGGAGTATCGCGTTGCATCGGGGTTGGTCTTGGGATCCGCGCTGTAGACGCCGTCCACCTTGGTCGCCTTGAGCAGGATGTCGCAGTCGAGCTCCGTCGCTCGCAGTGCGGCGCAGGTATCGGTTGTGAAGAATGGGTTGCCCGTGCCCGCCGCGAGGATGATCACCCGGCCCTTGTTGAGGTGCCGAATCGCCCGGTGGCGGATAAAGGGCTCCGCGATCGCCCGGATATCGAGCGCGGACATCACCCGTGAGTCAATCCCGATCGTGTCGAGCTTCTCCTTGAGGGCTGCACCGTTCATCACGGTTCCGAGCATGCCCATGTAGTCCGCGGTGGCCTGCTGGATATCGCCGGTTCTGGCGAGTTCGGCACCACGGATGATGTTCCCGCCGCCGACGACCACGGCGATCTGGGCCCCGGCGTTGGTCGCGTCCTTGATCTCGCTGGCGATCAGGCCCAGCTCCTTGGTATCGATCCCGAATCCCCCGGGTTTGCAGAAGGCCTCGCCGCTGAGCTTGAGCAGCACACGCTTGGGCTTGCCCAGACGGGCGCGGGCTTGGGAAAGGTCAGGAGATTGGTCAGGCATGCGTGCTCCGGTTCGTGGGTGCGTTTTTCGGCTCGCCCTGCGGCAAATCGGGTGCTCAATGGTAGAACAGGTCCGAACCGATGTGGTATCCTAGACGAATCGGGAGATGGGTCAGGAAGATCGTCCCCGATCCGACGACGAATGGGCCCGCAGAGCCCGAGCCAATGCACAACGGATTGTGACCCTTGACCCACCCCACAGAGCAACACGCACACCAGGCCGCCAGGGAGCGGGTTGAGGGCAAATCCGCCCGCAGACGCCTGATCGAACGGGCCACCGTGATGGGGTTGCTGTTCTCGGTTGCCGTCCATCTGGTCATCATGCTGATCGCGGCGTTGGTGACCGTGGACTTCGGGTTTGCCGACGCAGGCGGCAACAGGGGCGACGAGGTCGACTTTGCGGTCCTCACCAGCGCCGAGTTGGCCCAGATGCAATCTCCCAAAGTCACGCAGGAGAGCTTTGAAGTCGCCGCGATCCCGACCGATGCCTTGCGGATCGATCTGCTCTCGGACAACAGCACCGAGGATTCGGTCAATGAACTCGCGGACTCGATCGCCCCGAGTCTCAACCCGGGCGGCGGGGCGCTCACGAGCATCGATTCGAGCACGGGCAGCGCAGGGGCTGGCACAGGCGACGGCGCGAGTTTCTTCGGGCTCGAGGCTCAGGGGAGACGCTTTGCCTACATCGTTGACATCTCGGGCTCGATGAACACGCTGACCGAGCAGGGGGCCTTCACTCGGTGGGAGCTGACGCGCGGTGAACTCATCCGCTCGATCGACGCGCTCGACGAACATGCCGAGTTTGCGATCGTGCTGTATTCATCAAACGCGGTCGCGGTCTTCGGGCAGGGGATCTGGACGACCGCGAACCGCAACAGCAAGGCGCTCGCCGCGCGCACGCTCATGGGATTTGATCCTGGTGGTGGCACGCGTCCGCTCGGAGGCTTTCAGACGATCTTCAAGCTCGACCCCGAAGCCGATGCGATCTATTTCATGACCGACGGGCTCTTCGATTCGGAGATCCCACTCCAGATCCGTCAGCTCAACCGGCGCGAGCTGACTCCGATTCACACCATCCTCTTCGGCGAGCTGGCCGACACACAGGACGCGATCACCGCCCAGAATATGATGCGCAACATCGCTCGCAACTCGGGCGGCAAGTTCACCCACATCAAGGACGGGCGACCATGATCTCCGCGGCCACGCTCATATCGATCGTCTACGTGTTCGCGCCGGTTCATGTCGAGCGTTGGTCGAGCGATACCCCGTTGCAGGGCGAGATCGTTTCGTTCGGTCAGCAGGGGATCGAGCTGCGGACGCGGGACGATTTGCTTCCCGAGATCATCCCCTGGTTCGATGTTCAATCCGTAGAGCCCCCAGACCCGCGGCTCAACGCCTTTGCCGATCGGGCGACACAGACATGGCGTGCGCATACACGACGATTGCGGGGCGACCTCGCCGGCGCGATGCCGATCTATATGGATATTCGGGATGTGTATCTGTGGGGACGCGGCGAGCAATCCATGGATGTCTGCATGGGGCTGACACAATGCTTTCTCGACCGCGAGATGCGGGTTGAAGCGATTGAACCCGCGATCGCCTGGTTCGTCGCCGCGGGGGCACACACGCCCGGAACCGGCGCGTCCGACCCGAGCGTCGACGCGCAGATGCTGCTGCCTGTCGCGCTGCCCCCGGTTTTCCGCGATGGTGATCGAATGACTGGTGAACTCCCCGCGTCGGAGCTGCTCACTGATCGCGAGAGGTTGCTTCACGCGTATTACGAGATGGCGCTCACCGAGCCGGATGATGGAAGTGATGCCGTCGAAGAGGTCGAGCGTCTCAAACGGGCACTGCGGGCACGCGACCCGGGCCTTGTGCTGATGGAGCAGATGGTGTACGCGCGGTCGCACCCGGAAGCGGGCAAACGCCAGGCGGCGCGAGACGCGCTTGAACGATGCACGCGCACGCAAAGCGATGGTTGGATCGAAGTGTGGGCCCGCCTTGGGCTCGGAGCCGCGCTGCTCGCGGACGCGGACTCGCTCAATCACGAGCGTGGTGTGATCGAGTTGATTCATATCGTCGTCCGACTGCCCGCGGTGAGCCCGGGGCTCACGCTGCTCGCGGCCGAACTGGCCAGCGCCTACCTCGAATCCACGGGTCGAGCGGAGTGGGGCACCAGACTCATGCACGATGCGAGAACCTATCTGATGCGTTCGGCGGGTTCGCCGATCGCCCAACAGAGGAACGAAAATGACTGAAGCCTTCCCATCCACGAGCGTGCTGCTCGCCCAGTCCTCAGGCGAGGTCCATCGCTCATTGCTCGAGTACATCGCGCAGGGCGGCCCGATCGGCATGATCATCATCCTGATCTCGCTCGTCGCGATCGGCATGATCGGTGCCCAGCTCTTTCGCATCCGGCGTGACCGGCTCGCGCCCCCTGAGCTGCTGGGGGATCTCCGCTCGCTGCTCAGTGACGGCAACATCGACGGTGCAATCAAACGATGTGCCGACGAGCCCGGTTCATGCTACCTCGCCCGGGTCATGGTCAGCGGACTCACGCGTGCCTCGCGTTCTGCGTTCGGCATGCTCGAGCTCCGGTCGTCGGTTGATGAGGTCGGCCAGCTCGAGGTCGATCGCCTCTATCGCCTGACCGACGGTATCGGGCTCATCGCCTCCGTCGCCCCGATGCTCGGGCTGTTGGGGACCGTTGTGGGCATGGTCGGTGCATTTGACGCGATCACGCTCAGCGATGGGCCGGCCCGTCCCGACGAGCTGGCGGGAAGCATCTCGCAGGCGCTGATCACGACCGTGCTCGGCCTCATCGTCGCGATCCCATCCACAGCGATGTACACCTTCCTGCGAAACCGCATCGATCATCTCACGACCGAGATCGACGAGGAGATCGAGGAAGTGATCGCGCCGCTTGAAGCGGCGGGCAGCAGCGAGACCCCCAAGGCATGAGAAGGCGTCAGGCGACATCCCGGCACATGCTCAGCGTTGATCTGACCGCAATGATCGATGTGGTGTTCCAACTCATCATCTTTTTCATGTTCACATCGCAGTTCGGTGAACTCCGGCGAACAGAGATCGATTTGCCGCGAGAGCAGGGTGAGGATGAGCCCGACAAGGCACAGGCGGCCATGATCATCGATCTCACCGGTGACGGCACCTACCTCTTCGAGTCCAAGCCCGTCAGCATTCTGGAGATCGAGCGCCTCGCAGCCAGCGGCATCGCCTCGCAGGACCCAAGCCAGCCCTTCGATGTGCTCATACGCCCGGACCGCAACGCCCCGGCGGTCCACCTCGATCGTCTGCTGCTGCGACTTTCGAATGTCGGCGTGCAGCGTTGGAAACTCGCAACAGTCGAGGAGGGCGTAGCACCTTGAGTAACTCCCGGTCCAAACGCAGACGGGCATCGCACCTCGGGGCGCTGCCGCTCACATCGATGATCGATGTGGTGTTCCTCCTGCTGATTTTCTTCCTGATCACGGCGGACTTCGCCAAGCCCGAAAAAAAACTGCCGGCCGCGCTGCAGACCGAAGGGGGCGGGGTTCGTTCCAGCGATCTGCAGCCGCAGATCATCCAGATCAGCTTGCTGGAGAATCGCTCGGTGTTCACCATCGGTCAGGTACAGTGTGC
This sequence comes from uncultured Phycisphaeraceae bacterium, assembly GCA_964419845.1. GTDB lineage: Bacteria > Planctomycetota > Phycisphaerae > Phycisphaerales > UBA1924 > UBA1924. Next base: position 7,223 of record CAYQRD010000021.1, read on the forward strand.
CGATCGCGTTTCGCTCGAACAGATCCTGAGCCAACTCCCTCGTGACGCGGGGGTGGCGATCAAAGCCGAGCCTGATGTTCCGATCCAGGCCGTCGCGACCGCACTGCAGGCCGCCCGCAACGCGGGCTTCACTCGGAGGAGCTATGTTCCCAGCGAACCGAGTGAGTAGGTGGTGTGGATTGTTCGTGCTCATCATTGTGCAGTCGAATGCTTATGCTGCGCCGGGCGACGAGGTGGTCGAATCCTATCTCCGCGCGAACCGGATGGACTCGCTGCTCGAGACCCAGCTCGAATCTCGACTCAACGCTGCCGACGACGAACAGGACCGTGAAGAGCTCGCAGAATCGCTCTCCGAGTTGTACCTGCGTTTGCTGCGGGAGCTGGCAGCGGATGATCCGTACCGGGAGTTGCTGCTGAACCGCGCACGAGCGTTGGTGACGCGTCTGGACCAAGTCCCGATGTACGAGCTGCGTCTGGAACTGCACATCAGCAGCTTCAGCGCACACGAGCACACGATCGAACTGCACCGGCTGGCTTTGCTCGATCCCCTGCCCATGCGCGATGCGCGAGACGCGTTCATCGGCGCTCGCCGGGGTCTGGAACTGCTGCTGAGCAAGCTCGAACCAGAGCTGGCACGCCTTGATCGTCGACGCACGCAGCCGCTGAGCGGGGCAGAGTCCCGTGAGGTCGAGTCCGAGATCGAGTCGCTGCGCCGTGAGCGATCGCTCGCGTACTACTACCTCGGCTGGATCGGATACGGGATTGCGGTGCTCGATGACCGAAATGTCGGCGACGATGTGTTCGTCGCGTTTGGATGGCTGCTCGGTGCCGAGGGTGGGATGCCGCAGAGCAAGGACATTGCCCAGGCCGCGCTCGAGTACGAGCATGTCGCGCGCTCGGCGCTTGGTGTCGCATTGTGCTATGCACAGAGCGGGGCCGATCCGCTTGCGATCGCCTGGATCGATGCGATCCTGAACACGCCGGATGTCTCGCCCGAAGTGCTCAGCAGCGTACGCAGCAGAAAACTCCAGGTGCTCGCGGATTCGGGATCGTGGTATGACACGAATGTCCTCGCCCGCGAGATGATCCGCGAGCGTGGGGAAGACGGGGCACTGAGCGTCGCCGAGGCCCGATTCATCGCGATCCGTGCGCTCGATGCCCGGTCGGGTCGGTCGGGGGCTGCTCGCAACCCCGATGATGCTGATGCCGTGGCCAAACTCGGTGTTGAGCAGCTGGTCGATCTCGGGGAGATCGGGCATGTCGTCGATCTGTACCAGCGTTATCAATCCCTGCCGACACTCAAGGACAGCTTCATCTCAAACTACGCACGGGCACTTGCTTCGCTTGAGCAGGCCGAGTCCGGCGTTGAGCCGCCGGCGTATCTCGCGCTCGCGGAGGAGTTCAGCCAGGCCCTCAAGTCGGGGGATTCGGGCGCATATCCAAAGCACCATGAGGATTGCCTGCTCAAACTGGCCTACACGCTTATCCGGGGTGACCGCCCCAGCGACGCGCTGACGCACTGCCAGCGTGTGATCGACACTTCACTCAATCAGGGTTCCATCGAGGAGGCACGCTGGCTGGGCATCGCCGCGCACGACCGTGTGAATACGCTCAACAGCCGCTCATCATCCCCAGAACTCGACCAGGCGGTCCGGGCGTATGTGCGGGCGTATCCGACGACAGAACGGGCCACGAAGCTGGTGCTGCGTCACGCGATGCGCGGCACACTCGACGAGCAGTTCGCCATCGAAACGCTCCGTTCAATCGGGGACAACGACCCCATCGCCATCCCCGCGCGTCGTACCCTGGTGCAACTCCAGTATCAGCGGCTGCGTGCGCGTGGGTTTGATGACCAGCAGACACTGCGCGACACCCGTGAACTGATCGCTTGGCTGCTCGAGCATGCGGATCCATCCGAAGATGAGAATGCGCTCATCAATCAGATCGCCGTCCTGCGTATAGGAATCGATCTCGCGATCCGAGCCGAACCACCTGATGCCAGTGGTGCGCTCCACCTTGTGGAAAGCGCCGAGTCGATGGTCGCGCTTTCGTCCGCGCACACAGCAATCGAAGCGGAGCTGCTTTATCGCAGGGTGCAGATCATGCTGATCGACGAACGGATCGATGAGGCGATCGCGTACATCGACCGGCTTGCCGCGCTCGACATCGAGCGTTCCCGGAGCGCCGAGGTGCTCATTCTCAATGTGCTTCTCGAACGCTGGGCCGGCTCACAGGATCGATCGACCGCACGGTATCTGGTTGAGCTCGGAAGCCCGGTGGTGGCACGAATGACACCCAAGGCCCCGCAGACTATCAGTGTGCAGACATCCGCACTCATCGAGATGATCGCCCACGCGGCGATTACGCTCGGGGAGCCGGGCGATGAAGATCCGAGCATTGCGCTCGCGCTGCGTTTGTCCAAGCAGGTGCTCGAGCGGGGACAGCCAAGCGAGGCGGGACTGCGCAGAACAGCACAAATCGCCAGGGATCTTGGAGATCATGAGACTCAACTCGACGCGTGGCTCCGCCTGCTTGCCGCGATCCCACCCGACGATGAACGCTGGTTCGAAGCACGCTACGAGTCGCTTGTCGTCATGCTGCGGCTCGACCCGGCTCGGGCACGCGCCACCTATGAGCAGTACCGCGTTCTTCATCCGACGATCGGCCACGCTCCGTGGGGACAGCGCATAGTCGATCTCTTCACGCCCAGCGCCGGCAGTGATGGGGGGCTGCCATGAACCGTCCGCCCATCAATCAGTCCCCGATCGTCCGGTTCCTGGGTGAAGACGCAGGCCGCGGCGGCCCGTTTGCGCTCCTCGGACTCCCTCATGCCTTCGACTCTGCGGAAGCGATCGGCAGGGCTCAGTCACGCCGACTCCGCCAGATCGAATGTCACCCGCACCGGGCAACACCTGACGCCGACGAGGTGCGATTGGCCGTGCACAGCGCCGCGACACAGCTCCAGGACCCCGCCCTGCGCGAGCAACTCGCTCAACGCTGGCCCGAGGGCACCCCGATCGATATCCCCAAGGCCTGGCAGCCCAGGCGGGCGATGCAGCGTCTCACGCCCGCCTTCATCCGCCGTGCACGCATGGTCGTTGGGTCCAGCGGAGGATGGAACCCGGTCGCCCGCCGGCGCCTCGCGCATCTCGCCCGGCTCAATCGTGTGAGTGCATTGGAAGTCGTGCACGCGATCGGGGCCGGGACAACCACAAAACGCGCTGAGCCGGGTTCGGGGGCCCTGTTGCCGACGACCATGCCCAGCGGCCCCGGGAACGGGAGCGGGTGGATCGGGGCCTACGCCTTGCTTGGGTTGCTCATCTGCGCGTTGTTTGTCACCATTGCGATCGATCCTGTGCGTTCCGTGGATGATTTGTCGCCGCGGGCATCGGCCAGCCCGGGCCCAGTGGTTGAGTCCATCTCGGATGGGATGCAAGGCGGCGTCCTGTCCGCGCGGGAGGAACGCGAACGACTGACGCACTACACCGCGATTGCGCATGAACTCGATCGGCTGGTTGCCCGAGCACAGGTGGAGGCGGAGCCGAGCATCGAACGCTTCCGGGTGATCTACCCGCTCTTCGTTGAGCAATGGATCAGCTTCCCGGATGAAGCGCTCCAGCGTGCTGTTATCAACATCGCTGAGTTCATGGTTCGGATCGAGCAGCAGGGGATCCCTCCCGAGGACCTGCCTTCCGTGCTGGCCGTGCCAGCGATCGAACCGGATCGGCGTATGATCAGTGCCGCTACTGTTGATGTCGTGCTCGCATCTCCCGAACTCAGCGGAGACGCACGCAGGCAGCTGCGGGCATTGCGTGAGCGCCTGGATCCCGCGCCGATCGTTCCGCGCAGCCGCGTCGTCGGGGTCATCGCGGACATCGCGTCCGATCAGGCGAGGAATCAGGAAGACGACGACACCCAATGGTGGACCCGCTGGCTCAACGGCACCATCCGAGCGACCTCGGGCGATGATCGGGCTCGCACGCGCCTGTTGATCGAGGCACTCGGTTCCCGGCTGAGTGATCCGGACAACCCGGGCCGCGACTGGCTTTCCACCGCGTCGCTGCTGGCGACAGGTCTTCAGTGGCGTGCGGAGAGTACGGAGCGATATTGGTTGCTGAGTCAGTTCAACGACCCGCAGGTATCGACCGTACGCATCGCGATGCTGACTGAGGCGCTCGTTGCGGGCAGCGCTGCCGAGGGCATCGACGCGCGGATGGTGCTCGCACGAGACGCCAACGACCCTGCCCGCCAGGTGCTCGCACAGCGGTATCGCGATGTCTGGTTCCCGCAGAGTGGCAGCGCGGACACCGGGGACGGGTCCGAGGGCACCGCCGATGAGCTGCTTCGGGAGCTTCGGCTGGCCATCAACTCAGTCCAGCTGACATCGGACGAAATCCGGACGATCGATACCATTCTTGACCTGACTCGACTCACAACCGCAGCAGCGCTGCGTGCGCAGGGGCACGACGCGATCAGTCAGGAGCTGCTGCTGAATCCGCCACAGATCCAATCGCCGGACCCGATAGAGCAGTTCCGATCCCTGTCAACAGATACACAAGACATCGCATGGGCCCAGCGAGCCGTGAACTGCGAGTCGGCAGCGGAGCTGCGACCGCTGCTCGACGAGCTTGTCGGGTCCGATCAGATCGGCGTGAACTCAGCCCATGCGCTCGTCTATCTCGCGGTCCTCCGCCCGGAGAGTGAACTCCGCGATCTCGCATCGGCCCAGCTTCTCCGCGGGCGCGATCAGGTCAGCGTGCTGATCGCAGTGGATTATGCGTTGTCCCAAAGCCGGATTAGCTCCCGGCTCGACGAGCTGGTTCGCTCGGTGCTCGAGACCCGGTTGCCCGATCGCAACGACCCGGCCTGGTACACGGCGGCTCGCCGGGCCCTGCTCGCACGGATCGGGCACACGCTCGGATCTGCGACACACCCGCACCTCGCGGCACTGCCGGGGGCACTGAGCGATGTGTTATCCCTACGCCTTACAGAAATACAGCAGTCACAGTTCGGAAATGAACCTACCCCAGGGCGGATCATGGACATCATCAACATGAGCGACAGGCTTGTCCTCGAGAGCCGGCTCCGTGAAAACCCCGCATCCGAGCCCGAACTCAGGTCGCTCGATGCCCGTGCGATGATCCGTTCGACCCGGGCGGGTACGCCGATGGAGCGATATCTTGCCGCCCAATACAACGCATTCGATTTGCACGCGTTCGACATCGATACCCGTTTGCCCGGAGCGACCCGGATGCTCGCGGAACTCAGGATCAGGCTGACGCAACGGCTCGATGGCGCGGATTCCATTCTCAATCAGATCGTGCTCGTTGAGCGTGCGATCGCGGAGTTGTGGGTGCTTGAGATCGAGCGAGGGGGGGCACGATGATCCGGTTGTCTCGCATCAAGGTAGTGTTCGGGCTTGCGCTGCTGATTTCGATCGCATCCGGGTTCGGCCAACTCGCACAGGTGCATCGCGATCTGGATCCGCAGCGACCCATGGGATATCTCGAATCGGGTGAAGTGCTGGCAGCGAAGGCCGCCAGCGACGAAGAGTACCGGCTCGCCCGGCAGGTGCTTGGCATGGGTGTCGTCATGGGCGAGCGATATGGGGAACTGAACATCGCCGCAGGCTGCTGCATCGCGTTAGCGCAGATCGCGGAGACCGAGTCGCAACGACGCGATCTCTGGGACCTTGCCCTGCTGCTCGATCCCAGCCGCGTATCGACATGGGCAACGCATCGAAACGCCAACCGCTCCAGAATCAGTCAGGACGCAGCCGCCGACTGTCTTCGGATGATCCGAATTGCCGAGTACGAGGAGGCCTCGGAACTACTACGGCGCGAGGATGTACGCGCCCAAATCCGAAGCTCAGCAAGCCAGCTGGGTTATGACCCCGAGCGAACCATCGCAAGCATCCGTTCGCTGGCCGAGTCACGCCGTCGTGATTCGTGCCGCGGACGGGTGTTCCGGAAGGAAGTGCGGGACGGTGTATCGGTCAAGGAAGTCTGCACGGATCACAGCCACCCGATCGGCACGGCTGATACAGCAGAGACACTGCGGATGCAGCTCTCCATCGAACTGGCAAGCATCGGTGGTGCCCAACAGCTTGAGGATTGGAGCGGTGCAGCCGTTCTGTCGCTCGATGAACCCGTCCGCACGCTCGACTCTTCGCTCCTCGCCTCATGGTACGGCTTCGATCCTTCCCGACCCTATCGCAAGGACGGACGCTGGTCCGCGAACCCTTGAGTGGGCATCGCTTGTACGGACCGTGCCCCCCTCCGGGTCTACACTGGAGAGATCAACACCGCAATAAGAGCCCAGGAGTCCGCCCATGAGCAGCCAGAGCAGTGAGACCACAGCGAGCGAGTCCAAGCCCAATACCGAGCCAAAGGGCAAGCCCGAGATCACATTCGACGATTTCGCCAAGGTCGATCTGCGCATCGCCAAGATCGTCAGCGCCGAGCCGCACCCGAACGCGGACCGGCTGCTCAAGATTCAGCTCGATGACGGCTCGGGCACACCCCGTCAGATCTGTGCGGGCATCAAGGCCCAGTACAGCCCCGAGGAACTGATCGGAAAATCAATCGTGATCGTCGCGAATCTGGCACCCCGGAGTCTTCGGGGCGAGGAATCACGCGGGATGCTCCTCGCCGCGAGCAACGCGGAGAAGGGCAGCGAGGAACGCAGCGTGGTGGTGCTGACCCCAATGAGCGAGATCGAACCGGGGTCAGTCGTCTCCTGACGCGTTTTCGTTGCTGTTCCGCTGACGCTGGGTTTGCTGCCGATTGAGCCGCTCGGCATTGCGCTGGGCTGCCGTGACCATCTGTTCGACTTCACGCTCGCGCCGCTGCTCGATGCGTTCGACGGACTCACGAAGTTCGATGAGCCGGTCCTCAAGCCGATCGATCTCGTGCTGCTTGCCGAGCAGTTCGACATCGAATCGTCGCTCTGCCTGATCACGAATCAGTCCGAGCGCATCGTCGCGTTCCTGCTGGGTCGAGTCGGGGTTGCCGATGACCGTGCGATAACGACGGGCGGCTTCAACGAAATCAAGCCCGGTGCGCATCTGTTCGATCTTGATCCTTGCGAGCTCGGGTTCCGAGCGCTGCAGCACAAGGATCTCACGGATCTGAGGGGCCATCCGGACAAGCAGGCGATCCGCGTTCCGCTGGTCCTGCTCAACGATCGGTGCCAGGTTCTTCCAGAGTTCAGGAAACTCCGCACGAAGAAAACCGAGCATCGCTTCGCGCTCGGCGTCATCGCTGGTGGGGCGCTGATCGGGCTTGGGCTGCTGCTGGCCCGGTGTGCGATTCATGGGCTGATCCGCACGCGAGGCCTGACGCTGCCCTCGCTCGGGGTTGCCCAGACGCAACTCGTTGAGGACTTCAGCCGCAGAAGCGCCCGCGTCGAGTTTCTCGAGTGCCGCTTGGCTGCGTTCCATCATTTCCTGAGAACGCGAGATCGATCGCTGTAGACGGATCCGAAGCGCTTCCGGATCGAGCGAAAGCTCCAGCTCAATACGACCCTGCGGCTGCTGCCTATCGGTCTGCTCGCCCTGTGCCCGTGCCGATGGGCGTCCGTTGCGTGCCTGATCCCCGGGCTGGGCCAGTCCAAGCATGGACAGGGTCAGCAGTGAAATCGTGAGTACCGCTGCTCGTGGGTAGTTCATTACAACGCTCCATCGTTGAAATCGGTAAGGCCGAGGTCGCTGCCGAGCAACTCTGAGTCGAAGTCGGTGTCAATGGTCTGGGCCCAGAGTTCCCAGTTCGCGACGGCATCATCGAGCGTGTCGTCGCCGACCTCCTCGAGCGCGAGGTACGCGTCGAAGTCCTGCTCGAACGAGGCGAGGGACCAGCTGCTCTGCCCCGAGTCCTGCTGGATTGGGGTGGGTGAGGACCAGGGTTTGATCGCGACGATGCTCAGCGTGGTCGCCGTCGCAAGGAACGCGGCTGCCGCGACCCGGAACTTCCACGCCTGTGCAGGGCGGTCGGGACGCTGACGCGGGATCGCCCGCTCGATCGCGATGGGCTGCGGAGCGAACACGCCCGACACCGCTTCGAGCAATCCGCTCTGGATGTGAGCGGGCATCGCGTCGCGATCCGCTTGGCCAAGCTCGTCGAGCAATGACTCGATTGCGCTGAGCTCGGGATCCGCGTTGAGGTGCAGCGGGTGCTTGTTGTCTGTGTTGTGCTCGTTCATGGTGCCTCCCCCGTTCCGTGTTGGGGTGGAGTGGTGTTGGTGTCCATCAGGTCCCTGAGCTTTTTGAGTGCCCGGTGATGCCGGGCAAGCAGGGTTCCGATGGGGTCGCCGTTGATCTCGGCGATCTGCTTGAAGCTCAGCTGCCCGTGGTGGCGCAGCTCGATGATCTCCCGATCACGCTCAGAGAGCTGATTGAGTGCATCGCGTAAGCGGTTGCTCTGTGCCTGCGATTGTTCCTGCTCGCTTTGACGATCCTCGTCCGATGCGCCGACGCTGTTGAGGTGCTCGGGGGCAGTGGGGACCGCGTGCCTGCTTCTTTTGCGGCACAGATCCCGGACCCGGTTCATTGTGATCCGGAAGAGCCAGGGCTCAAACCGGCCCAGCTCGCTGTACCCCGCCGGGGTTGAACCGGCCTTCTGCTGGGTGAGTTTGGTCGCGACGGTGACAAAGACCGATTGGGTGATCTCCTCGGCGAGGTTATCGTCGTGCAGACGGCTGCGCGCCATCGCGTAGACCCGCCTGGAATAGAGGCCCAGCAGTTCCTCCCATGCCCGCTCCTCTCCGAGCGCCGCGCGGGCGACAATCGACGCCAGTTCGGCGGGATCGTGTTCTGCTGGGCTCGAATGTAGCGTCAATGCGGGTACCATCCTTCCTGCTCAACGCGGCGATATGGAACGGATTGCCAACTTCCGGCCCCATCTTTCATATACTTCTTCTATCGGTCACGGGCGACCTTTGCCCGATAAGTTCGGTGAGCGTCCGGTACCCGCTGGCCATGAGATGCCTCGGGATGCCGATGAACACTCGGGCACATCGGTCGTATGCCGGACAAGACTGAGAGGACCCTGTTGAGCAACTGGAGCGAAAAGAGCGATGAGCAGGTCTTCGAGGCCTTCCGGGCCGAGGAGCACGGGGCTTATCGGGAGTTGATCGAGCGGTATCACGACGACCTGCTCCGTTTCCTGACCAGAATGATGGGCGACAGGGCGGCCGCAGAGGACATTTTTCAGGACACCTTTCTCCAGGTTCACATTTCCGCGGCCAGCTTTGACAGCAGCCGAAGATTTCGACCCTGGCTTTTTACGATTGCCGCGAACAAAGCACGGGACTCGCTTCGTAAGAGGAACAGACGGAAAACGGTCGAGCTCTCGGCCCCGATCAGGAAGTCAGAGTCCGGAGCATCGTTTGTGGATTTGCTTGAGGTGGATGTTCCCCCTCCCGATGCTGCGATGGACAATGCTGAACGGGATGAGATGGTGCAGAAGGCACTCGATCAGCTCGGACCGGCACTGCGTGAGGTGTTGCTCTTGGCGTATTTCCAGCGGCTCAGCTACGCACAAATCGCTGAAGACCTCGGCATCCCGCTGGGGACTGTGAAATCCCGAATGCACTCAGCCGTCGCGGCATTTGCCAGGGCATGGAAAAGTGTTTCCTCAACGGGCAATCCAGAGTCAGACTAAATCGTGGTGAGGGTCATGCAACATGAGTCAAGACGAGCAGCCAACATCGCAACCTCAGATCAATGACGCGGACAAAGCCGCGGTTGATCAAGTCTTCGAGCAGGGTTTCGATCCGGCGTCCAGCGATGCAGGTCACACCGCACACCTGCGACGCCTCCTGGATGTGCTCAACGCGCCGGTCAGCGAAGAGAAGTACCGGGAGAACCGGATCGACCTCATCGAACTGCTGGCGCAGCGTGCTCAGGCAGAAAACCCTGCAGGCGGCGTGCTCGGAACCACGGATATCGATGCTGTCGATGCGTTCGTGGAATACGGGTACGACGCCTCGGCAGTCCCCGCTGAGCTTCAGGGCAAGGCCCAGCGGCTCGAGTCGATCGGCGCACTGCTGACCTCGGGCGCTGAATCCGGGGTGGTAGACAGGGACGACCTGATCATCTCGACGCTGGGCAGGGTTCAATCACACATTGATGAAGAACGCGCTGCAATGAGCATTCAGGGCCAGCGAGGTTTCCAGCTTCCCGCTCGGTGGGCCGATCTGGTCTCGATCGCCGCGATGTTCCTGCTCGCCGCGTCTGTGATCATGCCGATCATGTCCGGGCTGCGTTCGACCAATCAGCGTGCCATCTGTTTCAATAACCTCAACGAGACCGCCAACGCGTTTGGGCTCTATACCAACGCAAATCGAGACATGCTCCCGATGGCCACCGCCGGCTTCGGGCCCACATGGATGGATGTGGGAACCACCCCCGAGCGTTCAAACTCTTCCAATCTCTATACCCTTGTCCGCAATAACTTCGCGGGTCTCAATGATCTGGCATGTCCAACCAACCCCAACGCGGCAATCGGTGATGCTGATCCCGACGCGTGGGACTGGGACTCGCTTGATGAGATTTCATACTCATACCGAATCATGCCCCGTGGCGGGATGCGTGCCACAGTTCCTGAGCAGCCCGTCCGGGTTGTGCTCCTTGCCGATCGCTCCCCGGTGATCCTGCGGGTCAAGCGGAACCAGCCGGTCATTCCCGAGGAAAACTCACCGAATCACAGCGGCAGAGGGCAGCACATGCTGATGCTCGACGGCAGCGCTCGCTGGGCGGAAACCCCGGTGATCGACAGCCGGGACAATATGTGGCTGCCACGCCCGATCGAGACCCTGATCCATAATGAGCGGGCTCGTCTGGGCATCATCAGCGGCAATGAGCAGCCCGACGGCCCGACCGACGCCTTCGTGGGGCCCTGAGACACAGAGAATCAACGAAATTTGATCTTTGGGGCCCGTTTGGGGGCACGCCTTGCTCGCCACGATGGCGTGGGGGGCCTATGCTTCCCTCCTGCCCGCACAGCCTGCGGTGCAGACTGACTCGTACCACAGACCCGACGGCCGAGCCGTCGATTCATCGCCCGGAGTGATTCCGATGCCCAAGAACAAGAGCCACAAGGGTTTGTCCAAGCGGATTCGCGTGTCCAAGACCGGCAAGGTCCGTCACCGCACCGCGTTCCACAAACACCTTTCGTCGCGCAAGAGCGCCAAGCGTCTGCGTCAGCTCCGTAAGGACCGCAATGTGGTCGCTTCGGAAGCCAAGCGCTTCGAGAAGCTGCTGTTCCGTCGTCTGCGCGGCCGCAACCAGGCCCGTGCAACGCTCCGCCGCAACCCTTCGCCCGAAGAGAAGCGTGCGATGCGTGAAGCCGCCAAGAACAACAGCAGCGACTAAATCACAAGCCATCGAGCATCGATCGAAGATGCTCGGGTCACCCATCCCCGTCTGCCGGGACGAAAGAGCGGCACAGTCCGACTCCGTCAGACAAACTTGGAGCATGAATCATGCCACGCGTTCGTAAAGGTGCCGCCCGTACACAGGCACGCAAGAAGATCCTTCGTCAGGCCCGCGGTTACTTCGGCAGCAAAAGCCGCCACAAGTACCAGGCCAAGATCGCCGTCCGCCGTGCCGGCTGCTACGCACTGCGTGACCGTCGCGCCCTCAAGCGCGACATGCGTGCACTCTGGATCACCCGTATCACCGCGGCTTGCCGCATGCGTGGGACCAGGTACTCGCTGTTCATCAACGGGCTCAAGCTCGCGGGCATCAACCTGAACCGCAAGATGCTCTCGCAGATCGCGATCGAAGATCCCAAGCTCTTCGACAAGCTCGTCGAGCAGGCGACCGCGGCGTCCACCGCCGTCCCCGCCAAGGCCTGATCGACGCTCGGAAGCGCTGGATCACAGTTAGATTCCAGAGGAGCCCACACATGGGTGGTTGGTGGATTGCGGATCTCTTGTCCAGTCAATCCATCGACGGGCGTGTGTGGGTTGTTTCATGGACGGTCTGGGTTGTGCTCTCGATCTGCCTTCATGAACTCGCGCACGGCTGGACCGCGATCAGGCTTGGCGACGACACGCCCATCCTGACCGGGCATATGACTTGGAACCCGATGGTTCACATGGGACCAACCTCGCTGATCGTGTTCCTTTTTATCGGGATCGCGTGGGGTGCCATGCCGGTCAACCCGTCGCGCATGCGTGGGCGTTATGCCGAATCCGTTGTGGCGCTCGCCGGGCCGCTGATGAACCTGGCACTCGCGATTCTCGCGGTGATCCTGCTTGTGCTCTGGGTCCCGCTCACGCAGGGAGAACTGATCTCCTCGGTGACGGTGTCCGAACCGCTGGCAACCAATCTGAGGACATTCCTGTATCTGGGCGCCATGCTCAACATTGTGCTGATGCTCTTCAATCTGCTCCCTGTCCCACCGCTCGACGGGGGGCGTGTCGCGATGGACATGATTCCCGCCTACGGACGGATGTTGATGAGCGAGAACGGTCGTTGGGTGGTCCTGGGCATCTTCGTGCTCTTCTTCCTCTTTGCAGGGAACCTGCTTTTCGCGCTCTCGATGTTCAGTGTTGAAGTGTTTTCGCAGGGTGTGTGGGCGGTGCTATTCCCCGGGATGGACGCACCCACCGGTCTGATGCCCTGAGCACAACACAGCCTGAGTCCTCAATGAAAAACCGCCCCGATTGCTCGGGGCGGTTGTGATTTGGAGAGATGGCGAACGGGTCAGCGGGCCTCGGTGCCTTCGGCTTCCGCCTCGGCCTCGATGATCTGTGCTTCTTCCTCGCCCTGAATGAATGTGCGTCCCTTGTAGAACTGGGTGTAGATGATGTACACGACGGTGGTCGCCATCATCATCCCGGAGAAAAACCAGTAGTAGGTTGGCCCGTCGAGCGGTGTGTTGCCCGCTTCGTCCTTGGTCGCCTCCATGATCATGTTGACGCCGGCGACATAGAAGTTGCCAAGCGAGATGCCCAGCATGTAGATCCCCATGATGAAGCTCTTCATCTTCTTGGGGCTCTGGGTGTAGGCAAACTCGAGACAGACGATCGAGACGAGGATCTCGCCCGCTGTCATGATTATGTACGCGAGGAACTGCCAGCCGATGCTGGGCATATCTACCAGGTAGGGTGCGATGTCGGTCTGTGTCCAGCCGTGCTCCTTGGCGATCCGGAGCATCTCGCTGAGCTTGGTCGGCATGGTCGTATCGACGGGGATCGCATCGCCGAGGCCGGCCCACATCTGTGTGATGACGGCTTCAGATTTGCCGACAATCCAAGACTCGATAATCGCCGAGAGTGCGAACGCGCCAGCGGTGATCACGAAGCCGATACCGATTTTGCGCAGCGGGGTGAGCTTCCAGATCTTGTCTCCCAGCGGGTACACCACATAGGTGAAGATCGGGATGCCGATCAGGATCAGGATCGGATTGACGGCCTGCACTTGGGAGGGGAGCCAGGTTCTGCCGAGGAAGTCTCGGTTCATCTGCTCGGTCTGGAGCACCCACGACGAACCGGTCTGATCGAAGATCGCCCAGAAGACCGGGACGAAAATCATGAACAGCGGGATCAGATTGAAGATGGCGCGCTTGCCGTCTTCGCTGAAGGTCTCTTCCATGAATGCTTCGAGACCTGCCGCGGGAACATGGATAAAGACTTTGCGACCCATCCAGAAGAGGAAGGTCGCGATCGCCATGAGCACGCCGGGCACGCCGAAGGCGAGCCACGGACCGCCCCAGCTGGCTTCGAGGAAGATCGGGGTGAGGATCATCGAACTGGCGGCCCCGATATTGATCGAGAAGTAGAACCAGTTGAAGATTTTGGTCAGCATGTGCTTGTTGCCGGTGCCGAACTGGTCGCCCACATGTGCTGAAACACAGGGCTTGATCGCACCCGAGCCCATGGCGATGAGCACCAGGCCCGCGAACAGGAACGGCTTCATGCCCAGCCCCATCGTGTGCGGCGCAACATCCATGAGCGCCAGCGAGCCGTGACCGACGCAATAGAGCAGCGAGAGCCAGAGGATCGTGCGATATTTGCCCAGGAAGATGTCGGAGATCAGCGCGCCGATCATGGGGAAGAAGTAGGCGCTCATCGTGAAGAGGTGATAGACACTCATCGCCTCTTCGCGGTTCATGTTCTGGGCTTCGCCATCGGGGCCGAGCAGGTAGGTGGTCATGAAGATGACCAGGATGCCCTTCATCCCGTAGAAGCTGAAGCGTTCCGCCAGCTCGTTGCCGATGATGAACGGCACGCCTCGTGGGAACTTGGTCTGTGCGGGATCCGGCGCGGTCAGGTAGGTTCGTTCGCCCATGGGGTTCCTTTGTGCTTTGGACGCGATCGGGCGGGGTGGCCGGCCATACGATCGTGGGACACACAACCTATGCGATCGACCGGCTTTGCACAAGCGAGGACGGCCCGAAATGCGGGTTGGCACGCGCCAAAGCACACTCCCGAGGTCAGTAATCAACGCATGAACGAGCACACCCATTCAAACCTGTCGAGCATCATCGCCCGCCGCGACCCGTCGCGAGCCGCCCGCCTGATCGGGATGGTCCATGTTGGTGCGCTGCCGGGCACCCCGTTCGCGAGCCAACCGATGGATCAGATCGTATCCAAAGCCGTCGATGAGGCCCGCCAGCTCGAAGACGCGGGCTTTGATGCTGTCATTGTCGAGAACATGCACGATGCCCCTTATGTCCATGGCGATCAGCTCGGGCCGGAGATCGTCTCCGCGATGACCCTCGTGGCCCACAGCGTGCGCCACAGCGTCCAGATCCCCATCGGCGTGCAGGTGCTCTCGGGGGGCAATAAGCAAGCGATCGCGATCGCCCACATGATCGGATCGAGCTTCATCCGCTGCGAGAACTTCGTGTTTGCCCATATCGCCGACGAGGGTTTGCTGGCGGAAGCCGAAGCGGGGGGCCTGCTTCGTTATCGCAAATCGATCGGGGCCGAGCATGTGAAGGTGTTCTGCGACATCAAGAAGAAGCATGCCTCGCACGCGATCACCAGCGATGTGGACCTGGCCGAGACCGCCCATGCCGGCGAGTTCTTCGGGGCCGATGGGTTTGTGGTGACGGGGATTTCTACGGGCAAGGCCGCCGCGCTCGATGATGTCAAGGCCGTGCGGAGTGCGACCAGGCTGCCGGTGATCGTGGGCTCGGGGGTCACACCCGGGTACGCGGCCTCACTCAGCGAGCACGCTGACGCGTTGATCGTGGGCTCGTACATCAAGCACGACGGGTATTGGAAGAATCCGGTGGACCCCGAGCGGGCCCGCAATATTGTCAACGCCGTCAGCGCGTGAGGTCGAACGCGCGGTGAGCGATCCCAATCCCCAACCCGAGCCGACGCTTCAGTCCCTGATCGCCAGCTGTCCACCCTCGGTCAGGGGGCGTTTTATTGGCCGCCTCAAGGGCCTCGAGCGTAAGGGTGACCCGAAGCATCGCGAGAAGATCGAGCAATCGATCCGTGCTGATCTGCAGCGGGCGATCACGGGCTATGAGCTCCGCAAGGCCAATGCGCCCAAGGTGACCTACGCCGAGGAACTGCCGGTCTCGGAGCGGCGCGAAGAGATCATGCAGGCGATCCGCGACAACCAAGTCGTGATCGTGTGCGGCGAGACCGGTTCCGGTAAAACAACACAGCTCCCCAAGATGTGCCTCGATCTCGGCCTCGGTGTCGGCGCCATGATCGGGCACACCCAGCCGCGCCGCATCGCGGCCCGCTCGGTCGCGTCGCGCATCGCCGAGGAACTCGGCGTGAAGCTTGGCGATCAGGTCGGGTCCAAGATCCGATTCTCCGACAGCACCAACGAGCAGACCTTCATCAAGGTCATGACCGACGGCATCCTGCTCGCCGAGACCCGCGGCGACCCCAAACTGCGCCAATACGACGCGATCATCATCGACGAGGCCCACGAGCGATCGCTCAATATCGACTTCCTGCTTGGCTACATGCACCGGGTTTTGCATAGCAGGCCTGATCTGAAGCTGATCATCACCTCGGCCACAATCGACGCCGAACGCTTCGCCGAGCATTTCGGGACCAGGGGCCAACCCGCGCCGGTGATTGAGGTCTCGGGGCGGACCTACCCGGTCGAGATGCGATACGAGCCGGATCACATCACCTCGGGGATGAACATCGACGAGGCGGCGTCATATGCAGCGGCCCAGCTGATCAACGAGCGGCATGACGATGTGCTGGTCTTCATGCCCGGCGAGCGCGAGATCCGTCAGACCGCCCACGAGCTGCGCAAGCGGGACCATCTTCCCGAGGGTACGGAAATCATCCCGCTCTACGCCCGATTGTCGGCGGCGGAGCAACAGCGGGTGTTCAAGCCCAGCGGTCGCCCCCGGGTGATCATCGCGACCAATGTGGCCGAGACTTCGCTCACGGTGCCCAACATCAAGTCGGTCGTCGATCCGGGCAGCGCTCGCATGAAGCGGTACAACCCGCGCACCAAGATCCACGGGCTGCTCATCGAGCCGATCTCCCAGGCGAGCGCGAACCAGCGGGCAGGGCGGTGCGGGCGAATCGCACCGGGCGTGTGTGTGCGGCTGTATTCTGAGACGGATTTCGAGACCCGCGACGCGTTCACCCAGCCCGAGCTGCTGCGATCGAACCTCGCTTCAGTGATCCTGCAGATGGCGGACCTGAGCCTCGGCGAGCCCGAGTCCTTCCCGTTCCTGGATCGACCTGAGCATCGCCAGTGGCGAGACGGCTTCGAGACCCTGCGTGAGCTGGGGGCGATCGAGGAGGACGGCAGACTCACGAGCATGGGCAAAACCATGGCACGCCTGCCCGTGGACCCACGCATCGCCCGTATGGTGCTCGCGGCCAAGGAAGAGCAGTGTGTGCACGATGTGCTGATTATTGCGTCGGCGCTGTCCTCGCAGGACCCGCGCGTGCGGCCGCACGAGAAACGCGATGCAGCGGATCAGGCGCACGAGCAGTTCCAGGTCGAGGGCTCGGATTTTCTGTCGTACATCAAAATATGGGATTGGTACCACCAGCAGCATCTCAATCTCACGCGGCGCAAGCTCGCCAAGGCCTGCGAGAAGCTGTACCTCTCGAATCGTCGTATCGATGAGTGGCGAGAGGTCTATCGGCAACTCCGATCACTGTCGATCGAGATGGGCATCAATCCCGAGAAGGGGCACAACGACCCCGACGCGGTTCATCGGGCGTTGCTCACAGGCCTGCTTGCGAACATCGGGACCAAGGGCGAGACGCACGAGTTCAAGGGAGCCCGAAACTCATCATTCTCGATATCACCCGGCTCGGCCCTGTTCAGCGCCAAGCCAAAGTGGGTCATGTGCGCCGAGATCGTGCGCACCAGCAAGGTCTATGCACGCACTGTCGCGGCGGTCGACACGCAGTGGATCGAAGAGGCCGCGGCGCACCTGATCAAGAAGACGCACAGCGATCCGCACTGGGACGAGCAGACGGGGCGGGTCGTGGCCGACGAGAAGGTGACGCTGTTCGGGCTCGACATTGTTCCACGCCGAACGGTGCATTACGGACCGATCGATCCCAAGCTCAGCCGCGAGCTGTTCATCCATCACGCCCTGATCGATGACCAGATGCGTTCATCCTCGAAGGCGCTCAAGCACAACCGTCGTCTCATCAAAGAGGTGGGGGACCTGCAGGCCAAAGCACGACGCAACGACCTGATCGCGGACACGCAGACGCTGTTCAACTTCTACGACCAGCGCCTGCCCAAGGATATATTCGCGACCAAAGCCTTCGAGAAGTGGATCCGCAAAGCGGAATCGACAAACGCGAATGTCCTCAAAATGACCCGGGCCGATGTGCTTGAACACATGCCCAGGGAGGTCACCCCCGAGGCGTTCCCGGATGCGGTCGAGTTCGCCGGGGCGACCTCGAAGCTCAAATACGCGTTTGAGCCCGGTCAGGATGTCGACGGGGCGACGATCCGCGTTTCTGTGGCGGCGCTGCATCAGCTCACACGCCAGCGGGTGGACTGGTCGGTGCCCGGGCTTATCGCACCCCGCATCGAGGCGTTGGTGCGTTCGCTGCCCAAGAGTCTCCGCCGTCAGTTCGATGCGAATCAGATCGCAGGAGAACTCGCCCCGCTTGTCAAGGAGGATCGCGGCTCGATCGAATCGCAGCTGGCGAGCGAGCTTTCGGCACGCACCGGGATCACGATCAGGCCCGAGGATTTCCGTCGCGATCAGCTCGAGTCGTATCTCTCGCCGCGTATTGAGGTCATCGATGAGCACGGCAAGGCCCTCGAAGCGTCACGCGATCTCGGGGCGCTGCAGGCCAGGTTCGCCAAGGAAGCAACCAAGGTTGTTCAGCAGGCGGGCGCGGGCATTGAGCGCACGGGGATGATCGGCTGGGAGTTCGATGAACTCCCGGAAACAATCGAGTTCTCGCGTCCGGGCTCACCCAAGGTCGTCGGGTTCCCCTCGCTGCTCGTTGAGGACGGCAAGGTCTCGCTGCGAGTGCTGGCGACACAGTGGGAGTCTGACCTGCACACACGCTCGGGGCTCGGGCTGCTCTACGGGCTCGCGATCCGGCGTGAGCTGCGGCTGCGGCTCAAAAACCTGCCGGGCTATACACGCCTGCACATGCTCGCCGCAGCCAGCGGCATGGCGGGTGACCTGGAGTCGATCATCTGGACGCGTGTCGGGAAGGTCATCTGCGTCGACAATCAGGACATCCCTCGAAACAAGGACGAGTTCGAGCTGGGCCTCATTGGGGCATGGGATCGGGGTGTGGACGAGACCAACCGTGTGATCACCAACTTCACTCAGATCTTTGACTCGCTCATGAAGGTGCAGGGGCGGCTGGCTGAGAAGCATCCGCCCGCATGGTCGCGTGCGGTCGAGGATATGCGTGGGCAGCTCGGGCTGCTGCTGGCCGAGGACGCACTGCTGACGGCACCGACCCGCTGGCTCTGGTGCTATGCACGCTTCCTGCGTGCGATAGAGATCCGGCTCGATAAGCTGCGGTCCATCGGCCCCGACCGGGACGCTAAGGTCGCGGATCGTGTGTACGCGTGGACCCAGTGCCTGCGCGAGCTGATGGCGCAGGGGGCGCATCATGCTGAGGTTGCCGACGATTTCTGGACGCTGCGATGGATGGTCGAGGAGTTCCGGGTTGCGAGCTTTGCGCAGGAGCTGCGGACATCGATTCAGGTGAGCGAGAAGCGGTTGCGTGAACAGCTCGACAGGATTATCCACGCGTGAGTGCTCCGCGTAGCGCATAAGAAGACGGGTGCAGACCACACGGCGCTGCACCCGCCGAAGAGGGGGCTTGGGAGTGATGTCCGGGCTCAGTCGTCCTGCTGCATCTGCTGGAGCTGCTTGACGACCTTCTTGTAGTCGGCACGCTTGCTGTAGTCTTCGTCGAAGAAGGCCCAGGCGATCGTGCCGTCGGTGTCGATGATGTAGGTCGCGGGGATGGGGAGCTGCCACACTTTGCTGTCGTTGGACTTGGGCAGGTCGATGCCGTACTGCTTGTAGCTCTTGATGGTTTTGGCATCGAGCTTGAACGAGAGGGCGAGCTTGGTCGCCAGTTCGTTGTCATGGTCGGTGCCGAAGAGGAATCCGAGTTTCTTCTGTTCGGTAAGATCCGCTGTGGCGCTGGGCTTCTCGGGTGAGATGGCGAGCACGGTCGCGCCTGCGGAGGTGATGTCCTCGAGTCGCTTCTGCACATCGGTCAGTTCAGAGACGCAGTACGGGCACCACGAGCCTCGGAAGAAGGTCACGACGACGGGGCCCGATTCGAGCAGTTTGCCGAGATCGTGGACACCCTCGCTGCCCGCGTCATCAATGGAGAACATGGGCACCCGATCACCCACCTTGAGTGGCTCGGTGAGCTTCTCGAGTTTGGTTGCGGGCATGGACTCGGGCCCCGCGTTTGTCAGCGGGGCGAACGCGAGTACGGGGAGCATGGCGATGGACGCGTAGAGTGCGGATTTGTTCATGCCATGTATACAGACGAGACGCGTGGACTATTCCGGGAAACATGAAAATCCGGGATCAATGCGATCGCGCTGGGTCTCAGGGCTTGCGTCCGCCGCTCTGCTCGCCTCGGAAGAGGGTGTTGCTGTGATCGAACAGCACAGAGCAGCTCTGTGTGTCCATGATGCGTCCTTTGCGTCCACCGGATTGCTCGCCGGCTTCTGCGACGGCGCTGGTCATGGAGAGTGTCAGGATCGTCGTGCCGACGATCAGCCAGAGCTGGGCCTTGCGTGCGGCGTCGAGGACCTCCTGAGCGCGTCGTCGGGCTCGGGAACGCATCTGCTGCACGGTATTGGTGTGAACTGTTTCGGCGTTGACTTTCCGGATCATGGAATCGTCTTCCCTGCGAGTCGCGCCCAGTACGAGCGCCACCCGGCTGCGGTCTTCCTTGTCGCTGACCGATGCAGCGAGCCTTTGTTTTTCGTTGGCATTGAGCGATTGGCGCAGAGCGCTGATCGCGTTATCGAGCTCTTCACGCTTTTCGATCTTGCTGTCCACTGCACTGGCCATGGACAAACGCTCGGCGCGGGACATGCCGGACATGAAACCGGCCCGCTGTTCGAGACGACGGAAGTGGGAACGGCACAGCGCCAAGTACGCCCAGCGTGCGAGCGTGGGGGCGTGCTTGATAAGGCGGTCGATCGCCTGCTCGGGCGTAGGGTCGTCGTGGAAAGTGGGGTAGGCGTCCTTCTCAAGCATGGTCCACACACGGGTGTCGACCCAGGCAATCATGTCGTCGATATCCATCGTCGAGTCGGTCTTGACCCGTGAGGCGTGGCGACAGGCTCGTTCGATGGGGATGCGTGCGTCTTGATTGTACAGATGCCAGAAGCGGTCGTGGTCGGTGGGTTTCACAACGCACCCCCCTTGTGCTGACTGTTCCGTGCGTTCATGATCGCCCAGCGATCGTAAAGCGTCGAGAGCGAGGGGAGGACCTCGCTGAGATTGCGTGTGCGGATGTCGCAATCGAGGTACGCGCCGAGTTCTGAGCTTGGAGTGAGCAGCTGCTCGTTCTCGAGCAGCGTGCGAAAGATCGTGTCCGCCTGTTCGCTGTAGCCCGCTTCATGCAGGGCATGGGCACCGGTGATCAGCACCGGGACCGAATCGGGGTTCGCGTTGATCGCGTCGAGGAAGTACCCCACCGCCCGATCGGGCTCGCCCAATCTCAGGCAGCGGTCGGCGAGGTTGCCGTAGGAGATCTCTTTGCGCCTTGGGGTGTCGGCGTATTTGAGGGCGGTCATTTCCAAACGGATCGCCTGATCGATGTGCCCCATCGCGGAGAGCGCGAGGGCACGCTGATTGGCACGGGCCCACGCCGGGTTGGGGTGGTCCTCGCCATCGGTCGCGTCGTAGCGGTCGAGGAGCGATTCGAGCTCTTTGGAGACTTCGCGGATGGTCCGTAGATCCTGACGGTCGCGGGCTTCATGCAGCGTGTTGCAGCAGTCCATGATGGCGGCCTCGATAGGCGAGAGCTCGTTGGTGTGCGACGCGGTCACGATCGTGGTCGCGATGGGGCTCTTCCCTTTGTTCGATTCGTCGGCTCGGATTTGGGACTGATGCTGCATGGCTTCTCCAATCACGCACCTGTTCGCATGCGCTTCTCTATGAGTTCAACCGATCTCATGGTGAGATTCTGACATGGAAATGGGAAAAACACAGATTCTTTTGATGGCAGGGCCGTTTCTGGCACAAAAACGCGGTTCGCTGTTCTGCATCAGGCACAAATGTCAGTCTTCACTTACTTGTGTGTGTTCTTCAGCGAGTCCACCATGCCGGTGGTCCAGTTCAGAAAGGACATCACATGAGTCGTCAAAGCACAATCACAAGCCGGGTTGGTCTCCTCTCCATTTTTGCGACACTCGCGGCTGGCACCGGGCTGGCCCATGCAAGCGGGGGCGCGTGGTCAGGGCATCGGGATCTTCATCGCCACAGCAGCACATGCGGATGTGCCGCGGTCGAGTACGCGGGGCGGATCACGATCGATGGTTACAGCACCCAGATCACAAGCGGGCGTGGCATGCTCGCGCAGGTCGCGGGGGCGTTCCGTCGGGCGGGCTATCGGGCATGGATTGAGGATGGATGCCTTCGGGTTGATTACGGCCATTGCAAGCCCGATGTGCGTTGGCACGCAGACCAGTACTCGGTGCAGATCCGCTGGGGCTGGGACGATCTGCGGCTCTCGCTCCGGCGGGTGTATACATCACGCTATCAGGATCATCGCGCCCGACCGGTCCGTGCGGTGCGTCCTGTTCGACGGAATCTCTCCTCGCGGACATGCTGGTAAAAACCGGAATGTCGGGCGGGTAGACATTTGTTGAAACAAGTATATAGTCGGGTGCGCTTCGCGTGCCCGGCTTTTCGTCATCGCGACGCGCCGTGTACAGTAGACCCAGACGCGATACGCGCGAAAGGAAGATCAGTATGCCCGAAAACCCGATCAAGATCGCCATGATCTCCGGCTCACTCCGGAAAGGCTCATTCAATACCAAGATTCTCAAGTGCGTCGGAGAGACAATAAGCGGGCTGGGCGATGTGGAGTTGGATCACATCTCGCTGAGCGAGCTGGATCTGCCGATGTTCAATGAGGACCTGGAGGCCGCATCGTTTCCTGAATCGGCGATGGAGCTCAAGCGGCGTCTGATCGCCGCGGATGGCGTGCTGATCAGCTCACCCGAGTACAACGGTTCATTCAGTGGTGCGCTCAAGAATGCGATCGACTGGGCCTCGCGTCCACGCCCCGACGAGGAGTCGCTCGCTTGCTTCAAGGGCAAGGTGTGTGCGCTGTTCGCGGCTTCACCGGGGGCGATCGGCGGGTTGCGCGGGATCCGCCATGTGCGTCAGGTGCTCACGCAGCTGCAGATGCATGTGATTCCTCAAGAGTTTGCGCTTGGCAAAGCGCATGAGGCGTTCGATGACAACGGGCAGCTCAAGGACGAGTTCGCAAGGAACATGGCGAACAATGTCGGGCACTCGCTTGTAAAGTTTGCCAGGTTGCACAAGAGTGCTCGGTAAGCCATATTCAGAAGCGGAGGTCAGGCATGGGCAAGGTCGGAGTGATTCTCAGCGGGTGCGGGGTGTTCGATGGCAGCGAGATCCATGAGGCGGCGGCGACGCTGATCGCGCTGGCGCAGCACGGGATCGAGTATCAGTGCATGGCACCCGATCGTGAGTTCGATGTCGTTGACCATCGCACGCAGCAGCCGACTGGTGAGAAGCGCAATGTGCTGACCGAGTCGGCCCGGATCGCTCGCGGCGAGATTGTCGATCTCAAGGATGTCAACGGCGCGGACTACGACGCGTTGATGCTGCCCGGCGGGTTCGGGGCGGCCAAGAATCTGTGCACCTTCGCGATGAAAGGTGCGGACTGCGATGTCGACCCGCAGGTCGAGCGGGTGCTGCGCGAGGCCAACGACGCGGGCAAGCCCATCGGGTTCATGTGCATCGCGCCGGCGCTGGGGGCGAAGGTCTTTGGTGGCAAGGGCGTGAGGGTCACGATCGGTCACGACGCGGGCACCGCGGCGGCGATCGGGCAGACGGGCGCGATGCATGTCGAGGCCGACGCCGAGGCGATCGTGGAGGACGACGCGAACAACATCGTGTCCAACCCGGCCTACATGGAGGCGAAGGACCCGGCGCAGGTGTACGCGGGTGTTTCGGCGTTGGTCGAGAACATCGTGTCGCGGATCAGGTGAGATTCAGGCGACGATCGAACCGTTGCAGATGACGAGCTCGATCGGCGAGCCGCCGAAGGTGTAGCCGAGCTGGCGCTCATCGCGGTGGCGGAGCATGATCAGGTCGGCGCGCTGGCCGACTTCGAGCGTGCCCTGGTCATCGAACCCGAGCAATGACGCGGCGTTGATGGTGCTGGCGGTGATCGCCTCTGCGGCGGTGATCCCGAGCTTGCGTGTCGCCAGCGCAATGGCCATGGGCATCGAGAGGCACGGGGCCGAGCCGGGGTTGACATTGGTGGCGATCGCCAGCGCTCCGCCGGCGTCGATGAAGGCGCGCCCGTCGGCGTATCGGTCGTCTACATGGAAGCCCGAGCAGGGGAGCATTACGCCCATCGTGTTCGATTGGGCGAGTTTCTTGAGTGACTCTTTTTGCGTGGCTTCGAGGTGGTCGACGCTCAGGGCGCCCAGTTCGATCGCGGCTTCGAGCATGCCCAGTGCGTTGAACTGGTCGGCGTGGATCCGCAGCTGGTGCCCGAGGTCCTTGGCTGCATTGAAGAGGCGGACGGTTTCGTCGACGGACCACGCGCCCTGCTCGGTGTAGGCGTCGATGGTGACGCCGGGGTAGCGCTCGTGGACGGCCGGGAGCGTCTCGCTGATGGTCTGGTTCACGAAGTCAGCAACATCGCCGTCCTTGGCGTGCCCGATGCAGGCGGTGGGGGAGACACGCCCGGGCCAGTTCTGGTCTGCGAGCACGATGGCGTCGAGCATTTTGAGCTCGTCTTTGGTGCTCAGGCCGTACCCGGATTTGACTTCGCAGGCGGTGGTGCCTTCGCGGAGCATCCAGTTGAGGCGTTCGAGGAGCGACTCGGTGAGCTGATCGATGCTCGCCTCGCGCACGGCCCGAACGGTGGACATGATGCCGCCGCCGGATTCGAGGATCTGGAGGTAGGTCGCGCCGCGTTGCTTTTGTTCCCATTCGTCTAGGCGATCGCCGGCCCAGCAGGCGTGAGTGTGGCAGTCGACGAAGGCGGGCATGACGACGCGCCCGTCGGCGTCGAAGATCTGGGCATCCTCGGGGAGCTTGAGCGACGGGCCGATCGCATCGATCACGCCGTCGCGGATCAGGATCGAGCCGTGGTCGATGGGGGCGAGCTTCTGCATGGCCTTGCCGCGCCGGGGTGCGCTGCCGTGGGCGAGGGTGAGCAGGCGGGCGTTGGTGATGGCGATGGGGGTGCTCATGATCGTCTCTCACTGAAGCCGCGCAGGAAGGCGAGGAGCATTCTTGCGGCCAAGCGTGCGGTGCGTCCGTCCTGATCGTGGGGGGGCGAGAGCTCCATGATGTCGAAGCACTTGACCTGCTTGTGGCGGCCGGCCTCGTAGACCCACTGCTCGCCGAGTTGCGGCGACCAGCCGCAGGGGTTGAGGGCGCTGACGCCTGGGGCGTGGGCGCTGTCGAAGACATCCATATCGAGCGAGACGAAGGTGGGCTGGGCGAGCCAGTCGTCGTCGTGAGTCCGCCCGGCGACTCGGCCACCATGGGCGCTGAACCACTCGATGTGCTCTCGGCTGTTGGCGTAGGCGTCGAGCCCGTGCACACGAAGCGACTCGGCAGCCCCGGTTTCGATGAGCTTTCTGAAGGGCATGCCCGAGCCGGTTTCGGCGCGGACATCGAGGTGAGCATCGAAGTAGATGCCGTGCATGGGTTTGTGGTACTCGGCCACGCCCCGCACGAAGGGGAAGGTGAGATCGTGGCCGCCGCCGATCATGATGGGGAGCACGCCCTGCTCCATCATGGCGGTGGTGGCCTGTGTGACCCGGTCGTGTGTGGTGTGCAGATCGCTGGGGACGATCTCGACATCACCCGCGTCCCAGATGGTCGGCCAGACCCAGTCGTGGGGGGCCGCGACGCCGTAGCGTGCGAGCGCCGCTCGCAGGGCGCTTGGGCCTTGGGCGGCACCCGGGCGTCCGTGATTGAGCTTGACACCGGTGTCGTCGGGGACGCCGAGGAGCCCGATCTGGCAGCCGTCGGGCGTGGGTTTGAGCAGCGAAGCAAACTTGGAGGCGGGCAGGTCGCTGGGCCAGGTCGCGGGT
>CAYQRD010000022.1:0-5192 GCA_964419845.1 uncultured Phycisphaeraceae bacterium
ACCAACAAACGCGCCATCATCATCACCGTCCACCGCGACGGCTCCATCACCGAGCGCGACTACCGCGGCGACGAGCTCATCCACCTCGCCCGCAAAGAGTACAAAGACGGCAGCGGCACCCTCACCTTCGAGTCCGCCCGCGGCGCGGGGCACACCTCCCAGACCGCCAGCCGTCACCGGTTCCAGGCCATCGAGGGAGTCATCGAGGTCGAACGCATGCTGCGTGACCAGTTCGGCGCGTGCTGACCGCTGCGAGCTTGTTGTGTACCAACAAACTTCTTGTGCAAATCAGCCGTTCTGGTAGCATTTCCTCGAGAGGAGATTGCACATGAAGCTGATCCGTACCGTCGCCCTGCTGCTGCTCTGGGCCCCTGCCGCCGCGATGGCCCAGACCGGCACCCCCGCCACCAACGCCTTCACCTTCCAGGGGCAGCTCCAGTTCAACGACATGCCCGTCGACATCACGCTGGATCTCACTTTCCAGCTGTTCGCAAACCCAACAGGCAACGGCATCAACGATGTCGTCTCGCCGCTGCTGACCCGCAGCGTGCAGTTCGACGAGCGTGGACGCTTCACGGTGCTGCTGGACTTCGGCGACACCTTCAACGGCTTCCCCGTTTTCAACGGCGACGAACGCTACATGCAGATCGTCATCCTCGACCCGCCCGGCGGGATCGAGGAGGACTTCCCGCTCACGCCCCGCACCAAGCTGGCCGCGGCGCCGATGGCCGCGTACGCGCTCAACGCGCGGATCCCCTCACTCAGCGAGATCTCTGATGGGCTCTTCGAGGGCACCGACGACGAGGGCAGCCTCGCGATCAATGTGCTCAACGATGATCTCGGGCTCACCATCCGACCCAACGGCGGTGTCGGTGCCCTCTTCAGCTATTCAGGGATTCAGGCGGCCGACGGCTTTGGCGTCAGTGCGGCCAACGGTGATCTTGAGCTCATCACTGCCGCGGGCGACATGGCGCTCACGAGCGTGCAGAAGAACATTACCATCAGCGCGGGACAGGGGAACATCGAGTTGATCGCCGGCAACGGCTTCTCGCTGATCAACGCCGCTTCCAGCATGACGCTCGATTCCGCTGGCTACGCACTCAACGCCTCAAACATCAATCTCGATGCCACCGCATCGGTTGATATCTCAAGCTCCGCGGTGCTCTCGTTGTCATCCAGTGGACTGCTGAACATCACCTCGGCGCTGACGACCATCAACGGCAACCAGTTCGACGGGGTCAATTTCATACTCAACGACAACCTGCTCGCAACCGCCAACGCCTTCAAGCCCGGCGGCGGCCCCTGGGCCGTCCTCTCTGACGCACGCCAGAAAAAGAACATCGCCGAGCTGCACGGCTCGCTCAGCACGCTGCTGTCGCTGCGCCCGATCACCTACGAGTACAACGACCCCTCCAACCCCATGTACATGCCCGGCACGCAGACCGGCTTCGTCGCCCAGGAAGTCCGCAAGGTCCTGCCCGAGTGGATCGACGAATCGCCCGACGGCACACTCATGCTCACGCCGCGCGGCTTTGAGGCGATGGTCGTTGACGCGATGCAGGAACTCCGCGACGAGCAGAACGCCCAGATCGAGTCACTCCGACGCGAGAACAACGAACTCCGCGCACGGCTGCAAAGACTCGAGCGATTGATCATGACACCGCTCAATGAATGATCTACCCTCGGGGGTGAGCGAACACACGCCCAGAGTCCGGTTCTGCGTGAACAACCCGCGCAACCTCGCCGAGCGCAACGACCTCATCGCACGCGGCTACGAGTGTCTTGGCTGTCTGGGCAACTGCACACGCTGCTTCGAGACTCGATTCCTCGAAATCGATCATCGCTTCATCGAGGGCGAGTCGTACGCTCAGATCATCCGCTCGTCGGATCCCGACAACTCCGGCAGTGAATGAAAAGATCACCCCGCGGTGTGCGGGGTGATCCTCGGGGTATCTGTTCCTCAAAGCCGATCAGCGCCGACGGATCGTCCGCACGCCCATGCACAGGCCGAGCATGCCCATGCCCGCCCAAGCAGCCGTCGGCAGCGGGACGATGTAGAGCATGTCCTGCTGGCCCGCTGCAACCACGGCGCGGAGACCGTGCATACGAAGATCAGCGTCGAAGCTGTTCTCGTTGAGCAGGTCCGCGTAGCGATCACGCAGCGCGTTGCTGGTGCTCGAGCTGTTCTCCTGGAAGTCGTGACCCAGGGCTTCCCAGATCGCGGCCTGGATCGCACCCATGCGCGCCAGGTTCAGCGAAGCGTCGCTGCTGACGGCCTGCATGCGATCATCGATCCAGCCCATCGCGAAGGCATTGGCCACAATCGCGCTGACCGCGTCGGCCTTCGCCTGCCCGTAGTCGCTGCCGGGGTTGGGCGCGTCGGCGAGGTTCACGATCTCATAGGTCGCCGAGCCGTTGCTCACATATTCCTCGAGCTCGATGCAGAAGGTGTTGAACGACTGGCCCGCGTTGCGCCGCTGGTGATCGTGTGGCTCATGTGCCCGGCGTAATAGGTGCTTGAACCAATCCGAGCGTGCAGGGCGTTGGTACCACCGACGATGCCTGTGTAATCCAGGTCGACGGTGTCCGCGGAAACGGAGGCAGCGATGGTGGCAACCGCCCCGAGGGCGATCATAGTTGATTGACGGAATATATTGGGGTCCTCTCATCTTCGAACATATGGGACAGGGCCGCGCACACAGAGCGCCCTGAGCGGACCCCAGCGTATACAGAGATCACCCCAGACCAAGGATAATTACCCCTAAACATGGGGTGTTTAACGCATATTGACAGGGTTTGAATCTGGCTATCGGTTATCAGACGAAAGACACCTGAGACAAGAAAAAACCCCGCGGTTCTGCGGGGTTCAGAAGTCGATGGTGCGTGCGATCAGCGCTTGATTCGGCGGAAGTACCGCACGCCCGCGACACCCGTGAGGAGCCCGAATCCGGCAAAGGCTGCCGGGGGAAGCGGGACCACATTGAGCCCGTCTTCCTTGGGTGTGAACTCGTTGAACGAGTTCAGGCCCTGGCTTGTTCCGCCCCGCATGTCGTCATCCGAGCCCGCGTTGTTCAAGCCGTGGAATCGGCCCTGAGTGGTGCTGCCTGGATCGAGCAGGACAGTGATCGAGCTGAGATCGCCGCCGAAATCAGTGGTTTGAAAGCTGAAGGCAGGTCCCGTGTCGTTCTGGCTCGCAGCGATCATGTGCTCATGCATCGACATCGCGAACGCGCCCAAACCATTGGATTGTGCGGTCGTGATCGAACAAGCGGCGCACAGTCCCGCGGCGATCAGCAGGTTTCGGGTCATCGAATGGCCAGACATTGGCACACCCTCTCATTTGGCGGGGTCTCATTCCCGCTTGATAGCATCTGGATCCCTCTGTGTATTGGACTCGCCCGATACACAATCCAGCCGGGGCTCTCACCCGGACCGTCCCGAGTTAAATTGTCCGATTCTGCGGGTAAGTCAATGTTTATGGCGGAATTACGACCCAGAGAGTCATGAATTTGGTGCTCTCGGACCACCCAAGGTCCGATTTTCTCTTTATTCGCCAAGCTTCCCATATTCACACCGCCAGTTCGGGGGGCACAAAAACACACACCCCGGAGAACTCCGGGGTGTGTGCAGTGTCTGGAGATGACCTGATGAGGTGGGTTTACTTGCGTCGGCGGATGGTCCGAACGCCGGCGATCGTGCCGAGCATGCCCAATCCTGCGAACGCGGCCGGCGGCAGGGGGACGACATAGAGCATGTCCTGCTGACCGCTCGCGACGATGGCCTTGAGCCCGTGCAGACGCAGCTCGCTGTCGAAAGTCTGGTCGTCCATCAGGATGCTGTAGTAGCTCTCGAGCGCGTTGGTCGTGCGATCCGAGCCAACATTGATGTCGCTGCCGAAGGCTTCCCAGACCGCGGCCTGGATTGCGCCCATCTTGGCGAGGTAGTCGGTCTGATTCGTGTCTGCCTGGAGCTGGTTATCGATCCAACCAAGCGCCGCGGCGTTTGCGACAACAGCGTTGATGCGATCCGCGATGACCTGCCCGTAGGGCGTGCCGGGCATCGGGGCGTCCGCGATGTCCACGATCTCGTAGGTTGCCCCGCTGGTGCTCGCGCTCTCAGCGAAGTCGATGCAGAACGATGCGAAGGTCTCACCGGCGCGGTCGCCCGAAGTGAACACATGATTCATATGGCCCGCGAAGTAGGTCCCGCCCGCAACACGCAGGTGCATGGCGATGCTGTCGCCCGCGACACCCGTGTAACGAACTTCAACGCTGTCGGCCAGGGCGCTGCCCGATGTGACGGCACAGATCACAGCAATAGCGAATGTATTCTTCATCTCTAGTCTCCTGTGTTCACTTGTATGTCACTCGGGAATCAGACCCGTTGTTCAATGAGAAAATACACCCAAGCCGTTGATGGGCAAGGCTTTCGGAGATTCGGCAGAGGAGATGAGTTCTGTCTGTGTCAGTTATCAGGGGATGAATGCGTAATAACCAGAATCAGGAGCGTTCCGGGAAAAGTTATTCGGAGCTGCCTGGGCAAAAACAACAACGCCGACCCAGCGGGTCGGCGTTGTCTGTGGTTTCAAACAAAGAGAGGCGTCGATCGGAGTGGTGGTCCGATCAGGCGGCGCGACGACGCGAGGTGGTCTTGCGTGCGGCGGGCTTGCGGGTGATGCGACCGGCGACGGCCTTGCGGGCAACAGTCTTGCGGCCTGCGGGCTTGCGTGCGGTGCTCTTCTTGGCAACGCTCTTGCGGGTCGTGGTCTTGCGAGCAGTCGTCTTCTTGGCGACGGGCTTGCGGCTCACGGTCTTCTTTGCCGCGGGCTTGCGAACCGCGCTCTTGCGAGCGGTGGTGGTCTTCTTCGCCGCGGGCTTGCGGGTCGCGGTCTTCTTGGCGGCGGTCTTGCGGACCGGTGCCTTCTTGACGACGCGCTTGGTCGCGGTCTTGCGGGCCGTGGTCTTGCGTGCCGGGCTCTTCTTGGCGACGGTCTTGCGAGCGGTCGTCTTCTTGGCGGCGGGCTTGCGGGTCACGGTCTTCTTCGCCGCGGGCTTGCGAGCGGTGGTCTTCTTCGCCGTGGTCTTACGAGCCGTGGTGGTCTTCTTGGCTGCAGGCTTGCGGGCGGCAGTCTTCTTTGCCGTGGTCTTCTTTGCAGCTGGCTTGCGAGCGGTGGTCTTCTTGGCCGTGGTCTT
>CAYQRD010000022.1:5292-12464 GCA_964419845.1 uncultured Phycisphaeraceae bacterium
GTGGTCTTCTTGGCCGTGGTCTTGCGGGCCGTGGTCTTGCGACCGCTGGTGGCCTTCTTTGCTGCGGGCTTGCGTGCCGCGGTCTTCTTGGCGGTGCTCTTCCTTGCGGTGGTTTTCTTGGCGGTGTGTTTCTTGGTGCGGGTAGCCATTTGGTGATCTCCGTGTGCCCAGAGTGTTCTCGGGCGGTGTCGGGTGCTGGGCCTCCCGGGCGTATCCCAGGCAGGCCGATTTGTTCAGGTGCCGCCACTCAGCCTGAGGGCAACACACGGCGCACAGCGTCGGCGTGTGCGTGGACACCCAATCGACCCTGTTTCTGCGCATACTGAACTTTGCACATCAAGAAACACACACAACATGCATGTAAAGTTCCGGATTTCACTGTTGTGCGCACTTTTCGCGCTTATCAGTGCCGGATCCGATCATTGCTCCGCGCGTCGACGCGCTTCTTCGCTCCAACGCTGCGCCTGCGCTTCGTCGCCGACCGCCTGACTCATCTCCGCCGCGCGCTGCGCGAGCAACGCGCTGCCCTCGTCGCGCTCGGCGGCCTGGATCAGACGCTCGAGCGCCTCCGGGCCACGACCCATCTGGTAGAACAGACTGCTCAGGTCATGCCCGATGATCGGGAACTCGGGGTGCTCGTCGGCGATCTGCTCAAGGACCGTGATGCCCTGCTCAAGCAGCTCCGGGCGATTGAGCCCGTTGCCGGCGAAGACCATGCCCCGGGCGATCGCGAACTGTTCGAACGGGTCGTGAGCCTCATCCGCGGCTTGAACCAGCATCTTCTGACCAAGCTGGAGGTCGGCGCGCAGCTGTTCGAGCTTGGCCCGGCCCTGCTCGAGCTGATCGATGATCTCGGCGCGACGCTCGTCTTCCTCGGGAAGCTGCGCCAGCGACTGCTCAAGCTGGGCGACATACAGCTCGAGCTGCGGCATATCCGCGACCCGGCTGAGCAACACACCCGCGGCCCGGGCGATCACCATGGGCTGATCGATGCCCGGCATTGTCAGCGCGTGCTGGGCGCGTTCTCCGCCGAGGTCCCGCTGACCGACGGCGTTTGCGATCTCGCCCGCCGCGAGCCAGGTCAGGGCCGTCGCGCTGGGATCATCGATCGCACGCTGCACCAGTTCCAGGGCCAGGTCCTGAACCCCGAACTGCAACGCGGTGCGCGCGATATCGATCCAGAGCCCCGCCGGTCGATCGAGCTCGGCGGCCTGCTCGGCGGCCTGCTCGAACAAAAGTCGTGCACCGGCGACATCGCCCTCGAATCCCTTATAGCTCGCGTGCGAGATCGAGAACAGCGGGTCATCGCTGTACCCCTCGATCGCCCAGTAGGCCTCCGCCTTCTCACGGTCCTGCACGGAGTAAGCGCTCCGCGAGAGCTCGGAACGGATCGCGTGCAGCCCGGGGTGTGCGTTGAGCGCGTCCTCGTAGAGTTCGAGCAGCGCTGCGCGTTTCGCGGCGTCGATTTCCGACGGATCGAGATCCCCCGGGTTATCGTCCATCGAGCGGATCAGCACCTGACCGGCCTGGAGCACGAGCGCATCGGTGGGCTCGCCGTCCTTGATGACGCGGCGCAGTTCGACGAGCGCTTCCTCATTGCGATCGAGGACGCTCAGGAAGTAGGACAGACGCAAACGATGCTCCGCGTTGAGCGCCCAGCCCAGCCCGCCCTTCTCGAACGAATCCGCCCGTTGATAGGAGGAGACGGCCTGCTGTGCCTGCTCACGCTGCTCGGGGGAGGGGTCGAACTCGGGGCGGAGCAGGACCGAGGTGGGGATCTGCGAGCTGTTGTAGCGAAGATCGCCCTTCCAGCGCAGGATGCGTGCGTTGCCTGACCAGGCGCTGCCGACCACAAAGCCCAGCGCGACCAGCAGGAGCAGGTAGCCCATGGGGCGGATGCGCCCCTTCTGCTTGAACTTGAAGTTGTAGAGCCGGACATGCTGCTCGGTGAAGAGCTTGAGCCCCATGAGCAGGATCAGCGTGCCGATCGCGGCGAGCCCGCCGGCGAGCAGCATGGGCACCATGTCGAGCATGCCGCGTGTTGCGTAGAAGAACCAGAGCATCAGCACCGCCGCCAGGATCTCCTGCCACAGCAGCAGGTCATAACGACCACGGCGTTTCTTGAGCGCGGCCTTGCGTGATTCCTTCGCGGATTCCTTGGGCTTGGCACCCAGCGCGGGCTTCCCGAAGCCAAGCGACAGCGCGTCGTTCGGGCAGGCGCTGACGCAATCGAGCGTCTTCATGCAGCCCGGGTCCACGACCATGCCGAAATCACGGACCTCCTCGGACACACGGACATTGGAGGTGCACACGCTCGTGCAGTAGCCGCACTGGTGGCAGTCGTCGTTGACACGGATGCGGACCGGGGCAAGCGTGTCGATGGGCTTGAAGAAGGCGGCGTAGGGGCAGCCGTAGGTGCAGAAGCCCTTGGCACCCAGGAAGTACACGCAGGCGAAGCCGCAGATAAAGAGGAAGGGGACGGCGATGAACCACGGGGGCATCGTCGCCCAGAAGTCTTCGACGACGAGCCCGTTGGACCACTGCTGGATCGGCTCGACGGGGCGGAGCCATGCCGGCCAATCGAGTGAAGCCGCCTCGAGAGCGGGGGCGAGTGCCTCACGCTTGAAGGTGGGCCAGACGAACATGTAACCGCCGAGAAGGATGGGGAAGTAGACAAGGAAGCGGGACCGGAAGGGCTTGGGTCGGATCCCGACCCTGGTCATCATCCAGGCGCACAGGTCCTGGAGCGCCACGACATGGCAGAGCCAGCCGCAGAAGAAGCGTCCGAAAATCAGCGTCGCGAGGATCGCGACGAGGAAGAAGATCGCGCCGGCGTTCACAACACCGACCTCGAGCGTCTCCATCGATTCGCTGGGCTCGATGGGCGAGATGGTCATGCCGACGATCGCCCACTGGATCAGGTGCGCGATCATCAAGAGGTTGACCAGCGTGAGCACCGCGGCCCGCCAGCGGGCCGTTTTGGTGCGTCCCATCATCGGCGCACGCGATTCTGCCTGATCCAGCACAGGCAGCGTGATGGATCGACCGATCTTGGTTTCGTGTGAATCTGTCGCGTCGTGGGTTTCGCTCATAGCCGGTCACTCTATCATGGGTGGTCGCTGCGGAGCCGCCGCGTGTGTGTACTGTCCCAGTTTTTGTGCTGTTCGCCCGATCCATCATGTCCGATCAATCCAAACTCAACACAAGCATCCCCGCGCCCTTGGGATGGAATCCGGGTTCCTGGTCGCAGATCCCCGGGGCGTCTGCGACCCAGTTCGATTATCCGGACGCTGACGCGCTCAGCGCGGCCCGGACCCGTCTGGCGCAGCTCCCCCCGCTGGTCACGAGCTGGGAGATCGAAAAACTGCGCGAGCACATCGCGTTGGCGCAGCAGGGCAGGCGATTCATCCTTCAGGGCGGCGACTGCGCCGAGATGCTCGATCAGTGCCGATCCGAACCAATCGCCAACAAGCTCAAGATCCTTCTGCAGATGTCGCTGGTGCTGATCCACGGGCTCCGCATGCCCGTGACCCGCGTGGGCCGCTTCGCGGGGCAGTATGCCAAGCCGCGATCCTCGCCGACGGAAACCAAGGACATCAATGGCGAGTCGTGCACGCTGCCAAGCTACTTCGGTGATCTCGTCAACCAGATCGACTTCAATCACGCCTCGCGCACGCCCGACCCGTTCCTGATGGTCGAGGGATACAAGCACGCGGCCATGACCCTCAACTTCATCCGATCCCTGCTCGACGGCGGCTTCGCGGACCTGCACCACCCCGAGTACTGGGATCTCTCCTTCTTTAACAACGCATCTGTTTCACCCATGCGCCGGGCCCAGTACGAGAACATGTCCCGCACGCTCGCCGACGGCATCGCGTTCATGCAGAACCTGGGCGAGCAGCGCCTCGAAGACTCGTCCCGCGTGGACTTCTACACCTCCCACGAGGGGCTCAACCTCTACTACGAGCAGGCCCAGACCCGCACCGTCCCGCGCCGCAGCGGGCACTACGACCTCACCACCCACCTGCCGTGGATCGGTGAGCGCAACCGCCAACTCGACGGCCCGCACATCGAGTTCTTCCGCGGCATCAACAACCCGGTCGGCGTCAAGGTCGGCCCGAGCATGCAGCCCGAAGAGCTGATCCGGCTCATCGACGCGCTCAATCCCTCCAACAGGCCCGGCAAGCTGGTATTGATCGCACGCATGGGCGCGGGCAGGGTTGCCGACGGGCTGCCACCGCTGCTTGAAAAGGTCAAGAACGAAGACAGAGCCGTGCTCTGGATGACCGACCCCATGCACGGCAACGGCACCACCACCGCCAGCGGCATCAAGACCCGCAACTTCGACGACATCCTCAGCGAACTCGAGACCACCGTCGACTGTCACGACGAAGCGGGGACCGTCCTCGGCGGCGTGCACTTCGAGCTCACGGGCGAGGATGTCACCGAATGCATCGGCGGCGGCAGCGGCATCACCGAGAACGATCTGAGCCGCAACTATGTCTCGCTGTGCGACCCGCGCCTGAACTATCAGCAGTCGCTGGAGCTGGCGTTTTTGCTGGCGCAGAAGATGGGCGCCGGCACACACTGAATCGAAAAAGGGCCGCGCGACGGGCTTGTCGCGAGGCCCAAGAGCAGCGTTCCGATCCGATGAATCCAAGTCCCTCTCTCAGAACCCATCAGGACCGGTACGCCGCATGATGCGAGTTGTTCACGGGCAGCCCGCGGCGTAGCTGTTGTTGAACGCGTTGACATCAAAGAAGTCGAGCACGCCGTTGCCGTCGAAATCGGCGAGCAGATCGCCCGTCGCATAGGCATTGGCGAATGTGCTGACATCAAAGAAGTCGAGCACGCCGTCGCCGTTGAGATCGGGCGGGCAGGTGCTGCCGTTGCGGAAGCGGGTGTTGGTGATGCCCGTGTCGCGGTCTGTTTCCTGCCATACGGCGAAGATACGATCGCCGCTCGGGCTCAGGCGGAACTGGCTCTCGAATGCGCCCCTGTTGGGCTCGACGCTGATATCGATGTCGTCGAGCTGCACCACGGGTGCGTACGACTCGCCGAAGTCATCACTGTGGGTGACAAAGATGTTGTGATCAATGGTGCCGATTGATGCGTGTTCGTACTGGTTGAGCTCAGTCCCCCAAGCAACCACGAAGGCGCCGGGGTTCTGAGGTGTTGCCGGGTTCGAACTCGTTGGTGCACCCACGATACGCGGCTCGCGCACATTCTCCTTCGATTCGGCGGGGAGGTTGGACATGTTCTGGGCTTCGGTCCAAGTCAACCCGCCGTCGAACGAGCGACGCATATAGAAGTTGTAGTTCTCCAGATCGGTGTAGCGTGCGACGGCCCAGTCCGGTGTCCAACTCCAGCCGAACGCCAGGAAATCGCCACGCACCAGCCCACGATGTGCTCGCGAGTCCTCGAAGAAGTTATCTTCAGGATGGGCGGCAAGCCCCATGGACGAACTGAGGTTCATGCCCAGCGCGTTGTTGAACGCGTTCTCCCGCGTCGTCGCATCTGGATCAATCGGCGGGCTCAGATCTTGCGGGCGCAGACCTGTGGACATCGGGTCGTTGGGATTCTTGGTGCCAACGCGGCACATGATGTCGGAGGGTCCACCGTTGTCGAACGCCCCCTCTTTCCATACCCAGACAATCCGCACATCACTCTGGCTTTGAAATGGTCCGGGCTGCGTCACGAAACGCACACGCCTTGCGTTTTCATTCGGTGTCGAAAGAATCCAACCCACGCCATCAGTGGCATCAGGTGCGCTGTCATCAAACGCCGAGAAGGTGTGGTATCGGATGTACTTCCCAGTGTCGAGTCCCTCGAGCCCCTTGGTTTCTTCGTAGGCGACAATCGCGGTTGAGCCAAACAAGAAAGAGTTGGCACGCGCGGCCCCCTCACGCCCCGATTCAAAGCCATCACGATCGGTCATCGTGAAGTTGTTGGTGATCCGTGTCGCTGCGGGGAACAGATTGCCAGCCGTGTAATCGCTCATGCGCAGCGCGGTGTACCAGATGTCGGTACCCTTGCTCACATTCGCGCCCGAGCCGCCCTCGCCCGGGCCGTCGGCATCACCGGGCTGGAGCCCCTTCGGGTCCTCCTGCCAAGTGATCAGGAACCCGGCGCTCGAGGCCTTACAGACATCCTGCTTTGCATCACGCTCGCCGTTGCTCAGGATCTCTGGTGCGCTCCATGTCACGCCTGCATCGGTTGAACGCACGCAGTAGGTCGCGGCGTATGGTACTTCAACAAGCCCGAACTCGGGGTAGGTCACGGTGCGCTGGGCACCGCCGGGTACATAGTGATCGATCCAACTGATCAGGATGTTCTTGCCCTGATTGATGATGTTGGGTTTCTCAGAATCGCCGTAGTACGCGATCTCGGGGGTGAGCGGGTCACCGTCATGATCGGCATCGATCGAGCTCAGCGCTGCGGTGTTCGACACATTCACCGGCTGCGACCATGTCGCGCCGTTGTCGGTCGAACGGGTGACGAAGAGATCCTGCGCGGGATACATCGCCCCGTCGGCGCTCCAGACATCGGGGCCCTGAGCGTCGCCGAACACGCTGACAAGGACGACCTCGAAACCGCCCATGCCGTCGGAGTATTCGAGCTGCACGAGCTTGCCCTTGCTCGCGATCTCGCCGTCGTACCCGCCCACGGGCGTCACAGAGAGATCGAACGCGTTATTCAACCGGTACGCTGTCGGCGCGCCCATCGCCACTGACGAACCAGCGGCCAGTACAATCATTGCTTGAAGTGTCTTCATCATGCTCTACTCCTTCTGGAAGTTTGCCTCGCGGTGAACCCTCTCTGGGATGTCACAACCGCAAAGAATACTAAAAGATCCGATAATTAAGGCAACAGTTACACCGCGGTTTGCCCCGAAACGGGTTGGAATTCCCGTAGACCAGAAGTCTGTTCGCTTTGAACAGAAAGATCGCGCAAACCATTGCTTAGCAAGGCATAAGCGATCGTTTGGGCCGCGATTTTCAAAGGATGCGTCCGGTTCGGTCCTATCAGACCGATCCGCGAGCCGCTCGCGCATAGCGTTCATACATCAGTTCGAGTGCAGACGGGATGACCCGCACGCCCCCCACCGCCGTGATGAAGTTGGTGTCGCCCACCCAGCGGGGCATCACATGCACATGCAGGTGGCTGGGCAC
>CAYQRD010000022.1:12564-13785 GCA_964419845.1 uncultured Phycisphaeraceae bacterium
AACATCATGAGCTCGCCCGTCGAGACCATCTCGATGGACGATTCGGTCTCGCACATCAAGAGCATCTTCGATCACAGCGGCTATCACCACCTGATCGTGCTGGGCGATCACGGCGAGTGCGCCGGGGTCATCTCGGACCGTGATCTGCTCAAGAACCTCTCCCCGTTCATCGGCAAGCTCGGCGAACGGACCAGCGATGTCAACTGCCTCAAGCGCCGGGCCCATCAGATCATGACGCGCCAGCTCGTCGCGGTCCGCGCCAACACCTCGCTGCGGGCCGCCGCGCGGGTGATGCTCGACCACAGGATCTCATCGCTCCCCGTCGTCGACAGGCACAAAAAGTGCATCGGGATCATCACGGTGCGCGATCTGGTCAAGTGGTCCGTCAACGAGCTCGACCGTCAGCAGTGGGAAGACGAATCGCAGACCCAGACACGCAGAGCGGCCTGACCCGCGTTCAGTCGTCCTTCTTCAACTCGATCTCTTCGATGGTCGTGCGCCGCAGCACGACTTTTTTTCCATCGAGCTCGCCCCGGGTCTCCTGTGTCTCGCGCCGGACTTCCCGTCGCTCACCCACGGCGTCATCCGGCCCAACAGGCTTGGTGCTCGCGCCCCACAGGTGCCCGAAGAACTGGCCCACGGCCCGCGAGATCGAGATATCCTTGTCGTTCTTGCTCACACCCGATCATACGCGAGTGACCCGATGCCCGACACACCCAAAGACTCGCCTTGCCGATGTGCATGGGCCCGCTCCGAATCCGAGATCCTCTACCACGACAGCGAGTGGGGCGTGCCCAACCGCGACGAGCACCATGTCTTCGAGATGCTCACGCTCGAGGGGGCACAGGCGGGGCTGAGCTGGGAGACGATCCTCAACAAACGGGAGGGGTACCGCCGGCTTTTCAAGGACTTTGATCCCGCCAGAGTTGCCCGGTTCACCAAGCGCGACTTTGAACGCCTCATGCTCGACCCCTCGATCGTCCGCAATCGCCTCAAGATCGAGTCGACGATCAACAACGCCAAAGCCACGCTTCAACTTCACAAGGGCGGCACCTCGCTCTCGCAACTGGTCTGGTCGTTCGTGGACGACCAGCCGATTGTCAACCACCACAAGACCCTCCAAGACCTGCCCGCCCAGACGGACACCTCCAAGGCGCTGAGCAAGGAACTCAAAGAACGCGGCTTCCGCTTCGTCGGCCCCACCACCATGTACGCCATGAT
>CAYQRD010000022.1:13885-32295 GCA_964419845.1 uncultured Phycisphaeraceae bacterium
TCAGAGATCTTCCTTCACCGCACCGCTGCCGCCCGCCTTGTACGAACCATCGATGACATGATCGATGAGCCCGCAGACGCGCTCGGGGGTCAGGTTCTCGTGGAGGTCGTCGTCGATGAGGGCCACGGGTGCGGTGCCGCACGAGCCGAGACATTCGAGCTCGACGAGGGTGAACTTCCCGTCGTCGGTTGTCTGGCCGACATCGATGCCGAGCTTGGCCTTGATCGCTTCCGTGCATTCGGTCGCGGAACAGAACTCGCAGGCGATCGAGCGGCAGACCGAGATCAGGTGCTCGCCCTTGGGGTGCTCCCAGTACTCTTCATAGAAGCTCACGGTATCGAGCACCTCGGAGGGCGCGATGCTCAGCACCTTGGCGATTTCTTTCATCGCCTGAGGCGGGACCCACCCGTAGGTGTGCTGGATCATGTGAAGTGCAGGGAACAGAGCCCCCTTGGGCTTCTCGTAGCGCGGCAGATAGACCTCGCGGATCTGCTTCTCCATCTCCGCCGTCAGGTACGGCTCATCGCGCAGCTCGATCTTGGTGTTCGCGGAGTCTTTGGTGATCCAGGCCATCGGGGTCCCTTTTCCGAAGCGTCAAACGGAAGTACAGATGCGACCGGATCATAGCGCCGCCCGGCTCAATCGTCCGCCTCGCCCGTTTCCAGCGCGTGCATCGCCTTGGCAAACTGTTCGCCCAGATCGATATACCCCGCCGAGTCGTAGTGGGCCCTGTCGCTGTAGCCATAGGCGTCGGTGCTGGTCACCAGCGCCGCCGCCGGGTCCTTCTCGCAGTATGCCTGCTGGGCCGCGCGGATCCGATCGCCCCATCGCCAGACCGGCTGCTCGCCGTCCTTGAGCCCCGAGTCGCTGATCCGCCCGATGACCACCGGCAGCTCATCGACCCGCAGCGCCGCCCGCAGCAGGTCCATCAGCTCGCTCAGGTTCCGCTCGTAGGCGTCGGCGGCGGCCTGGTTGTTCCCGTCGCTCTCGCCCTGCATCCACACGATCCCGGCGGGGATGAGCGTGTCGTCCTCGCCGTCGCCGTCGATGTCACGGACACGCATCGCCTGGTCGATGGTCTTCAGTGCATGATCAAACTGGTTGATGCCGACCTGGCCGTTCTTCTCGCGCCGGTCATCGACATCCCATGTCGCGCCGCCCGTCTCAAGCATGATCGACGACCCGCCACGCGAGTACTTGATGATGGCGATGTTGGCACCGGGGTGCAGCCTGCCCATCTCGGCGCCGAAGCTCAGCTCCGGCCCGAACCGGTCGCTCAGCCTGTTGGTTGTGCCGTCGGACGAATACCCGACCCCGAAGCCGGGCGTCAGCACTGCCCAGACACCCAATCCGCGTGGCTCGTCGCCGAAATGTTGAACGCTCCCGCGATAGATCACGCACCCATCGACCTCTTCTCGCTGCTCGGCGCTGAGGTCCTTGGTCTGCCCGTAGCCGTCCATGTTGGACTGCCCGCCGAGGTAGTAGACGCGGTAGACCTTCGCCTGCGTACTGCTCACGAACGCACCGCAGAGCGTCAGGACAGCGCAGGCACGATGGATGAAGCTCGTCATGCCCGCATCATATCAGATCCGGCGAAATCAGGCCCGATCGGGATCACTCGCCGTCGCTGTTGCCTTCGGCAACCAGCGGCTCGTCGGCCTTGCGCACATCAAGCTCGTAGGTCCCCCAGCTCGTCATCGAGCCCGCATCAATCGTGACGATCCACTCGCCGCGGCGCAGCTCGACCGATTCGGGCAACGCGTGCAGATCGGTCCGATCCCCGATCACGATGTACACCCGCTCGAGCGGCTTGCCCTGCGCCGGCCCGAAGACACGGCTGCTGTTGGGCCCGACGCGTCCCGACTCGACCGTGATGATCTCATTGATCGTCGGCCGCCGCTCGATCGCCGCTCGCAGCGGGCGGTTGGTCTGGTTGTCGACGCGCACGGTGTAGGTGGGGTTGATCGAGCAGCCGGTGAGCCCCAATGCGAGTAATGGAAGTGCGACGGCGGCGATGAATCGAAGATTGAGCATCCCGGATCGTACACCTTTGGCTCAGACGGGGCCGACCCAATACCAGCCGCGAATGGCAATGAGCGGCCACGACGCGCTTGCAAACACGACGCCAGTTGATCGCTCAATGATGTTCAATGTTGCTGTGTGTTCCGAGCATCCCTGAGGACAGAGGCAACCGTGGCCGCTCATTGCCATTCGCGGCTGGTTGGTGCATGGCCCCGACGGGGCCGAAGAAGTACGAGCCGCGAACAACGGTTAGTTAGCGATCCAACTCCGCCGCCACCACATTGATCGACCCCATCACCGCGACGATATCCGCGAGCATGTGGCCCTCGATCATCTTGGGCATCAGCGAATAGTTGATGAAGCTCGGCGGGCGGGTCTTGACGCGCCAGGCGCACTTGCTGCCGTCGCCCACGATGTAGTAGCCCAGCTCGCCGTTGGCGGTCTCGTGGGCCTTGTACGCCTCGGCGACCGGGGCTTCCCAGCCGCGGTTGGTCATGATCAGCTCGAAGTGCTGGATCAGCCCCTCGATCGAGCCGTAGACCTCGTTCTTGGGCGGCTTGGTCATCTTCTCATCGACATACACATCGACCGGGCCCTGCGGGATGTTGTCGATGAGCTGGTCGATGATCTTGATGGACTGCTTGATCTCTTCGATACGCACCAGGAAGCGTGAGTAGACATCGCCCTCGTGCGCGATCGGGACGCTGAACTTGACGGCCTCAGCACCCTGCCCGTCCCAGTTGTCGGCGTAGCACAGGTACGGCTCGTCCTTACGGATATCGCGGCGCACGCCCGAGGCGCGGGCGATGGGCCCGGTGACGCTGTACGCGATCGCCTCGTCGTGACTGAGGTACCCGATGCCCTGCGTGCGGTCGATGAAGATCCGGTTGCGCTCCACCAGATTGCACAGGTCGGCGATCGCCTGCTCAAGATCCGCATGCAGGAAGTTCTTGACCATGCGCTTGAAGGTCTCCTCATCGGGGAGTTCCTTCATGATGCCGCCCACGCGGGTCCAGTCGGGGTGGAAGCGCTGCCCCGAGATGTAGTCCACGATGTCGTAGATCTTCTCACGCGGGTTGAACGCGTAGAGGAAGCCGGTGAACGCGCCGAGGTCCAGCCCGGCCGCGCCAACGCAGAGCAGGTGGTCCTGGATGCGTCCCAGCTCGGCCATGATCGTCCGCAGCACCTTGCAGCGCGGGGTGATCTCGATGCCGAAGAGCTTCTCCACGCAGTCGTGCCAGCAGATGTCGTTGCTGATCGGGCTCAGGTAGTTCATCCGCGACACGATGGTCACATACTGGTTGTAGTCCAGGTGCTCGCCGAGCTTCTCGAAGCCCGAGTGCAGGTAGCCGATATGTGGCGTGCACCGCGCGATCCGCTCGCCGTCGAGTTCGAGCACCAGGCGCAGCGTCGTGTGTGTCGCGGGGTGCTGGGGCCCGAAGTTGAGAACCCATCGATCACCCGTGTCGACATGGTCCTTGATGTAGTTGATGTTGTCGGCATCGGGGTCGATGCCCGTATCGGGCGTCAGCGTATACGGCATATCGGCGTCCTTGGGGCTTTCAGGGGCCTCGGTCGGCTCCGCTTGGGTCTGCAACTCCATTGTAGATCGTCAATTCGACAGCGGCAGCCCAACTCCCGACCGCGCCGGGCGATCGGGAACAAACCCCGCGGGTCTACACTTCCTCTACCTATGGACACCTTTTTCGCACAACTCTGGATGATCCTCGTCGAATCCTCGCTCTGGCTGATCATCGGCTTCGCCATCGCCGGGGCCGTACACGCGCTCGTGCCCCGCGCATGGATGCTCAAGCACCTCTCGGGCGGCGGGTTCTGGCCCATCGCCAAGGCCTCGATGCTCGGCATCCCCCTGCCTTTGTGCTCGTGCAGCGTGATCCCCGTCGCCGCGGGCTTGCGGTCGCAGGGCGCGAGCAAGGGCGCCAGCGCCGCGTTCGCGATCTCCACGCCGCAGACGGGTGAAGAGTCCATACCGATCACCTGGGCCCTCTTCGGCCCGGTCTATGCCTTCACCCGCCCCGTCGTCGCCGTCATCACCGGGCTCATCGCCGGGCTGCTGATCGATTGGACCGGCAAGCCCGACGCCCAACCCCCGTCCGAGACGGATTCCGACACCGGCCCTGAGTCCGACTCCGGCGCGTTCTCGCTGTCGGTCACGAACGCCGACGACGCGGGCAAGGCCGTTGCCCAGACCAAATCGTGCTGCAGCAGCACACCCAAAGCACCAGCCGACCCGGGACCCTCGGCCAAGCCGTGCTGTTCGGGCAAGGCACCCGAACCGGTCAAGCCGTGCTGCTCGGGCAAAGCCCCCGAGCCGACC
Organism: uncultured Phycisphaeraceae bacterium; assembly: GCA_964419845.1. Taxonomy (GTDB): domain Bacteria; phylum Planctomycetota; class Phycisphaerae; order Phycisphaerales; family UBA1924; genus UBA1924. The sequence goes on from CAYQRD010000022.1 coordinate 18,246, forward strand.
AAGTCGTGCTGCGGCAGCGAAGCCGCCAAGGAGACCACGCACACGGGCGTCATGGAGAAGGTCAGGATCGGCATCAGGCACGGCTTCGGCACCATGCTCATCGACCTCGCCGTCTGGCTGACGATCGGCTTGCTGCTCGCGGCCCTGATCGGCGCGCTGATCCCGCAGGACTGGATCGCCGAGCATGTCGGCAGCGGCCTGCTGCCCAAGTTCATCATGCTGCTTGTGGGCATCCCCCTCTACATCTGCGCCACCAGCTCGACCCCGCTCGCCTGGTCGCTCGTCGCCGCGGGCCTCTCACCCGGCGCGGCCCTGGTGATGCTGCTCTCAGGGCCCGCGACCAATGTCGCGACCATGAGCTGGCTCATCAAGGACCTGGGCGTGCGGGCGCTGGTGATTTATCTGGGTGTGATCGCCGCCGTCGCGCTCGCGGCGGGCATCGCCTTCGACGCGTTCCTCGCGGGCTATGTCCGCATCGCCGACGCCGCACAACTCCATAACCACGCGGGCGGGTTCGGTGTGAAGGAAGCCGCAGCGATCATCTTCGTGCTGCTCATGGCCTGGGCGCTGGGCATGAAGATGCGTGAATACATGAATAAAAAAGGCTGGGGCACCACCAGACCCGCCGCATCGGGCGGGTCATGCTGCTCGAACACACCCGCCGAAACCTCATGCGGCTGCAGCAACTCATGATCGCGACCAACGCACAGACTCGATCCAACAACGAAACGATCCAACACAATGTGCTGGGCGGGCAGCTCATCGCGTGCTCGACCGATCCATTGACCGGCTTCTACCGCGACGGGTGCTGCAACACCGGCCCCGAGGATGCCGGCAGTCACACGGTGTGCTGCGTCGTGACCGCGGCCTTCCTCGCCTTCAGCAAATCCCGCGGCAACGACCTGAGCACCCCCCGCCCCGAATGGGGCTTCCCTGGGCTCCAGCCCGGCGACCGCTGGTGCCTGTGCGCCGTGCGCTGGCAGGAGGCCTTTGAGGCCGATCGGGCCCCGGGGGTCATCCTCGAGGCCACCAACGAGATGGCGCTCAAGATCGTCGATGCCGAGGCCCTGCTGGCCCACGCGGTCGACGAGGATGAATGATGACCGAGACCGCCCCGCCTCAACCACCAACACCCAAAGACGCAGACGGCTTCTGGGCCCAACTGCTGGGGACCTTCGCCGGCGCCTTTGTGGCCACACTCATCGGAATCCTGATTGCGGCACTGATCGGTGCGGCGATCGGTGCGGTGGTGGGATGGTTTATCCTTGGGACAATCGGGGCGATCCTCGGCGCGATCGTCGGGCTTGTGGTCTTCACAAGCGGGTTCTACATGATCAACAGCTGAACTGTCGCTGAGCCGGTGCCGCCGCATCCCTACAATTCCCCATGATTCAGCTCGGCGTCAACATCGACCATGTCGCAACCCTCCGTCAGGCCCGCTACCCGGGCATCCCCGATCCGATGAACACGGGCAGCGAGCCCGACCCGGTCCGGGCCGCCCACGAGGCCGAGCTCGGCGGGGCCGATGGCATCACCGTGCACCTGCGCGAGGACCGGCGCCACATCTGCGATCGTGATGTCGAGCTGCTGCGTCGCTTGGTGCGTGTGAAGCTCAACCTCGAGATGGCCGCCACCGACGAGATGGTCAATATCGCCTGCAAGACCGGCCCGCACACGGCGATGCTCGTCCCCGAGGGCCGCGAGGAGGTCACGACCGAGGGCGGCCTTGATGTCGCGGGGCAGCGCGACCGCATGCGCGATGTCGTGAAGCGACTCAAGGACGGGGGCATGATCGTCAGCGCGTTCATCGACCCGAGCACCGAGCAGGTCGACGCGTGCGCCGAGGTCGGGTTCGATGTCTGTGAGGTGCACACCGGGCCCTACGCGAGCGCCTTCGCACACTGCGGCGGCGACATGCGCCATCAACGACTCATCGAGCAGCTCGCGATGGTGCGCGACGCAGGGCACGCGATCAGCGACCTGGGCATGCGTTTCAACGCGGGGCACGCACTCAACTACCACAATGTGCAGCCCATCGCGGCGCTCCCGGGCATCGACGAACTGCACATCGGGCACTCGATTGTGTGTCGATCCGTCTTTGTGGGGCTGCGCCAAGCTGTTGCGGACATGAAATCGCTCATGAACGCCGCGAGCAGCTGAGCCGATAATATCTTGGAGCGCATGACCCAAACGCAGGAAAGCTCTTGTGTTTTCCGGCGCATGGGCTACCATCTTTCCATGACTGGGTCTTCCGATTCGGGTGGCGGGGACAAACCACGCAAACGCACTTCAGCACGCGGCGGCGGGCTGTTTGTCAATCACGACGCGGCCATCGCGTTCCTCAACTCCACGATCAACATCGAACGCATCCGTCCCGATGCGGTCAACCCCGAGACATGGAAGCTCGATCGCATGCATGCGCTCATGCAAGAGCTCGGCAACCCGCAGGATGGGCTTGAGATCATTCATATCGCCGGCTCCAAGGGCAAGGGCTCGACATGCATCATGCTCGAGGGCGCGCTGCAGGGCTGCGGCTACACCACCGGCGTGTTCACCAGCCCGCACCTGATCGATGTCCGCGAGCGCGTCCGTGTCGGGGGTGTGCCCATCACCGAAGCCGCGTTCGACGAATCGCTCGCCGAGTGCCGCGCCGCCGCCACATCCATAGAGAAAGAGCACGGCAAAGCGACCTACTTCGAGCTGCTCACCGCTCTGGCCCTGCTGGCGTTCGCGCAGCAAGCCGTCGACCTGGTGATTCTCGAGACCGGGCTCGGGGGTCGTCTGGACTGCACCAACATCGTCAAACCCTCGATCGTCGGGCTCACGAGCATCCAGCTCGAGCACACCCAGATCCTCGGGGACACGGTCGAGCTCATCGCCCGCGAAAAAGCGGGCATCATCAAGACGGATTCCTACGCCATCACGGTCCCACAGAGCGAAACCGTGATCGAGATATTCCGTGAAACGGCGCAGAAGCAGGACGCCACACTGTGCGTGCTCGGGCAGGACATCGTCTACACCGAACGCTTCCAGTCGGGCATCCGCGGCGGACCCTCAGCGTTGATCTGTGTCGGCGACGAGCAGACCGGCTTCGAGCATGTCACCGTGCCGCTGCTGGGCATGCACCAGGCCCACAACGGCGGCCTCACGCTCGCCATCCTTTCCAGACTCCGCAGCATGGGCTACGAGCTCCCCGAGCGAGGCATCTCCGCCGGGCTCAACCAGATCGATCGACGCGGACGACTCGAGCAGGTGCTCGATCGCCCTCGCATATTTATCGACGGGGCGCACACGCCAGACAGCATCCACAGCGTCCTGCAGGCCACCGCGGCCCATCTCACCTACGACTCGCTCATCGTCGTCTTCGGCTGCGCCGGTGACAAGGACATCGACGGCATGATCGAGGCCCTGGGCACCGGCGCCGACAAGGTCATCTTCACCCGGGCGGCCGCAAACCCCAGAGCCGCGGATCCAGAGGAGCTGCGTGCACGATGCGTCGCGAGCAATGCCATCATGTGCGAATCGGCGCCCAGCGTGCGTGAAGCGGTCAACGCCGCGGCCGCGGCGTGCGATCACGGGCAGGACCTGATCCTGATAACAGGCAGCTTCTATCTCGTCGGCGAGATCAAGCAGCTCGTGGAAAGCCGCCCGACACGCTCATAAGCTCAACGGTGCGTGCAACCGCGAATCAATCTGTTCATATATCATTTAAAATCAAACGAGATATGTGAATCCAATCCGGACCGGGCGGATCGCCGCCTGTTGTCCGAGCTTCATCCGAATCGGAGAGAACCATGTTCGAATCAATCAAGACCGCATCACGCGGCAAAGCGAGCGTGCTCGTCGTCGCCCACTTCAGCGGCGAGGGCCTGAGCACCGAGACCAAGGCCGTCGACACCGACGGCTCGATCGCCAAGGCCGCCAAACGGGCGGACGCGACGGGCGAGCTGGGCTGTGTCATCGAAGTCCACGACTCCAACGGCTACGAGCGGGCGCTGCTCATCGGGCTGGGCAAGCGCGAGGGCTTCAAGCCCGGATCGCTCCGCACCGTCGCGGGCGCGGCGGGCCGTGCGATCGCCAGAGCCAAGGCGACCGGCGCGGACTTCCAGGTCTGCCCCGCGCTGACCAAGCTCAAGAAGGCCGACAGCGTCGACGCGTTCACCACCGGCACCATGATCGGCGAGGGCCTCGGCATGCTCTCGTGGCGCTACGACGATCTGCGCGGCACCAAGACCGAGCTGACCCCCAAGATCAAGCTCAGTGTCCACGGATGCTGCAAGGCATTCCTCGATGGCGTCGAACGCGGGCTGGGCTTCGCCGAGGGCACCAATGTCGCACGAACGCTTTCGCAGACACCGCCCAACATCGCCACCCCCATGTGGATCGCCAACGAAGCCAAGAAGATGGCACGCAAGAGCAAGAACCTCAGCGTCAGTGTCTTCAGCGGCAAGAAGCTCGAGGACGAGAAGCTCGTCGGGCACATCAATGTCGGCAAGGCATCCGAGAACAAGCCCTGCATGATCCGCATCGAGTACACCCCCGACCGCGGCAAGTCCAAGAAGCCCATCGTCCTCATCGGCAAGACCATGAGCTACGACAGCGGCGGGCTCTCCATCAAGGTCGGCGGCGGCATGCGCGGCATGAAGCGCGACAAGGACGGCGGCTGCGGCGTCTTCGGCGCCATGCACATCATCGCCAATGTCATCAAGCCCAACCGACCCGTCGTCGCCCTGCTCGTGGCCGCCGAAAACTCGATCTCCGACGAGGCATACCGCCCCGACGATGTGCTCGAGTTCCGCAACGGCGTGACCGTCGAGATCACCAACACAGACGCCGAGGGGCGTCTGGTCCTCGCAGACGGGCTCTGCTGGGCGTGCGACAAGGAAAACCCCGAGTTTGTCGTCGACATGGCCACCCTCACCGGCGGCGTGGTCGTCGCGTTGGGCAAGGTCTTCGCCGGGCTCTGGTGCGACGACGACGAACTGCGCGAGAAGGTCGAACAGGCCGGCCTGAGCACCGGCGAGCGCGTCTGGCGACTCCCCCACGACCCCGAGTACAACGCGATGATGAAGTCGCCCATCGCCGACATCCTCAACTCGGCGCCAGTCCGCGAAGCCCATCCCATCCAGGGCGCCGCGTTCCTCTCGCACTTCGTGCCCGAGGGTGTCAAGTGGGCGCATGTCGACATCGCGGGCACACACGCCAGCGACAAGGAGAGCCCGTTCATGATCGCCGGCCCAACCGGCTTCGGCGCACGACTGCTCGCGGAGCTCGTTGAACGCAGCTGAGGCGCAACAAACCTCAATGATCGGATCCATCTAGCCCCGGCGATTGCCGGGGCTTTTTTGTGCGTCAGCGCTTCACGCGCGCGATCGCCCGCTCAAGCATCCGGGTCTGGTTCTCATTGAGACCCTGGCGGAGCGACTCCATCACCCCCAGCGCCGCATCGAGCGAGCGCGTTCGCAGATGCATCGCGAGGCGCTCGGCGTCGCTCATCTCCTGGCCGGCGCGCAGATTGTCACGCAGCAGCGCTTCGACCCGGGCAAGCAGCGACGCGTCCTGACCCCCGCGCGCGAGCAGATAGGGCGAGCTGAGCCAGAGCAGGTCCTGCATGAGTGGATCCTTCCTGCCCGCGTTGTCCATCCGCTCATAACAGTCCACCATCGCAACATAGTCACCCGTGCGCTGCATCGCAGGCATCACGCACAGGGCCATGGCGGGCGTGAACGCCTCGGGTTTGTCCCTGATCAGCGCGGCGGCGAGACGCACGGCGTCCTCATCGCGACCGAGCAGTACCAGATCCCGAACGGCGTTTGTGTACTCGCCGCCCTTGATGTCACTCTTGACCTGCTCGTCGAGATCGACCAGATGATCAATCAGCAGATCCGCCTGCAGACGCTTGCCCGCCGGGCCCACGGTGACCAGCGGGTCGCCCAGCACCGCGATCTTCCACACATTGCTCGGGTTGAAGCCCTGCTGCCCCGGGGGGATGTCAGACTTGGTGTAGCGCACAGCCGCGCCGAACGCGACACCCGCGGCCAGGCGCTTGGCAACCAGCGGCGTGGGGTAGAACCCGGAGAGAAACGGCTCGTCCACCGAGCCCGCGTAGACATACACGCCGCGCTCGAGCAGGCGTCCGCCGACCGATTTGCGCTCGTAGGGGCGCTGCAACGAGAACGAGTGCACGAGCTGCAGCGCCGCGGGCAGGCGCAGGATCGGCATGTCCCCCGGACGCCCCTCCTCGGAGAACGATCCCGGGAGGTCGTATCGCGACCATGCCCCCTTTGAGTTCATCAGGAACAGCAGCGAGGAGCCCGGCCCGCCCGCGCTGTCGCCCACGGGCCGAACGCCGCGCTGGAACCAGTAGTTGATCTCGTTCTTGGGGACATCGTTGACCTCCACACGCAGACCCGCTTCTTCCAGCGCCTGCCCCGCCTGTGTCCCGTCGAACTGCGACCAGGGCACACCGGACTCGTACCCGTCCCAGATGAACGCCTGATCGATCTCCAGGAACAGCCCGCACATCGCGCGGTAGACGCTCTGGGCCTCGCTGCCGATCAGCTGCCCGCAGTAGGCCCAGCGCTCGCCCGCGCCGTTGTGCTCGCGCCGCCCGATCCGATCGCTCGTCGCGATCCGGTCGCGATCGCCAGGCCCGGTCTTGATCTGTGTGCCCGTGTTCATCGCCAGCGTCACCGCGTCGATCTCATCGCCCAGCGTGTCCCACGCGCGCCCGGTCAGCGACGCGACCCGCTCGGCGGCTCGCTCGATCATGTCTGCGCTGTCGGGTTCGAGCGGAGGCGAGATCGTGCCCGGGCGCGTCATGAACCCGATCGGTTGCATCCGCCCCGCCGCCAGCGCCAGCGCGCCCGCCCACGCGTCGTCGCCCGCGTCCGTCAGCACGACCCCCGGGCTCACGACCCCCTGATCGTGCAGCGACTTGAGCGTGGCCCTCCAGTCGTCGCTCTGTTCGTTCATCGCCTTGCTCAGCGCCAGCTCGATCCAGCGTTGTCGTGCCGAACGCTCGCGGTCCCATGCCCACGCGCCGTTGTCGCTGAGCCTCAGGACCCGATCGGGCTTGTACGCGCGCACGAAGCGTGCGATGTGCTCGTGCGTTTCCACCCGTCCGTCATCCCAGAGCACGGGGAAGCGGACCATCGCTTCCCACTGGCTGATCGCGTACAGATAGCTCGGGGCGTCGTCAACAATGACCACGAAGGGCACGCTCTGCTGCGCCTGCCGGAGCAGCGAGGCCCGCAGCCCGGGGCGGAGCAGCTCGTGGGCTTCCCCGATCCTCGCCATCAGTTCCGAAAGCGACCCGGTGATGTTCGTGTCCTGATCCTGAGAGTTGCCCTGGGCGCTGGGCACGATCGGGGGCGACTCGTCCTGCGCGGGGCTGTGCCCCGTCGCAGCGAATACAAGCAGGCAGGTCATCACGCGCGTCAGTGATCGGTTCATGCTGGATACTACGGGCCGGCCGGCCCGTGTGTTCTCCGCCGCGACTTCTTCGCATAGACTTGCGTTCATGCCCAGCAGCGACCGCAGCGAGTTTGTCCAAGCCGTATCCGACGCCCGCGCCCGCGCTCCCCGGGGCGGGGTTGTGGTCATCCCGCTGGCGATCCGGGTGCTGGGCGATCAGCTCACCCCGGTGCTCGCGTACCGACGCCTGGTTTCGCGCGATCAGCGGACGGCTCCGTCGTTCCTGCTCGAATCCGTCGAGAACGGCGATCAGCAGGGACGACACTCGATCCTGGGCGCTCACCCTGTGATCGAGTTCACCGCCCATCGCAACTCGGTCCGCATCGATGATCACGAGCTGGGCACGAGCGAGACGATCGATCACAGCGATCCGCTCGCGGCGCTCCGCGAGCTCAGCGCGGGATGGACACTCCACACCCCTGCCCGGGCAAGGGATCGCGGCCTGCTGCCGGATTGCGTCCTCGGCGGCTGGTTCGGCTACAGCGCGTACGACTCCGTCCGCTACGCGGAACCCAAAAAACTCGGCTTCGAGCACGCCCCCCGCGATGATCGTGACCTGCCCGAGATCAGCTTCGGCTTCTACGACGAGCTGGTGATCTTCGACCATGTCGACAAGCTCGTCCACCTGGTCAAGCTGGTCCGCGTCGCCGCGGCCGATGATCCGCAGCAGTGCTACGACAGGGCGCTGATCGCGCTCGACGATCTCGCGACCCGCGTGCAGGAGCATTCCAAGCCGCTGCCGCTCGGGCGGGTCCACAGCGACAAGCCCGCCAGAAACGAGCCGATGCCCTGCAACATCACCCGCGAGGAGCACGCGTCGATGATCGAGCGGGCCAAGCGGTACATCGAAGCGGGCGACATCTTCCAGGTGGTGCTCGGTCACCGTTTCGAGCGTCGAGCCAACGCCGACCCCTTCGATGTCTACCGGGCCCTGCGGGCCGTCAACCCCTCGCCCTACATGGTCTACATGCAGACGGGCGGGTGCATCCTCGTCGCGTCGAGCCCAGAGATCCTCTGCCGCGTGCGTATCGATGAACAGGGCGACGCCGTCGTAACCAACCGCCCGCTCGCGGGCACACGAAGGCGAGGCCGCACGCCAGAGGAAGACCTCGACATGGAGCGCGACCTGCTGGGCGATCCCAAGGAGATCAGCGAGCACGCCATGCTCGTCGATCTGGGTCGCAACGATGTCGGCATCGTCGCCAAGCCCGGCACCATCGAGCTCAGCTCGCTCATGAACATCGAGCGATACTCGCATGTCATGCACATCTCATCGACCGTCACGGGCATCATCAGAAACGGGCTCGACTGCTGGGACGCGCTGCGCGCGGCACTCCCCGTAGGCACGATCAGCGGCGCACCAAAGGTCCGCGCCATGCAGATTATCGACGAGCTCGAGCAGGTCCGGCGCGGCCCGTACGGCGGAGGGCTCGGCTGGGTCTCGCTCGACAGGCAGATGGATATCGCGCTCGCCCTGCGGACCATGGTCGTGCCCGTGAACCGTTTCGACGAGCACAACCCCGACGGCGCGTGGGAGTTCCACATACAGGCCGCGGGCGGGATTGTTGCCGACTCGGTGCCCGAGCTGGAGTTCAAGGAAACGGTCAACAAGGCCGCCGCACTCGGCGCTGCGATCGACCTGGCCCAGAACGCGTTCGTGGCCCACGGCTGATCCCGTTGCCCGCTACAGCGACCAGACGGCGCGGGCCATCGTCGTGGACCATGGTGCACACCACAGGATCATCGTCAGCACCACATAGCACGCAAGCACGATTCCCATCAGGCTGTTGGCATTGATGCGGACACGAACCGCCGGGATCGCGAGCAGCCCACGCGCCGGAGCGGACAGACGCGATTGTGTCCAGCGTGTTCGGATGCTCCGCAGATCGTCCAGCATGTTGACCGCGATCACAAACATCACGGGCAGGACCGTCAGCACCACGGCGAAGTAGAGCATCAGCAGCTCGGTGCTGTTCATCGACAGCGTTGTATCGCCCACGATGTGCACGCTGTGCGAGCCGGGACGGATCAGCAACGAACGCTCAATAAACGCGTCGTCCACGCCTGTCCAGAAGATCCGCGCAAGCACGAAGATCGACCCGATCACAAGCCCGACGCCCACAACGACTAGGCACACGCTGACCATCCGCCCGCGCAGACGCTGGGTGAAGTTCACCGACCCCTTGGCGTTGAGTTCCGACCAGCGCCGGACCCGCCCCGCCGCGAGCAGCGCCAGCGCGGCGCAGCCCATCACGATCAGGCTGATCAGTCCGTGATTGCTCAGCACGCCCGTCAGCACCGGTTCGGGGTTCTCGATCTGCCGTTGCCGCACACTCGCGGGCAACCGAACAGGAAATGATGCCGCAGCAACCGGCTCAAGCCGAACATGCTGGTCGCGTCGCAACTCCGAGCCGCCGTCGTAGCCCTGCGGGAGCACCATGCCCACCCGAAAGCCGACCGCGTGAACCGAGTCGTAGACCAGCTGGCTGCTCACGGCCCGGGTGAGACCCCACAGAAGCAGGGCCCCGCCGATCAGAATCAAGACGATGTTCAGTCTGCTCATGCGATCGTTCCCCGGCTCGCCCGAGGAACGAGCCCGCATCATCTCGGTAGCATTGGATCCGGCGGACACTCCGTGATGTCCAGCCACATATCCGTGTATTCCTCAACCTCGGTCCATGTCGCGGGATTATCGGGCGATCCAACTGTACAGTCGGTGCAATCATCGGGATATTCACCCGTCTGCCAGTACGAATGGGTGACCACACGAGAGTAATCGCAACGCATCCGCATGTCCGGGGGCATCATGCTCGATTGGGTCACCGTCCACGGGTCCCGCTGGATCAAGCCCTCGGTTTCCACACACACGCACGCACCGCACGACGAAGAAGTCGTACGCAGACAGTTGAGCAACTGCTTTGTCGCCTGGTTCATGTTCAGGCTCGATCCCGCCGTGCCGTTGACCAACAGATCGCTCATCCCCGGTGCGATGGGGTAGCTCACATCCGCGAGCAGATCGATCATCGGACTCGGGTCGGCGAGGGCACCGATGGTTTCGGTCAGTGGGTCGCCAGCGATAAATCCTTATATGACAAAGCCTTCCACGCCACCATCCACGCCCTGATCCGCCATGATCGCGATTGCTTTGCGTTCGCGGGAGTAGAAAAAGATCAGCGATTCTTCGTCCATGCTGTTGGCGTACAGCTCGGCGGCGACCGCGTTCGCCTGGACCGGTTCGTAAGCCCAGACGGCCCACTCGTCGTTGGGGAGCGCCTCAAACCACATGCGCCGGATCGTGCCGACACTCAGGGCGGTGCGCGGGATGGCCCAGAAGCCCATGGAAACACCGTTGGTGTCCTTGAGCTCGTTGAGGTTCCAGCCGCCAACCTTGAACGAGTAATGCTCGGGCGTCAATGCCTGGGCCTGCGCAGAGGGGGTGAGTCCGCAGAGTACGGACAGGAAACAAAGTACAAACAATGATCATAAGTCCTTCAGCATCAGTAACCTCCGTATATATTTGAATGAGAACGAAGGATCACACACCAAATCAATCTGTCAAGATTCAAACCAAAAAGTGCGCAATATCTGCCACCTTTCAGACCCGAATTCATCATTGAAAACCCGGATGAAAACAAAACACGCACCGCAATGCCGCGGTGCGTGTGATCTGGGATGACATGGTGTTGATGCGTCAGAATCAGGGACGGTCAGTGCGTCGCCATCATCATCTTCGGCTCGTGCAGCGCATCCTTGAGATGCTGCGAGGGCTTGAACGAGCAGGTTGTGCTCTCGCCGATCTGGATCGGCTCCTTGGTCGCGGGATTCATCCCAACACGAGCCGCCCGGTGCTTCTTGGTGAAGGTGCCGAAGCCGCTGATCGCCACTTTCTCCTCGGTCTTAAGACCGTCGGAGATCGCATTGATCACCGCCTCGATCATCTTGCTTGCCTCGGATTTGGAACTCTCGAGTTCCGATGCCACTGCTTCGATCAGGTCTGATTTGTTCATCGCGAAGCCTCCATGCTGCGAAGTTCGATGGTCCGTCCTGGGTGTCGAGTCGGCTTCGAAACGGCCCCCGTGCAGAAACCACCATCGGCCCCCCTATTCAGATGACTTGAATTATCCCCAGCCCCGCACGGTTTATCCCCAACAAGGGTGAGGCCCGCGAAACGCGGATGACGCCCCCCGCACGCACGAACCTAGCATCGAACCTATGAATCGCCCCGCCGTGCTCATCACCGAGTCCATCGCTCCCGCCCCGCTGCGGTGGCTTGAGCAGCACGCGGAGGTGCTCACGGGCCAGCCCAGCCCCGATCTCCTCGCCCAGATCCAGGCCCTCATCGTCCGTACCTACACCCGTGTCGACTCCGAACTGCTGGAGCTGGCGCCCGCCCTGCGTGTGGTCGCTCGCGCCGGGGTCGGGCTCGACAACATCGATCTCGACGCGTGCCGTGCCCGTTCCATTCCCGTCGTGTACACCCCCGACGCCAACACCCACGCGGTGGCCGAGTATGTCATCTCGATGATGATCCAGGCGCTCCGCCCGATCGATCGCCTGCGTGCCCCGCTCGATGATCGCCGCTGGCAGCAGGTCCGCGCCGAAGCGGTCACGCCGCGCAGCTGTGTCGGGGCCAGGCTCGGGATCATCGGTTTCGGACGCATCGGGTCGAGCGTGGCGCGCACCGCAGCCGCGATGGGGATGCAGGTCCGCTACACAGACCTGCGCGAGATCGATCCCGCGGATCGTCACGGTGCAGCACCCTGCGACCTGGCCGAGATCGCACGCGACTCGGATGTCGTCAGCGTCCATGTCGACGCCCGCACAGGCAATCAGCACCTGCTCGACGCATCCTTTTTCCGTTCGCTCCGATCCGATGCCGTGCTCATCAACACCGCGCGCGGCTCCGTGCTCGATACCAACGCCGCCGCAGCGTTCGCGGCGACGCACCCCGAAGCGCGCCTCGTGCTCGATGTGTTCGACCCCGAGCCCATCGAGCCCGACAGCCCGCTCTGGGGCCTTGACAACGCCGTGCTCACGCCGCACATCGCAGCGGGAACCGCCGGTGCCAAGGAAGCGATGAGCTGGGTCGTGCGTGATGTTGTGCGGGTGCTCAACAACCAGGCCCCAACTCACCCCGCGCATTAGTCGCCCCGCGAATACCACCACCCCGCGCGGATCTCGCCGCCCGCACCGATGCGCACCCATGTCGCGCCGTGATCCGCGGTCGTGTACCAGGCGCGCCCGCGCCGCTGATCATCCCAGCGGTCATCATCAAGCCGGCTCGGCCCCGTCGATTGCAGCACAACCCCAGGGCCGAGCCAATCGACGAAGTCGTACGCGCTGCTTCGGGCGCTGCCGTGATGAGGCAGCTCCAGCGCACCGCCCCCGAGCATTGCGGGCAGGTCCGGGTATGTTTCCCTGAGGCGTTCCATCGCGGGGCCCTCGATGTCGCCCGTGAGCAGCAGCGCGGGTGAGCCGTCGGGCGCGTCGTCGGCGCGGACGAGCGCGACCGCGGATGTGTCGTTGTCGTCGAGCCCGAGGATGTGTCCGGGATCGGGCCAGAGAAGAGTCATCGACGCGCTGCCGAGCGTGAGCGTCTGCCCCTGCTCGATGATCCGGATCATGACCCCGATCGATTCGAGGTCGGCCCGCACCCGCGACCACGCCGCCGAGGGATCGTCGCGCAATCGCGTCGTGATCCAGACGCGTTCGATCCCGGTGTGCCGCGCCAGCTCGGGCAGCCCGTTGTAGTGATCGAGGTTGTCGTGGGTCACGATCGCGTCGCGCAGATCAGTGATGCCCATCGCCCGTGCGCTCTGCGCCACCGAGCGCCCGACGCGCCGATCGAGCGAGCCGCAGTCCCAGACGATCCCCCTCCCCCCCGATTGCAGCAGCACGCACGAGCCGTCCCCGACATCGAGCATGACCGCGCGCACCGATGCGCCGGGCGCCGCGAGCTTCGGTTGCACGAGCCCCAGAGCGACGATCGCGAGCACCATGACCACCCCCGCCGGCCGTGACCATCGCACATGGCGGGTCGTCAGCAGCGCAGCCACCAGCGTCGCGAGCACGGCCCACCACGCGCTGACCCGGGGCACGCGCACCCATGCGAAGCCGAGGGCGTCGATCCACGACACCAGCCCCAGTGTCCAGCCGCTCGGTCCGTCGAGCAGCGCCATGGTCTGCTGCGCCAGTTCGGGCCAGGCGATGCCGATGAGAATCTGCAGATACCCCAGCGCCATCAGCAGCGCGACCATCGGCAGCAGCACCACCGCCGCGATCGGCGCCAGCACCCCCACCACCCCCGCGTGATACACGACCACCGGCAGCGCCACCGCCCAGCACGCCAGGTTCACTTTGAAGAGTGACCAGCACCAAGCGCCCGCGCGCAGCGCCAGCCCCCGCCGCTGCTGATGCCCCTGCGGTTGCCCGGGCACCCCGCGTTGCTCGTCGAGCATCGCGCGCCGCCGACGGTCACTCAGGGTGACCAGCAGCGCCGTCACGCCCATGCTCAGCTGATAGCCCATCGAAGCCGCGTCCAGCGGGCGCCAGATCAGCAGCCCAAGTCCGACCC
>CAYQRD010000023.1:0-31631 GCA_964419845.1 uncultured Phycisphaeraceae bacterium
AATACATCGACCCCAACGAAGACCGCCAGATCGACATCCTCACCATCTCCGAAGAGGTCGAGACCGTCCAGAACGAACGCCTGGCGGAGTTCAAGCAGCGCCGTCATGACGCGGGCGTGACCAAAGCACTCGACGCGATCCGTGAAGCCGCGCGTGAGGGCGAGAATGTGATGCCGTCGCTGATCGAGGGCGCTCTAGCCAACTGCACCCTCGGCGAAATGGTTCAGGCCATGGCGGATATCTACGGACGGTACACTGGCGGGCCGGAGTGGTAAGCAAACCCTCCAAGAATGTCTGGATCAACGGCTCCACCATCGAACGCGAATACGCGAAGTCCATACTCACCGATGTGCTCAAGTCGAAATGGAAACGGGTGCACATCGATGCCCATGTGGGAAACCATACCCACTGCTGCATGTGCGATATCCCGATGAATGTTCACTTGGGTATCCACGCATTCACGGATGGAAAGTTCTGGCTCTGCGACGCATGCTGGGCACGCTTCATCCATTTTTCTGACACGCTGTAACAGCGTCGAAGCCGATTACACACCACTATTCGGGCCGGGTGCCCTCCTTCCCCAAGTGCCGTGCCCTTCTTCGACTCGAAGAGCCGGATGCCCTCCTCTTGCATTGGGTGCCCTGCTTACGGCGAAGCCTTAAGCAGGTTTTCGCCCAGCCACAAACAGATCACCCAGACCGCCCCGCTCCACGCTGATCACACACCACCTGTCCCTCTCGCTTCCCACCCCACCACCGGGCAGAACTCCACGCCCAATCCAAGGGCGTTCTCACCAATCCTGCCCGAACAGGATTCATGTGGACATACCCGATCTTCTCATCGAACTCAGAGTCTGAGTAGATGTTCCGATCGTACCCGCCTCCCCTTTGCCAGAATCGGTATACCCCTCTTGCATCCCTGAGGCGATCAAGGATCGGCGCATCAAGCTCGACCCAGCGGTGAATGACCCGTTTCGACAGACCGAGTTTCAATGTCTTCAGGATCTCGCTGACGATCCCATCGTGCGGCTCACGGATGAACAGATGCGCGTGATTGGGCATGAGAACCCACGCATAAAGCAGGAAATCGTGTCGCTCACGCGTGATACGAAGCTGATCAACGAACGCATTACGGAGTGCTTCTGTGCTGAATAGATCGAGTCGCTGATATGTTGAACATGTGATGTATCGCGCGTGATTGGGGTTGTTGATCCCTTTCACTGAGGTAGTGTAACAAACCTGCTTAAGCTGCGCGTAAGCAGGGCACCCACTCCCATAAGCGATCCCCATCATCCAACCGGCGGCCAATCCGCCGGATCATCGAGCACCCACCCATACTTCCGCTGGCCCATCTTCGCCAGCCCCCACATCAGCGGGCGCTGGATCCACAGCGGCATCGGCAGCGCTAACTCCTCGCGGTATTCGTTGCACACGATGGCCATCATCAGCAGCGGCGGCTTGGTGTCCAGGCCCATGCGGCTCATGCTCGCCCAGCCGCCCCGGAGTACTTCTTCAAGCCGCAGCGCGGGCGTGGTGATGCAGGTCAAGTGGAGCTCGTCGGTGTCGCTGGCGTTCCACCAGGCGTGCGGGATCATGCGAGGGGGCGAAGACATCCTCGCCGGCTCGGGCTTCGAACTTCTTGCCACCGATCTTGCCCGCGAACACGCCCGACTGCACAAAGAAGTGCTCGTCCTGGCCCGGGTGCATGTGCGGCGGCGGGCCCTTGCTGCCAGGGGCGACGACCAGCTCGTTGAGCATCGACCCGTCGTCCCGCGGTTCGCGGCAGATCCGCGTCCGCTCGCCCGTGGCGGTGTTCTCGAACCAATCGCTCCACTCAGGCATCGCTCGATCCTTCAACGACACACACGCCGTTCAACATCTATTCCGTCGCGTACATGCGATGAATCCGTCTCAGATCAATTCCCAAAATCTGGTACGGAGTAAAACTGGAACGCCGACCGCAGTGTGCCGCCGGCGTTCCTGAGCGTGTAAACTTGAAGCCAGACAATGACTCCTTGTCATCATGCAATCAAGGGCAACCCGCGTTGAACGCGTTCAGGAACGCGCTGACATCAAAGAAGTCGAGCATGCCGTCGTCATTGAAGTCTGCAGCGTTGTCCTGTGCGCTGTACGCCGCCAGGAATGCGGAAACATCGAAGAAGTCGAGGTTGCCGTCGCCGGTCAGGTCTGCGGGGCAGGCATCGGCGCACGAGACGCCGATGATGCGTACATCGTCGATACCCGCCTCCACGATCGAGCCGTCACCGAGATCACTCGCGACAAACTTGACGCGGATCGTTGATGTCAGATCGACAAAGTCGGCGACATTGAAGCCAGTCTCGATCCAGCCGCCCGATGTCCCCGCGCCCGTGGGTCCGACTGTTTCAACGAGCTGGTAGGTCTGGCCGTCGTCATCCGAAACGAACACCTGGAAGATGTCCGCGTTGGGTGAGGCGCCGGTGTTGTTGGAGTACCACCTCGCGTACGAGATCGTCGCGAACTCGGTGGTGCTCAGGTCGATCTGGTTGCTCACCAGCGATGTTGTACCGCCGTCGACATCGTTGTCGCCGAGCCCACCGCCCGGATTTCCCTGCCCGGTGACCCACGCGATGGTGCCATTGGAGCTGTAATCGTTCTCCGGCTGCGCCGCCGTGCCATTTGGATTCACGCGCACCCACACGCCCGTCGTGGCGTTGTCACCTGGTGCGCCAGCAGTGAACCCAACTGACGATTCGAAGTCATAGATGTCGTCCAGATCGACCTGATCCGCGGCCATCGCACTGAAGGTACTCAATGCGCCCGAAGGTGCGGTCACGGTGGTGCCGGATTGGAGGTCGAATGTGATGTAGTACTCCACATTCGCTGGGCAGTCGGCTGGCGCAGGGAAGGTGGCCGTGAAACTCGTCGCCGAATCAGAGACGAGAGGGAACTGCTGGAACCCCGAGCCCGTGTTGACATGGAAAGTTCCACTACCCGGGACAACGGGATCGACTTGCGAGGGGATGATCTCGACGCTCAGCGTATCGCCTCCGGATGAGGAAACAAGATCGGGCAACCCGTCGGGGAAGAGGATCTCAAGACCGGTGACGAAACTGCCGCCGGCGGATTCGATCGCGTCGCGGTAGATCGCGGTGCCAGTCCACCAAGAGATGTCGCCGTACACGCTCGTGCTCGTCGTGCCGCCCGAGAGGACACCCGCGATCACCCACTCGCCGCCGAACTGCACCATGACCGGACCGCCGCTGTCACCCGGCGCTGTGGTCGCTTCGAACTCGAGCGGAGCCGAGCTGCTGCTTGGGATGGTGTTGGCACCGCTGGTGCCGTTGTCGAAATCGGTTGAGATGATGTTGGTGCCGCCTGCATTTGCGGGGCTGCCGTACGCGTCGATGATGTTCTCGCCGCCCCATCGGAAGCCGTCTCCGGAGAACCCGTGCCCCGAGCTACCCAGGCCGTTGTACCCGTAGCCGAGGGTTGCGGCGAGCATTCCTTCGAGGTCATTTGTCTCGTCGATCAGCCGCACAGGCTCGGCGATGTTGGCCGGAACCGAAGATGTCAGGATATGGATGGACACATCGCCGCCGTCCAACAGTGAACCGCCACCATCGGGGAGGATCGACGACTGAACTGTGGCGGTGAAAACGGGACTGTTCGAGTTATCGCCAAAGAAGATCGTCGCACCGGCACCGATGCCGCAATGACGAGCGCTGAGGACGACATTGGGTGCGATCAGCGTGCCGGTGCAGCCGCCCACTCTGATAACCGCATCGAACGGGGCTGCGTAGTCTCTCGAGCCCTGCGCACCGATCGTGTTGTTGATGACGATACGAGGGAAGACCCCGTCGTCTGTCTCGGGAGACCCCGGAGCGTAGGTCTTGGTGTCGATCTGTCGCATGGAGAGCACATCCGCGGTTGTCGCGTCAATCACCATCTCGAAGTGTGTCGGGCTGGCGGGCAAGCCGAGATCAGCCAGCGATGTGGTGACCTCCCACGCCAAGACAGCCTCGTTGCCCATACGGAACCACACCTGCTTGGCAAGCGAGTCGATCGCATTGGGCAGGAGGGTCTCTGCCAAAACAACGGCCCCGCCCTGAGCAACATTCACCGGACCTCGACGCAGAATAAGTTCTCCAGACGGCTCGTCAAAGACCCGAGATACCGTCCCATTGGCATGCTCGATCACCGTAACCCTCGCGCCGTGAAGCGGCAGATCACCGATGAACTTCTGAAACACTAACGCATCCGCCGGAGCACCTTGACCTGGTTCGATCAGTTCGATGCGGGAGTCCGCCTGTTGCAAATACGCGGTTGACTCACTATTGGCCAAATGCGCTCGAACGCTCGCTTCGTCCGCGAGGCACATGCCGCTCATCCACAGGCCGAAAGTAAGCGCAACGCCGGTCAATTTCATAATCTTCATCTTCAGAGCTCTCCAAATGGTCTGCATGATCAGCGAAGATCGCTGACCAGCGGACGAGAACGAGAACCTTCCTCGTCAGACTGCGGCTGAACACAAGCCTCGACTATTTTAGCAGAAATCCGGGAAAGTCGGTGTCAAAAATATCAACCTCAAGGCGACTATATCATGGCAGAAGGCAATTTCGGACTCATGAGGTGGTTGTCGGATGAGCCGTTAGAGCTCCCCACTCCTTTGGGATCGCCCAATTACACGCTTCTCCTCATCGCCCTCTTCTCAGCTACCTTATCTGTGTCCTTCGTGTGATATGTGGTCAATATCTTCTTCGCTCTCAACTCCATACCCATTGCACCACCGCTTGAACTCAGCAAGAGATTCAAGTTCTCCGTCTAGATCCCGGTGCTCGATCTCCACAATTACCCCATCCCCGGCCCTCACCCACTGCTCACACCGATGCCGATGCACCCGCCCCCGACGCGTCAGTTCATCCCAGAAGTCAATCACATACCACCCGTCATCCTCTGCACGCATATCGCTGCCGTACTCGATCTCATCAAACGAAAGCGCGGCCTCCCCGTTCCACCGATACGAATCAGCCACCGCAGCCGCTCCCTCAATCATCTCCCGGCGAATGCGATACACGCACCCTTCCGCGAGCAGCGAAAGCGCCGTGTCGTAATCCTCATGATCGAGCGCCTAGGCGAAGCGTTCCACAAGCTCGATGTCACGAGTTGTCTTCACTGCTCGACTGCCCCTCCACCGTCAGCTCCACACGCTCGGGATGCCCGAACCAGCTGTTGCGTTGTGATCCGGTGCGTCCCTCGTACTTCTCGGAGAGCAGGTCGGCGACATCGGCCATGGTCGCGTCGCCCGGTGCCCATCCCTTGAGCACATCGGGGAAATCAACCGAGCAGTTGGCGCACTTCTTGTCGTCGAGGAAGCGGATCGGGCACCAGAACGACTCGACATTGCGGAGCATCTCCGAGCCCAATGACCACACCCCCGTCATCCAGTCGCAGTAGAGGCACCAGATGAGGTCGTGGCCGACGAGGCCGTCGAACTTGTGGCGGGAGACATTGACCCACTCGCCCATGGGGTAGCGCGGGAATCGGACCAGCCAGATCAGGGGTGGGTAGACGATCCATTCGCCGATGCGGACGACCCAGAACACAGGGACCGCGATCGAGGTGACCCAGAGGGCGGCGTGGTTGCGTGGCCGCCCCACCACCCGGTTGAGTACGGTGACGATGCGTGCGCCCTTGACGGCTTTGCGATGGGTGAGCTCGTGCCCCCAGCACCACAGCGTGAGCCCGAGCATCTGCCCGAGGATCGCGCCGCCGAGCCCGACCCAGCCCAAGGCGATGGTCATGGCGATCGCGGGCACGATGGTGAACCATGCGACGACGAGGTCGAGCAGCGGCGCTCGACCGCAGGCGGCGAGGATCCGCTTGCCGGGCGCCCCGAGCATCGCGAGGGCGTGCAGCACGAGTGAGCCGGCGATCACTGCGGCACACGCGATACCAAGACTGATCAGAAACGCGTTGAGCACAGGAAGACCCCCAGTTCGACGCTCGCGGAGAGAGAGCACAGCAGCTCGAATGCGTCGCACCCACGATACACGATCATGGTCACAGATGCGGAACCGGGAAGCGGATCTTTGTGCAACGCGTGCGACGCGGGGGTCTACGCGCCTCGGTCCGGCTGCTGAGCCGGCGGGGTCTGTGGGGTCGTGGGCGAGAGGTAGGCGAGGGCTCGCCCGGTTTGGTATGCGACGGAATCGAGCCAGCGGACATGGTCGATCAGATCCCCGCCGACATCAGCGGAGATCGATCCGTGTGCGACCTCCGCGATGAGCTCGATGCGTTGTGCCTTGCGTGTCTCGGCGATGGTTGCCAGGACGGCTCGGAGGCGTTCGCTGTCGCCCTTCCAGTTCCCGGGCGCGAAGTTCGCGTCGATATCGACGAGCAGCTGCTCGACCTGAGCGCGGATTGCTTCGAGGTGCCGACGGTGTGTGTGTGCGATCTGGTGATGCTCGATGAGATCGAGGGTGCTGCCAAGCTCGCTGAGGTGATCGATGGCGTGCACGAGGCCGATCTGATCGGTGAGCTCCTCGCCTGGTGCGGACTCGGTGCCGACCCTTGCGATGAAATCTCCGACCTGGGGCAGGGTGTCCAAGCCATCGGTGTACTCCATCCGCAGATGCCCTGGGCATGGCTGGTCGCGGACCACGAAGATGGCGCGTGCGACGAAGACGGCGAGGATATCGGCGAGGGTTCGGCGTGCGGTCTCGATGCCGACCATGCCCAGCCCCGCAACGGATGGATCGAGATGGCGAGCGAAGACGGAGCGCCGTTCGGGGACGATGCGTTCGATGAGGTGTGCGAACTGGCTTGCGATCGGGAGGAATACGGCGACGCCGACGATGTTGAAACCCGTGTGAAACCCTGCAAGCGTGCCGACGCCCGCGGTGTGGCCGGATGATGATTCCCAGCGGTGCACGCCCCAGACGAAGATAGGGAACAGCCCCAGCGCGATGCACCCGGTGAGCACATTGAAGGTGATGTGTGCGACGGCGGTGCGTCGCGCGGCATTGGTCGCACCGATTGCGGCGATCGCGGCGGTGACGGTGGTGCCGACATTCTGGCCGATCACCAGTGCGGCCCCTTGGGTGATGTCGATCCCTCCGGTGTGCAACGCTGCGAGGGTGATGGCCATTGCGGCGGAGGAGGACTGCATGACCATGGTCATGATGATCCCGACCCCGACGAGCAGCAGAACCCCTGGGATCCCCTCTCCTGTAAAACCGGTGACATCGATTCGCTCTGAGAGCCCGCCCATGCCGTCCTGCATCATGGCGATGCCGAGGAAGAGCAGGCCGAAGCCCGCGGCTGCTGTGCCCAGCGAAGCCCCGCGGCCACGCAGGAGCAGGCGCATGAGCGCGCCCGCGAAGATCATGGGGAGTGCCGCGGCACCGATGGAGAGCTTGAAGCCGAGGATCGAGACGATCCATCCGGTGCTGGTCGTGCCCAGATTGGCTCCGAAGATCACACCGATCGCCTGCGGGAAGGTGATGAGCCCCGCGCTGACAAAGCCGATGGTGGTGAGCATCGTCGCGCTGGATGATTGGAGGATCGCTGTGAGCCCGGTCCCGGTGATCATGCCGCTGACGGGGCCCCGGATGAATCGCTTGAGAATCTCGCGCAGCGCGGTGCCCGCGAGCGTCTTGATGCCATCGGTGAGCAGGACCATGCCCAAGAGAAAGAGACCAATCCCGCCGAGTGTGCTCATCATCGCTGTAGTGTACTTTGCTGCCGGGTACCCGGCCTGCGTGTTCGATCAGTTCTTGTGTGCGGCTTTCATGGACTTGACCGAATCTCGAACGAGCTCTTTGAGTGTCGGGATATGGATGTCGCTGAGGCGTTTAATGTAGAGACACCCCTTGCCGATCTTGTGAGGCCCGAGCTCGCTGAGCAGCTGCTCGCGGGTCTCGAAGTTCCCCATCAGGTAGATGGTGATCGCGGCTTTGCGTGAGGAGAAGCCGACGAGGAACCAGTCCATCTCCCGCCCGGTTTCGTAGACGAGATGGGTCTGCCCGAAGCCGGCGATGGATGCGCCCCACATCGCCCCTTCGTCTTTGGTGATCGAGCGCATCATCCCGGTGATCTGTTCGCAGTCGTCGCGGCGATCGGCGTCGAGTGTCTCAAGATAGGATTCGACGGAGGCCTTGGTCTGCTGGGTTTTGTTGTTGGCGTCATGCCGCTTAGCAGTGGTCGATTTGGCGGGTTTGGCGGCTGATTTCTTGCTGGATGCCGCCTTGGCTTTCGCTTTGGTCGTGCTTTTGGATATCTCTCTGGGCATGCGTGGCTCCGGCTCGTGCGATGGGTTGTGTTCGATCATGTTCCCATAACAGCGAACTCGGGTCGTAGGGACCGATTCCCGCCTGTTTCCGGGGTGTATCGCGGGTCACCTTGCCACTGTGTGCTGGGATTCGATCGACGCCGATGCTATGCTGGGATTGGGATCCGTTCGTCAGTTACCGGGAGTCTGCCTTGCGTTATATACCTGTTCTGCTGCTTGTTTCCGGCCTCGGTTGCTCACTCTCGCTTGCCGATGGCGATGGGTATGAGGCCCCCGCGGGCTATTACTCTGTCGCGACCGGCACGGGAACGACGCTCAAAGGTCAGCTGACCAGCGCGATGAGCGCCGGGCATGTCCAGCGGAACTACGGCAACTTCCGAGATATGTCGCGATACATCGACACCGACCCCAACGATCCGAGCCGGATCCTGCTCGCGTACAACCGAGCGAGTGTCAGCGCGAACTGGGACAGCGGCGTGACCTGGAACCGTGAGCATGTCTGGCCCCAGAGCCGGCAGCCGGGCAGCGCGAGCAACAGCAGCACGGGGAACCTCGGCGATCCGCACGCGCTCAAGCCCTGCAACCCGAGCATCAACAGCTCGCGTGGGAATAAACCCTTTGGGGGCGGCGCCGCGACAACAGGCAGCCATCGCTCGCTGGGGACCTTCTACTTCCCGGGCGACGAGGACAAGGGCGACATCGCGCGTTCATTGTTCTACAGCGACACGCGCTACGGGAACACCGGGCTCAGCCTGGTGAACGGGAGCCCGTCCGGCAACCAGATGGGTGATCTGGAATCACTTATCGCGTGGCACTTCCTGGACATCCCCGATGCCTTTGAGCGTCGGCGGAACCATGCGGTCTACAGCGCGGCACTCAACCCGCTGCGCACGAACAATCGCAACGCTTTTATCGATCACCCGGAGTTCGTGTGGTCGGTCTATGTCGATCAGTTCAACGACTCGACCCTCTATGTCAGCGACCTTGCCCCGGCGGATGGCGCTTCGACAGTGGACATCGATCTGGGCAACATCCTCGTAGGCGAAGTGATCGACCCGATCGATGTCATGCTCCACAAGGACGGCGACGACGGCACCTTCTACAGGGTTTCGCCCAGCGCGGGGATCACGACCAGTCTTGATGGTTGCTATCAGGCCTTCGCGATCGGCACGGCTGGCAGCAGCGAGCAGCTCACCATGAGCTTCGATGCGGGCTACACCGATGCTGCTGGATTCGTGTTCGGCTCGGTCATGATCGACAACCTGGATGTCACCACGCAGGCGGGGAGCGGCAAGGGCGGCAACGACGGAGACGATCTCATCTCCATCGGGATGACGGTCTTCAACTCGGGCAACGGGTCTTTCGATACCAGCAGCGATGTTGATTCGCTCACTGTCGATCTGGGCACGATCGGGCTTGGCGATGGCGATGCGACTTCACAGGTCGAGCTGTTCAATATCGCGTTGGGCGGTTCATTCGCGGCCCCGATCGATGTTGAGGTCATTTCGAGCACCGGCGACACCGCCGCGCTGAGCACGGATCTGGGCACCATTACCGACCTGAGCAGCGCCGGGATGGCGGCCTTTGATGTCATCCTCGACGATGCGAGCGAGGGCGTCTACGCGGCAACCTATACGCTGCGTGTGTACAACAGCCGGGCGATGTTCCCCGGGGATGTGGTCGTTGAAGACCTGACACTGAACCTGACCGGCATGGTCGGTGCGGGCGCGGTCTGCACCCCGGACCTCAACGGCGACGGGATGCTCAACTTCTTCGATATCAGCGTGTTCCTCGGGCTCTACTCGAGCGGGGACCTCGGCGCCGATTTCAGCGGCGACGGGACGCTCAACTTCTTCGATGTCAGCGCGTTCCTCGGGGCGTTCACCGCCGGTTGCCCGTGAACCGTTTCAGTCGGGGATCTCGTCGAGGAACTCGACCCGACCCGAGTCCATGTTGTAGTACGCGCCGAGGATCACAAGACCGTCATTGGCGATAAGATCACGGATGATCGCGGACTCCGCTTTGAGGTGCTCGATGGAGTGGCGGATGTTGCTGATCGTGACGGCCTTGGTGAGGATGTCAAAATCGGAATCCGCACCGAGTTCTTCGATGCATGCGGTGCAGGTTGGAGCAATCTGGTCGACGATCACTTTCAGGTGGGACGACCCGGGTGGCTGTTTATCGATCTGGTCGCGGAGCGTGGCCTGGATTGCCCCGCAGCGTTGATGGCCCATGACGACAAGCAGACGGGGGCCGAAGGTCAGGGCACCGAACTCGATCGAACCGATCTGGGTCGGGCTGGCGGTGTTCCCGGCGACACGGATCGTGAAGAGATTTCCGAGCCCCTGATCGAACAGGATGTCGGGCGGGACCCGATGGTCGCAGCAGCCCAGCACGATCGCGACGGGTTTCTCGTCGACCGCATGATCGAAGGCGTGCGGGTCGATCTGGCGTGCGTTGGCGACGAAGCGTGCGTTGCCGGCCTTGAGCTGCTCGAGCGCCTGGGCGGGTGGCATCCTGGTGGAGTTTGGCATGGTCGTTGGTTCCCCTGTGGTGAGATATCGCCTGAGCGAATCCGGATTTGATCATGATAGACCACATCCCGACCGGCGGCCCGGTTTGATTCGGGGAGGCGATATCAGATTCACATGCCTGTGTCGGTGCGACGATCAAAGATGTGAAGCCGGTTGTGGCGAGCGAGATCACGGCAGACGGCGAGGCCGCGTGTTGAGTTGCCGTACTCGTCGAGGCGTGGTGAATAGACCCCGATCCCCATGATCCCGGGGACGACGGCCATGATCGCTCCCGAAACACCGGATTTGGCCGGCAGGCCAACCTCATAGGCCCAGCGGCCGGCGTAGTTGTACATGCCGTTCATCAGCATGACGACCAGTATGTCTTTTATGTACTCATCGTCAACAGCGCGTAGCTGCGTGACGGGGTTAATCCCATAGTTCGCGAGCGTCGCTGCCGCATTGGCGAGGTGCTGTGTGCTGGAGACGATGGAGCACTGACGGGTGTACAGATCCAGATGCTCACTCACATCGCCCTCGATGGTGCCCTTGGACTTGAGCAGGTACGCGAGGGCTCGGTTCCGATCGCTTGTGCGGAGTTCGGAGTCGTACACGGCTTGATCGATCTGCGCCTCTGCTCCGAGGTAGATGCTCAGGTTCTTGAGCATTCGGGCGGCTCGCTCATCGGGGGTGGTGCCCGGGAGCAGCGAGGCGGTGACGATGGCCCCTGCGTTGACCATGGGATTGAGTGGCTTGCCGACCTGGTCGAGTTCGACCATCGATGAGAAGGAAGCCCCCGTGGGCTCGACCCCGGTCAGCGCAATGGCAAGGTCGCGGCCGGCGGTCGCGAGCGCCTGTGCGAGGATGAGCGGTTTGGAGCAGGATTGGAGTGTGAAGTGGGCGTCCGTGTCGCCGACGGTGTATTCGGTGCCGTCGATCAGGCGGACGGAGATGCAGAACCGGTCGGGATCGGCTTTGGCGAGCTCTGGGATATATGTGGCAACCGATCCGGTGTTGAGCCCGCGATAACGGTCGTACAGCGATTCCAGTGTGTTCTGAAGATTGTCGAGCATGTGTGCCTTGTGGGTGAACCGGTGAGTTTGCCGATAGGGATATGGTACCGCGTTTGATGGCTGATCGGCAGACGCGTTGCTTGGAATAGGGATCGTATGGCGAACGATAAATCACATCACGACCAGGACGGGTGGCGGGATCGGCTGCACGAGATCATCTTCGAGGCCGACACACGGGCGGGGAAGGTGTTCGATGTTGGGTTGATCCTCACGATCTTCGCGTCGGTGGCAGTGGTCGTGCTCAGCACGCTTGAGTCCGCTGCCGCAGAGCCCTACCGATCATGGTTCTACGGGCTTGAGTGGTTCTTTACGGCGTTGTTCACGATCGAATACATCATCCGGCTGATTGTTGTGAGGCGACCGCTGCGGTACGCGACATCCTTCTACGGGGTGATCGATCTGCTCTCGATACTCCCCGCGTTTCTCGGGCTGATCCTTCCCGGCGGCGAGCGGCTCATGGTGGTTCGGACCCTGCGGTTGCTGAGGATATTCAGAGTGTTCAAGCTGGCTCGCTATCTCAGCGAGGCGTCTGCGCTGCGCGAGGCGTTCTACATCAGCCGGCACAAGATCGCGGTCTTCATGGTGACCGTGCTGATCGTGATCCTGATCGCCAGCGCGGTCATGCATGTGGTCGAGGGCGGCGCGGGGAACTCGGCGTTCGAATCGATCCCCGAGGCGATGTACTGGGCGGTCATCACGATGACCACCGTCGGCTATGGCGATGTGGTGCCTATCACCGTGGTCGGGAAGATCACGACGATGCTCCTGGTGCTGGTTGGCTATTCGCTGATCATTGTCCCCACGGGCATCCTCTCCGCGGAGATCACGGGCACGCGCCGGGCGGTAACGACCCGTGCATGCAGCCACTGCATGACCGAGGGGCACGATCGTGATGCCCGATTCTGTAAGCGCTGTGGCGAGCTGCTCGAGACTGATTGAGGACGGGTCACAAGTTCGTTGTCGGGCTATCGGGTCGTGAAGGCGGTTGCAGACGAGTGGCCCATATCGCGAGGATGACCGCCACGATTCCCGAGGCGGCGTAGACCTGATTGAAGTTGCCCGAGAGTTCACGCCAGGCGGCGAAGACGAACGGGCCGACACTTGTGCCGATGACCATGAAGGTGGTGAGCGAGCCGCGGATGGCCCCGTGGTGCGTGCGGCCGAAGAAGCGTGCAAAGATGGGGCTTGCGAGGATGAACAGCATGCCCTGACTCAGGCCGAGCAGGAGAAACGCCGTGAAAAGCATCAGTGCGGGCGTGCTGGTCCCGGAGGCCGTTGCGTAACAAACGCACGCAGCGCCCAGCGCGAGTCCGGTTGCGGCAAGAAGCATGCGCGGGCGGAACTTGTCCACGAGATGGCCGAAGGGAACCGTCACGATGAGTGTCACGACGCCCATCACCCCCACCGCTGATGCCGCCGTTGACTTTGAAAGCCCCAGATCCGAGACCATGGGCTGTGTATGGAAGACGAAAGAGGTCCCCACTGCGGCGGAGAGAACCATGGATGCGGTGGTAATCCAGTAGGCGTGCGTCCGCATCGCCTGACTGAGGGTGAACTGCGGCCCGGTGTGTTTGGGAGTGGTTGATTGAAGCCCCGCGTCGCCGATGGACGGCGCGTCGAGTTCGATATCGATCTGGTCTTCCTGGTTGGTTCGTGGGTGCGGGGTCTGATCGCCGTCGATGTTCTGCCCGAGGTCCTCCGGGGTGTTGACATAGACAAAGTAAAGGAGCGGCAGGACAATGATCCAGACGCAGAGGCCCAGCACCGCGTAGGTCGTGCGCCAGTCCGTCGCCGCGATCAGTGCGAGCACGGCGGTCGGGAGCACGGCAACCGCCAGCGGCATGCCGAGATGCCGGATCGATTCGACGAACCCGAGCCTGCGTTCATACCACATGGCCAAGGCATGCGAGGACACGAGCCCCAGTGCGCCCTGCCCGAGGAAGCGGAGGCAGAAAAAGGCAAGGGTGAGCACGCCGAGCAGGGCCCACGGGCGGAAGTCGCTCTCGCGATCGATTCGCCCTGCGAGCAGGGTTGCGGGCCCGATGGCAACACAGGCAGCGCCGAAGAGGATGGCAACGGCGGTCATGACCCTGCGGGTGCCGTATCGATCACTAAGCCGCCCGATGAAAGTGAGCGGGAGCGAAGCGCAGAAAGTCGCGATCATGTATGCGGCGCTGAACTGCGCGAGCGAGATCGCCAGGTCCGCCCGGATCGCGTCGGAGAATGTGCCGACGATGAACGACTGCCCGGGGCTGGTGGCCATCGTGGTCAGCGTGGTGACCGCCAGCATGACCCACCCGTAGAAGAACGGCGACCTGCCTGCGTCGCCCGTCCTGCGGGCGATCGCTCTGGCGAGCGGCGGCTTGTTGCTGAGCGGCTTGGTCATGGTCAGGGTGTATTGATAGCGTGATGGGAGCAAAAAAAAGTCACCGACCTTTCGATCGGTGACTTGAAAACTCAGATAAGGAGTCGTCGGGATCAGCGGCGACGGCGAGTCGCTGCGAGACCGCCCAGACCGAGCAGCGCGAACGCGCCGGGTGTGGGGACGGTGCTGAACGTGACGTTGCCGAATGGTGTCACGTCGGTGACCCAGACGTTCTCGCCTTCGACGCGGATGCCCCACTGGACGACGCGGGTTGCATCATCGATGGTGTCGAGCGAGATGCTGAAGTTGCCAGCGGCATCGATGTCAGCGAAGACATCGACCGACGAGCTGAAGTCACCAGCGAAGTCGCGGATGAACACGCTTGCCTGATGTGCTCCGGTGAAGCTGAAGCTCTCGACATTCCCCGAGAAGGTCACGGACGTGCCGGCAAGGCCGCCGATGCTTTCCTGGTAGAGGTTGGCTTCCATGAACTTGTTGCCAAGAGCGCCGGGGCCGCCGCCGCCCTGGTACCAGAATGGATCAGGATCGCCGACGGTGTTGGGGCCCATGGTGAGCGTGCCAGCGCCGTCATCGAACGATGCGGTCAGGTCTGCAACGCCCCAGCCGCTGCCGAATACGAAGCCGCCGCCGTTGGCGGGGAGTTCGTAGACATTCATGAAGCCGAGCCAGGCTGCGCTGGAGTCATCAACACCGACATTGACGGCGGGGAGCCCGGCGGTTGCGGCACCACTGATCAGTGCCAGAGCAAGAACTGCTGCTTTCGTTTTCATCTTCTCTTCTCCTAGAGTGATTGCGGGGAGAAATGTCCCACTAATGAAGCGTTGCTGGGCAACGCGTGTATCCGACGATGTAACTGTTACAATATGCCCGCATCCGGCTTGGCGATCAAGCCGAAAGTGCGTATAAATGCCGATATTTTGGGCATTTCTTGATCGTCCTCTTCATATTTACCCTCAACGCCGCTTTTGGCCAGCAAATCGAGCTCACAAACCGCAGAATGCGTTATCGGACCCAGCGGCCCGATCAAAGTCATTCGTCAAAATGCTGGGCATCGTGTGCTGAGGCGGTATCATTCCGACCTCATTCGGAACAGTTTCAGCGTACGAAGGAATCCTTTAATTATGTCATTCCCAGATCAGTTCACATGGGGCGTCGCTTCGGCCGCCTATCAGGTCGAAGGCGGGGTGTCCCAGGACGGGCGTGGGCCGAGTGTTTGGGACACCTTCTGCGCCACACCTGGGAAGGTCTTCGGCGGGCATACGGGCGAGATCGCCTGTGATTCGTACAATCGAGTGGATGAGGATGCCGATCTGATCGGCAACCTTGGTGCCAACGGATACCGCTTCTCGATCTCGTGGTCACGCCTGTTTCCTGAGGGGGTCGGAAGACGGAATGAAGCTGGATTCGCGTACTACGATCGACTGATCGACGCGTTGCTTGAGCGCGGAATCCAGCCGTGGATCACGCTGTATCACTGGGATATGCCGCAGGCCCTGTTCGAGCAGGGCGGGTGGCTCGACCCGCGCAGTCCGGAGTGGTTTGAGGCATACACACGAGCGGTCATCGATCGGTATTCGGATCGTGTCACCAACTGGTTTACGCTCAATGAGCCCGCGATTTTTCTGGGACTTGGCCACAACGAGGGCACACACGCACCGGGTCTCAAGCTGCCACGCAAGGATGTGTTGCTCGCGACGCACAACGCGTTGCTCGCGCACGGGCGTGCGGTGCAGGTGATCCGCGCTCATGCCAAGCAGACCCCCTCGGTGGGCTTTGCGCCGGTGGGAAACCTGAACACGCCGGCCACGGAATCGCCCGAGGACATCGAAGCGGCACGGAAGGCCACTTTTACGGTGCCTGAAGCTGGCTGGACCTTCAACTACAGTTGGTACTGCGATCCCGTCATGCTCGGGCAATACCCTGAGCAGGGCCTGTCGTTCTTTGGGAAGGATGCGCCGTCCTTCACGGACGCCGATCTCGAAACGATGCATCAGCCGCTGGATATGTTCGGGGTGAATATCTATTCGGCCGGGATCGTGCGGGCTGGCAAGGACGGGGAGCCCGAGCAGGTGCCCGACCCGCGTGGATACCCCACCACGATGTTCCGCTGGACCATTAATCCGTCGTCGCTCTATTGGGGCCCCAAGTTCCTCTCTGAGCGGTACACGCTGCCCGTGGTCATTACTGAGAATGGCCTGGCATCGATGGACTGGGTGCACAGTGACGGGAAGGTGCATGATGCCGGCCGCATCGATTATCTGACGCGCTATCTCCATCAGTTGCGACGCGCATGCAACGAGGGTGTGGATGTCCGCGGCTACTTCCAGTGGTCCATCATGGACAACTTCGAATGGGCTGAGGGATACGCGCTGCGGTTCGGGCTGGTGTACATGGATTATGAGAAGCTCGAGCGGATTCCCAAAGACTCGTACCACTGGTATGCCAAGGTGATCGCGAGCAACGGTGTACAGATACCGAACGAGCTGAGTCCGATTCGCTGAGTCTGTTCTCAGGCACCCCCAGATTCGCATTTTTCCTGCAGAATGACTCGGATTTTCCTTTCCGAGCATGAACTTTCGTGTAGCATGATGTAACAGTTACGTTTCGTATGCGGCGGCAGCTCGTCGCCGCAAAACCACTGATAGGAGAGAACCCATGCGTTTTAAGACTTTGATCGCGGCTGCACTCGCAGCAATGACCTGCACGACTCAGGCACAGAACATCCTGAACAACGGCAGCTTTGAAACCGAAGGCCCCGGCTTTGTCGCATTCGTGGACTGGCAGAACTTTGGCAATGTCTTTGCTGCCGATTCGGGCGAAGTCATGCCGCTCGACGGCCTGCTGACCGCCAAGATGTTTGGTGCCAGCGATGGCAACCAGAGCGATCAGGTGCTCCAGCAGGACCTGCCCGCGACTGCAGGTGAAATCTACACCCTCACAACGAATGTCATGAACATGTCGAGCGACGCACTCGGTGTTGAGAACATCATCCTCAGCCAGATCGTCTTCCGTGATTCAGGCGACAACATCATCCAGGTTCTTGAGACGGATGCCCTTGACCCTGTCACGAGCCCCATGAATGAATGGGTCGAAGCCACACTCAGCGGCACTGCTCCCGCGGGCACCACGAGCCTCTCGGTCTTCCTTCTTCACATCCAGCTCGGTGCAAACGCGGGCTTCCCCAACCAGGGCGGCGGCGCTTCCTTCTGGGACAATGTCACACTCACCGTTGGCGATGCACCCTGCACCAACCCCGCTGACCTCAACGGCGACGGCAACCTCGACTTCTTCGATGTCTCGCTGTTCATCACCGAGTTCAGCAACGGCTGCCCGTAATCGAACGCCTCCCGGTTCATGCAAGAACCTAACGGTTCTGTTCCTAGACACACGGTCCCCCCCGGGCCGTGTGTCTTTTTTTGCACCCAAGATAAGGCGAAACCGAGGCCCTGAAACCATGGCCCTCCTGAAACCATGGCCCAGAATTGCTCAATGACCGCGCGGACGCACGGCCCTCCCATGCCTGGCACGATGATCTGCTTGAACTTCAATACCAGCCCGTCCGGTCAGCCCTTCACGGCCCCGCTGGTGAGCCCTGAGATGAACTGCTTCTGCAGCAGCATGAACAGGGCGGCGACGGGCAGCACGGAGACCACGGTCGCTGCGGTGAGCAGCCCGTAGTCGGTGCGGTAAACGCCGCGGAGCTGGGCGATGGCCACGGAGAGCGGCTGCTTTTCTGCGGACTGGAGGATGATCTGCGGGGAGATGAAGTTGTTCCACATGCCCAGGAAGGTGATGAGCATGAATGCGCCGATCATGGGTCGCACGAGCGGGAGCACGACGACGAAGAAGATCGACCACTCGGAACAGCCGTCGATGCGGGCGGCTTCGAGGAGTTCATCGGGTACGGACTGGATGACGGCCTGTCGGAAGAGAAAGACGCCGAACGCGGGGGCGAGCAGCGGGAGCAGCAGGCCCCACGCGGTGTCGAGCAGGCCAAGGTCATAAATCAGCTCGTAGCCCGGCGCGAGCAGGAGCGTCGGCGGGACGATGAGTGCGCCGAGGACGACGAGCGTGATGATGTTACGCCCACGGAATGAGTGCTTGGCGAGCACAAACCCGGTCGCGGCGCAGATGAGGGTCGCGAACAACGCGGTTGCTGCGGAATAGAAGACCGAGTTGACGAGATTGACGCCGAAACCGAGGCCGAAGAGGTTCTTGTAGTTGTTGAGGGTGAGCTTGTCCCAGCCGATACCCAATGCGCCGTCTCCGGGGGGGAAGAACATGCCGCTGAAGAAGTCTTCCTGTGTCTTGAGCGATGACACGACGAGCCACGCGTAGGGCGTGAGCACGATGATCGCGAGCAGCACGAGCGTGAGGTGAAGTCCGAGCTTGGATGCCTTGCTGTCTGTTGCGCTCATGCGTCGGCTCCTTGTGCCCGGGTCAGCTTGATCTGCACGAGGGCCAGGGCGATGAGGAGCAGGGCGAGCATCCAGCCGATGGCGGAGGCATACCCGAGGTCGCCGAGATCGAACCCGTTCTGGTAGAGATACATCACGATGGTCAGCCCGCGGTTGTCTGGCCCCCCGCTGCCATCGAGGAGGATGTAGGGGAGTTCGAAGAGCTGGAGCGAGCCGATCATGGAGAGCAGCACAACAAAGGTAGCGACGGGCCTCACGGCGGGGAGGATGACATGCCGCAGCTTGCCCCACGCCCCTGCACCGTCGATCTCCGCGGCCTCGATGAGCGATCGATCGACATTCTGCAGGGCAGCGAGGAAGTAGATCATGTTGAAGCCGGCGTAGAGCCAGAGCGAGATGAGGATGAGCGTGGCCATCACATGCTGCTGGAGCCAGTCGACATCGAGCAGGTCGGGGTTCTGGGTGATCCAGGCGAGGGCCCGGTTGACGAGCCCCGCACGCTTCTCGAACGCGAGGGCACCGAGGATCGAGACGAAGACCAGCCCCATGAGCTGGGGGCTGAAGAAGATGAGGCGATAGACGCCCTTGCCGCGCAGCTTCTGTGAGTTGAGGGCCAGCGCCAGCGCGAAGGCGAGCGGGAGCTGGATGAAGAGCGAGCCGAGGGCGTAGATGATGGTGTTGCCGATGGACTTCCAGAAAACCGGATCCTGGAACAGCAGTTCGAAGTTCTTGGTGCCGACAAAGGTGCGTGTGCCCGGGCCGTATGTCTGGTTCGCCGCGAGCGACGCCGACTGGATGAGGGGGTACACCACGAAGACGGCGAAGAGAATCAGGAAGGGTGCGAGCATCATCCATGAGAAGAGCACGCGTCGGCGGTCATCGATCATCATGGTCCTCCATGCCTGACTCCTGATTCTCGAGTGCGCTGCTCATGAAGGCGTTTCGTTCCATACGCCGGACGGTCTGACGCTGCGTGTACTCCAGAAGCTCACGGGCCTTGGGCAGCAGCTCTTCGACGCTGTAGACCCGCTCGTTGTTGGCCCAGTTCACGAGCCGCCCCGCGGCGTCGCGCACATCGATCGCCGCCTGCTTGTTGTAGGGCGACGAGGGCCGCAGCGGGATGTCGGGGGCGAGCTCGATGTACATGGTGCCCTTGCGCTGATCCATAAAGAAAGGGTCGGGCTCGTTGTAGACCGGGTCGTCCCAGAGCGATCGCACGGGCGAGATGATGTCGACCTGCCGGTAGAGGTCGCGTGCGATCTCGGGGGATGTGTAGAGAAGCCTGGCGTACTCCCAGCTGCGTTCGAAGTATTCGGAGGTTTTGGGAAAGCCGAGCATGGTGCCGCCGCGCACGCTTGTGCGCCGCCCTCCGGGCTCGAAGGCAGGCAGCGGCATGAGCTTCATCTTGCCCGCAATACCGGGGACATGCATCTTCCAGATCGAGCACATCCAGTCGGGTGCCAGGTATCCAATGGCGGTGCCCTGCACGCGTGCCTGATGCCCCGCGGCGCTGAACTCATCGATATCGATGGCGACCGGGTTGGGACCGATGCACCAGGAGACCATGCGAGCCAGCAACTGGGCGTTGCGTTCGGTGTCGATCGTTGGAACGCCCTCGGGGCTGAAGAACTGACCATCCCCCTGAAGCATCATTGTCTCAATGAGGTCTGCGTTGGTATACCAGAATGAGAGGGGAATGTGGCCGGGCTTGCCATCGGTGCTCGAGTCCTCCATGAGCGGGCGAAGTAACTCGAAGTATTTGTCCCATGTCGTCGCTTGTGTCAGATCGATGCCCGCGGCTTCGGTGATATCCGCTCGATAGGCCAGCATCACCGGGTGCACATCGTGCGGGAGACCATAGACACGCCCGTTAACGCTCCATGGACTCAGGGACGGCGGGTTGAACTGCTCAAGCAACCCCTCTTCACGCAGACGATCGGTCAGATCGCGAAATCCGATGGCATCAGGTGGGCCCATAAAAGCTTGCCCCACCACCGATCGCTCAACTTCGATCAGATCCGCCGTGGGGAGCCCACCAAAGAAACCGCTCATCATGCGGCTCTGAATCGCGGCGATGCTCATGAGAGGAACATCGAGCCTGACCGAGCTGGCCTGCTCGTAGTCCTCGATCATGGGGATGTACATGGCCCGGTGCTCAGGCGAGAAGACCCAGAACTGCAGGTCGGCACGGTCCGGCTGGGGCCTGAAAAGCATGAGTATCGCGCTGAGCACGAGGAGTGCGGCGATGACCCAGACACCTGACGAGAGCCCACGCAGGGCGAGCAGTGCGTTGCTCAGCCAACTCATAAAGTGAACTCCGCTGGGAGGGGTGTATCAGACAGTTCGGATCAGCTGACCGTCGGCACCGATGCGGACGGGGGTGATGGACGCGAAAGAGGTGGTCTCGAGGACCTCGAATGTGGTCGGTCGGACCTCGCGATAGATCTCCATCTCTTTTTCCGCGTGGGCGGCTTTCGTGATCCAGCGTGCGGCCTCGATCCCGAGCGACACAGCGTCCTGGCAGACGGCGGTGTAGCGCGGAAAAGTCTGGTGACGGGTGACG
This sequence comes from uncultured Phycisphaeraceae bacterium, assembly GCA_964419845.1. Lineage (GTDB taxonomy): Bacteria > Planctomycetota > Phycisphaerae > Phycisphaerales > UBA1924 > UBA1924. The sequence goes on from CAYQRD010000023.1 coordinate 21,225, forward strand.
GAATCGTCGAACCCAACGATCGAGATGTCCTTGGGGACCTTGATACCCAATCGCAGACACTTGTGAAGCGCGCCGATGGTGGACATCGGGTTCGTGAAGAAGACCGCAGTCGGCGGGCTCTCGAGTTCGAGCAGACGGGTGAGCATGATCTCGCCGCCGGTGGTGTTGGCTTCTGCGCGAACGATGAGTGATTCGTCGACCTCGATGCCCGCGTCGTGCAATGCGTCCCGGTACCCGCTCTCGCGGTCCTGGTGGTCGGTGTCCACGACATTGTGCATCGCGAGTCCGATGCGTTTGTGCCCGAGCCCGATCAGATGCTCGACTGCTTTGCGTGAGGTGTCGTGCGAGATGGAATCGATGTAGTTGACCGAGGGGTCTTCGGAGCGGTCGGCAACCAGAAGGATCGGGAAACCCTCGGAGGCGATTCGTTCCACGAGGGATGTGTCGCCCAGTGAACGCATGATAATGGCACTGACGCCCTTGCGGTGAAAGAACTGGGTGTAGCTCTCGTCGGCGTGTTTATCGCGTGCGGCGCTGATGAAGGTCAGGTCGTGCTTTTTTTCGTAGACGCCACGCAGGATGCCAGAGAGCAGCGCCGCTTCGAAGTCGCCAAGGTCCGACTTGACGGGCTCCTCCGGGTAGACAAGACCGATGACATTGGTCGGCTTTCGTCCCATGGAGGGGCGATACTGATGGCGCTGGGCCATCTCAAGGACCTTCTTGCGGGTTTCCTCGCTCACACCGCTCCGCTGATTCATGGCGCGGGAGACAGTGGCAACGGAGATTCCCAGTTCATTGGCGATCTGTCGTACTGAACTCATTTGATTTAGGGCTCCGGTCCGAGTTCTCTGCGTTCGACGCGCTGGTCGTTGATTGACCAGAGTACCTCATAGGTGCTTCGCCCGGTAGAACTGTTGAACAAGTCGCCTACATCGTAGTTATCGACATGCCCGTCGACGAATGCGATATTTGCACTGCCTTCAAGAGCGAATGTGTTCCCGCCACGCTTGGGGTGGCGGTAATAGGGAATATAGCTGGTTGGTGCGTCATCGTCGCTGACACCGGCCATCTCTGGGTTTCCCTCGGAAGAGTTGAACCAGTTGCCCACGGTTTCAAGCTCGGGGATGCCGTCGTTGCCGCCAAATCGTTCGCCCGGGAGGCCTCTGGCACCGACGCTGCCTGATGTGAACCACTTTGTTTCGCCGAACTCGTTGTCCACCTCTGCCTTCCAGAAGCCCCAGGCTTCGGAGTAGAGCATGAGTGAGCTTGATCGTTCCGTGGTGCTGTCGAAGGCCTGGCCCATCTGGTAGCTCTCGTTCGGCTCATATGTTCCAGGGCGGTAATACGGGATGGTGCCCGAGCTGAAGTTCGGCTCTCCGACTTCTGAGACCGATGCGGCCCAGTGGTTGAGCGTGTAGGAGCGTGAGCCGTCCGGGTGGTTGGGGCACTCGACGACCGTGCCGCCGATGGTTGGGTTCACGGAGTTGTCAAAGTTCAGGTTCCGGAAATCTTCCTGAGGCAGGTACTGACCGATCCGGTTGACATCGTACCAGATCATGTTCTCCTTCCCATTCTGAGGGTCGATGACGAAGCGGCCCTTGGACAGAACGGGTGGGAACTTGCCCTTGAAGTCGTTGGCGTAAACCATCGTGGCCGTGGCAAGCTGGCGCATGTTGGACTTGCAGAGCATGTCCTTGGCCGACTGACGAGCCGCGCCGAGTGCGGGCAGCAGGATGCCGATGAGCAGCGCGATGATCGCGATGACCACGAGCAGCTCGATGAGCGTGAACGCATCGCGAGATCTGATGTCGGTTCTCTGTGTGAAGCGTGTGTTTGTTGGCATGCCTGGCACCTTCGTGGGTATTGGTGTGGAGAGTCAGCCCCATACATCGTAACTGTTACGCTATCTTCTGGCATCCATCCCAGTTTGTCAACACCTTTTCACCGATTGGACCCATTCATTCTCCAAACTTCGACTGAAACAGGTGTTTCAGGCCCGATTCCAGCGTAACTTGCTCACATTTCCGCTCGAATTCGCGTGGAGAGATGACAAAGCAGGACGAAACAGTTACGCTGCTGGCATGCTTCATCGATACTTCTACCGTGGCGTCAGCGCCCTGATTGCCGGCAGTTCGTTCCTCATCTCTGGCTGCTCGGCTCCCGCCGGAAGCCGTGTCGAGCTCCAACGGAGCGATGATGGATTCATGCTCCTGAAGAATGGAGAGCCGTACATCATTCATGGTGTCGGCGGGGTTGAGAAACTCGATTTGCTCGCCTCGTACGGGGGCAACACGATTCGGACATGGGGCGCTGACGATGTTGGTCCGCTGCTCGACGAAGCGCATGCCCTGGGCCTCAGCGTTGTTGTGGGCATCTGGCTTGAGCATCAGCGGCACGGCTTCGATTACACCGACCCAGCGGTTCGCGAGCAGGAGCTTGAGCGGGTACGGACCGCCGTGCAGGCGTACAAGGACCATCCGGCGCTGCTCGCGTGGGGCGTTGGGAATGAGGTCGAGTTGGAAGGGGAAATGGATCTCGCCCTGCGGCAGATCAACGACGCCGCCTCGCTCATCAAATCGCTCGATCCTGACCATCCTCGGATGGCTGTGGTTGCCGAGATCGGTGATGACAAGGCGATCCGGATACAGAACGAGTGCCCGGACATCGACTTTCTGGGCGTGAACTCTTATGCGGGGCTCAGCAGCCTGCTTCCTCGATTGGAGCAGCAGGGTTATACCGGGGCGTACGCGATCACCGAGTTCGGTCCCGCAGGCCACTGGGAAACCGGTACGACCCCGTGGGGTGCGCCGTACGAGCAGAGCAGCAGCGGCAAGGCCGATTTCCTCAGAGAGAACTACGCCAAATCGATCGAGTCCGAGTTCGGCAAGCACTGCCTGGGCTCATTCGCGTTTCTCTGGGGCCACAAGCAGGAAAAAACCGCGACCTGGTACGGGTTGCTGCTGCCCACGGGCGAGACAACCGAGAGCGTTGATGTGCTGAGCACTTTCTGGACCGGCCAGGTGCCGGCGAACCGCGCACCCCGGGTCACACAGCTCGAGATCGCAAACGCGAACCCGTACGGCCTGGCAAACGGCCAGGAGATTGAAGTCTCTGTGCAGACTCAGGACCCTGACGGCGATGATCTCAGCGTTGAATGGACTGTGACACCCGAATCGCAGGAGCGGAGTGTTGGCGGCGATTACGAGTCGAGTATCGCACCGATTGATGTCAAGATCGTTCAGGACGGTATCAGGAACGCAACGATCACGATGCCCATGGAATCAGGGGCGTATCGCATCTTCGCCACGGTTCGCGACGGCAAGGGGCACGGCGGCACGATCAATCTGCCGGTCTTCGTCGGTTCACCCGAGGACGATGAGTGAACAGCTGAGCCGATCAGGGACAGCCGGCGTTGAACTGGCTGAGGAAGCTCGACACATCGAAGAAGTTGTAGACGCCGTCGTCATTGATGTCGGCTGACGGTGCCTGTGCGCTGAATGCGCTGAGGAAGGCGCTGACATCGAAGAAGTTGAGCTCGCCGAAGGGTTCTGCAAAGTCCGCGCCGCTGCACTGGGTTGGGCCCTGCAGGGTGAATGTGAACGAGTTGAGGTTGTATGCGGTGTCCGCGATCCCGCGGTTCACGAAGCGGAGCACCTGCTCACCTGCTTCGAGTTCGAGGGTCGTGGAGGCGGTGGTCCAGTTCTGCCATCCGAATGTCGCGAGGAAGAAGACATCGCCGGTGAGATCCTGCCCGTCTTTCTCGATGCGGAATGCCCCGCCGGTCCGATCGGACGCGACACGCGTGTCGAGCTGGTATGTGCCTGCGGTCTGCACATCGACGGTGTATTCGATCCATTCGCCCTGACATATGTAGGCGATGTTGTAGCCTTCCTCAGTGGATTGCTCGATATCGACGCCGGTTTCGCGGTAAGCCCCGCCGTTGTTGCTGGGGTCACAATCGTTGTAGCTGAGGCCCTGCGTGCCGAGATCGAAATCCTCGGCCTGGATGGTGCCCGGGATGGTGTGCGGGCTGCCTCCGAACGGGGCCTGAACGCGCTGGTACACACGGACATAGTCAACTTCCATCGTTTGGGGGAAGACGGATGACCCGTTTGGATTGCCGGGGAAGTTGCCACCGACGGCGACATTGAGGAGGATGTGATACTCAGAATCAAAGGGTGCGAGTTGATTCCCCGGAGCTGCTGATGAGTACCACTGACCGCTCGTCACGGTGCCATAGGGCACGCCGTCGACCGCCCATGTGAATGAGTCAGGATCCCAGTCGACGCTGAAGACATGGAAGTCCTGCGAGAAGTCGGTGCCGTTGATGAGTCGATGCCCGACCTGCGCATTCTGCGGCCACTGTGCGCCGTGGTGGAGTGTGCCGTAGATCTGATCCGCGGTGTTGACCGACTCCATGACATCGATCTCTCCGGAGGACGCCCACCCGCCGTAGGGTGAGTTTGTCGGGAGCATCCAGAACGCTGGCCAGATGCCTGCTGTCGACGGGAGCTTGATGCGTGCCTCGATTCGCCCGTACAGGAACTCCTGCTTGTTGAGCGTGCGGATGCGTGCTGATGTATAGTCAGCGCCCCCGAAGGATCGCTCGACCGCGGTGATTTTGAGCGTGCCATCGGATACGCTGATATTTTCGCCTGCGGCGGTGTAGTACTGGCGTTCGTTGTTACCCCAGCCGGCCGGCAGCCCGTAGGCCGTTCCCGTTCCGGTCATGTAGGACCAGTTGTCATTGTTGAGGACCGAGCCTTCGAACTCGTCGGACCAGACCATCTCCCAGGCCTCTTGAGCACAGAGCGGAGCGGCAACGAGGGAAACAATGGCGAGAATTGTGTGTTTGATCTGTATCATGGGGGTCTCCGATGGGGTATCGTAACTGTTACATTGAGTCTACCTGAAAATCGGTCAATCCGTACCGGTTCTTTGCAGAATTTTGATACCACACCGTGGTGTGGTCACCTCGGGTTCGAACGGGCTCGCCACTTGGAGACAGCATGGCCGGATTGTCACTTGAGAATATCACCAAGATTTACGAGGATGGATTCACCGCGGTTGATTCGATCTCGCTTCGCATTGAGCCCGGCTCGTTCGTGGTTCTGGTGGGCCCCTCTGGCTGTGGCAAATCCACCACGCTGCGGATGATCGCCGGGCTCGAGAGCATCAGCGGCGGTGAGCTTCGAATTGGCGACCGGGTGGTGAACAAGATCCGTCCGAGAGACCGTGATATCGCGATGGTCTTCCAGAGCTATGCGCTGTACCCCCATCTGAGCGTGGGTGACAACATGGGTTTTTCGCTGCGGATGAGCCGGGTGGGCAAGGCGGAGCGTGATGAGCGGGTAATGCGAGCCGCAGAGATGCTGGGGCTGGAGTCGATACTCAACAAGAAACCGGGGCAGCTCTCGGGCGGGCAGCGCCAGCGTGTCGCGCTCGGGCGTGCGATCGTTCGCGAGCCGTCGGTGTTCCTGTTCGACGAACCGCTTTCCAATCTGGACCCGGACCGCCGCATCACGACGCGCGCTGAGATCCGGCGCATCGTGCGTGAGCTGGGAACGACGACGGTCTATGTGACGCACGACCACGAGGAAGCGATGGCGCTTGGGGATGTCGTGGTGGTCATGAACGAGGGCAAGATCGAGCAGGCCGGTCCGCCCGCGGAGGTTTACAGGAAACCCGAGACGCTGTTCGTCGCCAAGTTCCTGGGATCGCCCAAGATGAACACCATTGAGTGTTCGATTGATTCTCAGGGTGACATCCCGCTGGCGGTGCTTGACAACGCATCGCCCGAGACGGATGTCCGCATCCCGATGAAGATTCCACTGAGCTCGATCTCGACACCCGGCCGGGTCACGATGGGGATCCGACCCCAGCATGTCCTGCTCGGGGTCACGCAGAACGGGTTCGCGCGGCTCGGTGTCGGGCGTGTGACACATGTCGAGCATCTGGGATTCGCTCAGGACCTGACTGTTGAAGTTCGCGGGCACACCCTGCTTGTGCGCGACAAGGAAATCACGCCGAGAAGAATCGGCGAGGAGTGCGTGGTGTCGTTCGATCCAGAACAGACGCACATGTTCTGAACCTCACCTTGTTCAACGCGTCATTACGATCAGCTGGGCATTCGGACATAGAGCGGGACTTCTCCGAAGTCCTGGAACCCGATTCTTCGGTAGACCGGGTGCCCGTCTTCGGATGCCTGAAGCACCCCGACGCGGTACCCGAGTTCTCTTGCGATGCGCAGGGGCTGTGCCGTGACGAAGGCGCCGAGGCCCTTGCCACGCGCCTCGCGCAGGGTCGCGACGCCGTAGATGCCCGCGAGGCCCTCGTGCATGTAGATGAGTGATGTGCAGACCGGCGTATCACCGTTGCGGATCCAGAAGTACTGGAGCGGCGCATCGGGCCGATCGTCGCCGTCGATTCCTCCTGCGAACGCGGCCCCAACGCGCGGTGGCAGCTCATAGCCGCGGGCGAAGACATTGGCCCATTCTTCACGCTTGCTTTCATCGCTGACTCGCTCGAAAGTAAACCCGGGTGGCAGCTGAGTCTCTGGAATTGAATCGATCTCCACGCCCATGCACGGCATGCCGCCATGACGCACAAAGCCGGCTTGGCTGAGTTGCGCCTCGACCGCGTCGGGGACCGCGCCGGTGAGGAACACCGCTGAAGGCGCGGAGATTTGATGCAGCGGCTCAATCGCCCTGGCCGTGGTCTCTGTATTGACCGGGTGGCACACGCAGGAGAAGTTGCCGAATGGGTGCAGCTCGCCTGTGAGCAGACGAACAAACCCGGGCTCAATCTCGACCCCGATCCCCGGCATGATTCGGCGGAACGCGAGGTCGATATGAGAGGCGATCGTGTCGCCGATCGAATCGCCAAGGGATTGGATGGAGTCGTAGGGCTTTGTCTGAGTCAATGCGAGTCTCCCGGGTGCTCTGTTGCGGGTTGCTTGTGAGGGCGGATGATAACAGAACTCCGGGAGAAAGAAGCCCGAGCACATCTGTCGACGGGCGCGGGTTCGGTCGAGAACACCACATGACCCCGCGGGACACGGGGGGTGAGCATCTTGAGCATGGCTGGGATTGATGGGAAGTTGATCGAGCGGGGTATCCTGATGATCAACTGAATCGGGGTGAGAGGATTCGAACCTCCGACCTTATCGTCCCGAAAAATTGAAAAACACGATTTCTGGCCGTGAGGATAGATCCACATGGCACATCAGGCCAACGTAGGACACCGATGCCGGTATGCGCACCGGTTCTCGTCCCCCTTGTGCCCCGAGCCCAACAGAGTCGAGCTGGCGACTCAGACCATTCAGGGTCTTCTCCGCCGTGCGCGACTCTGCTCGGCCGGATTCGCATCGCCTCCCGTTATCTCACCTTTAGCCGAGGGAAGTATGGCACCAATAGCATTTAGCTGAGTGCGCAGCTCTCCCAGCATCGAGGCGGCCAAGTCCGCATTTTGCATCGAGACATCTCGGTGTTCCCCGGGATCATCATCGAGGTTGTAGAGCTTGGATCCACCCGTTTCGTAGTCAAACACCAACTTCCATGATCCGCGTAGGAGGGCTGATTGCGGTGTAGACCGCCCTTGATAGTGCGGGAAGTGGAACACGATCCCGTCGAAACTCCGTCTCACACGGTCTGATTCTCCGCGGAACAGCGGCAGGATATCGCCCCCCTCGAGTGCGTCGGGCAGATGCTCCGCCGCACCCGCGATCGCGGCAAATGTCGGATAAAGATCGAACCCGACCACGGGTGTATGGATTACTCCACCGGGTTGTATACCGGGCCCGGACGCAATGAAAGGGACTCGGATGCCTCCTTCGCCTAGGCCGCCTTTACCGCCGTTGAGCAGGGCACCGCGACCGGAGCCGCCTCCACCGTTGTCTGATGTGTAGAAAATGTATGTTTCGCCCATGAGATCAAGTTCGGCGAGCAAGTCAAGCAGTCGCCCCACCCCGTCATCCAGGTTCTCCGCGAGCGCAGCGCGTTGGATCAACTTCTCACTGGCTCTTGGATTGAGTGTGCGGTACTTCTCGATGGTCTCGGCCATCGCGTTTTCCGGATGGTGCAATGCGTGGTATGACATCTGCAGAAAGAACGGCTTTGAATCTTTCACCGCAGTTCGGATGAAGGACTCGGCTCGCTCGGTCATGCCGAAGATGTCTACAGGGTTCGGATCTTTGTGCGGGATGGCGTCTTGGTTGCCCGTTGCTCCATCACTCTCGTCGAAGCCGTGATTCTCAGGACCGTCACCCTCAAGGTGCCATTTGCCGAAATGGGCGGTTGTATATCCCGCATCGCGGAGAACCTCGCCAATAGTGAGATAATCCGTGTTGAGATTCCTCTCGCTCTTGGGCGGTTCGAGATCTCGATCGTTGACCGATGGGGCTGCTTTGGTCCAGTGGAGCGCACCAGGGCTCATGCCGGTCTGGATGCTCGCTCTGGAGGGTGAGCATACTGGAGAGGGTGAGTAGCCCCGAGTGAAGCGTACGCCCGATTCAGCCCATTGCTCGATTCGTGGAGTCTGCACGAAGGAACTCGCCGATCCTGGTTCCTCTGGGTCCATCCTGACGGACAGCCCAGCCCAGTCTTGGTCGTCGGCGACGAGAAGCACGATGTTCGGGCGTGAGGTGGAATCGGGGCCTTGCGCTGTCTCCTTACTCTCGGCTTCGCTGGCACCTTCATCTGCCGACAACGTCTTGAGATACGCGATGAGCGCAGCCCGATCCAAGCCCTTCGGCATTCCGTCAAACCCCATAATCGTGCCGGGAACGACTGTCCGGGGCGACTCGAGATACCGCTCGAGCCGCGCCTCTGTCCACGAACCCTCATCCCGCGCATATTCCCGCATCGCGGGGGAGTACATCAGATAGTTCGGATCAGACGCGATGTCTCGTCCGAGAATGCCCGACAGCGAAGGGCCCGGGCTGCGACCGCCTTCAGGCGTTACATGGCACAGGGCACACTGCGCGAATAACTGGCGTCCTCGCGCGATCTGGGCAGCGGCGAGCGATTCGATCTCGGTGTCTGCTTTCGCATCCGAGACGGGCGCCGTCTCAGCCTCCCCCTCGTCGGGAACATACTTCTTGCGCATCGCAAGAAGTGCCTCGGCTTGCTCATTGGTCAACAGGTTCCGCACAGCGAGAATGGCCGTGGCCTGACCCCATGTCATTTCTCCTTCGATGCGACCCATCGCCCCTCCGAGTGATGCGATTCGCGCCGGGCGAACTTCGTGCCCAACAATCGCTCGCTCGAGTTCGCGGCAGAGCAAACTCCTTGTCTCAAGAAACGCCGTGAAACGGGCCGTCTCCTCGCGCACCGCAGTACGGAGAGCATCGTTCTGCTGCTCAGACAAGAGTTCCAACACCTCATCGGCTATCGCGCCGCGTTTCACTGCGTGCCCGGATTCAACCCGCAGGCTCACGAACCCAAAGTGCTGGCTCGGCTTGCCGACCGTTTCGAAGTCATTGTCTTCCTGAGTGCCCGTTAGCCATGTCAGCAGTCGCGACGACAGATTCCAGAGTTCCTGGGTCTCTACTCTTTCGCGTCCGCGCAGTTCCTCTCTCAACTCAGGAGGCATTTCGAAACGCCCGGCCTGACCAGACACGTATCGGCCGCGCATCGCAGCCATTTCCTCTCGCTGCGCGTCGGTCAATGTGACTGCAATCTCCCCAAGACCTGTTCCGATCACTCGACCGAGTTCCGCTTCCGCTTGTCCATACCGCTCGGCCAGTTCCAGAAATGACGCCCGGTCAACGCGCTCACCAGATCTCAAACGCTCAAGCATCCTGTTCATCTCGATCCGCCGGGACGCGGATCGCTCGAAGGGGGGAAGTTGCTCTTCCAGCAGCCGAAGCAGTCGTGCTCGCTGGTCAGTGTCCAGCAACGCGTATACTTCCTGTCCGGATGCGCTCCGCGTCAGACTGTGCGCGCTCGATACCCGGAACTTGACAAACCCGAAGAAGTTTGCAAAGCGTCCTACCGAAATGTAGTCGTTCTGCTCAGAACTTCCCGTCAACCAAGTCAGAGTCCGAGAAGCGATCGCCTGAAGTTCCTTCCGCTCGTCGATCTGGAACTCGCTGAGATCGCGAAGTGGTCCACTAGGCTGTCCATAGGCAAGTCCGGGTTTTGAGCAGAGCATGAACAGAAAAACAACTGCGAAGCAAAGGGCTGATTTCATGCCATGCCAACGACCGACACACGAGGGTATTGCAACAAACTGGTATCGACGCTCTGTTGGCTGGCACGTGCCCTTTCTCCCTTTGGCGGCGCACGAATAAGCGCAAGCCCATGACCCTCATGGACTTCCGCTGAAAATCGGGGTGAGAGGATTCGAACCTCCGACCTTTTCGTCCCGAACGAAACGCGCTACCAAGCTGCGCTACACCCCGCGGTG
>CAYQRD010000024.1:0-17885 GCA_964419845.1 uncultured Phycisphaeraceae bacterium
CGATGCTCGATCCGGCTCGCGTGGGTCACAATCCCGCGCACCTCGATGGGCACGCCGCCGAGCTTCGCATCGATCGATCCCACACGATTGTTGAGGCGATCCGGGCGATGAAGATCGGTCCGCAGCATCGTCCACCCCGCGCCGATCAGCAGCACGCACAGCCCGATCGAACACGGGCGGGCCCGGCGCGGGCCGATGACCCCCGCCGCCAGCACCAGCCCCGCGAGCGAGAGTGTGTAGACCGCGATCGCGTTGATTTCAAATGACTCCGCCCGCGCACCCAGGAGCGTGCCGAGCGCGAAGAGCCCCAGCGCGGTCAGCGCACGCGCTCGGGCGTGTGTTACTGAATCACCTTTCGTCCCCCGGGCCATGGCCCCTGTTGTACCCGACCGCGGGGGGATGTGCCATGAAAAACCCCACGCGGTGTGCGTGGGGTTCGGTGAGACGCTGCTGTCTGCGATCGATCAGTTGACGGCCTGAATGATGTCGTCCGTCTCTGCGATGATGTCGTTGGTGATGAACTTGCCGTCCTCGTCTCGGTAGCGTGGGCCCTCGCCCTTGTAGTTGAACCCGAAGACGAGGTGGTAGCCATCATCGGTGTCCACATTCGCCTTCCAGCCCGGATCCTGCGAACCGAGGTAGTACCCGTCGGGGCCAGCGGACTGCACGATCAGGTTGCCGCGCGGACGCACGGGGAAGATGTCGTGCGGGTCGGTCGTGTCCTCAAGGAGTTCGCCCGAGGGCAGCGCGTAGTACGACGGGCTCGCGAGCAGGGTCGCGAGGGTGTAGACCCGGTCGCGTCGGTTGGTGAGCGTCGTGCCCAGCCCGCTGACGCCCTGCTGGTTGTTGCCGCCCTCGCCGATGGCGGTCGCGCCGTTGCCGTAGAAGCAGTTGTTGCTCGCGTAGTAGAACCATGCCGGCCCGATCCACGGGCCCGCCCCGTCGGACGCGAAGCTGACAAACTGCCCGTATCCGTTGGGGTTGTTGTTGTCGGGGTCGATCGAACCCCGGGCGTTCTCGTCCTTGACCCACGCGAGCAGCGGGTTGCCGAAGCCGTCGACGACATCGGGCATCAGGTGCTGGCCGTTCTCGCGTGAGGTGACCTGCTGTCCCTCGTCCTGGAGCATGACCTTGAGGAACTGGGTGTCGGGCGCGAAGTAGGCGCCGTTGGCACCGATGAGCTTGGTGTTGACGATTGCCGCGTTATCGTCGTGCGCGAACGGGGCGATCGCGATCACGCCCGCGGCTTCGTCGATGTCGCTGCGATAGTCGGCGTAGCTGCCGACGAGCACATCGCTGCCGCCCAGCTCGATCATCACATTCTCCATCGCCGACATGCCCTGGCCGATGTTGGCGTTCGCGCCCATCTGCGCCTGGGAGAAGTAGCCGGGCATCCGCGATCCGTTGTCGTTGCTGAACGAGCTGACGGCATTGGTGAACGCCTGGATCATATTCTGTGTCGCGGACTTCTTGCCGGCGATCCGTGCGCCCGCCAGTGCGGGAAGCAGCAGGGCGATCAGCAGCACGATAATCGCGATGACGACGAGCAGCTCGACGAGGGTGAAGCCCCGCCGGGTGCGTGGTTGATGGCTCGATGCGTGTGCGTTGTGCATACAAAAATGCTCCGTAAGGCCCCCGAAGGGCGTTTCAAGTCGCCGCCGATCAATCCCCAAACCGGCCGCGCTCTGGTGTCATCGACCCGCAACTATACGGGCCCCAACGCCTTGCGGATGCTCAGAACGCCCAGAACAGCAGGATCACGATCAGGCCGCAAACACCCCCAACGACCCACAGGGAGACGGTTTTGGGGGCTTCCCCGAGATACCAGCCGCACTCGGGGCACATCTCCGACTGGTCATAGATCGTTGAGGCGCAGTTGGGGCAGGTGTCGAGCTCGGATCCGAATCGATCGAGATCCTGCGCGCTGGGCCCCTCCGGGTCGAGCCCCTCGCTCAGATCCCAGCCGCGTCCGTCGTCGTCTCCGGAGCCGCCTGCGCCGCCACCCCCCCACTGTGAGGGGCCATCGTGCCCATCATCGTAATCATCCCGGCTGTCGTGTCGGACGCGTCGCATGCCGGATTCTATTCCTTCTGTATCTCCCTTCAGCCACCCACCCCGCAGGTCCGATCACTGTTTTATGTACGCCTTTGGCCTTTCCAGCATGTTCACCTTTGGTCTGCGCCAGCTCGCCCAGAACCAGACGGATATCCAGACCTCTCTCGAGCGTCTGGCAACAGGCAAGAAGATCAATCGCGCCAGCGACGACCCAAGCGGGCTGGTCGCGGCCGAGGGCCACAAGGTGGAGATCTACTCGCTCAACAAGCAGCTCGACGCGTTCGCCCAGCAGGAGGGGTTTCTGGGCGCCAAGGAGGGCGGCCTGAGCGTGCTCAGCGACATGATGATCGATCTTCAGAGTCTCGTTGTCCGCGGAGCAAACACCGCCGGGCAGGGCGAGGGCGAACTCGAAGCAATCCAGATCGAGATCAACTCGATCATCAACGGCATCGATCAGATCGCCCAGACGACGACCTACAAGGGTCAGAGCGTCATGCAGGAATACACCAGCAACAACCTGAGCGATGAGCTGCGTGATCTGGCGAATATCATCGCCACAGACCCCAAGCGGGCGCAGGAGATCGTGGACATCGCCAGCGATGAGGTCGCGACCACACGCGGGGCGATCGGCAACCAGCTCAAAGAGATCGACAGCAGACAGCGGGTGATCGGGGAGGAACTCACAAACCTCAACGCGTCGCTCTCGTCGATCCAGGACACGGACTACGCGGCCGAATCCGCCAGTCTGGTTCGTTCGCAGATCCTCGAGCAGGCATCGATCGCCGCGATCGACATCAGCCGCCAGAGCGCCCAGCAGGTGCTCGGACTGCTTGAGCAATCGCTCGAGTTCGTCAAGTCCGCGAGCTGATCATCGTTCCCGGTTTGACCGAAACACACCGCTTAACCTGGTCACAAATCAGACTTACATCTGCATAGGAATCAGCGCATAAAAAAGGCGGTATCCCCCACGAGAAGACACCGCCCGTTGTGTTCTGCCGCTCAGACGGCCCAGGAGGAGTAGCCTCGCTGCAGAACACGAAGACCACCGCACCATGCGGGCATCGCGTTATGTGCAGAACGGCGATGCCCAACCCCTCAGAGACCCCATCTGGTGTCACTCGGCTCGTGTGTGCTCAAGCCGAGCGTCACCGGCGAGGAGGGTGCGGCTGGATCAGTTGTCAAAGCCGACCACGACGCCGGCGATGGTCCAGCATCCCCGAAATCGTGTGGAGTGTCAAAGGGTTTTGATACGAATCTGAACGAAAAATCCCATAGGGTGCAACCCTATGCGGCTCAGGGGTTCGCGCCGATCAGCAGCCGCACGCCGCGGACGGGCGTTTTGGCCAGCGCGGAAAGCTCACGCTGTCCCCCGCTGCGGAGCCAGCGATCGACGCGGAAGCGTACGGACGCATCGGGCACCGTGATCTCGAGGTATCCCGCCCGGAGCCCCTTGGGTGTGCAGGCGCGGGCGAGATCGTCCGGCGCGGCGGTGCGCCAGGCTTCGATCAGCGCGGACTCCGTGCGGGAGACCTTGCGGAGTGATTTGAGCTGGGCCTGCATGTCCATGCTCAGGTCGCGCGTGCGATCGGGGCGCACACGCATGGAGCGCAGCCGATCGAGCGGATCGATCGTCCTGCGAGCCGGGGTGTTCAATGAAGATTGCTCGTCGCCGCTGGGCATGGCGTGAGTCTATCACGATCCGAGCGGAGCCGTTGCTATCATTGCCGACGATGGGTACACGAATCAAGATCGAGAATCTGGTCAAGGTGTTCGGCAGCGGCTCGACCGCCGCCACCGCGGTTGATCACCTTTCATTGACCATTGAGCCCGGCGAGCTCTTCTTCCTGCTGGGGCCCTCGGGCTGCGGCAAGACCACGCTGCTGAGGATGATCGCGGGCTTCATCGACCCGACCTCGGGCAATATCGCGTTCAACGGCAAGGATGTCACGCACGAAGCGCCCAACAAGCGCAACACCGGGATGGTGTTCCAGTCCTACGCGTTGTGGCCGCACATGACCGTTGCGCAGAATGTCGCGTTCGGGCTCAATGTCCGCAAGGTCGCGAACCCCGAAAAAGACAAGCGTGTGCTCGAAGCCCTGTCTGCGGTGCAGATGGAGCAGTACGCCGCCCGCAAGCCCAACCAGCTCTCGGGCGGGCAGCAGCAGCGTGTCGCACTGGCGCGGGCGCTGGTGATCAAGCCCGATGTGCTGCTGCTCGATGAGCCCCTGAGCAACCTTGACGCGAAGCTGCGTAACGACCTTCGGCTCCAGATCCGCAGGATCTGCAAGGACTCGGGTATCACGACGGTCTATGTCACCCACGACCAGAAGGAAGCGTTGTCGATGGCTGATCGCGTCGCGTTGCTGCGGAACGGTCAGATCATGCAGATCGGTTCGCCGCGCGAGCTGTATCGCGGGCCCAAGACCCGGTTCGTCGCCGAGTTCCTGGGCGAGACCAATCTGATTCAGGCGACGCTCTGTGAATCAACGCCCGATCGCGCGGAGTTCGAGGTGCAGGCGGGTCGTTTCATGGCCCAGCCGCAATCGAACACCCAATATCTTACAGAAACCAAACAAATCCTGCTTTCGATTCGTCCCGAGGCGATCCGGCTGCGTCGCCCGGAGGACGGGAACACGCTCCCGGGCCGTTTGCTGGAAACGACTTACCTCGGTGAGACCGCCCAGCACCTTGTGGAAATCAAGGGGTGCCCGCCGATCAAGATCGCGGAGATGAACCCGTACAGCCCGAGCAGCGCGGTGCACCCTGAGCCGGGTGATTCGGTTTGGGTGGAGTTCCAGGCGGGCGATATCGTCCCGGTCATGGAGTAGCGGGGGCTTTATGCCGCCAAGCGAGCGCTGGCCCGATCAAGCATGATCGCGGGGACCCGCACACGCATCCTCGTTCCCTTCAGCGGCGTGGATTCGCATGCGATCGCACCCCCCACCGCTGACATGAGTTTCTGACAAACCCGCAACCCAAGCCCGTGCCGGGCAAAGCGATCGCTCGGCGTTCGTCCTGTTCGCTGCGTGGGCGCATCGACCGGGAGCCCGTTCATCAGCTGGGTGACCTGGCGCGGCTCCATCCCGGCCCCTGTATCTTCGACGATGATCTCGATGAGGTGCGAAGCCGTGGGGGTGTTCCATGTGGAACAAGTCGCAGACTCCATCGTTCGAGCCGTGATTCGGATCTGATGGGCCGGGTCGTGCGGCGAGGGATGCTCGGCGATGGCGCGCATCGCGTTGAGGACCAGGTTGGACAGAACCTGCTCGAGCATCACGGGCATCAGGTCGGGCGCAAAGCCCACGCTGTGGTCGTCGAGCTCCAGACCCAGATGGGCTCGGTCGGATTCACGGATCGTGTCGATCACGCGGGCATGGATCCTCGCGACGGGCTCGCGATCCGCGGGGCGGGTGCCCTGGGCCCGGGGCGCGTTGGGGGCGAGAAAGATCTGGGTGAGCTGATTGATGCGCTGGCAGCAGTCCCCCACGCCCCGCAGGGCGTGCTCAGCGAGTTCGCGATCATCGGGCCGCATCATGGCGAGCTGGGCGCGAGCGGAGACCTGGGTGAGCAGATTGTTGACCTCGTGCGCGTAGAGCTGCGAGAGCGCGCCGAGTTCCGCAAGTTGCGAAGCCCGTTCATCGTGGTGGGGGTGGGGATGCGAGTTCGGGTTGGATCGCTCGTCGGCGCTCATGCAGTGGTGCTTATCGAACCGTGGTCCAGCCCGGTTGATGACGACTCGCGAAGCGGGCTCATATCTGAAAAGATCGGCGGCGATGCGTTCGGGTCATTCAGTTGACGATTGGCTGGACACCGCTGATCATCGGGCCGTGGGCAGGGTCGACCCCCCCGCCGCTCATGAGCCAGGCCTTGAGCTCGTCGGGGCGGAAATCGGTCTCGTGGAGTTGGGCGAGTTCGACCCATTCAAAGTCGATCTTGTCTTCGATGCTCGGGACCGAATCGGGCGGGGTCGACTTCCCACCGAGTTGTTCCATGTGGAACACGAGGTTGATTTCATGGCGCATCCGCTTCGGGCCCCGGAAGACCTGCTCGGTCGTGAGCAGCAGGGGGCCGGTTTCTACGGACTGCCCGCACTCTTCGATCATTTCGCGTTTGAGGGCGACCGAGGCGGACTCTGTGAACTCGACATGCCCTCCGGGCAGGTAGAAATAGCCGTGCTTCAGGTTTTTGCACAGCAGCACTCTTCCCTGATGGACGAGCAGGCCGCGTGCGATGATCTCGATATGGTGTTTCTTGGGCATCGGATGATCGTATCCTCGTCTCCCTTCCTGTGTCGACTGTTGTCCGATGCACTATGATGGCGTGGTACAACTCAGGCTGCTCACGGAGGATCGGCACCATGCCCCAGTCCACAAACTCATCGGAGTCGAAGAAGAAGTCCAAGCGTGCCCGTCTCGGCCGAGGCTTGGGCGCATTGATCGATCAGGGTGCGGCGCCCCGGGTTTCGGTTGATGTCGGAGCGAAACAGTCGCAGGAAACCGTACAAACTGCGAACATGCCAGGCGGATCGAAAGACACTGGGCATTCCGGCCTAGATGATCCACGCGCTCGTGTGTTCGAGCTCGCGGTCGGGGAGATTGTTCCGAATCCGAATCAGCCGCGCCGGGTGTTTGACGAGCAGGCGTTGTCTGCGCTGGCGGATTCCATACTCGCGCACGGGTTGATGCAGCCCATCGTGGTTCGGGCGTCGGAGAACGGTGGGGGGTACGAGCTGATCGCCGGCGAGCGGCGCTGGCGTGCGGCCAAGCTCGCGGGGCTCGACACCGTTCGCGCGGTCATCAGCAGCGCCGACGATGAGCAATCCGCCCAGCTCGCGTTGATCGAGAACATCCAGCGCGCCGACCTGAACCCGATCGAGCGGGCGATGGGCTTCGCACAACTCATTGAGCGCTTCGGCCTCACGCAGCAGCGTCTGGCGGATCGGATGGGCATGAGCCGGCCAGCAGTGGCCAATCTGATGCGCCTGCTCGAGCTCGATGCGGATTTGCAGGAGCACATCGGGGAAGGAACGCTCAGCATCGGGCACGGCAAAGTGCTGCTCGGGTGCCCGGATCCGGAGCAGCGGAAGCGATTGGCGGCCCAGTGTATCGCCGAGGGCTGGACCGTCCGTCTATTAGAATCCAAACTTACGACTGTCGAAACGAACAGGAGAAAGCCGGACACTATTACATCGTCGCAGGCACCGAGTTCTGATCGGGTTTCGTCCGTGCTCCAGGACATGGAGCGGCGTATGAGTGAGCAGCTCGGGACACGCGTGGCGCTGCAAACCAACCGGAAAGGGAACAAGGGGCGGATTGTGATCGATTTCTACGACCTTGACCAGTTTGATGGGTTGCTCGAGCGGCTGGGCATCGCGGGCGAGGACGCGTCTGTATAGTCGGCTCTTGTGTGCTGCGTGTTTCTAACTAAACAGTCAGCAGCGCGGAGTCCGTATTCACATAAACAGATATTTGTGACATTTGAGTGCGGAAGCGTTTCCTTTTGTGTGATTTCTGCAATATGATCCGGCACACGAGCAAATCATAATGGCGCGTGTCTACATTTTTTATCCTCCCCTGGCAGTCGTTTCTGCGTTCCAGCAGAGCTCCCAACTTCAGTTTGTAAGCAAAGCACAAGAGAATCGGATTCATGGCAAAGAAAACCACGAAGCGTAAAGCAGCCACAACCAGCGCTGCAGGAATGTCAACCGCGGAACTTCAGGCCGAGCTGCAGCGGCGCGAGCGCAATGTGCGCAAGCTTGAGCGCCGGCGTGAGAAGCTCATGGGCGACCTCGCGGCGGTCGAGAAGGAGCTCGCATCCGAGGGCGCCCTCAGCGCCAGCGGCGGGATCCGTCGCCGCCCACGCAACGAGATGAACCTCGTGGACTCGCTCGCCAAGGTGCTCAAGGGCAAGGAAATGAGCGTCACCGATGTGACCCAGGCCGTGCAACAGGCGGGATACATGACGACCGCGGCCAACTTCCGCACGATCGTGAACCAGGCACTGATCCGCGAAAAGAAGAAGTTCAAGAAGGTCTCGCGAGGGATGTACACCGCACGCTGATGATCTGATTGAAGCTGATTCAAGCAAAGCCCCCGCATCGGTTCGGTGCGGGGGCTTTTGTTATTCTGGACGGTTATTCCGGTCGGTTTTTCTGTCGGCGTTCGCGGCGCGACCGATCGATCAGCGCTTGACGCCGTTGGTCAGACGCGAGGGGCGATCGAGGAAGAAGACCCGATCGAAGTCTTCGGAGAAGGCGCGGAGGTTGGTATCCTTGGCGCGTGCGTAGTTGTTGAGGCGATCGGAGTCACGCCCAGCGAGGGTGTGCATCGCCGGGGAGGGGTCCCAGCGGATCGAGTCGATGTCACCTGCGTGGCGCGGCCCCGAAGACGAGCAGCCAACGAGCACGGCGGGGAGTACGAAGAGAGTCGCTGATGCCATCAGACGGCGGGTTTGGCGCTTGGTGTTCATGTGTGAAAGCCTCGATGTGTGTATTGGGTCCCTGTGGGGCTCGCGTTGTCTTGAGCAACGAGCATAGCGAGCGTGGAGGGGTTTGTCACGCCCGATATCGTACGGGCACCCTCCGCTGGTGCAGTTCGATACGCACCATCCACCCTGGGTGTTCCCCGCGGGGCAAGGTGTGATAAATCTCGCTGGGACAATGGGTTGGTTTTCCACGGGGCGTGCACAATTCGAGCGGTTGATGAACTTCACGGGGAATTGTGGGATCTGTCCGATGATGGGTGTGGTATGGTGATTTCGAACGCGGCTTATCGCGGTCGGTCAGACAAGTTCGATCCCTTTGAGTCTCTGATTGGGAGCCGAGCGATCTGGGCGAAGACCAGGCCTCCATCGAGTGGAAGGTCGGGATCCGGACCTAGGCACCCCCCTGTTTCATCAGGGTTTCGGACACTGGCACCGACTGCGATAAGCCGCGTTTTTTCATGCGCTTGTGGCGATGTAAACCCTGCAAACCCTCGCACCTGATCTGCCGGATTCAGGGCAGTCACTGCCATCCGGGGCTGCCAGAGCGGCAGCGTGGTGGGGCGGGTATGCCGATTCTGGTCCCCGAGGACCGATTTGCGGGCTGTGTGGTGGCGAGCGGTACTGGCGCGCCAGTTGCATCTGAGATGTTGTGTCCGAGCGGTTGAGCCGCCGACACTTCAGAAGGAGGCATCACATGCGTATGGACAAACTCACCACGCTCGCGCAGCAGGCGCTCGCGCAGGCCCAGCAGTCGGCGATGGGCGGCAACAACCCCGAAGTGGGGGCCCTGCATGTGCTCGACGCGTTGATTGAAGATACAAACGGCCCGGTCACGGGTATTCTCAAGCGGATCGGCGCACCGACGCAGCAGCTCGCGCAGATCGTCAGTTCCGAGATCGGTCGGCTCCCGACCACTTCGTCGGGTGCGGGCAGCAGTGGGCGCGAGATCATGGACATTCTGGGCAAGGCGGACAAAGCCGCGCAGTCGATGGGTGACCAGTTCGTCTCATGCGAGCACCTGCTGATCGCGCTGACGGAGGTGGGGGGTGTCACGAGTGAGATCCTCAAGACGCACGGGGTGGATACCAAGAGTGTGAAGTCCGCCATCGCGCAGATCCGCAAGGCCTCGGGCGTTGAGCACATCAACGACCCCAACGCGGAAGCATCGTTCGAGTCGCTCAAGAAATACGGGATCGATCTGACGGATCGCGCACGCGATGGCAAGCTCGACCCGGTGATCGGGCGTGACGAGGAGATCCGGCGCTGCATGCAGGTTCTCTCGCGCCGTACCAAAAACAACCCGGTGCTGATCGGCGAGCCCGGTGTGGGCAAGACGGCCATCGCCGAGGGCATCGCCCTGCGCATCGTCAACGGCGACTGCCCCAGCGGGATGAAGGACAAACGCATCATCGCGCTCGATGTCGGGCAGCTGCTCGCGGGCGCCAAGTACCGCGGCGAGTTCGAGGACCGTCTCAAAGCTGTCCTGCGTGAGGTCGAGGGCAGCGACGGGCAGGTGATCCTGTTCATCGACGAACTGCACACGATCATCGGCGCCGGCGCGGCTGAGGGCGCGGTGAGCGCGGGTAACCTGCTCAAGCCAGCTCTGGCACGCGGCGAGCTGCGCTGCATCGGCGCGACGACGCTCGACGAGTACCGCAAGCACATCGAGAAGGACGCGGCGTTCGAGCGCCGCTTCCAGAAGGTGCTGGTCGATGCGCCCAGCGTCGAAGAGACCGTGGCCATCCTGCGCGGGCTCAAGGAACGCTACGAGGCGCACCACGGCGTGCGCATCCAGGACAGCGCGATTCTTGCTGCGGCGTCGCTGAGCGATCGCTACATCACCGATCGGTTCCTGCCCGACAAGGCGATCGACCTGATCGACGAGGCGGCGAGTTCGCTGCGCATGGAGATCGACTCGATGCCCCAGGAGCTCGATGAGCTCCGCAGGCGCATCATGCAGCTCGAGATCGAGCGCGAGGCGCTCAAGCTCGAAGAGGACGGCGACGGCAACAAGAAGGAAGTCTCGCGCGTCGAGAGCGAGCTCGCCGAGCTGCGCGAAAAGAACGGCGCACTCACCGCCCGATGGGAAGAAGAGAAGCAGGACCTCGATGTTGTGCGCAGCATCAAGAACGACATCGATGCCAAGCGCACCGAGCTCGAGCAGGCCCAGCGTGTGGGCGATCTTGAGCGGGCCGCGCGGATCCAGTACGGTGACCTCGTCGAGCTCAACAAGCAGATGAGCGAGGCCGAAGCACACATCGATGAGCGCCAGGCCCGCGGCGATGTGCTCATCAAGGAAGAGGTCGACCCCGAGTCGGTCGCCCGCATCGTCGGACGCTGGACGGGCATCCCGGTGTCCAAGCTCATCGAGGGCGAGCGCGAGAAACTCATTCACATGGAAGAACACCTCAAGGAGCGCGTGGTGGGGCAGGACGACGCGTTGACCGAGGTCGCCGACGCGGTGCGGCGAAGCCGCGCCGGTCTTGGCGACCCGACCAAGCCCATCGGCAGCTTCCTGTTCCTCGGGCCCACGGGCGTGGGCAAGACCGAGACCTGCAAGGCGCTTGCCGAGTTCCTCTTCGATACCGAGGATGCGCTGGTGCGGATCGATATGTCCGAGTACATGGAGAAGCACGCGGTGAGCCGCCTCATCGGTGCGCCTCCGGGCTATGTGGGCTACGAGGAGGGCGGGGCGCTGACCGAGTCGGTGCGGCGTCGCCCCTACGCGGTGATCCTGCTCGATGAGATCGAGAAGGCCCACCCCGATGTGTTCAATGTGCTGCTCCAGCTGCTCGATGACGGACGCCTGACCGATGGTCAGGGGCGCACGGTCGATTTCAAGAACACGATCGTGGTGATGACCAGCAACATCGGCAGCCAGCAGATCCTCACGATGGCCGAGAAGGGCGCGGAGGACTGGGAGATCGAGGCCGCGGTGCGCGACCTGATCCGTCGCGGCCCGGGTGCCGACCTCGATGCCAAGGGGCTCACGCCCGACATGGAGTCGGGGCGTCTGAACGCGAACCTCAATATCGGGATGCGCGAGCAGTTCTTCCGCCCCGAGCTGCTCAACCGGATCGACGAGACGGTGGTCTTCCACCAGCTCAAGAAAGAAACGCTGGTTGGGATCGCCGAGATCCTGTTGCAGCACCTCGAGCAGCGTCTGGCCGATCGGGACATGTCGCTGACGATCACGGACGCGGCCAAGGAGCAGCTCATCGCCGAGGGCTACGACCCGGCGTACGGCGCGCGTCCGCTGGCGCGCACGATCCAGAAGCGGATCGAGAACCCGCTGGCGGGGCGGATCCTTTCCGGCGAGTTCGATGCGGGCGACACGATCGTGGTGGACGCATCGGGTTCTGTGTTCACCTTCAGCAAGGGCGAGGCCGAACACGCGAGCGCGTGATCGGGCGCTGCGAAAACGAGCTGATCCGATGTGCGCCGGTTGACCCGGCGCACATTTTTTCTACCTATTTAAGAGCCCAGCAGAGAGCGATGTCGTGCCGACGCGTGCCGGTTTTGGTTGCGGGCCTGTTGTCAGGCGCGGGGTGGTGGTGAACGATCGCCCACAATGGCTGGACCGATTGAAATACCGAAGTCTGATCGCGACCTCAACCCGACCGCCGCGGACCGTGTGCTGGCGCCGTTCCACCGCTTCATGCGCTTCGAGGCCGCGGGCGGCGTGCTGCTGATCGTGTGCGCGCTGGGCGCGATGATCTGGGCGAACTCCGGGTACGCGGGCTCGTACACGGCCCTGTTCCTCGAGAGCAAGGTGACGATCGGTTTCGGCGACTGGGCGCTGAGCAAGGCCTTCATCCTCTGGATCAATGACCTGCTGATGGCGGTGTTCTTCCTGC
Organism: uncultured Phycisphaeraceae bacterium; assembly: GCA_964419845.1. Classification (GTDB taxonomy): domain Bacteria; phylum Planctomycetota; class Phycisphaerae; order Phycisphaerales; family UBA1924; genus UBA1924. Next base: position 12,396 of record CAYQRD010000024.1, read on the forward strand.
TGGTGGGGCTCGAGATCAAACGAGAGGTGCTGGTGGGCGAACTCAAGAGCCCCCGCAAGGCCGCGCTGCCCATCGCCGCGGCGATGGGCGGGATGGTTGTGCCTGCGCTGATCTACGCGATCGTCAACCGCGGCCACGATTCGATGAGCGGCTGGGGCGTGCCCATGGCCACCGACATCGCCTTCGCGCTCGGTGTGCTGGCGCTGGTGGGTTCGCGTGTGCCCATCTCGGTGCGGATCTTCCTGACCTCGCTGGCGATCGTGGACGATCTGGGTGCGCTGCTGGTGATCGCGATCTTTTACACAGAAAAAATCGGGATGGACTACCTCGGGTACGCAAGCGGCCTGCTCGTGCTGATGGCGGTGCTCAATCTCATGGGTGTGCGCCGTGTGCTGGTGTACATGCTGCTGGGTGTGGTCGTCTGGTACTTCGTGCTCAAGAGCGGCGTGCACGCGACGATCGCGGGCGTGCTGGTCGCCATGACGATCCCGGCCCGCACCCGCGTCGATCAGAAATCCTACCTGAGCTTCGTGCGTTCGATGCTCGAACGCTTCGAGGGCGACACCAACGCCCACAGCGCGAGCGACAACACCGCGGATATCAAGAAGTGGACAACCTCCCGGCAGCAGTCGGCGGTGCTGGCCATCGAGGACGCGGGGCACAAGGTGGAAACACCGGTGCGACGGCTTGAGCACGCGCTGATCCCGTGGGTGGCGTTCGCGATCCTGCCGGTGTTCGCGCTGGCCAACGCCGGCGTGCCCATCGGACAGGGCGGCGGCGAGGCGGGCGTGGCGTCGGTGTGGTCGAGCAGGGCGATGTGGGGCGTGGTGCTGGGCCTTCTCATCGGCAAGCCGGTGGGTGTGTTCGGCTTCGCCTGGGTGGCGCAGAAACTCGGCATCGGCATGCTGCCCGAGGGCGCCAGCTGGCGTCATGTGTTCGGCGCGGCCTGGCTCTCTGGCATCGGGTTCACGATGGCGCTGTTCATCGCGAATCTCGCATTCAAGGACCCGGCGAACCTCGATGCGGCCAAGCTCGGCGTGCTGGGTGCCTCGGTGATCGCGGGTGTGGTCGGGCTGGTGATTCTGGCCACCGGTCCGCGTTCGGGATCGCAGAGTCCGTCCTGATTCTCCTGCTGATTCTCATGCAATGGAAAGAAAAGCCAGACCCGCACTCGGCGGGCCTGGCTTGTGCGAAGCAGGGTGGTGCGGGTCGTTTATCGACGCCGACGCGTGGCGATGAGTCCGCCCAGAGCCAGCAGCGTGCTGCCTGCGGGGGTGGGCACGCCCCAGGTGACATCGTCGAAGGCAACATAGTCCGCGGTGCCCTGGGTGCCCAGCACGGGGAGGTTGATGCGGATGGTGTCGAAGGCGTTGCTGGTGATGAGCCCGTAGAACTCCACGCCAAAGAGCTGATCGGACGCGAAGAAGAAATCGTCCTGGATCTGCCCGTTGCTGAAAGTGGTCACATTGAAACCCATCGCGGCGAACTGGAACTCGGCACCCGAGAGATCGAAGCCGAAGGCGCTGACCGCGCCCCCGAAGCTGAACTCGGCGGAGTACGAGCCGGTCTGTGGCATATCGGGTGCGCCGGGGACCGTGTCGTTCCGTCCGAACGCGAGGTAGTTGTGTCCCGCTGCGGTGGTGTTCTCGAAGCCGTAGCCGTTGGGATCGCCAGCGCCGATGTACGACGAAACGCCGCCCACGGGCATCGCGAGCCCCAGGCCGGAATCGAAGCCGGTGGGCAGAACGAGGTCGCCCAGAAGTTCTGATTCGAAATCTTCGATGCTCAGCGTGCCCGCATCCATGTTGAAGACGGCGCGGTCGCTGTAGGTGGCGAACCCGCCGGCGCTGGCGATTGTGGTGCTCATCGCGAGTACGGCCACGGTGTTGATGATGTTCATTGGATCCTCTCCTGTCATTCTGAAACCGGCACCCGCTCGGACCCACGCATGTGGGCGGCGGGTGTCTGTATGTGCAAGCGAGAGAACCCGTGAGCGGGGGACAGCGAATCTGAAGAAATTCTTCGGCTCCACGGTTGGATGCGCGCTGGGGGTGATGGATCGTTTACTTGGACTCTTGGGCGTTGATTGAGACCGTGGGCGTCCGTCATGCCCGCAAGCGGCGCTGATACTGCGCCGGGTGTGGGAGCTTTTGATGCGGGGCGGGGTGGTTTGCGGAATTGTCTGCGGGGAGTGCAACCCGTTCCGGAACCGGCTCGTCACGGTTGCGTATGGGATCCCGGGCCGCATCAGGCCCCACCCCGCGTCGAAACTGTTTCCGCTCGTTCCGAGCATTCGGCGTTTGAAAAATGCATAACAGGTGCTCTTGCGAGCTCACCGGATGTGTGTGTGCGATCCGCTGATGATGTTCAGGAGCAGCCTTGTTGTTCGTCGGTCCTGCGTCCCCGGGACCGACGATTTCAGAGCATGATCCGTGGCCCTGCGCCGGGTGGGTAGGTCTCTCGATCGAGCGCTTCGCTCATCGGTACTCGGATAAGGTCAACACCGGGTTTGGTTCTGGGTCAGACGGTCGCCGCGTGTGTGTGAAGCGAGCGGCCGGATGTGCTCTCGGTTTGTCCTGCGCGTGTGTGCGGGTTTCCGGCGGGACCAAAGCCGGGGGCAACAACTGGGTCGGGTGTGTGCGGGGAGAGAGAATCGCCCCGACCCGAGCCGTCGCCGGGGTGGATGACCGGCGACGCGACAGCCGGGCTGAGATGTCCCCCTCAGCCCGGCTCTTTTTCTGCGCCCGTATCGGCGGGTCCCTATTCTCTGTGCATGCACACCGCCCCCAGCGAGCACGACGAGCAACCCGGCCGCGCGGTGTTCCGCCGTCGGCACCGGCTGGGCGGTGGCGATTTCGCGGCGGTGTTCGAGGCCAAGCTGCGCAAGAGCCGCGGGGCGATCACGGTGCACCTTCGCCCCAACGCGCTGGGTGCGCATCGGCTCGGGCTCTCGGTCGGTCGCCGTCTGGGCAATGCGGTGAGGCGTGGGCGGTTCAAGCGTGCGATGCGTGAGGTCTTTCGATTGAATCGCGCGCAGCTGCCAACCCCAAGTACGGGCGGATCGTATGACATCGTGGTGACCACGCGTCCGCACGATCCGGTGGATCAGCAGCAGTACAGGGATTGGCTGCTCGATGCGGTCCGCGCGGCCCATCGTGTGCATGAGAAGCGGGGTGCGGGTGCTGGGGATGGATGAGCGTCGATTGCCGATGTGGATGCGCGTGGGCAATGTGCCTTTCGTGCTGGTGATCCGGTTGTATCGGGTGACGCTCTCGCCGTTCATCGGCGGGCAGTGCCGGTATGAGCCGACCTGCAGTCGCTACGGGCTCGACGCGTATCGGCTGTACGGGCCGATCCGTGGCACGCGATTGACACTGTCTCGGATATTGCGCTGTCATCCCTTTGTGAAGGGGGGGTATGATCCTGTACCGATCCCAGAAGACGGAGCGAACGGGCACGAGGCTTCGGACGCTCAGAGAAAGGGGCCCCAGGATCATGAGTCGACTCCCAGCCGCCCAACGCCGTGAGCAGCTGCTCGATGTCGCCGCCCAGCTGTTCTCCACGAAGGGGTACGCGGGCGCCACGACGGCGCAGATCGCCAAGGTCGCGGGCATCACCGAACCGATCATCTATCGGCATTTCAAGTCCAAGCGCGACCTGTTCGTGGCGCTGATCGAGCGGACGGGGCGTCAGACGCTCGAGCAGTGGGAGACGGATCTCGAGGGCGTGAACGACCCGGGGGCCCGGCTCAAAAAGATCATCGATGAGAACCCGATGGTGTCCGAGAAGGGGCGCGACGGGTACAGGGTGCTGCTGCAGTCGATCTCTGAGGTGGACGACGCGCTGATCCACAAGGCGGTCAGCGATCACATGACCCGGTTGCACGCGTTCATCACACGCGAGATCGAGCGGGCCCAGGAGGCCCACAAGGTGACCACGCGCTTCAGCGCGGGTGTGATCGCGTGGGTGCTCGTGAATGTCGGCATGGGCTACGGCGTGCTCACGGCGATGGGCGTGCCAGGGCACGGCTTCGACAGCACGGGCACGCATGTCAAGGATGTGCTCGCGCGGATCCTGGTCGGCCGCGACACGCCGAAGTCGGATTCCGGCGCGGGCACCGAAAAGAACGAACGATTCGATCCGGGCAGCTGACTGTGAACATGCCCCCCGTGTATCTCGATCATCACGCGACAACCCGCCCATGCGGGCCCGCGGTCGAGGCGATCAACGACGCGCTGACCGTGCACTGGGCCAATCCCTCGAGCGTGCATCGCATGGGGCAGCAGGCCGGGCGACTGCTCGAGCAGGCCCGGGGCCAGGTCGCCGGACTGCTCGGTGCCCGCGCTCGCGATATCACCTTTACCGGGTCGGGGTCCGAGGCGATCGACCTGGCGATCCGCGGCGTGCTGGGGGCGACGCTCCGCCACAGCCCCGATCGCAGGATCATCATCACCAACGAGCTCGAGCACAGCGCCGTGCGCAACCTGTGCAAGCAACTGGGCGATCTCGGGCGCGCAGAGGTCGTGATGATCCCCGTCGAGCACGGGGGACGGGTGAGTGTGGCGGGGCTCGGAACGCTGCTCGCGGAGCACGCCCAGCGCGTGGCGCTTGTGAGCGTGCAGTGGGCGAACAACGAGACGGGCGTGATCCAGCCCGTGCACGAGATCGGGCGAGTCTGTCGCGCCCACGGGGTGCTCTTTCATTGCGATGCCACGCAGTGGGTGGGCAAGATGCCGACCAACCTCGGGGGCGAGGATGCGCCCGCGATCGATCTGCTGGGGTGCTCGGCGCACAAGTTTCACGGGCCCAAGGGGGCGGGGGCGCTGTGGGTCCGTCGGGGTGTGCGGCTGCTGGCAACGATGCCCGGTTCTCAGGAGCTCGGCCGACGCGGGGGCACGCACGCGATGCCGGCGATTGTCGGGATGGGGGCCGCGGCTCAGGTCGCCTCGGACTGGCTGCGTGACGCTTCAAACCGCGAATCCGTCGCGACGCTGCGCGATCAGCTCGAGCGGGGGATCATCGCGTCGTGCCCGGGCGCGCAGGTCAACGGTGACACGGCGCATCGGCTCTGGAGCGTGACCAATGTCGGTTTCCCGGGGCTCTCGTCGGAGGCGTTGCTGCTCGGGCTCAGCGAGCGCGGTGTGTGCGTGAGCGCGGGTGCCGCGTGCGCCTCGGGCTCGCTCGAGCCGTCCTCGGTGCTGCTGGCGATGGGGGTGGACGAGCGGGTGGCGCACGGGTCGATCCGGCTGAGCCTGAGCAGGGAGACGACACCCCAGGAGGTCGAGCGGGCGATCGGGGAGATCGCCCGGGTGGTGGCGCAACTTTCTCGTTCGATGCCGACCTGATTTGTTCGCGTTTCGCCCGGGGATGCTGGCTCCGTGGGCTTCAACCCGCTACGCTGGGCGCATGAGCCACATGCAAGCCGACTACGAAAACGCGAATGTTCAGATGTATCAGGAGCCCGAGCGCACCAGCGTGATGGCGATTCTG
>CAYQRD010000024.1:17985-27956 GCA_964419845.1 uncultured Phycisphaeraceae bacterium
CGCGAATGTTCAGATGTATCAGGAGCCCGAGCGCACCAGCGTGATGGCGATTCTGTCATTGGTGCTTGGCATCCTTGGGTGCTGCACGCTGGTGACGGCACCGGTGGGGGTGCTGCTGGGCATCCTCGGGCTCTTCGGCATCTCGCGGAGCAAGGGACGCGTCGGAGGATCGGGCTTCGCCATCGGCGGCGTGATCGTGAGCGTTCTGGCCATGGCCATCTGGCTGGGCATCGTCTTCGGATTCGGCGGCATGCTCAAGATGTTCGTCACGCAGTTCGGCGGGAGCACCGAGACATTGCTGGTCGATATCCAGAACGGTGATTATGACGCGGCGCGGGCGCTGCTCGCTTCCCCCGGTGCCGACGCCACCGACGAGGATCTCGCGGCGTTCTACGCCGCGTATTCCGCGGATCTGGGCGACTATGTCGGACTCCCCGACGGCATCGGCGAACTCTTCAGCGGCTACATGGCGGTCGGTGAGCTGATCCAGCCCTACAACGGGCGTCCTGGCTACATCCCGCTGCCGGTCCGATTCGATTCGGATTGGGTGCTGGTGATGTATGTGATGAACACCACCGGGCAGGGCGGGAGCTCGGGTTCCGTGCCTCCCGCCGAGCGGCTGATCCTGATTGGCCCCGACGGCAAGGAATACACGATCCCGGCGGACGCGGGTGACAACCCGTCTGAGAATCGCCCTGCTGGCGCGCTTCCAACGGGCGAAATCCCAGCCGGGGACACCCAAGACGAAGCGCCGACGAGCGATCCCGCCGATGAACCCGGAGCAGAAGACCCCGAGGCCCCATAATGGTGCTCGCGGTGCGCACCGGCGACACCCGCTCTGTGGGGGTGGTGGTGCATAAGGGACAGCGTCTTGAATGATCCGGCCACAACTGATCTGAACCTTGCGCCCCCAGAGGGTGTGACAGGTGAACCCATCGTGCGGCTGCGCAATGTGGTCAAACGGTTTGGAAATCAGACGGTGCTCTCGGGCGTGAACCTCGATGTCTACCCGGGCGAGACCATGGTCATCATGGGCGGCTCGGGTTCGGGCAAGTCCACCATGCTGCGGACGATGATCGGGACACATCGGGCCGACGAGGGCACGGTGGAACTCTTCGGGCAGGACATCTGCGGGCTCGACGAGGAGGGGCTCAACGAGGTCCGCAAGAAGTTCGGGATCCTGTTCCAGTCGGGGGCGCTGTTCAACTCGATGACGATCGGCGAGAATGTGGCGCTGCCCCTGCGGGAGCACACGGACCTCGACGATGAGATCATTGATATCCAGGTCAAGATCAAGCTCGAGCTGGTGGGGCTGCGTGAGGATGCGCACAAGTACCCGGCCCAGATCTCGGGCGGCATGAAGAAGCGGGCGGGGCTGGCGCGGGCTTTGGCGCTGGACCCCAAGATTTTGTTCTATGACGAGCCCAGCGCGGGTCTCGATCCGGTGACGAGCGCCCAGATCGATCAGCTGATCATCGCGCTCACACGCCAACTGGGCGTGACGAGTGTGGTGGTGACGCACGAGATGGACAGCGCGTTCACGATCGCGGATCGGATGGCGATGCTCGACCGGGGCGTGATGCTCTGTCTGCATCAACGCTCGTGGTACGAGCGGCTGCGGGATATGCCGCGTGACGAGGCGCTCAAGCTCGACGATCGCAAGCGGCTTGTGCGCCAGTTCCTGCGTGGCGATGCCGAGGGGCCGCTGGCAGAACGGCGCGACGAGGCGTCCTACAGCGCCGACCTGTTCGGGATGACGGTGGACCGTGTGACACGCACGCCCAGCGTGGAGCCGACACGCGGCTGAGACACGGGCAGATACACGAAGCCCCCCGGCGAAGGACGAGCCCGGGCGGCAGGGGATAGACGATGAGCACGCAACTGATCAGTCGAAACAATGTCGTCGCGGGTCTGTTCCTGATCCTGAGCATCGTGCTCGCGGTCGCGATTTCGTTCATCCTCACGGATGTGCAGGACCGATTCGCCAAGCGCACGGAGTACATCGTTGAGTTCCCCACGGATGTGGGTGTCGCGGGGCTCCAGCCCGGCGCGGATGTGACCTTCGGCGGGCTCAGCGTGGGCAAGGTGAAGTCGATCGGCGAGAAGATCGAAATCGATCCTCAGAGCGGGCTCGAGATCGTCCGGAGACACCATGTGATCGTCGGGCTGCGGAGCGATCTGGTTCTTTACGAGGACGCGTACGCGGACCTGACGCTCCCCCTGCTGGGCGGGGTGTCACGGATCAACATCGCTTCGGCGGGCTCAGGCAGCTATGAGGGTGGGCCGAGCGATCCAAACGCGAGCCTCGATCCGGGAGAAGCGCTGCGCGGTCGATTCGCGCCGTCGATTCTAACCCAGCTGGGCTTTACGACCGAGGAAGCGCTGGCGATCAAGGAAACGATCCATGAGGTCCGCGCGATCTCCGAGAATGTGGGCGAGGTCTCTGAGAGCATGAAGCGGATGGCGCTGCAGCTCGAGCCCGAGTTCGGGCAGGGTGTAGAGGACGGACGCAGCACGATCGCGAACGTCCGCGAGTTTACCGAGAAGCTCAACGGCGAAGAGGGCTGGTCGACCCGGGTCGATTCGATCCTGGGCAGCGCCGACGATGCCGCCAAGAAGCTCGAGCCGGTGATCGCGGACACGAAGGCGACCATCAACGAGGCGCGCGGGCTCATCGAGGAGAACCGCCCCAAGGTGACGAGTATCCTCGACAATGTCAACGCGACGACCGAGCGGGTCAAGATCGAAACCATGGAGCAGGTCAACGAGCTGCTCGACAAGGGCACGCTGGCCCTGGGCTCGTACAAGGATGTCGCGGACAACGCGAACAGCATCCTGCTCACCAACCAGCCCAAGATCGCCTCCACGCTCGACTCGGCGCGGGACATTGGCGTGCAGGGCAAGCTGATGGTCGAGGAGCTGCGTGCGCAGCCCTGGCGTCTGCTCAAGAAGCCCAGCGAGGACGATCTTCGACGCGAGCCCATCTACGAGGCGGCGCGATCCTACGCGGGCGCGGTCTCTGATCTGCGTGTTGCGTCCGAGGCGCTCGATGCGGCGGTGCTGCGAGCAGCCCAGGGCGGAACGGGATCGGTCGACGAGATCCGGCAGATCGCGGATGTCGTCGATGAGGCGTACGCACGCTACGGCGAGGCCGAGCGGGCGTTGCTCGAACGGCTGCGGACCCAATCCCCAACAACATCACCATGAGCGACCCAGCGAACGACCCAGCGCGATCCGGGCACGGCGGGCAGCGCCGATCAAGATTTCTGCGGATGTCTGCGCTGCTTGGTGCGCTGGCGATTGTCGGCATCCTCGTCGTGGGCCTGCTGCCGGGGCCGCGCGAGCGGATCGATCGGGCAACTTCGACCGCGATCGCCGAGGGTGTCAGCAGAATCACGCAGGGTGTCGTGGGGGTGCTCGGGCAGCTCCCCGCCGACGAGGCTGATCGTGCCTACGGCCTCTCGCGGTTCGTTGCGCAGTTGGGCGTCTGGGAGCCGGTCGAACCGGGCGAGGTCATGGACGGGGCGCTGGGTGAGCACCCGGTGCTTCTGGTCCACGGGCTCGACGAGCCGGGTGGCATCTGGGATCAGCTCGCGCCGGCGCTGAGCGCCGACGGGCACACGGTGCTCCGCTTCGATTACCGCAATGACCAGGCGATCGTGCGCAGCGCCGACGAGCTGGCGATCGCGTTCGATCAGATCGAGCGTGCCGGTGTGCGGGAGCTCGATCTGGTGTGCCATTCCATGGGCGGCCTGGTGGCGCGTGAGGTGCTCCAGCGGGACGATTACGGCTCGCGGGGGCTCCGTGTCCGCACGCTCATCACGCTGGGCACGCCGCACGGGGGGTCGCCCTGGGCGAGGCTGCGTTCGATCGCCGAGGCACGCGAGCAGATCCAGCGGTGGGCGGAGTCGGACGATCTGGACCCGATGCGCCTGTTCGGTTTCGTCGATGACGGGGCCGGTCAGGCGGGCAACGACCTGATGCCCGGGTCCGCCTTCCTGCGTTCGCTCGACGCGGGGGTGATGCCCGATGATGTCCGGGTGATCTGTATTGTGGGCCGGACGGACCAGCCGTCCACGCTTGTGGGCACCGTTGGCTCGGCGGCGGGGCGCAACGCGCTGCGTGAGCTGCTGGGCCCCGATGAGTCGGGGACGATCCTCGATGAGATCGATCGGCTCGGGCTGGAACTCGGCGATGGGGTTGTTCCGGTCTCTTCTGCCGCCCTTGAGGGAGCCGACGAGGTGATCGAGGTGCGGGCGAATCATCGCGGCATGGTGCGGACGATCGAGCTCGAAGAGGCGGTCCGCAGACTCAACGGGCTCGCGGAAGCGGCGGTGCCGCCGGCGATCCCGCTGGTGCTCGAGCGGCTGCATCGGGACTGAGTTTGTGATATGGTAGGGTCATGGCGCAACGCCGGCACCACTATGAGCACGCGTTTGAGCGGTTCCTGAGGGATCAGCGCGTGCCGTACATTTCCGTCGATGAGGCGAAGAAATCGCTGCTGCCCAACCGGGCGAATCTGTTCACTCGCGCCGGTGATGCGGAAGCGGAGAAACTCAAGAACTTCGACTTTGTGATCTACGGCGAGGGCGGGAATCTGCTTGTGGAGGTCAAGGGCCGGCGCTTGCCCAGGATCAGGCTCGCCGATGGGCGTCCGGCCAAGCCGCGGATGGAGTCGTGGGTGACGCTCGGCGACATCGACGCGTTGCGTCGCTGGCAGCAGCTGTTCGGTCCTGCGTTCGAGGCGGTCTTTGTGTTCATGTATTGGTGCGACGATGTGCCCCCGGACGGGCTGTTTGTCGAGACGCTTTCGCACCGTGGGCGCTGGTACACCATGCGGTGCATCGATCTGGAGACCTACACGAGCGTGATGCGGGTCCGGAGCCCCAAGTGGGGGACGATGAGCCTGTCGAGCGCGGACTTTGCGGCCCTGAGCCGACCGTTTGTGGTGCCGGGTCGAGAGGAGGCGGCACGCGCCCGAACGGGCTTTGTTCGTGAGCCGGTGTTCGAGCTGCTGGGTGCTCCGGGCTGATTGCGGACGATGTTTCGGGTTGGATGAGGGCGTGCGGGCTTGAAGCGGGGGCGTACGGTGTGTAGCGTGGTGGCATGAAGACCCCTGCCGCTGAGCGTGTTTGCCGACTGATTGTGCGCCGGAGCTCGGCGTTGCGTGTGCTGATACTGTCGCTGCTGATGACGGTCTGCACGAATATGGTGCTGGCGCAGGACGCGCCGCTGCGTCCCCCGACGACCAAGGAGCCCCCGAGCGGGCCCAAGTTCCTGGTGATCGGCATCGCGGTGCTGCTCGTGGGGTTGGTCGTGTTTGTCGCGACCCTGCGGTCCAAGCGCGGGCATCAGGACTGAAATCCTCGCAGGATTGCAGGACCGTTCGGGCACGCGTCGAACCGGCGCGGGCTTGTTGTGGTATATCTCAATGAACCCTGGATCGCGATGAGCGGCTGGGGTGCTGGAGGCCCGATATGACGACTGAAGAGATGAGCGGACGAACGGGGCGGGCACGCGGTCGGGGTTCACGATCGGGCATTGTGGTGCTCAATATGCTGCTTCTGGGGGTGCTGGGCGTCGTGGCGCTGGCCCCGCGGCTCGAAGCGCAGCAGATGCGGGGCGATTTCCAGAACCCACGGGTTCGCGGCGAATACGCGATCGTGGGCGGCGAAACACTCGGCGATAACGCCAGCACGGTCTATGTGCTCGATTCGGCGAACCGCGAGCTTGTCGCGCTCCGCTGGAACGACAGCACCAAGAGTCTCGAGGGCGTGGGTTTCCGCGATCTCGTTCGTGATGCAAACAGCGACCCGGACCGATGAAGGAGCACGGCATGACAACCACGAACGAATCCGCGACACAGCGTGTACAGCGATCCGGCGGGTGGCTCTGGGTGAGCGCCGGGGTGCTGTCGGCCCTGATCCTCGTGCAGGGCGCGGGGCTTCTGGATTCGAGCGCCCACGCGGAGATGGCCATCAGCAGCGGCGCCTACGCGATGATGACCAGCGACGGGGGCAACGACGAAATTCTCGTTGTTGTTGATTCGAGTCAGGAGTCGCTGATGGTCTATCGCAGCGACCGGAATCTGGGTTTGCAGCTGCTCGAGCGGGAGAACCTTGCAGGGCTCTTTGAGCGGGCCCGTGCCCGGGCGATGGGGCGACCCTAAAGTCAGTCTCCGGCGGGCGCCGGTTTGTGTGCCCGCGTGCACCACTTGAAGGGCGTACCCGAACCAGCTGTGCCGATCCATCCGCTCCCCCAGTTCGAAGAAGACCTCGCGACCCATCTCAAGGAGAAGGAAGACCGCGAGGCGTATGAACGGCTCAATGCTCCCACGAGCATCGTGGTGCGCTTCGGCTACATGCGTATGGTCGGCGAGTTTCCCTACACGGGCGAGGCCAAGCCCGGATGCGGATCCAAGCTGGTGGTCCGCACACAGAGGGGCACCGAAATCGGCGAGATGCTCACGAGCACCTGTCCAAACTCGGGGTGCTCCAAGAGCGTCAGCCGCAAGGAGATGCTCGAGTACATCGAGAACAGCGGCGGACGCCAGTACCCGTTCTACGAGCGGGGCAAGGTCCTGCGGATCGCGACCGTCGAGGACCTCAACACGCAGGAGCGGCTCGAGCAGCGGAAGAACGAGCTGCGACTGATCGCCAAGCGATGCGTGGAACGCAGCGGTCTGGATATGCAGATCATCGAGGTTGAACCGCTGCTGGGCGATGAGCGGGTCGTGGTCTACTTCGGGGCCGAGGACCGGATCGATTTCCGTGATCTCGTGCAGGAGCTCCAGCAGGAGGTGGGCAACAAGGTCGAGCTGCGCCAGGTCGGCGCACGCGACGAAGCCCGGATCACCGCGGACTACGAGCGATGCGGGCAGTACTGCTGCTGCAAGAACTTCCTCAAGGTGCTCAAGCCCGTGAGCATGAAGAGCGCCAAGGTGCAGAAGGCGACGCTCGACCCGCTGAAGATCAGCGGGCGCTGCGGACGCCTGATGTGCTGCCTGCGCTACGAGGACGAGACCTACGAAGAGCTGCGCAAGAACCTGCCGCACCGCAAGTCGCGGGTTGGCACGCCCGACGGCGATGGGATCGTGATCAGCACGCAAATCCTCACGCAGCTCGCGCTGATCAAGCTCGACGACGGGACCGAAGCCGCGTACCCGATCGAGAATCTGACACCCCCCGAGTTCAAGACCGCGCCCGAGCGTGTGAGCACTCCGCGCCGCGAGAGCACCAGGGAGCCGTCACGCGGGGCGCGGACCAAGCGCACGCCGCGCGGTGCTCCTGCGGAAACCGGCGCGAGCGCACCGGGCGCAGGCGGAGAACCGACAGGGCCACCGGAAACGACACCCGAGGGCAAAGCGCCCACCACCAAGAAGAAGCGCAAACGCCGCAAGCGCAAGCGTCCGGGGGCAGAGGGCGGGGCCGGCGCGGGCAGCGCGCCGGGCAACGAAGCCGCGGGTGCAGCGACGGGTGTGTCTGACGCGTCGTCGGGGGATGGCCCTTCAGCGAGCGGTGAGGATCGGCCGAAGAAGAAGCGTCGGCGTCGTCGCAGACGGCGCACGGGCGAAGGCGGCGAGCAGAACGGCAATCAGGGCGGCTCGGGCGAAGGCTCGGGCGGCGGCGGTTCCTCGGACGAATAAGCACTTGGGTACGATCGGCGGCTCTGGCGGCCAGGGGTGATGCATGGCAAACGCACAGCACGCGGGCACGCACAAGGACGGGGCCGTCGGGATCAAGGAGACCCTGACGAGTCTGATCATCGCGTTCATGCTCGCGTTCCTGTTCCGCGGCTTCGTGATCGAAGGCTTCCTGATCCCCACCGGGTCGATGGCCCCGACGCTCATGGGCAAGCATCTGCGCATGCAGAGCGATCAGAGCGAGTATGACTGGGCCGTTGGCCCGTGGACCTACGCGGACCCCAGCACACGCATGTTTCCCATGCGCAATCAGGTCGAGGTCTCGGTGCAGGACCCGATGTCGGGCCTGGCGTTGACCGAGCAGAACAACCGGAGACTCGCCGCGGGTGATCGGGTGTTTGTGCTCAAGTACCTGCCCTGGCTGCACCACCCCGAGCGATGGGATGTGGTCGTCTTCAAGAACCCGGGCACGCACGAGAACTACATCAAGCGGCTCGTGGGACTCCCCGGCGAGCAGGTTGTTTTTGTTGATGGCGATGTGTTCTCGCGCGACTCTGTCGAGGGACAGACCGCGACATCGGGCTGGGACGCGTGGGGCAGCGACGACTGGAAGATCCAGCGCAAGCCCGAGCGGGTGCAGCGCGAGCTGCTACAGGATGTGTTCGATTCCGCCTACGCGCCCAGGAAATCCGAAGTGGTGGAGTACCGGACGCCGCTGAGCGGCTCGACCCCGGGCTGGACGGGCATCGCGATCGGCGGCGAGTACAGCTACAGCGGCGCGGGCCCGACCGCGCTGGAGTGGAACGATCGGCGTCCGCTCACGGACCGCAACGCCTACAACCAGGTCTGGCGTGGCTTCGATCTGTTCACCGAGAGCGACGACCCGCGGGTTTCCCCCGGGCGTCGCCCGTTCCCGACCTCGGATCTCGCGTTGTCGCTGAACATCCGCGCACAGGCCGAGGGCACACGGGTGCACCCAACGATTGTCGCGCGCGGCATGGAACTGCGGGCGAGCGTGGACCTCGCTGCCGGCACCGCCAGCGTGGAGATGCGCGACGCCGCGGGCGACGACGGGCCATGGACCCAGCTCGACACCGGATCATTCGGCAAGGTCGGCGTGGGTCAGTGGGCACAGGTCGAGTTCTGGCATATCGATCAGGCGCTGTGGCTGTTCATCGGCGGCGAACTCGTCGCGGGTGGCGCCGACAGCGGTGGGTACGAGCTCTCGCCCGCGCAGCGCGCCAGCGCCTCGACCGGTCTGGGCTGGGACGAACTGGAGAACTACCCGGGCGCGGGCAACGGGCAGAGCTCGCCGGGCGTGTTTGCCCGCACGGAGCTCTATCGCAAACCAAGAGTGCGATGGGATTTCGAGGGCGGCGGCTTCGAGCTGCGCCGCGTCTCGATCCGGCGCGACATCTCGTACCACATCAACCAGAGCCAGCCGACCCGCGGGGCGCACCCGATGTTCTATCCCACGCTCAACGCCGAGCAGTTCTTCATGTGCGGCGACAACTCCTCCAACTCGCTCGACTCGCGCCTGTGGGCACCGAGCAGCATCAACAGATGGGTGAGCCAGGAGATCGACAGCATGCCGGGCGTGGTCAATCGCGACCTGATCGTCGGCAAGGCGTTCGTGGTCTACTTCCCCGCGCCGCTCGACAGCGGCCCGATCCTCACGCCCGATTTCGGTCGGCTCCGCTGGATCTGGTGAGCCGCCGAGTGCGGGGGCGGCTGAACTTCCTGTGCACCGATCGGGTACGACACCAGTATGAGCGATGATGAACGGTTGCCGCGTGATCCCTCCCCGCAGATGCTGCGGGCGTTTCTTGAGTCGCACGATGCCCCGTGCCCGGTCTGCGGCTACAACCTGCGAGGGGTGATGCTGCCGATCTGTCCCGAGTGCGAATGCCCCATCGAGCTTGGCATCGCGTCCAACAACGCCTACCTGGGCGCCTGGCTGCTGGCGCTGCTGGCCTTTGCGATGCCCCTGAGCTTCGATCTGCTCGTCGGACTGATGATGCTCGTGAGCACCGTGTTCAGCGCCGGCGAGAACGCCGAGAGCGTGTTCCTGCTCGTCTCCCTGACAACGCTGACACTGACGAGCGTCGGGATGCTCTGGGTCCTCGTCGCCCGCAAACGCGACTGGCTCCGCCTGCCCCGCCGCAAACAGTGGAAGATCGCCTGGACGATGTTCGCCGGCGTGTTCGTGGTGCACCTGCTGGTGGGCGTGGGGACATTCCTGATCGCGAACTGAGCCCTCTTGTGACTTCCCGCCCTCTTGTGCCTTCCCCGCCCCGCGGGGAAGGTGGTCCGCCAGAGGCGGATCTTC
>CAYQRD010000025.1:0-27791 GCA_964419845.1 uncultured Phycisphaeraceae bacterium
ACTGGATCCCGAACTGGATCCCGAGTAGATGAGCCGACCGATGAGACCGAATGCTGGTTCGGATTGGCGGTGGATCATGGGATTGACTCGCAGGGGGCATTGGCGGGGGCATTGTCCGAAAACGCCCGTCGAAAGGGTATTTTCAATGCTTATCGGGCGTTGACGGATGAATTTGCTTCGAATCCCTGATTCTGGTCAAATTCAGTCCTGATTGTATTGACAGCCCCCCAGAAATCACTACTCTTTCAAGTGAGCGACGGGATTCATCCCGGTCGTTCTATGTCGATCAGACAGCGGAGTCACTCGTTCTGGGTGATTGTTTGAGAGCGAGCAGAGAGAGAAAGAGCCTCTGATCTCACTCAAAGCGTATGTTCGACGATGCCCGGCATGTGTGTGCCGGTGTGTTTGGATTGTCCTGGTACGGCGTGTGGTGCGCCGGCCGTTCTTGAGTTTGTCAAACGAAAGAGAGAAGAGAAAATGAAAGCAATCGCACTTACCACTCTGGCAGCAGCAGCTGGCCTCGCAACCGCAAGCCCCTTCCTGGCAACCGGCCTGACTGACCACAGCGTCAGCAACGCCGGCGTCGCCACCACGACCATCACCGTCGATGTGTCGGGCATCACCTTCAACGACGCTCTGGGCTCGCCCCTGAACGAGACCCTCGGTGTCGCTCTTGCAGTCGGCGCTGAAGTCACCGGCATCGGCTGGGATGTCAACCTGAGCAGCATCGGTGCCAGCTGGGCATCGGAAGCCGTCATGAACTTCGAAGGCCAGATCTTCCTGACCGTCGGCGTTGGAGACGATTTCCCCGTCACCAACCAGAACTACAACTCGGCCGGTTTCATTGACCTCAGCGACAACGGACTCCCCAACATCACCCTCGGTGGTGACGGCGTGCTCGACATCGAGTTCTTCGAGGGCTTCGTCGACAACGCAGGCTCCGGCGATGCAATCTTCGAAGCTGGCTCGACCCTGCAGCTTCAGGTGAGCGGCATCCCCACCCCCGGTTCGCTGGCCGTTCTCGGTCTCGGCGGCCTGGTCGCTGGTCGTCGTCGCCGCTAATCCCTCTGGGATTGACCGCACGAATCATCTGAGCCTGTCCTGACCCGACTCCGGCATTGTTTGCCAAAGGGCTCACCAAAAGATGATCACGATATAAAGACTCCCCGGGTGTGACCCCGGGGAGTTTTTTTCTGTCGACCATATTTCTTTTCTGTGGACCTATTTCTATAGCCCCCCGCTGTAACGCACTGGGGCACTTAATTGGGGCGGATGCGACCAACCTGCGAGCTGTTTCGCGTCGCATGCTGGACATTGCCCAAGTTCATAACTTGGTGAAGTGAAAAGAATTATCCCCAAAACTGATTCACGCGTATTGACAGCCAACCGCGAATCACTAGACTACTGGTGTTGGGGACATTCCCAGAGAGATGAGATGAGAGAGAGAAGGGCGAGGCAATCCAGTCTCGGATTTTGTAACGCCCGAATCAACACTTCAGCTCAGATCAAAGGTAATCGACCCAGTAAGAGATATGGGTAATCCTTGTCGGCGTGCGGAGCGCCCGCAACTCTTGAGTCATTAAGAAAGAGAGAATTAAAATGAAGAAGACAATCGCACTCGCAGCAATCGCAGCAATCGCTGGCAGCGCAATGGCCGACACCCTCGTCATCGATGTCTCGGGTATCAACAGCTGGGGCTTCCAGGGCGACCCCATGAACGAGACCCTCAGCGTTCTCGTTGGTGCTGGCGCTAACATCACCGGCATCTCGTGGGATGTGAACCTGACCACCGTCGGCCTGAGCTGGGCCGACGAGAACACCATGACCTTCGAGGGTGCCCTCTCGGTCAACCCCGGTGCTGGCGACGCATTCACCGTCACCAACACTAACTACGCTGGCTCGACCGGTGGCGTGGCCCTGAGCGGCGACGGCATCCTCAACATCGAGTTCCACGAAGTTGGCTTCGATGACAACGTTGCCGATGTCGACTCGTACTACGAGCAGGGCTCGACCATCACCATCTCGGGTACGGGCTTCGTCCCCACCCCCGGTTCGCTGGCCGTTCTCGGTCTCGGCGGCCTGGTCGCTGGTCGTCGTCGCCGCTAATCGCTGCGAGATGACCGCGATGCTTTGCCCGATCTGATCGGGTAGACATCAACGACATGAATAAGACCCCTCGGCTTCGGCCGGGGGGTCTTCGTTTTTGTACCTGCTCATCTCCTGCCGACAGCACAGCGTGTGCATGAAAAACGCCCGCATCGGGCGGGCGGTGGATCGTTGTCGAATGCGGCTGGCTGGTGGAGACTCAGCGGCTGGTGTTGAGCCCGACGGGCTGGGGACGGACCGCATGGGCCGGTGCCTGGACGGTGATGCCCAGAGGAACGCGTCGGCCGCCCGGGCCTGTCGGGGGCATGCCCTCTTCGTCGATGTGGCGCTGGATGGCCATGACGCCTTCGATGAGCATCTCGGGGCGTGGCGGGCAGCCGGGGACATAGACATCGACGGGGATGAACTGGTCGACGCCCTGGACGGTGGCGTAGGTGTCGAAGACGCCGCCGGTCGAGGCGCAGGCACCCATGGAGATGACCCACTTGGGCTCGGGCATCTGCTCGTAGATGCGCTGCAGGACGGGGAGCATTTTGACGCTCACGCGCCCGGCGACGATCATCAGGTCGGCCTGACGGGGCGAGAAACGCATAACCTCGGCGCCGAAGCGGGCGAGGTCGTAGCGGGAGGACGCGGTGGCCATCAACTCGATGCCGCAGCACGCGGTCGCGAAGGGCATGGGCCAGAGACTGGAGCGTCGGGCCCAGTTGACCACACGCCGCAGCTGGGTGGTGAGCACATTGTCAGTGGTAATGGCGCCTTCGAGTCCCATGTGATTCTCGCTCCGGGTGGTTCGATGCACGCGATCCGCGGGCATTGGTGGAGTATACGCGTGGGTTCGTGGGGGTGCGCGGGGGCGATGCGATCAGGCCGCGGATTCGTCGCGGTTGGCGTCTGGTGCCGCGTCGATGTCGCTGATTGAATCGAGGGTATCGGTGGGCCAGTCGGCCTGCTCGATGAGTTCGATGGCCTTTTCATGCTCGTCGAATCGGAAGACGCACAGGGTGTGCGGGCTGACCTTGGACGGAGGCACGAAGTAGCAGTAGCGGACATTGATGCGGTTGTCGGCCATGAGGACGGTGAGGTCGCGAACGACGCCCGGGCGGTCCTCGACACTGATGCCCACAACCGGGGCTTCTACGACCGGACCGACGCCAGCGTCGGCCATGGACTCGCAGACAGCCCGGAGGGCTTCCTCGGGGTGCCCCAGAAGTCGGGCGCAACCGCGGTCGAGGTGCTCTGTCGTGGAGATCGAGATGATCTCTACACCGGCGACGGCTGCGGCGTCGAGCAGGCCGGCGAGTTCGCCCGGTCTCTGCTGCAGATAGATGGAAAACTCGGTGAGTTGGATGTAGTTCATGGGGACGGGAAGCATAGGCCCAAACCCGGAATAGATCACCCGTTTGAGGCAAAGGATTGGCTCAGGCGTGAGTGGTTTCTGAGCCGGAATCGGGGCCTGAATCGTCCGTGGATTGGGTGCCCTGATCGGGTTGGGAATCCCGGTCATGGGCTGCACTGGGCGGGGGCATCAGGTCGGCGAGCGACTTGCCCGTGCACGCGTGCAGCGAAGCTTCCAGGATGGAACCGGGCAGCAGATCGTCGGCGTTGCTGATCCGGAAGGCATCGAGCTTCTGGGCACAGCGGAGGACATCCCCGAGCTGGATCTGCTCTGCGGGTCGTGAAGGGGCCCATGCGTCGGCACGATCGGACCGATCGATGCGATTGATGAACCCGGCCCTGTGGAGCGCACCGATGACCTCGCTGGCTTGGGCGGCGTGGAGATTGGTGCGTTGAGCCACATCGTCGGCTGTAATGGGCTTGCCGCCTGTCTGGAAAGCGGCCTGGATGGCCTGGGCGACGCTCAGGGCGACGAGCGGGTCGAGCAATGTTGGGGCTCGGCTGTTCTCGCCATTGACCGCGTTGAGCTTCGAGTGAACGAGGCGGGAGAAGTTCTGCAGGGCGTAGCTGGCCTGGATGCCGAAGAGCACGATGAGCCAGGTGAGGTAGATCCAGAGGAGGAAGAGGGGGAGGATGGCGATTGAACCATAGAACTTGGCGTAGGTCGTGGTGTAGCGGAGGTATGCGGTGAAGCCGAGCTTGCCAAGCTCCCAGAGGACGGCGGCGAAGAACGCCCCGGCGAGTGCGGTGCGGAAGTGGATGCGGGTGTTGGGGATGGTGGTGTAGGCCCCCACAAGGAGGATGGTGGAGATGAGGACGGAGACGCCGTAGCCGGCCATGACGGCGCCGACGATCGAATCCTGACCCGCGAAGGAGATGACCCATTTGGTGAAGGCATCGCCGGCGAGGAAGGTCGCTGCGAGCAGCAGTGAGCCGGCGGTAAGGATGGTCCAGTAGAGCATCAGGCGCCGCAGCCAGGGGCGACCGCCCGGGGCCCCGCAGAGCTGGTTGAATGATTTTTCGATCTCGATGAGCATCGACATGGCTGCGTACAGCAGCACGAGGCCCGAAGTCAGGGCGATCCAGCCGGTGGGGACATTGCGGATCGAGGTGTTGACACGGTTGATGAGATCGGTGATGAGTTCTTCAAGATCTGGGGCGGCGAACTGTTTCTCGGCGGGCTCGGTCGCTGCGGGCTTTGCACCCGCGGGGTCGGTCGTGATTGGCGGCGCACCGGTATCGGCGGGGATGTCTGGCTGAGGGTTTGTTTGTTCCGTCGGGGGCTTTGGATCCGACGGGCTCTGGGTTTGTGGTGTTGGCTCGGAAGTTGAGATCTGGGAGACGCCGCTGAAGCTGAGCACGCGGCGCACGCCGGATTCGACCTGCTCTTCGCTGACGATCGATCCGAAGATGAGCAGGCCGATGGCCATGACGGGGATGATGGAGAAGATGGTGCGGAATGCGAGTGCGGCGGCCATGCGCGGCAGCTGCGAGCGGTAGAGACCGATGATCCCGATCCGGGTGACGATGAGGATGCGCGCTGCTTCGTTGCGCCAATCACGGATCTGGTCTTCGGCGCTGGGTTTGGGCGTTTGCGTCTGGGGCATGGCGGCAGTGCGTCGAATGGCGGCGTTGGGCGGCTCAAACGGCGCGGCGAGCCCTGTGCGGGTTTATGCCCTATTCATCGGGCGAATCCGGGTGGTGCTTTGCCGATCCCGGTCGTTCGGTGCCGGGTTTGGTGGGCTTGCTCGCCCTGTTGATGGCGTTTTTCATGGTCCGCTTTCGGATCGGGCCGGAGGCCTCGGTGATCTCCGGGCTGATGTAGGGGCCCTTGCGCTCGCGTGGTGCCCGTGAGCGGCTGCGGCGTGAGCCGCCGGAACTGCCCGGTTCGCCTTTGGCTTTGTTCTCGTCTCGGCGTTGGTCGGCAGCGGCCCGTTTGAGTGCGCGGATCTCGTCGCGGGTGAGTTCTCGCCATTGACCGCGAGCGAGGCCCTTGAGCTTGACGGGGCCCATGCCGACGCGTTCGAGCTTGCGGACGGGGTAGCCGACGGCCGCGAGCATGCGTCGGACCTGTCGGTTGCGGCCTTCGCGGAGCGTGAGTTCGACCGTGGTTTTTTCCCGTTCTCGTGCGATCAGGGCGATTTCGACATGGGCGGTGCGGGCACCGCCGAAGGTCTTCCCGGCCTTTCGCTGTGCGAGGAAGATGCCCCGTTCGAGTTCCTTGATGGCTTCCTCGTCGAGTGAGCCCTTGACGACGACGCGGTAGGTCTTGGGCACGCCGTAGCGTGGGTGAGTGAGCCGGTTGGCGAGTTCGCCGTCGTTGGTCAGGAGGATGAGTCCGACGGTGTCGTAGTCGAGCCGCCCGACCGGGAAGAGGCGTGGCGCGGCGGGGTGATCGACGAGTTCGGTGACGGTGCGTCGGTCTGAGCCCGGCTCGTCCTTGGCCGTCGAGAGCGTTCTCGGCGGCTTGTTGAGCATGATGTAGAGCTTGCGATCGGGCTGTGAGATGGGCTTTCCGGAGACGACGATGCGGTCTTCCTCAGGATCGACCCAGGCCGGGAGGGCGGTGACGAGCTGGCCGTTGACCGTGACATCGCCGGATTCGATGAGTGCTTCGCAGGCGCGTCGAGAGCCAACTCCGGCGTCGGCCATGACGCGTTGGAGGCGTTTGCCGCGTGAAGCGTCGGTGAGATCGGTGTGTTGCGGGTTTCGGGGCACACGGGAGTGTATGCGCCGGGTGGAAACTTGCCCGTTGCCGTGATGGATCGGCGGCGGATTCTTGAGCGCCGGGGTCGATTGAGCCGAAGTTATCTGGACGCAGTGGCTTTCTTTCGTGCCCCCGGTACGCGGAGGGTGCGCAGGGAGTGCGCTGTCAGCAGCCCCAAGGCGGGGCGGGAGCGCAGATCCATGGGCAACGACGCGACAACGCAGTACAGCACCCCGGCGGCCAAAGAGAACGGCTCGATCGTTGAGCCGCGGACGAAGCTCGACGGGGGTGGGAGCGATGAGATGTTCCTGTCGCCTCGAGTGCTCGACGCGGGGGCGTTTGCGCGGTATGCGGAGACGCTCAAGGGGATCATCGCGCAGGCGAGTTCGCAGGGACGCACGCTCGAGGACTTCTCCGCCGACGCCGAGGCGATGATCAAGCGCTGCAACGAGACGAACGACGCGGTGAACAAGCGTCTGCAGGCGGGCATCCGCATGCTCAAGATGATCGATGAGCGGGCCGAGCGTACGGACCTGCTGCTTGAGAAGGTCCAGCGTGCGCTTCCTGACGCGCAGGCGATGAGCGAGCGGATCGATTCGGTGATCAATGAGCGGCTGATGGCCAGCGAGGCGCGTGTCGAAGCGGTGATCGCCGGTGCCGAGCAGCGCGCGGCGCAGGCGGAGCGCAAGGCGCACGAAGCGATCGAGCGATCGCAGGAGCACGCGGCGGAGCTGGAATCGCTGGGACAGTCCATCGATGAGCGGCTGGCATCGCTCCGCGAGGCGATCGAGCGGAGCGGTGCGGAACGCGAGACAGGGATCGAATCGCTGCGCAGCCAGGTCGATGAGGCGCGGGCGCAGATCAACGATTCGATCGCGCGTGCGTTCGACAAGGCGAAGGAGGCGGGCGAGGCGTTGTCGAGCCGCGCCGAGCAGACGATGGGCGCGATCGAGTCGCGGGTTGAGCGTGTTGGGAGTTCGATCGAGCCGCTGGTCGAGGCGTCCGGGCGTGCGATGCGTGCGCTGGGGATGGACCCTGAGAACCCGGTGTTCGAAGATTCGCCTCTGGCTCGGATCGAGTCGCTGGTGGATCGCGGCGAGACGCAGCTCGCGTCGCTCGACCGCGTGTACCGTCAGCTCGATGATCTGCAATCACAGGCCGAGAGTGTGCGGGGCGCGTTCAGCGGCTGGCTGCTTGAGGCGGCCGAGCAACTCGACACGCTGGAAGATCGCAAAGAGAATGTCGTCGGGCCGATGCAGGAAGCGGCGCGGACGATTCTCGAACTCGGTCCGGACCTGGAGGACAAGCTCGAGCTCGCGTCGACACAGCTCACGCACCTGCAGATCGAGCAGAAGACGCTGCGAGAAACAATCTCGGCATCGTCGTCGATCGCCAACGAGGTCACGGATCGGATGAGCAATCATTCCGGTCAGTTGCAGGCGCTGCTCGATGGGTCGCTGCACAAACTCTCGACGCGCGTCGAGCAGGCGGGTGTGTGGCTGGGCTCGCTGATCCAGCGTGCCGAGAACCTGGGTGCGACGCTCCCGGGTGCGGGTTCGATGGACTACACCCCCGGCCCGGCGCCAGCGGCGCGGCAAGCGCCCGAACCGGTCGCTCAGGCAGCACCGGCACCAGAACCCGCAGCGGCACCGCGCGCGGTGCCCGCATCTGTAGAACCGCCGGCACGCGATGAGACGCCGGTGATCGATGCCTCGGTGCTCGAAGAGATCGAGGAGATGAAGAGCTTTGTGATCCCGCGTCCGCCGCAGCTCCCGATCGACGCCATGTCATTCGACGGTGCCTCGGGCGTGATCGAGCATCAGGACGACGAGGGCTGATCGAATCAGCCCGGTGGCGACCAGCGTCGGAAGGGGAAGCCATCTGGGATGAGCTGGGGGCGGTCGTTGAGGAAGCCCACCATGAACTCGAGGGCGTCGACGATGCGGGGCCCCGGGCGGTTGAACATCTGATTGCCGTCCACGACGGCGACGCGGGCGTTCTGGACTGCTGGGAGTCTGCGGAACCATTCGTGGCGTGTGAAGAGCGTGTCAGTCTCGTGGATCGCCTGCTCGAGGGTAAGCCCGCAGGGGGCGATCACGAGGTGCCCGGGCTGTGTGGCGGCAAAGATTTCGGCGGGCACAGCAATGGAGTGCCCGGCGAGTCGTTCGGCCTGCTGTGGACCGACGGCGGCACCGGAACCGGGCTTGGCGACTGCTTCGTTGAGCGGGTGACGGGCTCCGGCGCGTTCGATGAGTTGGACATTCCAGTGCCCGGCGATGTAGATCGGGTCGGTCCATTCCATAAAGCCACAGACCGGGCCGTCGTCGTAGGGGTTGATGTGCTCTTCGGCACGGTCCATGCGTTGACGGAGCCCGACGACCTCGTGCATTGCCTGCTGCGTCATCCCGATCGCTTCGCCGACGCGGTAGATGTCGTCGAGGATGTCCTCGACGCTGTGGGGGTTGAGCGTGAGCACGCTCGGGGCCGAGGGCAAACGCTGGGCGATGGCCCGGACGCTGTCGAGGTCGATCGAGCAGACGCTGCAGAGGTCCTGAGTGATGATGAGATCGGGGGCGAGCTCGGCGAGCAGGTCCTCATTGAGCGTATAGAGGGATTGGCCGTCGACGACGGCTTGGGCGACCTGTTTGTCGATGGCTTGCGCGTCGGTCCCCGATTCGGGGTCGTAGTGGGTCCTCTGGCGTGTGAGGACGGGGCAGGTCGTGATCTGTGGGGGGAAATCGCACTCGTGCGATCGGCCCACGAGGGCATTCTGCGCACCCAGGAGGGCAACGATTTCGGTGCCCGAGGGGATGAGACTCACGATGCGCATCGACATGCTCCGAAAGTAGTGAAAAGGCCCGGTTTTGCGATCGGTTGCCTACTGTATGATGCGGACGGATGCCCGATTGGGCGGCCGGACGCGGTGATTGCACGATAGACCCCCGGCCCCCGGTGTGCTGGGGAAGGAGATCGCGGTGGCGAAACGAACGAATACCAGGAATGTGATGACCCTGCTCGCGTTGGTGGGCCTCTCGATGGCGGGGACGGCCAGCGGGCAGATGGCGATGCCGCAGAACGGCGCTGCGCCCGAGCGTGTGGTTCCCGAGGAGACGGTTTCGTTCGGGATCTTCGCTGAGCCGATCGAGCTGACCACGCTGATCGATTTCATCGGCAACTCGCTGGGGATCAACATCGTGGTGAAGGGCTCGCCGACGGGTGAGGTGGTGTTCAACGCCCCGGTTGAGGTGGCCAAGAGCCGCCTGATCGATCTGCTCGATGCGATGCTCGATCAGTACGGCTTCACGATCACCTTTGAACCGGCGACGGGGTTTTACATTGTGCAGCCGAGCGGCGAGGTGAAGCCGGTGTTCGGCGATCTGCTGGCGACGACCAAGATCATCGAGACGCCCAACATCAAGCCGAGTCTGTTGGTTCCGCCGCTGCTGGCGACGCTCAACGGGCCGACAGCTGGCACCGGAGGCAGTCAGGGGGCGAGCACGGCGATCCAGGCGGTCGATGAGCTGGGTGTGCTGATCATCAACGCCCGCTCGCGGGATATTGCACGCATCGAGCAGATGGTGGAGAAGCTGATCCAGATCGATCGTGATCAGCAGTACATCCGATTCGAGCTCAACCACCTCGCGGCACCGATCGCGCTCAACCGGGTTGTCGGGCTCGCGGGTGGCGACACCTCCGGTAGCGGGGCCACGATCAACTTCTCGGGTGGCAACAACCGCGGGAACAATCAGAACAATGTCCAGGGCGGCGTGGTGAGTCTCGCCGGTGGCTCACTGACGAACCTGGGCGAACGGATCACGATCGACCCGCAGGGCAACGCGTTGATCTTCAAGGGCACAGAGAACGAGATCGCGCGGGTACGCAGCCTGCTGCTGGTGATCGATGTGCCCAACACGCTCGAGCCCAAGAACTACTTCGCGGGATCGTCGGCGACACAGATCGCGGACATCGCCAAGCGGCGCGGGCTCGGCGAGGTGATCCAGATCGAGGAAACGACGAACCAGTTCAACGGGTTCGGCAACTTCAACAACCAGAACAACCAGTTCAACACGGGCAGCAGTGAGACGGGCCAGGGCGGGCCGGTGATGGTGGTTGATCCGACGCGGGGCAACATCATCTACTACGGCACCCCCGAACAGCAGGCACAGCTGGGGGCGTTGCTCGACGAACTCAAAACCGAGGACGAGCGTGTCGTGATCCGCGAGTATCAGCTCAATCACACCGACGCGCTGACCATCACGGATCTGCTCAACGGGATCATCACCGGCGAAGCGCAGACGGGTGATTCGGCCCTGCTCCCGGGCGGCACCAACCGGAACAACACGCGTTTCATCAATCAGTTCGGGGTTCCGATCGAGGGCGAGACCGGTGCGTTCGATCCCGAGAAGATCACGGTGATCGCCGACGAGTTCAGCAACCAGGTGGTCATCAAGGCACCGATCAAGCAGCAGGAAGACCTGGAGATGCTGATCGGGCGGCTGGATCGTCAGCGGGCGCAGGTGTACATCGAGGCGTTGATCGTCTCGGTGGCGGACAACGAGGACTTCACGCTCGCGTTCGAATCGCAGATCACCGCGGGCGAGTTCTCGTACGGGACGAACTTCGGGCTCAGCAGCCGCGACAACTTCCTTGATGCCAAGAGCGTGGGGTCGGCGCTCAGCGGGATCACGGCTTCGGTGATCCGCAGCGAGTATGTGCCGATCATTGTGAACGCCACGCAGACCAACACGGATGTGCGGATCCTGTCCTCGCCGCAGTTGCTGGTGAACGACAACGAGGAGTCATCGATTGTTTCGATCGAGGAGCAGCCCTACAGCGAGATTTCGCAGGGTTCCAACGGTGGTCAGAACCTGCAATCCTTTGGTGGCGTGGTCGAGGCGGGCACAACGCTGACGGTCACGCCTTCGATCTCCAAGGCGGGCTTTATCCGTCTGGAGTACTTCGTTGAGCTGTCGAACTTCGTAGGCCAAGGCGCTGAGGGCCTGCCCCCGCCCACGAACCGGCGCACGGTTGAGGGCAGCGCGACGGTGCCCAGCAACGCGACGATCGTCATCGGTGGCATTACTGTTGACGATGTGCGCGACACGGTGCTCAAGGTGCCGCTGCTCGGTGACATCCCGCTGATCGGCGAGCTGTTCAAGCGGACGAACAATGTGAACAACTCCTCGAAGCTGTATGTGTTCCTGACGCCGCGTATCATGGCGGACCCGAACTTCAACGATCTCAAGCTATTCTCGCAGGGCCCACAGAGCGAGATGGAGATCGGCGACGATCTGCCCGAGCTCGAGCCCGAGGTGATCGATGCCCCCCAGGGGCGTGCGACACAGAGCGAGCTGCCCGTGCTGCGTGAGCCCGCGGAGCGCGGGACTGCTGCGGAGCCGGTTGCGGTTCCTTCGATGGAACCGGAGATGGTGGAGCTCACCGAGGTCAGCGGTTCGTAAGCGGGAAGACTGGAAGCACATGGCCAAAGTAAACGGACTCATCAAGCGCGATCCCCGCAAGGGCGAGAGCAAACGCGACGCGGACGCGGCGCCGGTGGTGATCGATCGCTGGAACGATGCGGCTCGCGCGTTCGGCGAGATCAAGCTCTCGGGCGATCAGTTGCGCGCGTTCGCATCGATCCCCGGCAGCGACGATGAGCCGTGGGATGTGCTGCTGCAGACGATGGCGCTCGACGAGACGAGCGCGCTCAAGCTGCTGGCGCAGCGAACCGGGCTGCGGTTCGTTGCCGAGCCCAAGCTCAGCGAGAGCTCGTCGCGATTCTACGAGCTTGTGGATCAGGACGATGCGCGGGCGCAGAGCGTGGCGTGCATCGAGCGTCGCGACGGGTCGTATGTGATCGCGACAAGCCGACCGATGCAGCCGAGCGTGCTCTCGATGCTCGAGGATGTGCTCGATGCGCCGATCAGCGTGGTGCTGGTGCCGCGTGGCGCGGTGGCGAGCATGATCAACCGCGGATACGAGCAGCGCGGTGATCTGGTCACGGAGATCGTCGAGGACATCCCGCTCGATCAGGACGCGATCGAGAAGGCCGCGGGCGCGATCGGCAAGAGCAACGACCTGCTGGCGCAGGCGCGGCAGACCCCGGTGATCCGGCTGGTGAACATGATCCTGTTCGAGGCGCTGCGGCGCGGTGCGTCGGATGTGCATGTGCACCCGATGGAAGAACGCCTCGCGATCCGGCTGCGAATCGACGGCATGCTCGTCGACGCGTTCGCCCCCCCGCTGTCGCTGGCGTCGGCGATCTCGTCGCGACTCAAGGTCATGACCGAGCTGGACATCGCCAACAGACACTCGCCGCAGGACGGGCAGACGACGGTGCGGATCGGGCAGAAGAAGATCGATATCCGCCTGAGTGTGATCCCCACGATCTTCGGCGAGCGCATCGTGCTGCGATTGCTGGATCAGTCGCAGAACGAGCTTGATCTGTCGGCGATCGGGATGAGCAAACGCCTGCAGACGGCGCTGATGGACTGCGTCGAGCGGCCCAACGGCATCCTGCTCGTGACGGGCCCGACGGGCTCGGGCAAGACGACCACGCTGTACGCGGCGCTGGGCCGCATCGATCGCGGCAGCCGCAATGTGATGACGATCGAGGACCCGGTCGAGTATCACCTCGACGGCATCAGCCAGATGCAGGTCAATGTAAAACGCGGCGTGACCTTCGCCACCGGGCTTCGGTCGTTGCTGCGTCAGGACCCCGATGTGATCCTGGTCGGTGAGATCCGCGACCCCGAGACGGCGCAGCTGGCGATCCAGGCCTCGCTGACGGGTCACTTTGTGCTCGCGACGCTGCATACCAATGATGCGCCCAGCGCCATCCCGCGTCTGCTCGACATCGGCGTCGAGCCCTACCTGGTGACGAGTTCGCTCGTAGGCGTGCTCGCCCAGCGGCTGCTGCGCCGGGTGTGCACGACCTGCAACGGTGCGGGCACACAGGCGGGCGAGGCGTGCGAGACCTGCTTCGGGACTGGCTACAAGGGGCGATTGGCGGCGCACGAGCTGATGCTGATGAATGATCAGCTCCGTCAGCTCACCGCCCAGCGGGCCGACGGCGTGACGCTGTATGAGGCGGCCGTCGATTCGGGCTTCGCCCCGATGAAGATCGACGCCATGGAGAAGGTCAAACTGGGCCTGACAGACGAGGCCGAGGTCTTCCGGGTGTTGCACTGACCGGATTTCGCCCATTACAGGGGTATTTTTCCTGCAATTGACTTGAAATCTGATTTGAAATCATTTCAATCCCGGTATACTCCTCTCGGGCAAGCTGCTTTTTCGACAGCCGGTGTGCCCGGAAGGAGATCCCATGAAGACTGGTGCTTTTTTGCTTTGTGTGCTGGGGCTGGGCGCGACCCAGGCGGCGGCTGAGATTGTAGAGGTGCGCTACGACTTCCCGACCAACGCGGGGACGGCGGTGCTCTACGGCTACTTCGGCGGCAATGCCCCGGTGGAGGGGAGCATCAGCTCCACGACCCTGTTCATCGAGGGGTACACAACCACGGGCAGCACCGACGCGGCGGATTTCCTCCTGAGCTTCGATGTGCCCGTGGTCGACGCGACCTCGACACAGATCCGGCTGTTGGGGAGTGATCTCGGCTGGATGGGCGCGGGGAGCTTCTCGCACGGGTTCACCAGCGACGACTACAACGGCGTGATCCGTGAGGGTCGCTTCGGGGCCGAGTTCAGCGGCGGCGGCAACTTCGTCGGTGAGGCCTATGTCAGCTTCACCGTCGATACAACCCTGGTGCCCGCGCCCGGGACCTGCGGTGTGCTGCTCGGTGCCGGGCTGGTGGGTATGCGTCGGCGGCGGTGATCGCGTGCTCCGCTCTGTGGCCTGATCCGAACTATGGTTGCGCATGCACGACCTGCTCTCGCCGATGACTGTCGAACCCGTCACGCTTCGAAACGGAGCCGTCACGCTTGAGCCGCTGGAGAATCGGCATGCGCCCGATCTGCAGGCGGCCCTCGACGATCGCGTGTTCGAGTTCATGCCCATGCGCTCGAGCGTGAAAACCCTCAACGAGGTGCGGCGCTATGTGGAGTTCCAGCAGAACCGACCCAGCACCATCGCGTTCGCGGTCATCGACAACACCACAGGCAGAGCGATCGGTTCGACGAGCTATATGAGCATCCGGTCCGAGCATCGCGGGCTGGAGATCGGGTCGACATGGATTACCAAGAACGCACGCGGCACGAAGGTGAACCCCGCGATGAAGCACCTGATGCTGGCGCACGCGTTCGATACGCTGGGCGCGATCCGGGTCGAGCTCAAGACCGACGCACGCAACCTGCGTTCACGCAGCGCGATCCTCAAGCTCGGGGCGATGTTCGAGGGCATCCTTCGGCATCACCTGATCATGCCAGACGGGCATCTGCGTGATACGGCGATGTATTCGATCACACGCGATGCGTGGGCGGGTGTTGATGCCGGGTTGCGGGCACGGTTCTAAACATAAAAAAGCCTCGCCCGGAGGGATCGGGCGAGGCCGGAGAGAGCACCGGCTCAATGTCTTGAGGAGAATCACAGCACAGCTGAGCGGTACTCGGAGAGAGAACTTGTTCGCTGCATCCACACGGATGTTCGCCTGCATTTGCAGCACGGGCGCGTGTGGGTGCGTTTGTACAGAATCGGGCTCCGCCGATCAGGGCTGCATCGGTGTAAATCGTTGCGGAGCATGAGAAAGCACAAGAAATTTCACACTTCCCGCTCAGGCGATGACCGAATCCGGGGATTGATCGCCGCGATGTTCGAGAGGAAGTGTGCGTGCGACATCGAGGAAAGCCTCGTAGTTGCCGCGGGTTTCGATGACGCTATCGCCACCGAACTTGTCCATGAAGGCGCTGGCGACCTCGAAGGCGACGACATTCTCCATGACAACACTGGCGGCGGAAACGGCGCAGACATCAGAGCGTTCGTACTGCGATTCCTGGGGCTTTTTGGTGTTGAGATCGATGCTTGGGAGGCCCTGGAGCAGCGTGGCGATGGGCTTCATGGTGCCGGTGACGACAACGGGCTGGCCGTTGGTCATGCCGCCCTCGGTGCCGCCGGCGTTGTTGCTTGTGCGGACGAAACCGAGATTGGGCTCGCTGATTTTGGAGGCATCGAAGTGGATGGGGTCGTGGACCTGTGATCCCAGTCGCTGTGAACACTCGGCACCGAGCCCGATCTGGACGGCTTTGAATGCCTGGATGCCCATGACGGCGTAGGCGATGCGTGCATCGAGCTTGTCGTACCAGTTCATGGAACTGCCGATGCCGGGCGGGCAGTTGAAGATGTGGCATTCGACATCGCCGCCGACGGTGTCCTTGTCGATCTTGGCCTGTCGGATGATCTCACGCTGGAGCTCGGTGGTTTCAATATCGAGCGTGTAGGTATCGGAGCTGTTGCGCGCCGCTCGGAGTGCGGAGAGGTTTTTGTATGCGACCTCGACCTTGGTGCGCGCATCGAGGATGGAGCGGACAAAGCCGAAGACCTCGACCTCGAAGATCTCGCGGAGCATGAGGCGACCGACGCAGCACGCGGCGACGCGTGCGGCGGTCTCGCGTGCGCTTGCGCGTTCGAGTGTCTCGCGGCAGTCGGTGGTGAGCCACTTGATGCTGCCGGGCAGGTCGGCGTGTCCCGGGCGGGGGCGGTAGACGGGCGGGGTGCGCTGCAGGTCGTCGAGCCGCGAGTCACGGTTCTTGACGAAGAAAGTGATGGGCGCGCCGATGGACTTGCCCCTGCGGACACCGGTCATGATCTCGATGGTGTCGGTCTCGAGCTTCTGGCGTCCGCCGCGGCCGTATCCGCCCTGTCGTCTGGCGAGTTCGGTGTTGATGACATCGGCATCGATCGTGAGCCCGGCGGGGACGCCGAGGATGGTGGCGACAAGGCCCGGGCCGTGCGATTCGCCGGCGGTCTGGTAGGTGAGTCTGTTGCTTGGGATGCCCATGTTGATGTACCTCGGCTGTATTTTATGCGGGCATCAGCGCCATTTGATGAGCGAGATGATGTTGGAGTAGTCGTCTGTCCAGACCTTAATCCGGTCCTTCTGATCGATGACATAGCTCTCCATTC
The DNA here is from genome assembly GCA_964419845.1 of uncultured Phycisphaeraceae bacterium. Lineage (GTDB taxonomy): Bacteria > Planctomycetota > Phycisphaerae > Phycisphaerales > UBA1924 > UBA1924. Next base: position 16,287 of record CAYQRD010000025.1, read on the forward strand.
CCGCGTCGAGCAGGCGCTCGGCGGTCTCGGGGTTTCGGGTGAGCACGACCCAGACCGAGGCGAAGCGGTACATGCGTTGCTCTTCGGGAATATTGGCATCGACGGCGACGAGCGGGGCGTAGGGGGTGGTCTGGACGGCGAGCTCGAACACGAGCGGCATGAGGTCGAGGTATCGGTTGGAGATGTGCAGCACGACCACGCCGTCGTCGGTGAGTCGATCGAAGTAGAGGTTGATGGCTTCGACGGTGAGCAGGTGGGTGGGGATCGAGTCGCTGCTGAACGCGTCGGCATGGAGGAGATCGTACTTCGCTTCGCCCATCTCCTCGGATTCTTCGATCAGCTTGCGGCCGTCGCCGAGCCGGACCTCGATGTCCGCGGGCGCCTTCTGAAGAAAAGTGAAGAGCTCGGGGTCGCGCGCGATGGCCTCGACGGCGGGGTCGATCTCGAAGAAGGTGATGGTGTCCTGCTTGCGTCCGTGCGCCGCGATCGCGCCCGAGCCAAGCCCCATGATGCCGATGCGGGCACCCTCGGGCCGCATGGTCTTGATGGTGTTCATGATCATGCCGCAGGGGCCGAGGAAGTGGTAGTAACCCAGCGGCTGGAGTTCGAGATCGGGCTCGAGGTACTGGATGCCGTGGATTGTGGTGCCGTGGTGGATGACATGGATCTTGACAACACGGTTGTTGACGGCGTCGTAGAGGCTCTGCTGGGTGACTTCGTGGATGCCGTAGAAGGTGCGGGTGCGGTAGATGGTTTTGATGTCGCTGATGGCGTTGTACTGGATGGCGATCATCGGGAACAGGATCGTGAGTGCGCAGGCGAGCCCGTCCTTCCACGCGAGATAGACGAGCAGCGGAGGCACCGAGGAGATGAGCGCGACGAGGGTCATGTTGACGGGGACTTCACCGAGCTCCTCGCCCGTGAAGAGCTGATGGATGAAGGCGGAGAGCTGCTGACCGAAGAAGCCCATCATCAGGACATAGGCGAGCGAGGCGAGCGGGAGCACGGCTCGGCGGGTGAGCCTGATCCGCCTGGCCTTGTCCGCGGCGATACTCGCGAGATCGGCGCTCCAGGGGAGCACCGCGACGGCGAGAACGAGCGCGATGGGATACTCCATGTTTGTTTCGAAGACGAGGGGGGCGACGATGCCGTTGAAGAGCCCGCCGAGTGCGCCGCCGACGGACATGAGGAGGTAGAACTCGGTGAGGTGCGTCGCCGCGGGCCGGTCCATCGCGAGGCGTCCATGACAGACGACGCCGATGACAAAGAGCAGGAGGAGCTCGACGATCACGATGAGCACCATCGGGCCCTCGGCGTTGAGCTCGTTGGCCATGATCAGGACCATGGCGCCGATGACGAGGATGACCATGGGCCGCATCAGGTCCTTGACCGCGCGTTCAACGAATGCGCCGAAGGCGATGATCATGGTGACAAGGTAGAGCGCCAGCGGCAGCACCCAGAGCAGGGGTAACGAAACGACATCGGTGGTGATGTAGCTCGTCACGCCCAGAAGGATGGAAGAGGGCACGAAGGCGAGGTAGACCCAGAGCAGCCGCCGGCGCCATGTGATGGGCGCGGACTGATGGTGGGCGTGCTCCTCGCTGTCGGGCGAGGGGGTGACCATTGCGGCGCGGGCCTCGAGTTCCTGATCCTGCCTGCTCATCCGCTGCTGGGCCTTGCGTGCGCGCTTGGCCTCCTTGGGCGTGAGCTTCCTGGGGCGCAGGGTTCGGCTCGCGGCGTAGATCGCGAGGAAGATGAAGATCCCCAGTCCGATCAGCCAGTACTGGCGCTGGGCGCTGACGCCCATGTTGGGCTCGAAGACCAGCGGGTAGGCGAGCAGCCCGATCAGGCTGCCCGCGTTGCTCGCTGCATAGAGAAAGTACGGATCGTGCGCGCGGTGGTGTCCGGTTCGTGCGAACCAGCCCTGGATGAGCGGGCCGGCGGATGAGATGGCAAAGAACGGGAGCCCCGAGACGAGCAGCAGCTGGAGGATGAGCCAGGGGACGGGGAAAGTTGATGCCTGTGGCGGGGCGGTGGGCGTGTCATAGAGAATGCCGGCGACGAGGGCGACGACCAGCACGATGCTGTGGATGATCATCTGGGCGTTGCGGCCGAATCGTGTCATGAGCACATGCGCGTAAAGATAGCCCAGCAGCAGCAGGGTCTGGTAGAAGAGCATGCAGGTGGTCCAGACCGAAGAACCGCCCCCGAAGACGGGGAGGAGGGTCTTGGCGACCATCGGCTGCACGGAAAACAGCAGGCACGCGGAGAGGAAGACGGTGAGTGTGAAGATGAGAACCATGCACGCTCCGAGGGTGGGTCGGGAACATACACCATAGCCGTTTTCCAGTGCGGTTGCCCTGTTTTGGGCGGGTGATCGGGGCCCGAGCGGTACAATCGGGCATGCAGCCCGATGATCATGTGTGCCTGTGCTTCCGAGTTTCGCTCCGCAAGATCAACGCGTATATGGCCAGAGAGAACCCGGCGGTCGCGTCGCTGATCTCCGAGTGTCTGGGCGCGGGGACGGGGTGCGGGTGGTGTGTGCCTTATCTCAAGCACCTGCACCGGCAGCACGAAGCGGGGCGTGCGGCACCGGATATCGAGGGGTCGGCCGACGACTACGAGTCGGGGCGGTCGCGTTTCCGTGCGACGGGTGCGCGGGACGAGCCAAGAGAAAACCCGGGCGAGCCCGGGTGAAGGTACGGTTGAGTTCGCGGCCTGTTTCAGAACACGCGCCTGCGCGCGAATGAATCGAGCGGGAACGCCGGGGTGTTGATCGGGCGCAGCACGAGCGCCAGCAGTGCGAGCTCATCGTCATCGCCCGCGATGCGGTTGGTGCGGAGCTGGCCGCACCCGGTGCACCGGTGCACGATGGACCACTCGCCGTCGGCCTTGGTCGCGATGGAGATGGGCTCCATGGGCTGATTGCACGGCGATCGGCGATCTCCGATCTTGTCGTCAACATGGCGTGACCAGAGGCACAGCGGGCAGTGGTTACGCTGCCTGGTACCAAACGATTGGAACGGGATGGCGCACTTGCAGTGCACACAGGGAAAGCTGCCCTTGTCTCGGGCGTTCTTGTCGTGATGTTTCAATGGGGAATCCCTTATCGGCGCGCGGCGAAAGCGCACGCGGAACCTGTGAGCATCCGCTCACGGTGTGTCTCGTGACGGGTCGGTTCGGGATTCAGGCAATGGGTGCGTTACTCATCAGCACGCAGTATACAGAGGAACGCGGTCTGTGCAAGAAAAAACACCCGCCTGACGCGGGTGCTTTGTGTGGGCGGTGATTTGGCTTATTCGCCGTCTTCGAGTTCGCGAAGGGTCAGCCCGCAGTTGACGAGCTTTTCCTTGATCTCGACGAGCGAGGTGGCGCCGAAGTTCTTGACGCCCATGAGCTCGGCCTCGGTGTGCGAGCAGAGGTCGCCGATGCTCTGGATATTGAGCATCTGCAGCGCCTTGCGGGCACGCACGGAGAGCTGGAGCTCGGAGACGGGCTTGTTGAGCAGGCCCTCCTTGCCGGTGCCCTTGAGCTTTTCGAGGATCTGGCGCCGGGCGACGCGGTGGGCGTCCTCGCGGCCCTGACCCAGGCGGAGGCCCTTGGCCGAGAGCATGCGCTTGATCTCTTCGAGCGAGGACTCGCCGAAGTTCTTGTAGCTCATCAGCTCGGCCTCGTTGATGCGGATGAGGTCGCCGAGCGTGCGGATGTTCATCTTCTTGAGACAGGTGCGTGCGCGAACCGTGAGCTCGAAGTCGGTCACGGGGGTGTCGAGCAATGCGCGGCGCTTCATGACATCGCGTTCGTTCTCTTCCTCGATGACCATGCTCTTGGAGGCGATGACATCCTTCATGAAGAGGCGGGCGCGGATGTGGTTGGGGTTGGTGTCCATGATCTGGCGCAGGCAGCGCTCAGCGCGGACATAATCGCCCTGATCCTCGTACATGACCGAGAGGTTCATCAGCGCGTTGATGGGCGCGGGCGAGTTCTCGCAGACGCGCTCGTAGAGGGCGAGTGCTTCTTCCTCTTCTCCAGTGAGATCGAGGATGTAGGCGAGCTTGAAAGCCGCGTCCATGTTGGATGTGTCGGCGCTGAGGGCCTTGCGGAAGTGTTCGATGGCAGTATCACGGTCGCCGGCATCGAAGGCGGCCTGGCCCTGCTGCATCAGGTCCTGAGCGGCTTTGGCGTCGACGGTCGAGGTGCCCGAGGCACCGACCACCATGTCCATGGGATCGTTCGGCATGCGGTTCTCCTGATCGGTTGATCTGCCCGGACGGACCGGGCGGTTGTGATTCTAGGCATCAACGGGCATGGGCTCCACCCAGACGCCCCCGACCGAGGCGGCCCCGACCCCTCCAACCCCCTATGCGGGGAGCGGTTAGGGGCGATTGCGGGGTGATCAGACCGCGCCCACGGTCGGGTCGGGGTAGACCTCATCGAGCGGGTCGAGGTCGGGCTCCTGATCCTCCTGGACCAGACTGAGCGTCTTCCACTTCCCCTGCGCGAACCGGATCCCCAGGACGATCCCGAGCATGATGATGTAGAGCGATGCGCCGATCCATGGCCCCAGCGACCCCAGCGAGGGGACGAAGTGGATCAGCCCGTAGCCCACGCCGACGATGCAGGTCCAGGAGAGCACGATCGTGGCGACGCCCGGGAAGACGGTATCGCCCGCGCCGCGGAGCGCGGCCGAGGTGGTGATGGCCAGCGCGTCGAAGAGCTGGAACACCGCGGCGGCGATCATGACGCTCGACCCGATGGCGATGAGCTTGGCCCGCTGGTCGGGCGGGGTGGCGTCGTCGATGAAGACCTCGATGAGCTGGTCGCGGAAGATCACGAAGACCAGCGCGCACAGGCCCATGTAGCCCAGCGTGATCTTGAGCGCAAGCATGGCGCGGGCGGTCGCGAGGTCGGGGCGTTTCATGCCCATGCATTTGCCGACCATGGCCTGGGCGGCGATGGAAAGCCCGACAGCGGGCATGAAGCTCAGGTGCATGTACTGCAGGGCGATCCAGCCGGTGGTGTTGTGCAGGACGGGGTCATCCCCCACCGCTTTGCCGCCCAACGGGACGAGCCAGACCATGAGCATGTTCCAGCAGACGATCTCGTTGACGAACATGAGCCCGGGCGCCAGCCCAACCTTCCAGATGCCCTTGAGGCACTCCGCGCTGAGGCGCCATGCCTTGAGCGTGGAGAACATGCGGGCGTACCGGGGGCTGACGAAGAGCGCGAGCGGGATGAGGAACTCGATCACCCCGCCGATGACGGTGGCGTAGGCCGCGCCGATCAGCCCCATAGGTCCGATGCCCATCGTCGATGCGAGATCCGCAAAGGCAGCGGTGATGGGGTTGATGACCGCCTCGCCCAGCCAGCCCGCGTTGACGACGAGTTGCTGGTCGCCGAAGATGAAGAGGATGTTGAGAACGATGTTCACCAGGTTGGCGCACATCGCGCTGATGAGCACGACCCACGGGCGGTGGAGCCCGTAGAAATAGTGGTGGATCGTGCGTGAGCACATGGTGGCGACGACGCCGGCGAGCATGACGACCGCGTACTGCGTCTCGAGTGTGACGAGCGTCTGGTCATCATGGATCGTCGCGAAGTATTTCGGGACGATGAAGATCGCGGGGATAATAAAGACCGCGTAGTAGGCGATGGAGATCCACATCCCGTTCCACGCGTACGCGGCTCCTCGCTCGGGCTTCCCAGCGCCGAGGTTCTGCGATACAAAGGAGTTGACGACGCCCGTCATGCCCAGCACGAACGCGGCGAGCGTCCACGCGAGGATGCCCCCATTGGATTGCGCGGAAACATAGACCGGCTCGGGCCCGATGCGCGAGACCATGAGCTTGTCGGCGAACTGCATGACGGTGTATGAGGCCATGGTCGCGACGGAGGGGATGGCGATGCGCAGCATCTCGGCGAGCGCTGAGCCGCTTGAGTCGGGTAAGCCGTGTTGTTCCGGGGGAGCGGCCTGCTCGGTCGTCTGTACGACGGCATCGTGGCGCTCGACCCCATTGGGGTTGCCTTGTTCAGTCATGGGTTGTGCCTGTGTTTGAACCCAGTGGAGCCCGGCGTGCGCGTTGCATACTGCCGGGGGTGGTACCGCTTCTGAAACGGGTCAGATGCGGAAACTGTTCATTTCGCTCAAATACCTTGAACGGAAACGAAGTGTCACATTGTCACTGGAAGTTCTTCATAACGCTCGGAGTGTTGCATGACCAGACGCATGCGTCAAACACATGACCGAGAATTATGCATGAAAGTGGAGTTGATACCGGATCTCATGACCGGGAACACTCAGGCTTGTGCCTGGTGTGTGTGATTCTGCACACACATCTTCACGGCGAGATCGATCGCGTTGGCCATCGAGCCAGGGTCCGCGGTGCCCGTGCCCGCGATGTCGAACGCGGTGCCGTGATCGGGAGAGGTCCGGACGCAGGGGAGCCCGAGGGTGACATTGACCGCAAGATCACGCTCAAGCAGTTTCACGGGGATCAGGCCCTGGTCGTGGTACATCGCGACGACGAGGTCGAACCTGCCGGCGACGGCTGCGTTGAAGATGGTGTCGGCGGGGTAGGGGCCGCTGACCTGCATGCCCGTGTTGACGGCAAGATCGATGGCGGGCTCGATGAGGCGTTGTTCCTCGTCGCCCATAAGCCCGTTCTCGCCCGCGTGCGGATTGAGACCGCAGACAGCGATGCGTGGGCGGGCGATACCCAGATTCAGGCATGCCTCATGCCCCAGATCGATGGCGTTGTGGACGACGCCGATGGTGAGCTTGTCGCGGATCTCGTTGAGCGGGATGTGGACGGTCGCGAGCACCACGCGGAGCTTGTCGCCGACGAACATCATGGCGCTGCGTTTGGCACCCAGCCGTTGGGCGAGCAGTTCGGTGTGTCCCGGGTATCTCGCTCGCCCGGCCATGGCCCACGCTTCCTTGTTGATCGGCGCGGTGACGATGGCATCCGCGTGGAGCGGATCATCGTGTTCGCGTTGTGCGTCTCCGATCGCCTGCTGGACCCAGTCGAAACTCAGGCCGCCGCTGAGCTTGTTTGGGCTTGCGGGAAACTCGAGTTCGCGTCCCTGCTCGATGAGTGCGGGGTCGTCGTCGAGCAGAACGACATCGTGCGAGACAAGGGTCGACGCGAGCTGCGAGCGGGCATCGACGCGCCACCAGTAGGGGTCGATGCTGCAGGCGTGGGCCGCGGCGTGCATGGCGTGGGACGAGCCGTGGATCAGGAAACGGGCGCTGGCGCGTCGTTTGCGATCGCTCAGGGCCCGAACGAGCACCTCGGGCCCGACTCCGCCCGGGTCGCCCATAGAGATCGAGATGGTCGGCTTGTGCTGCACTGACAATCGTATGCCGACAGCGAATCAACTTCCGATCCGGATGCTCGCTCAGAGGATGCGGGTGCTGCGGGGGAATGATCCCAGCACATGCAGTTCCTTGCAGTGCTGCTGTGCTTCGTTGATCGCCCGCTGCATGTTCTCGTTATCGCGGTGGCCGAGGGCATCGATGTAGAAGGTGTAGCTCCAGTTTTCGCGTCCGCTGGGCCTTTTGTCGATGTGGCTCAGGTTCACGCCGGCGCTGTGGAACGCCTGGAGCACCTCAACGAGCGCGCCGGGCTTGTCTTCGGTCGCGAACATGACGGCGGTCTTGTCGTCGCCAGTGGGCAGGGCCTGTTCGCGTGAGATGACATAGAAGCGGGTGATGTTGTCCGGGTTGTCGGCGATGTTGCTGAAGAGGGTCGGGAGGCCGTAGAGCTCGCCGGCGAGTTCCGAGGCAATCGCGGCACTACCCGGCTCGGCACCGATCTCAAGGGCGGTCTTGTTCTCTTTGATCGCGGTCTGGACGGCCTGACTTGTGGACGCGTCCGGGAGCAGCGCCGCGTTGGGGTACTGTGTGGTGAGCCAGTTGCGGCACTGGGCAAAGACCTCGGGCTTGGAGTGGATGCGCCGGACATCGTGGGGCTTGCAGTTGGTCAGGAGCATGTGCTTGATGGCGATCTGGATCTCGGCGTAGACCCAGACATGGCCCGCGTTGTGCGCCAGCGCGTCGAGGGTCTCGGTGATCCCGCCCCCGATCGAGTTTTCGATGGGGACGAGGCCGTAGTTGACATGCCCGCGTCGCACCTCGGTGACGACGCCCCCGATGAGCTGGAGGTCTTCGAAGTCCACGCTGGAGCCGAACTGTTTGACGGCGGCCTGATGGGAGTAGGAACCGGGGGGGCCGAGGAACCCGATTCTCAGGGGCTGCTCAAGAGCGAAGCTGCCCGACATAAGCTCGCGATAGACCCCCTCGATGGTGCGCTGCGGCAGCGGGCCCTTGCTGCGCTCGAGCGCTTTGGCGAGGACCTGGGCCTCGCGGTGCGGTGCGTAGATCGGGGTGCCCGAGCCGCGCTTGAACGCACCGACTTCGACGACCAGCTGGGCGCGGGCGTTGAGCAGATCGACGAGCTGCTGATCGAGCGTGTCGATTTTCTCACGCAGGTCGCTGAGCTTGGCAGAGTCCATCGGGGTCTCGGTGCCGGGGGTAGATGGGGGCGTTTGATCGGCCATACACCAGCATATCGCCCAGAACGGGGCCCGGGCTGAGCGCCGATGCGGAGTTGTGGCCACAAAGTCCGATAGATCAATCAGCCCCGTTCGGGTGGGCCTCGCTGAAAACACACGCCGAGCATCCCAACAATAGAGCAATGACCCTGATGCCCATCACGCTATCACTCGCCCAGACACTGCCCGAGGGCGGCTCGGTCCCGCTTGGGGTCGCGCTGCTTGCGGGCTTGCTGCTGTGGATCATGGGGGCACGGGTCGTCAAGCCCGTGTTCTTCCTGTTCGGATTGGCGATCGGAGCGTTCGTCGGCACGACGCTGATGCCGCTGATCGGATTCCCGAGCTTTGAGGTCGGCGGCATCACGGTGAGCCCGAGCACGACGGGGCTGCTGTGCGGCGGGATCATCGGCTCATTGTGCTCGCTGGCGATGTTCCGGCTGGTGATCGCGTTCACCTCCGCACTGGCGTTTGCCGTCGCGGGCGTCGTGGGTGCGATGATCTTCCTGCACTTCAACCCGACCCTTGGCGACGGGGGCGAGGTCGAGACGGCCATGGTCGAGGGCGGGGAGACGATCGCGGGGATCACGAGTTCACTGAATGAAGAGATCACGCGCCAGGCCGCCGAGCGGAGCGTGGACATGCTCGATCAGGACAATCAGGTGCTCGACGAGGAGACCAAGCAGCAGCTCAAGGACGCCGCCGAGCGTTCTCGTGTCTTCCTTGAGCAGCTCTGGCAGACGATCTCCGACGAGCTTGATCGTCGCCCCACGCGTGACAAGATGATCGCGCTGGCGTCCGGATTCGCGGGCCTTGCCTTCGGGTTGTTGATCGGCGTGGTGATGCCCAAACGGACGACGGCGCTCGTCACGAGCCTGTTTGGGTCGGCGGTGTGCATGGCTTCGGTGAGTGCCCTGCTGACAGCACGGAGCGGGCACCAGCCAGAATATCTCGAACAGTCCGCGCTGGTATGGGCGATGGTCTGGGTCATTCTGACGGTGATCGGGCTGATGGTTCAGCTCGGATTCCTGAGCAGGCGCACCAACAAATCACGAACAGACACGGGTGATGAGGACGATTGACCGTCATCTGCATGCCCCGTTCAGGGGTCGACTTGACGGAAGTGGTTGGTATTGGGACAATTGAGACCCAACAGTGCTGACCATGCAGCAATGACTGAGCCGATCATCAGATATCCGGGATGGGGACAGCCCGGGGCACAGTCCTGGCAACGGAGGCCGAAGGCATGCTTGATTCCACGAAGCAACAGATGATTCAGGAAACCACCAGGCGACGCGATGACGCGGTCGCGCTCCTGCGATCGCTGCTCGATGCGAAATCCATTTCAGAACGCAATCTCCAGCAACTCCAGCAGCCCGACCTCGTCAAACAGGTGACGGGCAGCAGCTCGATGGACAACGCCATCGCATCCACGCGTCGCCTGATCGATTCGTTCAACCGGGTGCTCGATGATCTGCGTCGGAATCTGAGCGACGAGGACCTCGAGTTGATCGGCCCGCTCGAGCGTACCGTGAGCATGGGCTGAGCCCCGGCGGGCGTCCGCCAGAATCAATCTGAATGAAGTTGAGCACCCGCGAGTCATGCGGGTGTTTTTGTGAACGGATATGATCTGTGCATGCCCGAGACCAGCACACTGCGCCACACCGAGTTCCACCCATCGCCCGCTGATCTGATGTCCGAAGTCAAGCTGCCCGGCGGCGGGCGGGTGAACGCCGCGCTCGTACGCGTCAAGCGTCTCGATGAGCGTGCCATCCTCCCCGCGTACCAATCCGCGCAGGCGGCGGGGCTCGATCTGGCCGCCTGCCTGCCACGCCACGAGATGGGCGAAGAGGTGACGATAGAGCCGCTGGAGATCGTCAAAATCCCGCTGGGCTACGCGTGCGCCATTCCGGTCGGCTTCGAGGGGCAGGTCCGCCCCCGTTCGGGGCTCTCGACCAAGCACGGGATCAGCATCCCAAACGCGCCCGGGACCATCGACAGCGACTACCGCGGCGAGATGTTCATCGCGCTGATCAACCTGAGCAAGCAGGCGTACACCGTGAAGCACGGCGATCGCATCGCGCAGATGGTGATCGCGCCGGTGGCGCACGCAGCGGTCCGCGAGGTGGAGTACCTCGAGGACACGGCGCGTGGTCAGAATGGGTTCGGATCGACGGGGCTGCGCTGATAGTTACTTGACGACATTGATCTGTTTTTCCAGTTCAATCTCACGCGACCAGACATGCGGGCGTGGGAAACGCTGGGGATCGGGCAGGGACCAGTCGATCTCAATCGTTGAGTCCGCTGTGGTTGATATCACGAGTACAAGCCGGGCGTGTATGGTGAAGGTGCCGGGCTGCTGGGGGGTCCACTCGTAAACGGGGACGCTCCCCTTTCGACTGAGCATGTCGTCCTCGGGTGAATCGAGGAAGTTGCGGTACATGGCGCGGCTCGATTGGGCATAGGGCGTGGGGTCATCGTTGATGCGAAAGCCCTCGAAGTAGAACATCGGCGAATAGCCGCTCGGAGCTGATTCATGGTCTTCGACCACGAGTTGCAGCCGAAGCGTTTCTCCGACGCGAGCACGCTCGGGCGCGAGGATCTCGCACTGGGTGAACTGCTCACAGAGCGCATCGAGCTGCTGGGCCGTGAGTGCTCCCATGCCGATCTGGGCTGCGAACCACTGATCCTGTGCGAACGAAGAGCCGTAGACAAACCCGGTTCGGTTGTTGACCATGGCCTCGATCAGCTGCTGCTCATCCGCCGCGGTCAGTGACCCGCTCATCAGCCGATCGAACGCGTCGCGATCGCGGGCCGCCAGCGGGATGAGCAGCGAGCGGGGGATGGGGGCGTAGAGCCATGATGGCTTGACGAACTGGACATAGATCGTGATCGCGCCGAAGACGGTGAGGAGGATGCCCGCGACCAGGTATCGGTTGTCGCGCAGCTTGGGGC
>CAYQRD010000026.1:0-18765 GCA_964419845.1 uncultured Phycisphaeraceae bacterium
GAAGAAGCACCGCTGCCCTAACATAGGGAATGGTACAAGCAATGGGGGCAGGTCACCAGCACGACCCCACGCAATACCGTCCACGCGCACGGCGGTGGTGCAAAGAAGCCGGAGCTCCCGCAGATATGGGGGGTTATTGGGACCTTCGCCCGAGCATGCTGAACATATCGGCCTGCTTGTCGGCGAGGTAGCTCGAACGGACGAGCGGGCCGCTCATGACCACCTTGAGCCCGGCCTGCTTGCCGACCACCTCGTACTCCGCGAACTCGTCGGGGTGCACCCAGCGATCGATGGGGAGATGATTGCGCGTGGGCTGGAGATACTGCCCGATCGTGATGATGTCGCACGGGTCGCCGCGGGAGGCATCGTTGGGATCGCGTGGACCTTCGTGCGCACTGCTCAGACGGACCAGATCCTCGAACATCTCGAAGACCTCTTCCTTGCGTTCACCGATGCCGACCATGATCCCCGTCTTGGCGACCCCGCCCTGGGCCTTGACGCGCTTGAGCAGCTCGATCGTGCGTTCGTAGCGGGCGCTGGGGCGCACCGCAGGGTGGCATCGCTTCACCGTCTCAAGGTTGTGGGCGATGATGTTGGGCTGGGCATCGATGACCATCTGCAGGGCCCCCTCGTCGCCCTTGAAGTCGCCGATGAGCACCTCGATGGACATTTCCGGGCACGCCTCGCGTGTCCGCATGATGGTTTCGGCCCAGATGCCGGCCCCGCCGTCGGGCTGGTCGTCGCGATCGACGCTGGTGATCACGATGTGCTTGAGCCCCGAGCCCCGCAGCGATTCTGCGACACGCCTGGGCTCGTCCTTGTCGATGGGCAGCGGACGACCGGTTTTGACATTGCAGAACCCGCACGCGCGTGTGCAGGTGTCGCCGAGGATCATGATCGTCGCGACTCCCCGAGCCCAGCACTCACCCATGTTGGGACAGGCCGCTTCTTCACAGACCGTGTGGAGCTTGTGGCTGTTGATGTTCGCCTTGGTCTTGCGGAACCCCTCGCCCCCGGGCAGCTTGGCCCGGAGCCAGTCGGGCTTCTTCTTGGGCGCCATGTGCTGGACCTGATCACCCTCGTTATTGAGGATCATGGAGCTCAGCGAAACCACGGCTTTGGCGTTCGCAATCGGATCGCCGCCCAATCGCCTTGGGTGACGCGCGACTGTCCGCTCGATGCCCTTGTTGGGCTCCGAACGGGGCTGCGGATCGGCTTGTGGGGTGCTCTGGCTGCTTGGTGGGGTCATGGCGGTGCCTTGTGCTGCGGCGGGATTCTATGCGCGCCAACGCGGCATTGCCCCTGCATGTCCTGCCCGGGCTCCACCTTGCCCGGATCGGCACCATGGCGCAGAGATCCGCGAAACTCTCGGACCTTTTGGGTGAAATTCGGGATCGGGAATCAACCTTTGACCGCCCGGTGGTCGATTGGTTCATGCAGCGGGCTTCCCCACACAAGCGGGGCGGTGTCGCTATGATGCAAAGAAGCCCGAACTCTCGCGTTCATGGCCCGTACCACGAATGATCGATCGATCACACGCACACGAATTGCAGGAGATGCCCGTGCGTCAGAATGTGAAATACCGCAACGCGTCTTATTCCCGCACCGGCAAGCTCGTCGGAATCGGTGCATTGACGCTGCTCGGCGTCTTCCTCGGCGGGTGCACCTGGGACTCCTACATGGATCCGTCCATCGTCGGTCGCTGGGAACGCACCCCCACCCGTGTGCCCATCCTCAACCACATCGGAGCCATCGAGGACCCGGGCTCGGAGTTCGTCGATGTCACGGATATCACTTCCGATGACCTGATCCCCGAGACGGATGTCTACCGGGTCGGGCCGGGCGACTTCCTCGATCTGACGATCTACGACCTGATCACACGAGGACAGGCAGAACTGCTCCCCCGCCAGATCGACCAGAACGGCTACATCCAGATCCCGCAGCTCGGCCGCATCTTTGTGAGCAGTAAAACCGAGACCGAGGTTGCCGACGCGATTGCCCAGAAAATGGCACCCTTGGTTGCCGACCCCCTTGTTTCAGTGGTTGTTCAGCAACGACGCCAGCAGGTTTTCCACCTGACCGGGAATGTGGGTGCGCCTGGCCCGTACTCGATCCTCAACGCCGATTTCCGCCTCTACGAGGCCCTGATCGCCGCGGGCGGGTTCCCCGAGTTCACCAAAGAGATCTTCATTATCCGTCAGGTCCCGCTCGACGAGGGCACGACGAACCTCTCGCCTGAGAACCCGAGCGATCGGAATCTCGATCCACAGCGTCAGGAACGCGAGCAGGACGGCGAGAATCTGCTTGATGTGATCGACGACCTGTCCGCCCCGGGCATGATGTCCGGCTCGACCAGCACCAGCGGTCTGGTTGCGAGCGCGGCCCGTCAGCCAAGCAATGAAGAGCCGCTCATCGACCTGATCGAACCACGCAACGCGAACCAGCCACAGGGCACCGGCAACGGCGCATCGTCTGAAGCGACGCAGGGCTTGACCCCCCCAACCCCGCGCTGGCGATTCGTCGGCGGCCAGTGGGTGCGTGAGTCGATCCCGATCGCGGCACGCAGGACCATCGATTCGCCCGAGTCGAACATGCTGCAAGATTCGCGTGGACAACTGTTTACGCAACGCGTGATCCGCGTGCCCGTCTCCCCGCTCATCGCGGGCGATGCACGCTACAACATCGTGATCCGCCCGGGCGACATCATCCGGGTTCCCCCCTCACCCCAGGGCTTCTACTACATCCGAGGCGAGATTGCCCGCCCGGGTGTCTACAACCTGCCCTCGGTTGGCAAACTGACGCTGATGCGTGCGATTACCTCGGCGGGCGACTTCGCCCCGACCGCGATTCCAGAGCGGGTCGACCTGACCCGCATCGTTGGCCCCGATGAGCAGGCAACCATCATGCTCAACGCCCGCGCCATCGCAGAAGGCACTCAGCCCGATATCTACATCAAACCCGACGACATGGTCAACATCGGGACGAGCTTCTGGGCCACGCCGCTGGCGATCCTTCGCGGCGGATTCCGGACCAACTACGGGTTCGGCTTCCTGCTCGATCGCAACTTTGGTAACGATGTGTTCGGTGCCCCTCCGAGCAACTTCCGGAACTGATCGTCTCGCCCGGATAACCCGAATCCGGCCGATCACCCGAACCTGATCTGATCTGAAACCGTACCAATCCCCGCCGATGAGCGGGGATTGTTTCTTTTTGCGCGTCCGGGTGATCCCATCCCGCTCAACTGATGTCTCTCGACGCCTTTCCAGCGATGCAGCCGCGTTTTCGCGCCAATCATGCGAGGGCAGAGATCAGATCAAAGCGGACCGAGAATCGTGTCGATCGAGATACGGGAACCGGGATCATTGCCGCCAGAGTCAGACGGAGCGTGTGTCGAGTAGATGAGTAGTAGCAGCGTTAATCATGATGGAGCCCTGCAGGGACTGCACACGCAAGAGCGGGTGTTGGGGCTGTTTACACGCCCGGGCCTGCAGGTCGCGATCGTGTGTTCGCTCGGCTTTCTTCTGGTGTTCTTCCGATGGTTTGCCCACCAGGGCCGGATCAGTCTGGAGCACCCGCAGGATTGGGGACATTCGTTCGTGATCCCGCTGATCGCGGTCTACATGATCTGGCAGCGTCGCGAACAGATCCTCAATACGCCCACGAGCATCTTCTGGCCCGCGCTGGTGCCGTTCCTACTCGGGATTCAGGCTTACGCGTACAACCTGTTCATGGTGCAGAATCACATGCTTCAGGGCATGAGCATGCTGCTGTCGATGGGCTCATTGCTGCTGCTGCTGCTGGGCCCGGGAGTGTTCCGATACCTCTTCCTGCCGACGATCTATCTGGTGCTCATGATCACGATCGCCGAGGCCATCATGCTCGCGGTCACTTTCAAGCTCCAGCTGCTCGCATCGCAGGGCTCCTGGCTGATGCTCAACCTGATCGGCGCACCGTTCGGATGGTTCAGCGTCGACATCGACGGCAACACGCTGATGATTCTGACGAGCGAAGGCAAGACACTCCCGATGAATGTCGCCGAGGCCTGCTCGGGCATGCGGATGGTCGTGGCGTTCTACGCCCTGGCCATTGCCGTGGCGCTGCTGGGCTCTTCGCAGTGGTGGCAGCGGATCGCCCTTGTCCTTCTGGCGGGCCCGGTCGCGGTGATGATGAACATGGTACGTGTCACCGTGTTGGGCCTGATCATGCTGTACAACCCGAAGCTCGCCGAGGGCGATGCGCACACGGTCATCGGGACAATCCTGCTGGTGCCCTCGCTCCTGCTTTTCCTGGGCATCGCCTGGATGCTCAACCGGCTGATCCGATCACCCGAGGCAGACGCCGAACCCAAGGGGGCCGTGTCATGAGCAACCCTCCGGCACAATCCAGATCACGCATGCTGCTCAGCGCCACACTCCTGGCGGTGATGCTTGTGATCGCGGGCGGGATCAGCGCGTACATCCGCGTGAAGGATGTGCACCTGCTGAAGATCCCGATCTACCCGGCCAATAACCGACAGGTCTCGGCCCTGCCCACCCAGACCCCCAGCTGGCGTCAGCTCGGCGGCGACGAGATCATGGGTGCCGAACTCGTCGAGACACTCGGGACAACGAACTATGTCTCACGGCGTTACCTCCGCACGCGCGAACAGGAGCAGCGAAACCCCGTCGTCCTGGATTTGCACGCCGCGTATTACACGGGCATGATCGACACGGTCCCCCATGTGCCCGAGCGGTGCTTTGTGGGTGGCGGGCTCCAGCAGAGCGAGTCCTCGCGTGTTGTGGCGTTGCCGATGGACACAAGCTCCTGGCGGGCTGATCCGAGCGTGCCCGAGCAGTTCGCCGGTGCCGCGGGCACCATCTACAGCGTTCGCCTGAGCAACGACCCGGCCATGACCGATGCCCCGGGGATCCGTGTGCGGCTCCCGCGTGGGATCGGCCCCGACTCGCCCTTCGAGTTCCGCGCGTCGGAGTTCATCAACCCGGGCAAGGGCAAGGTCTTCGCGGGGTACTTCTTCATCGCCAACGGCGGGACAAAGGCGAACGCGAACGATGTCCGCCAGCTCGCGTTCAACCTCGAAGACGACTACGCCTATTTTCTGAAGGTGCAGGTCAGCGGGAGCGGGTTTGATACTTTCGATGAGTTCGCACGCTACTCTGGCGAGCTCCTCGGCGAGATGATCGGCGAGATCATGCGTTGCGTTCCCGACTGGGTCGAAGTCCAGCGTGGCGTATACCCGGCAGACAATCCACGCGGGCAGTTGTCCGCAGCGAATGAATGAACCAAGGCCCGGCGTGGAACACGCCCGGGCATCAACCGGGCGGCGACGCCCCATGCGACTGGCCCGAATGGGCGGACTGAAGGACACCACACATGGCATCTCGTGTCAACACTCGCTTTGTAGTACTGCTCGTCGTGGGCGTGATCGGGCTTCTGGGCATGGTCATGCTCGCGTACAATGTCGCGTTCAAAAGCGCCAGCGATCTCGCGGCTGAGGGCGACCGACTGCTCGCCGCGGGCGAGATCAAGATGGCCACCCGTGCCTACTCCAAAGCGGTCAACAAGGACACCACCAATGTGGAGTACCTCAACAAGTGGATCGATACGCTCGAGCTGCTGATCCCGGAGACCGAGACCGAGTACCGCGATCAGTTCTTTGGGGATTACACGGGCGCAATCCGCCAGGCCGCGACGGTGCTCCGCAATGATGTCGAGACCCATGATCGGTACCTCAATCTTCGATTCCAGATCTTTATGAGCGAATACTCCCGCGCCGGTGCGGAACAGCTCATCGAGTTGACGACAGGTGCGCTGGCGAACTTCAGCGGGGGCACGGGCGAGGTCGCCGACTGGGAACAGCTCAAGCGGTACCGGGGCATCGCGATCACCGAGATCGCACTGCGCAACGGCGTGCTGGCCGACGGTCAGATGGAACTGGGCATCGACGACCTCGAGCGTGCGATCACGGCCAACCCTGAAGATGTGCAGTCACGCATCAAGCTGATGAACCTCCGCACACTGCAAATCGATCGCACAACCGCCGCAGGCCTCAACGAACCCAGAGTCGCCTCGTTGAGCAGCAGTCTGGCGGAGGCGGAAGAATACCTCGCGTCGCACCCCACGAACGCGATGATGCGGATCCAGCGGATTCTTCTCAAAGCCGAGATCGCGAGCCGGTCTCCGGACAGCTCGCTCAATGCCGAGCAGCAGCGTGAACGGTTCATCGAGACCTACTCGGCACTGGCGGAGGAACTCACACCAATCGCCGCGAGCCTGACAAGCGACGCTTCGGACCAGTTGGATCTGGAAACAGTCCAACTCTTCAGCGTGGTCGAAAACGCGCTCGTTCCACAGGCACAGCACGACAGGACCCGCAGGCTTCTGGATCATCTAATCGAGCAAGATCGCGACAACGCGGAACTGCTGTACACCTCCGGAAGGCTCGCACGCGAAGCCTCGGAGTTTGAAGAAGCGATCGGTCTGTTCAAGAGGATCGCAACATTGGAAGTGAAGCCTCTGAGCTTCGAAGGGCTGCGCCAGTTCAACATCCAGCGTCAGGCATTGATCGAGCAGAGTGAAATCAAGATCGATCAGGCAATCAACGCCTCCGCTCAGGGGGACGAATCGCTCAAGCTGACCCTGCTCGATGACGCCCGCACGCTGCGTGAAAGCTTTGCGTCATCGGTCAGTGAGGACAGCCTCGAGCTGGTCCTGCTTGACGGCAAGATCGCACAAGCAGAGCAACGCTTCGAGGAAGCCCTGCGTCTGTTCAAAAAATACAACGAGCAAACTCAACGCAACAGTCCTGAGGGGTTGTGGTACGAGGGAATTATCGCCTCGCAGCTGGGCCAGTACGGCGTCGCGCGAGACGCGCTCGAGCAGATGATCCCATTGGATAACTCAAACCGCAAACTCCTGGGGCTGCTCGCGCTCGCGCAGATCCACGAGCGGCTTCAGGACTATGAAACCGCGGCGGATTACTACGAGGAACTGCTCAGGGTCAACCCCGGGCTTCAGGTCGCGATCGACGGTCTCGAGAATGTCAACAAACTGCTTTTCCCAGAGTTGAACGAGGACCCCGTTATCGCGGCGATCTACACCGCCCGGCGTATGCGACTGGGCACGGACGAGAACCCGGGCGATTACGCGGGTGCCGTCGAGCTCCTCCGTGAAGCCGTCACGGAGCATGATTACGACCCACGCGTTGCGCAGGAGCTCGCCTCGCTGCTGCTCGACAGCAACGATGTAGAGGGCGCTCGCACGCTGATCGCGACAGCCGCCGAGAAGCACCCGGATAGCGAGTTTCTCAAATCCATGCTTTCGGCGCTGGAATCAGGATCGACCGACGAAATCCTCATCCAGATGATCCGGGAATCCGATCGCCCCGAGCTCGATAAGCTCCTGGCGATCGCCAATCTGGCTACGGCGCGGGGCATGGCCGATCTGTTCGCGGAAACGGTTGCAGAGCTCAACAAGCTCGCACCCAACGACAAACGCGTTATCGAGATGTCGTTCCTCGATGCGCTGCGCGCCCAAAACCTCGAGCTTGCCCGCACGCTCGCTCAGCGACCCGAGTTGACACAGGTCGAGTCACTGACATTCCGCGCCCGGATGGCGAGTGCCGAGGGTAAACCCAATGATGCGATCGAGCTGCTCAAGCAGGCCACCGCGACGGGAACCGCGGACGCAGCCAGCTATCAGATGCTCGCGATCCTGCAGCGTGAAACCGGCCGGATGAATGATGCGCTCGCATCGTTCGAGCAAGCACTCGCGATCCGCCCCGACAATCAGGATGTCATCCGTGAGTATCTCGTCACGCTCGTTCGCGCCGGGCAGTTTGAGCAGGCGCTGAGCACGGCCCGGCGTCTCCAGCGTTATGGCGCCAACGATCCGGGCTTCATGAATCTCTGGCTCAATCTCGAATCGCAGTTCGGCGGGACGCAGGGGCGGTCGTTCGCGGTCCGCCAGCGTGAGCGGATGCTCGAACTCAACCCGTCCGATCTCGACAACACCTTCCAGCTCGCCCGGATGTACATCCAGGCACGCAACTGGGACGCATCGCGGCTGCTGATCGACCGTCTCCGCGCTTCGGGCGACCAGCTCGATTTCGTGCAGCTCGACGCGACCTGGAATGCCGAGCAGGGCAATGTGAACGGCCGCAACGGCCTTGTCGCCGCCAACGAGGTGTTCAGCAAGTACATCGATTCACTTCCCTCACCCGTTGGGCCCGAGCCCTACATCGTGAACTCTGAGTTCATGCTCGAGCGCGGGCGACCGGATCTCGCACTCGCGGCAGCGAGCGAGGCGGTCAAGCGTGAATCCCCCGAGACCATGATCGGATCGAAGCTGCTGGGTGATCTGAACATGCGGATCAACAACTTCTCCGATGCGGTCAAGGCCTATCAAGCGGTGATCGATGCGGGTGCTGACGATGAGAACTTCACCGTTCGTGCCCGGCTTATCGAAACGCTGGTGCGGCTTGAGCGTTATCAGGAAGCGCAATCAATCTACGACCAGTTCCCCGCGTCAAAGAAGCTTGAGATGATCACGATGCTTCAGGGTGCGGATATCGCCAACGGGGTCGGTGACTCTGCGAAAGCGCGCAACATCCTTGACCAGGCGGTTTCCGCGTATCCCAATGAACCGCTGGTCTACATCAAGCGTGCCGAGCTGATGATCGGGGATGAGACACTCCTCAACGACATGCTCTCGGATCTGGGCCGAGCGATCGATCTCGACGGGAACAGCTGGCGAGCGTACCGTGTCCGTGCTGCGGGCTACTTCGCCACCGGGCGTCGGGAGGACGCGCTCAACGATCTCAAAACCACGATCCGGCTCAACCCGAGTCTGGACCGTTCGATCTATGCCGTGCTCAACGAGTTGCTTGTGCAGCCCAATCGAGCTGGTGAAGCCGCAGATTTCGCTCGTGATGTGCTCTCGCGGCGCCCTGACGATCCGAACCTGATGTCGCGGATCGGCGGGCTGTTCGCGTCTCGCGATCTGTGGGAGTACGCCTCCGAGTTCTACGGGATGGCTTGGGACAAGCGCCGCGGGATTGGCGACGGGGCAACTTACATCGATACGCTGGTCCGCCAGCGACCGCCCAACGCGAACAAGGCCAACGAGGTTATCAACTCGCTCGCCGCGATGGTAGGCGATATCAACACCAACTCGGGCCTGCTCGCGGCTCAGGCGCTGGTGCTGCAGGCTCGCGGGCGTGACGATTTCGCACAGCAGCAGATCACCAAGGCCTTCGATATCGCGGTCAATAACGACAGCGAGCTCATCAACTGGGCCAACAACCTGTCCCGCTACTTCGAGGAACGCCCCGCGAGCGAACATGTCGGGTACCTCGACATTCTGAAGCGCCGAACCAGCGATCCTGAGGTCGGGCTGTGGCTCGAATACTTCATCGCACAGAGGCTGGTTCGCGAGGATCCGCGTCCCCAGCGTGCGGACGACATTCTTGCCCGTCTCAAGTCATCCAGCATTCCGGATCCAATCGCGATCCGGGTTTACCGCCTGCATGGCACGACCCTCTTCGCCGCGGATCAGTACGAGCAGGCCGCTGCGATCTGGTCCGAGGGACTCGATCGGTTCTCGGACGATTGGGAAATGAATAATAACCTCGCGTATGTGCTCTCGAGCCGCCTCGATCGGGCGCAGGAAGCACTCGCATTCGGCGAGAAGGCGATTGCCAAGAACATCGGGCTCAGTGAGCCGTACGAAACGATGGCCGGGATCTACATCGCGCTGGGCAAGTATGATGAAGCCCAGCAGATGATCGATACCGGGAACAACTTCATCAACTCGATCCCGGCCCGTGTCACGATGCAGTTGACGGCCGGACGACTGGCGGTCAAACTCGGCAATCTCACCGATGCCCGCTCAAAGATCACCGATGCCCGCTCGGTCCTGCGATCGGCCCCGGAGTCATTCCCCTCACTTGAGCAGGACATTGCGGCATTTGAGCAGGAACTCAACTCAGGCGAGAACTGATCGTACCGATAAGACACCAATCACACACATGCCCACCGCGGCGTGATGTGTCCGGAAAGGCCCCATGATGATGGGTATTGCGAACAACTACGGAGCAGCGACATGAGCACGACCCCCAATACCCGCCCGCAGGCAGGACCGTCCCGTTCCGGACCGCCCGGGGGCGCAGGAGGCGGCGCAGCCGCCTTCGATCCGCTCAAGCTGGTCCAGAAGTACAAGTATCTGCTCGTGGGCTCTATGTTCATGGGCGCAGTGATCGGTGTCGCCGCGCATTTCTTCTTCTTGTTCTTCTTCCCGGGGTTTAAATCCACCGTGCTCTTCGAGTGCTCACCGGCATCTCCTGACATCGCAATTATCAATGTCGAATCGATCGACGAGGACGAGATGGCCCGTTTCCTGGGTACCCAGGTCACACTCCTGAAAGGCGAATCGGTACGGAACGCTGTTCTGTCAGACCCACGACTGGCCGGTGAAGCTCCGGGCTGGTACAAGAAGTACGAGCGGAACGGGCGCCTGGACATTGTTGAAGCCTACGAGGATATCGAAAAAATCATCAAAGCAAACGCTATTCCTAACAGCTACCTGATCGAACTCTCGGTCACCATAGGTGACCGAGAAGACGCTGCAGGTATGGTGCGATTGGTCAAGGAAAACTACATCCGGATCCTGACATCAGGCACGAGCACGAATATCACCGAGAAAAAAGAACAGATCCGCAAGTCTATCAGCGATGCAGACGCCAAGCTCACAGAACTCACAACCCGGAAAAACCGAATTCTTCAGGAACAAGGAATTAACACGATCAACTCGACCGACTCGGCAGAGGCAGAGATGATGCGACTGGTTGACGCACAGCTGATCAACATCAAACAGCAGATCGAGGCGTACACCGTCATCCTCTCCGGCGATGAAGCGCAGCTGAAGAAGGAAACGCCGATTGCTTTCGACTCTGTGCTCCGTGAGCGTGTTGAGCAATACCCCCAGATTCTCACGCTCAAGCAGCGCATCATTGACTTCGAATCGAATCTGATCTCGCTGGAACAGGCCGGAATCGGGCGTGAGCACCGCAGCTACAAGCAGACCCAGCAGACACTTGATGCGACCCAGCGTCAACTCGAGACCACGCGCGAGCAGTTGCTGATCGAAGCGTTCGAGTCACGAATCGATGCGACCCGCATGGCCCTGAGCCAGCTCCGAGCCCAGATTCAGGACCTCTCCTCACAGAAGGAGAGTCTGGCCCTGCGCCTCAACGAGTTGACAAAGATCACAGAGGAAATCGACGAAATCAACCGCCAGATGGAGAACACGCTTGCGCTCAAGGGCGAGCACGAGTCACAACTTGCCGAACTCAACGCCACTTCCGGCCTCAAGTCCGCAAGCCGCATCGCGGTACTCAAGCAAGAGAATGTTCCAGACCGCCCATCGTTCCCGGTGCTTTACATTATGGTCCCGCTGGGAATCTTCCTCACGACCGCGTTGGTCGCGGGTATCCTGGTCGTATTCGAGATGCTTGACCAGCGTGTCAAGAGCGCCGCGGATATCGCGATGATCCCCCGGACACCGATCCTGGGCATCATCCCCGACGCGGAAGAGGATCCTGCCAAGCACGAAAGCATGGAAACGCTGTTCCGTGACAGCCCGAACTCCGTGCTCGCCGAGCATTACCGCCAGCTGCGGACCAAGGTCGCCAAGAAGATGATCGCCCACAACCACACCACCCTGATGGTGGTCGGCGCGATGCCCGGATCGGGCGCGACGAGTGTGGCGAGCAATCTGGCATTGTCCTTCGTGTCCTCGGGCAAGAAGGTCCTCATCATCGACACCAACTTCCGCCGTGCTCGCATGCACAGCGCCTTCGGGATCCCCGAGAGCCCCGGGCTCGCGGAGGTTCTCGCCGGCGACGCACCGTTCGCGGACTGCGTGACCACGCTCGACTCCGGGATGAGCATCATGCCCGCTGGCGCACGCAACAAGCGAGTGGTCGAACGCCTCGGCATTGACAAAATGGGCCAGGTGCTCGCGGAGGCATCGGCGCAGTACGACATCGTGCTGCTGGATGTCGCGCCCGCGATCGTCGCCGGAGACGCGCAGACACTCGCGAACCATGTTGACGCGACGATCCTCGTTGCCCGCGCCATGCAGGAGAAGCGCGGACAGGTCGCTCGTCTCAAGAACGAGCTGAGCGATACCCGCGCCGAGTTGTTGGGCGTCCTCGTCAACGGCGTCAAGAGCTCCGCGGGCGGATACCTCCGCAAGAACATCCGCACCTCGCACCAGTACCACGCTCAGGAAGCACCTCAAGCGGTCTGATCCAAAGGAAGGCTTTGCTTGGGCGAGCAGGACCCATCAGGCGATACACACCAGCACACGAAACGCGTGCTGGTAACCGGCGGTGCCGGATTTATCGGCTCGCACCTGGTGGAACTGCTCGTCGCTCAAGGCGATGACATCACCGTCATCGACAACCTGTCAACCGGACGGGTCTCCAACCTCGAGGCCGTCATCGACCGGATCCGCTTCATCGAGGCCGATGTGTCGCAGGGCCTGCCCCAGATCAGCGGCGAAGCCTTCGACGAGGTCTACCACCTCGCCGCGGCCGTCGGTGTTGAACTGGTCCTCAAGGACCCCGTCGGGTCCATCCGCTCCAATGTCGTCGAGACCGACGCGGTCCTGCGATTCGCGCTCGATCACGGACGCGCCAGGGTGCTCATCGCATCCTCATCCGAGGTCTACGGCAAGCCCGGCACGAGCGTCTTCTCGGAGGACGACGATCTCCTTCTGGGCCCCACCACCGTGACACGCTGGTCGTACGCGCACGCCAAAGCGATCGATGAGCACCTCGCACTGGGATACACTCAGCAGCACGGGCTCGAGACGGTCTGCTGCAGATTCTTCAACACGGTGGGTCCGCGGCAGGTCGGGCAGTACGGCATGGTGCTCCCCCGCTTTGTTCAGGCCTGCGCTCAGGGCACACCGCTGCGTGTCTTCGGCGACGGCACCCAGACCCGCTGCTTCTGCGACGGACGCGATGTCGTGCGCGTCCTCCCCGCGTTGCTGCGGACACCCGGGTGCAGCGGCCGCATCTACAATGTCGGGAGCGATCGCCCGATCTCCATTCTTGATCTGGCGCACCTCGTCAAAGCAACACTGGGCTCGGAATCGCCCATCGAGCTGGTTCCGTATGACGAGGCCTATCCCCAGGGGTTCGAGGACCTGCGTCATCGCAAGCCCGACCTCGACCGGATCCGCTCTGCGGTCGGCTTCGAGCAGCATATCCCGCTCAAGCAGACCATCCGCGATCTTCACGCCGCCCTCTGCGGTGCTGACCCGATCGGGAGGAGCGCGTCATGATGCGGCTCTCAAACTATTTCACCGGGCTGCGCCCCGGACTCGCACAGTTGTCCGAAGACCCTTTCGAGCTCGACACATCCGGCATCAAGCTCCCCGAGACCAGCGGCAGCGGTCTGACCAGCGCCGCGGAGATCGCGGAGCACGCCGGCACCCAGCTCGACATCCTCTCGGGCTACATCATGGTCTTCGCTGTCGCGTTCCTGGTGACCGTGGTCGCGACACCCCTGGTCCGGAAGCTTGCGGTCGCCAACGGCATCGTCGACCACCCTTCGGAAGAACGCAAGATCCACAAGATGCCCATCGCCTACCTCGGCGGCGTCGCGGTCTATCTGGGCATCGTCGCGGGCATCATCTTCAGCTACTTCGGTGCAGATATCCCCGGGCTGGTGCAGTATCACGAGATCAGCCAAGAGCACCTGATCGACGGGTTCTCCTACCCGATCGTCCCGCTCTGGCTCACGCTCGGCATGACATCGATCGTGCTCGTCGGGCTGTTCGATGACATCACGGGCATCCCCCCGCGTGTCAAACTCGGCGGCCAACTCATCGCCGCCGCGGCTCTGGCCCTTGGCAATGTCGGCATCAATGTCGCGGCAGGCATCCTCACACCCACCCTCGGGCGACTGCTCGACAACCCAGAGCTGATCTACCACATCCCGATGCCCGCCGAGATCCCCATGCTCGGGAGCAGCATCGAGCTCGATCTGATCTACTGGTCGGGCACCGCGATCATCGCCGTCTTTGTCCTCGGGGCATGCAACGCGTCCAACTTCATCGACGGGCTCGACGGGCTCCTCACGGGCGTCACATCGATCGCGATGGTCGGGCTGCTCGCCATCGCGCTCACACTGGCCATGCTCGATGACGGCGTATTCGATGCCCCTCGGATCATCTTCGGGCTCGCGGTGCTTGGGGCATGCCTCGGGTTCCTGCCGCACAACTTCAACCCCGCCTCCATCTTTCTTGGCGACACCGGATCACTGCTGCTTGGCTATTGCAGTGCGGTCATGATTCTCTCGCTTGGTGATACCGGCAAGACATGGCTGGTCGCAGCGGGCCTGATCATCTACGCGATCCCCATCATCGACACCGCATTGGCGATCATCCGGCGCAAGCTTGCGGGCAAGAAGATGTCCGACCCCGACGCCGACCACCTGCACCACATGCTCAAGCGTGCCTTCGGCGTGAAGGGCGCGGTCTTTACACTCTACGGCATCGGGGTTGTATTCGCATTGATGGGCGTGATGCTCAGCTACTTCCGCGGGCGTCTGATCTACGCGCTCGTGCTCATGATGGCGTCCTACATCGGTGTCTACGCGATCAAGGTGGCCCGCCAGTCACAGATCCACGCCCACGCGAGCACGACAAAGCCCCGCACAAACAAGCACGGTGCCGAGAAAGAGCAGTCGCTCGCCCCCGGCGAGTGATCGCACTTCCTTTTTCCTATCGATTCAATACCCGACGCGAAGGATCACTGTTCGTCGGCGAACTTGATCGTTGCCTTCGCGCCCTTGAGTGCCTCGCGCGTGTCCGATTCCGGACGGATCAACCGACCGTTGGACATGGTGCCCCGTGGGCGTTTTTTGTTGTACTTGCCCAGCACCCATCCCTCGTTGACCATGACTTCCAGCGCCTGAAGATACACAGAGATGCTCAAGCCACGGGCTCCGGCGACGGTCGACCGGGCGATCGCGGCTTCGAGCTGCTGGTTGATGGTCTGGAAGTCGGATTCCTTCTGCAGCATATCAACCATGACCTTCCATGCACCAGTCAATGGCAGCACAGATTCCCCACGCTTGTAGCAGTGGACCTGGTTGATCCGCCCATCTTTGAACTCTGCGAGGCAGGTCTTCTCCGCGTTGTTGAGGTTGAGTTTGAACTCGTTCAACTTGTCGATCTGATACTGGCTGTTGCGCCCGCTGAACTGCTTGATAAGTTGCTTGGAGGAACCGACATCAAATGCGCCGAAGCCAGCGAGCTCGATGCTCTGATTCGTGAAGCCGCCCTGCGCCAGCCAACGCCAGGCCTGGGATGGGTTGAGATTCAATCCCGATTCCTTCGCGATACTGCTGCAGTACTCTTGGAGATCTGTGAATCGCCCATTGGCGGCGTACCAGTACTCCGCGAAGCGGATGTGCTGGCGGATGTTGCGCCGACCCTTCTCGTCATAGATGTCCTTCACCCACTGCGGATCGAGCTCTCCACGCTCGCACTCGAGGATGCAGTACGCAACCTCACGCGATGAACCATGGGCGAGGGTCATGCCCGCGGCCAGGATCGGGTCGGCGAAGCCGGCGGCTTCGCCGCTGATCCACCAGTTCTCGCCCGCGAGCCGATCAGCCAAGTGCGACCAGTTCTTGGTGGTCAGCACATTCCCGCCTGTGTCACTGTTCGCCTCGGAGAGCAGTCCCTTGATCTGCGGCTGCTCCTCGATCGCCTTGAGGTAGAGTTCTTTGGGACTGAGCCCGGATTCCTTGTAGTACTCGCTGGGGCAGATCAGCCCCACCGACGCCCGCGACGGGCCCAGCGGGATAAACCAGATCCAGCCGTAGGGAAGTGAGCGGACCTGCACCCGCGTGCCACCCACACCAATCTCGACGGCCCACTTGGCGTTGTCCCAGTAATCCCAGAACGCGACATTCCGAAGATGCGTCGGGGCGTCGCTCTCGATGCCCAGAGCCTTGCGGAGGATTCCCGCGTGCCCCGAACCGTCGACATAGTGGCGTGCTTTGATGATCTCGCCCGTGTGAAGCTTCAGCCCCTCGATCCGGTCGCCTTCGGTCATCACCTCGCGGACCATGGTCTCCTCGCGGACGATGGCGCCGAGTTCCTCGGCATGTCGGAGGAGGATCTCGTCGTAGCGGTCTCGCTCGACCTGGAACGCGGTGTGGCGACGCTGCCCCTCGTACTTGGCGGGGCGTTCCTCGTCCACAAACTCCTCTGCGGGGTAGAAATCAAAGTCCCACGCGTCCGCGTCCTTGCCCCAGGTGTAGGACCCGCCGAGCTTGACCGGGAAGTTGGCCGCCTCGACCTTGTCCCAGACGCCCATCTCATCGAGGATGGCACTGATGCCCGGGAGCTGCGATTCGCCCACATGCTCACGGGGGAACTTGGCCTTCTCAAGGATCAGGACACTCAGGTCGGGATTGTACTTCTTGAGCAGCGAGGCCACGGTCGAGCCGCTGGGGCCGCCGCCGACGATCACGACATCAAAGTCGTGGAGCTGAGATTCTTGACTGATCATTCTGGGTCCTTCAAAAACGGACTTCGTGGAGCGGATCGGGGCGTTGCCAGCTCCTTCACGCTAGACTCACACAATACATCGGATCGATCAGAAAACCAATCCCCACCGAAACGATCGGAGCCTCAATATGCCTGCAAGAACCCCTTTCGTCGGCGGAAACTGGAAGATGAACACCAACGCCCAGCAGGGGCACGAACTCGCAACGAGTCTGGTGTCCGGGCTCGGGAGCGGTTGTGGTGTCGAGGTCGTGATTTTCCCCCCGTTCGTCTACCTACGCGAGCTCGCAGCAAGCATCGCAGGGTCCGATATCTCGATCGGCGCTCAGGATGCCTACTTTCAGGATAACGGTGCCTTCACCGGGGAGATCTCGCTGGAGATGCTCAAAGACTGCGGCGTGAAGTCGGTCCTCACCGGGCACTCCGAACGCCGCCATGTGATCGGCGAATCCGACCTGCTCGTCAACAGGAAAACCCGCGCGGTGCTTTCCTCCGGGCTGCAAGCGGTCCTGTGCATCGGCGAGACCCTTGAACAGCGCGAGAACGGCAAAACCGATGCGATCAACGAGCACCAGACTCGTGCGGGGCTCGACGGGGTCAGCAAGGAACATCTGGGCTCGGTCGTCATCGCGTACGAACCAGTCTGGGCGATCGGGACCGGAAAAACCGCGACCCCCCAGGACGCCCAGAATGCACACGCGAACATCCGCGAACTGATCGCGAGCATGTATGACCACGAGTCCGCAGAAGCGATCCGAATCATCTACGGCGGGTCCATGAAACCAGGAAACGCGGCAGAACTCATGGGTATGCCCGACATCGACGGAGGGCTGGTCGGCGGCGCCTCACTCCAGGCGGAGGATTTCATGGGAATCATCCGCAACGGGGTCGCTCAGAGCGTCTGAGGCCCGACGCGGTCACTGAAGCAAGTCGGTTGCGTGCCTAGACTTGCCCCCTGACTCCGCTTATGGCTCTCTCCGAGCCCGGAGGCACGCACGATGAACACCTGGAGCCGAATGTGGACCTGAGTCTGCTGATCAACACTGCCGTCGTCCAGAGCACCCCGACGCTCGCGTACACCTGGAACCCGGTTGTTACCAACCTGCTGGTCGGGGTGTTCCTTGTTGTCTCGATCGCCATGATCCTGCTCGTGCTGATCCAGCGTCCTCAGGGCGGTGGGCTCAGCGGCGCATTCGGTGCCGGCGGTGGCGGCGGCGCGGGACAGACCGCGTTTGGCACCAAGACGGGTGATGTGCTGACCATGGCCACCATCACGATCTTCGTGCTCTTCCTCGTGTCCGCGATCATTCTCAACTTCGCGACACGACCCCAGAGCGCACCGGCGGGTCTGCCGGGCATCTCCGCTCCGGCCGGGGCGGGCACCGCGCCTGTCGACGAGAGCGATGAGAACGCTGCTACGGAAAACGCGGGCGAGATCGCCGATCCACAGCAGGCCGTCGATGACACAATGAGCACCACCCCGACAATCGAGTCGGGCGATCAACCCGCGGGCGAAACCCCCGATCCCGCGGCAGAAGACCCGACAACGGGCGACAACTGATCCTTTCTGGAGCACCCACTTGATTCGAAGCATGACCGGCTTTGGCGACGCGTCGGGCAGTGACACCGGTTCGGTGTACAGCGTTGAGGTGCGTAGCGTCAACAACAAGTTCCTGAAGATCGGCACCCGGATCCCTGAGCGGCTCGCGTCACTCGAGCCCGAGATCGAGCAGGTCGTTCGCGCCCTGATCTCACGCGGGTCCGTGACCGTGACAGTCTCATGCACCGACACCGACGAGGGTGCCGCGCAGGACATCAATGTCCCCGCGCTCCGCAAATACGCCGAGCAGGTCGCCAAAGCAACGGGTGTGGCTGTCGACCAGGTCTCCGTGAGTTCGCTGGTCATGCTCCCGGGCGTGCTTTGCCCCCCGGCGGAGAACGAATCCCGGCTCCAGCGTGCCCGCGATGCGATCGTGCCACTCGTCAAACTCTCGATCGAGCACCTGATCGCGATGCGCACACGCGAGGGAATCGCGCTGCACGACGATCTGATGGGGCACCTCGAGTTCATCGCGGTGCGGCTGGCGCAGATCAACGAGTTCGCGCCCGGCGTGGTCGGCGACTACGAAAAGCGCCTCAAGGCACGCATGGAGTCACTGATCAGCGATACGGGCGCCG
>CAYQRD010000026.1:18775-27426 GCA_964419845.1 uncultured Phycisphaeraceae bacterium
CGAACTGATCCGAGAGATCGCGGTCTACGCAGAGAAGACGGACATCGCCGAGGAGATCTCGCGACTCGGTGAGCACCTCGTGCACTTCCGCGACATGCTCAGCGATGAATCGGGGCGTCCGATCGGGCGGACCATGGACTTCCTCGCACAGGAACTGCTGCGCGAGGCCAACACCATCGCGAGCAAGAGCCCGGACGCGAAGATGAGCCGCCTGATCGTGGAGATCAAGGGCGCGATCGACCGGATCAAGGAACAGGTCCAGAATGTCGAGTGAGCCCCGATCGCTCGCGCACCGTCTGTGAGGTCCGCCCGTGGCAGCGTCGCGTCAACAGCTGAGCCAGCGTGAGATCGACGCGGTGATGAAGCACTACCGCGTGGGCGCGATCCGTGACATCCGAGAGCTGGCCGAGGGCTCGGTGTACTCGCCTAAGGTCGTGCTCGACACCGAGCGGGGCACACTGCTGCTCAAGCGACGGGCCCGCGGGCTCGATCTCCCAGCCCTGGTCGCGTTCGGGCACGATGTGCTGCTGGGGTGCCTCGCCGCGGGGCTCTGCGTGCCCCCGCTGCTGGCAACCGAAGCCGATGCAAACTCCATGGTGCAATACAGCGACCATGTGTATGAGTTGTTCGTGTTTATCGAAGGCGAGCGATTCAACGCCACCAACCCACGCCATGCAAACCAGATGGGCCAGCTGCTCCACGAGACGCACACCGCGATGGACTCGTTCACGCCCAGCTTCGAGCCCGCGAGAGAAACACAGACGATTGATCGAACGCGGCTGACCCCGCTGCACAGGCACGCCGACGCGCTGCCCGAGGGCACCCTCGAACGATTCAGCCGCATCGTTGCCTACGGCCATGAGCTGGCGCAGGCCAACGCGTCGAGACCGGCGCTGGTGCACGGGGACTGGCACCCGGGCAACATGATCTTCCGCGGCGACGCCCTCATCGCCGTGTGCGATTTCGACAATACCCGCGTGGGCTCGCGCGATCGTGAGCTCGCGCAGGCGCTCGTCCACGCTTCGCTCGTCACGCCTCAGCCCGGACAGTCGGCATCGGGCGTGCACCCGGAGCCCGACCGCGCACGCCTTGAGTCCTTCTGGAACGGGTACGCATCCGCGGGCGGGCGTGCCAACGCCAGAACGATCGCAGGCCTCATGCCCGCGGTCATGATCGATGAGGCGCTCGCATCGCTGGGCGACGGGCTGAGCGAGCAGGGGCTGGGCCTGCTGACCGCCGTGGATCGCAAGTCGGCATGGCTCGATGCGCATCAGCAGGCGCTGATCGATCTCATGCGTGCCTGAACCCGGTCGGCACATCGGAGGTATAGTGTTCCAATGCCTCCCACGCCCAAACACACCCTATGCGGCGGCCTCGTGCTGGCGCTCGCTGCATCATCCGCACGGGCTCAGCTCCAACCCGAGCCCGGGATGCGGCCCAACGAGGTGCGGATCGAAACCGTCCCCGAGACGGACGAGTCCATCGTCCGCGAACTCGTGGAACTGCTCGACGACGAGGACTGGCTGCAGCGTGATCTCGCGACCATCGAGCTCGGCGAGCTCGACCCGGGTATCACCCTGGAGATGATCGAAAGGCAGATCGAACGGCCCGGGCTGAGCCCCGAGCAGCTCGCCCGCCTCCGGCTCGCCGCCCTGCGCCGCTACGCGATGCGCCCCAAGGGCGCACTGGGCGTGTCGTTCGGAACCATCCGTGTCGGCGCGATCGAGATCCAGCCGATCCCGCAGGACGACGATTTTCCCGCAAGCAAGGTCCTCAAGGACGGGGATCAGATCGCGATGGTCGCCGATCGCATCATCGACGGCTCCTTCTCCCTGCGCATTGAAATCCTCTCACGCGAGCCCGGCGACATCCTGCCCGTGACAGTCCTCCGAGGCCAGCGGGTGCTGCACCTCGATCTCGAGCTGGGGTCCTTCGATGACCTCAGCGGCGCCGTGAGGATGGACAGCGATCTGCTCAACAGCGCGCTGGCGCTCCGCTGGGAAAGAGCACAACGCGGCCAGAGCAAGGCCGGTTCCGTGGGCGAAGCCATCGAACTCGAAGACTGGGAACGGGCGGCCTTCCCCCCCGGGTCCACGCCCGACGCACGCGAGCCCGACCTGCACGCGCCTCGCGGGTGGGTCAGCGGCGAGGGCGTACGCGTCGAAATGGGCAACAGCGGGTGGTCCCCCTCCACGATCGATGTGTGGAGCAACCCAACGGCGCTGCGGGATGCAGCAGCCCAACGCGGGATGGTTCTGGCGGGTGATCGGATCCAGCCGATGATCGCCCTGCGATTGCTCATCGAACGCGAACGCGAACAGATCATCGCGGAGCTCGAATCTGTCGAGGGCGAGGAGCGGACGCTGCTGATCCGCCGCCTCGATGTGCTGACCAGCCGCCTTGATGCGCTCACCGAAGCGATCGCGCAGACGCGCCCGGCCGCCGTCGAACCCTGATACGAAGAAGGACCGGATGGCTACTTGCGTGTGTCGCCCGCCTGAAGCGATTCGAGCAGGCTCTGGACCGCACAGCGCGCCGGGGCGAACGCCGGGTGCTCATCGTGAGCAGTCAGCAGCAATGCCCGCTCGCATCGCTGGATGCACTTGCGGCGCATGCCCGGGCGGGGCAGTTCGAGCCCGTTGTCGTAGACATCGGCGAGCTTGACCATCCGCGCCTGCCACGGAGCGCTCGCGAGCCGTCGGTCGTACTCGGGCTCACGCTCGGCTTCGATGAGCAGCATGTTCTTGGTCATGCACGCGACACAGTCGGCGACATCGGAACCGAATCGCTTGTGAATGTCATCGTAATCCGTGCGTGTGTCCTCGATGGTGTCGTGGAGCAGTGCGGTGCAGATGGCGACCTCGTCGTCACAGCCGAATATATCACGCAGGATCATCGCGACACGGAATGGGTGTGCAACGAACGGGGTCTTCTTGTCTTTGCGGTACTGGTGGTTGTGCGCCCGGGCCGCGTATGAAGCGGCCTGCTGCCAGAGTCTGGGTTTGACGGCAGGGTCCGGTTTGCTTGCTCGGTTGGTTGGGCTCATGCAAGAGCATACTGCCCGGGCGCGCGGCGAACCACGCTCCCTATAAGGGCAAGTGCGTTCGCTTGTGTGAAGTTTGACAAACCTCTGCCCCGAAAGGGTCAGCGGTGCGAGATGGTCAGCTTGACCTTGGCGGGTGCGTTGCCGTGCTCGTCAAAGATCAGAAGCTCATTCTCGCCTTCCTCGTTGAGCCACGCCGAGGGGATAGGCAGGGGCATGCCCGGCTCGACCCCCTTGCCCGATGCATCCGCAACGAAGTAGCGACCCAGCGCCTGCCCGTTGAGATAGACCTGCCCCTTGCTCAGCCCGCTGCAGTCAAGATCGAGCGCCACACGCGACTCGGGGGTCGCGAACCCGGTCTTCCACCAGGTGGGCTTGCCCATGTCGTTGAGCTTGGACTTGCTCACGCTGTCGAAGTCGATCTCCGCCGGCGGCTCCCACTTGGCGAACGACCAGGCGACCTTGTCGCTGATGGGGTTCGAGGCCTCGATGAACACGCCCTCGGCACTGATGAGCTTGTGCATCGATTTGGCGAACGATTCGTCGAGCTCGGTCAGCGCGTTGGCCTCGAACGCGATCTGCAGGGTGTTGTTGCCCCGCTTGGTCGCCTCGTCGTCGAGCACGATCGTGCCCGGACGCTGCGGCTCGATCAGTGTGAACGGCTCGTCGTTGAGCACGACCATCGCTCGTGTGGGCAGCGCGGGGAGCTCAAGCACGATCGAAGACTTCTTGAGATGCTTGAAGCTCCATGTCACACGATCGGGCAGGGTGGTATCGCCCGGGCGGAGCCCGAAGATGGGCGAACGGAACGAGAGCAGTTCCATCGGGTCGCCCTGCTCGAGCGTGCACTTCCCGGCCTTGAACGGGTTGCTCTCGATGATGTGCCCGTAGATGCCCTTGCGGCCCCGCATGTCCGAGCCCGCATGGATCCGCCCCATGTTGTCGGCGATCATGACGAGATGCTGATCGCCCTTCTTGCTGTTGAGGGTGATCTCCTTGTCTGCGCCGGGCCCGGCACCGAGCACGCCCTGGAACTCGGCGTCGAGGAATACGCCCGCACGATCGCTCATCTCCGGTGCACAGACCTTGAGCTTCTTGGACGCGCTGTTCTTGATCTCGACACGGTACCAGCCGTAGCCGTAGGGCGTGCCGAGCTCCGAGAGGTCCGCGGGCCCGGGGATCTGGGCGTAGCGCGGGCTTGTGCCGGCGATATGCTCTTCGGGCGTGGCCGACTCCCAGTTGCCCAGGTTCACCCTGGGGAGTTTCTCGCCAGTGAAGCCCTCGGGGAGCTTGGTGTTGTGGTTCTTGGCGACGCCCTTGGCATCGATGTGGGTGTGGGTCTTGCCCCCAGCCGATGGCATCGGCTCGCCCGCAGCGGTCACGCCGCCGACACCGACATAGACATCATGGCCGTGCACAAAGGTCTCGTCGGCCATCTCGTCGCAGACCACAACCAGGTGCATGCCCTCGTGCTCGACGACCAGCGGCTTGCGCCCCTTGGGGACTTCGACCTCGAGCGGGGTGCCGTTGATCGAAACCTCACCGACCGCGTTGGCAGGACCGAAGAGCACGAGCGTGTTCTCGATGTGCGTCAACGCGTTGAGCGATGTGTAATCGAGCGTGTGGGATGACGACAGGTGGACATTAAGCAGGCACCAGTGCACCCGCTGATGACCCAGCCGCACGGGCAGCGGCGAGCCGTCGCTGAGCAGCAGGTTGAGCGTGCCGGGCTTGGACTTGCTCGGCGAGAAGATGAAGACCACCGAGCCCTGCGAGCCGCGCATGTGCGTGACGGCGTGCCCGTTGATGGACTGCTCATCGCTCGCGGGATCGATGACGATCGGCGGATCCTCGTGCTCGGTGTGCGCCAGAACGCGCGAGAAGCTGCTCGCGAACAGGTTCAAACGACGAACGGGCATCCCCACCGCGGTGAACCGGCCGTGCTCGTCGAGCATGGCGCACGATTCGGGCACAGGCGTGAACGGGCTGAACGCGCCCTTGTCATCACACCCCGCGAAGAATCCGGGCGTCATCCCGCTGGCGAAGCTGCCCAGGTTGTACTGGCCTCCAGCGCACATGATCTCGGCGAGCTGACGCTGCAACTGCAGCCCATCGACCGGCGCCGGCGCGGGCTGACCGAAAATCGGGCGGCTGCGATGACCATAGTCGATCACGAACTGCGGCTGGTCGGGGCGGACAGCCTTGAGCTGGCGCATCGTTCCGAACATATCGCCCTCACCCGACCACGCGTCGATGTCGCCCTCGACACCCTCCCAGAGGTTGTTGGCGTTGATCTTGGGGACCGTGAATCCTGCTTCTCGCAGGTAGCGTCCGAGTTCGCCGAGGTAGCCCTTGGACGCGACCTCGTCGCCGCAGAACCACTTGTTCTCGTTCTGGACGAGGACAATGGGGCCGCCGCGGCTGACCGATGCCTGCAGGTCCTTGACCTGCTTGGCGAGGGCGTTGAAGTATTTGCCGACCGCTTCGAGGAAGGGTTGATTGGGCTTGCGGAGTTCCAGATCGGGCATATTGAGCAACCACGCGGGCAGGCCGCCCAGGTCCCAGCCCTCACCGATGTACGGCCCAACGCGGAGGATGCAGTGCAGCCCGGCTTCGGCGATCAGCTCGACGAAGTGACGGATGTCGTTGTTGTCCTTGAAGTCGTAGCTGCCCGGACGGGCTTCGATCTGGCTCCAGAAGATCGGCGTCTCGATGCAGTTGAGTCCGGCGTGTTTCGCCGCCCGGATCCGCTCGGCCCACTCACTGCGGGCGATCCGCTGGAAGTGGATCGAGCCCGAGACGAGCCAGACGCGTTTGCCGTCGATCGAGAGGGTGCGACTATCGAAGCTGATTGATGCCATGAAGTGTCCCTGTGACAACGCTTTGCAGCGGGATTGCGTGTGTGCCCGGGCGGTTGTCGTGCCCGAACGAGCCCGGGGTCATCGTGCGATCCAAGGCGTGGGTCTAGACCCTAGAAGCGCCTCCAAAAAAGGCAAATTCATGACCAGTACCACCCCGGTGACATGCACGCTCGCAAGCGATGCCGGGACGGGGTTTAGTAGGCATAAATACTTATAAAACAGCGTGTTATGAGTTTTTTTTGATTTGGCTCATCGCCCGCGCACAATTCCGCACTCCGCCCGCTGAGAACTTTGAAATTTCTCAGGCGCGTACAACAATCGAACACAAGTGTTCGATCTTTGTTTGAATCGTGTTTCAGAGGTTCAGCGTGTCCAGCACTCGAACGCGTCGTGGTGGATGAGGGCATGGTTCACATCGAGCAGCTCACGCTGCCCGGTGCCGACGAACCCGCTCTTGTGCGCAATCCGTACCGAGGCCTCATTGTCGGCACAGACATAGCAGCGGATTCGGTGCATACCCAGCCCGCTGGGGTGATGGGCGAGCGCGAAGTCGATCATGCCCTGGGTGCCCTCGCTCCCAAAGCCCTGCCCCGAGAGGCGTGAATCGATCCACCAGTTCGCTTCGCAGTTCCATTCCAGACCGCGCTGGATCTTGATCAGGTTGAACATGCCCACGAAGCGACCGGCGTGCTCGCCGTGCTCGATGAACGCGGCGCGTCGCCAGGCGTTGCCCTCGATGTCCTGCACGCGTGCCCGCGTCATGACCCGGTTGAAGAATCGCGAATCGCTCTCACCCTCATCGTTCACAGGGATCCATCGCCTGATATCGCTGCGGGAATGACGCAGCGCATCGACGAACGCGCCCTGATCCTTCGGTGTCAGCAGCCGGAACACCAGACGCTGGGTGGTCAGGTCCGGGCGGGGGAGTACCTCGATCGGGCGCCGGTTGATCACGCGCATCGAGGCCGATGGGTTAATCAGTTTGGTGATGAGGCGTGTGGCTGGTGCCATATCGGACTCCGTGGGTGCTGTCCGATATATCGACCCATGGATTATCTGACTGGAGTGATGCACTACTCGGACCGTGGAAATTTCCATCCCCGTCCGATAAGAAGTTCCGGTCCTGCCGCTCGTCTCTTT
Source organism: uncultured Phycisphaeraceae bacterium (assembly GCA_964419845.1). Classification (GTDB taxonomy): domain Bacteria; phylum Planctomycetota; class Phycisphaerae; order Phycisphaerales; family UBA1924; genus UBA1924. The sequence continues at coordinate 25,820 of CAYQRD010000026.1, forward strand.
TCGCGCGGCTTCTTGCGCGGCTATCGGAGTCTGGGCGATCGTAATCGGACCAGCCACGCACACGCGCAACATCCCCCACATGCGGGGGAATCGGGCTGAAATGCACGACTCGCGGAAAGCGAACAGGCCCGACAAGGCGTGTGTCCGGCATAACCGGCCACGGGTACCAGCCGCCTATCTCCCACAGAAACGACACCACAAACGCACGGCTTCACGGCGCGAGATCCGCTGCCCGCACTCGGGGCAGGGCTGGGTGTCGTCGGTTCTGGACTTAAGCGAGTAGCCGCAGCGAGGGCAGAGGTGGCAGCGGTGGGCGATGGCTCTCCTCCTGATAATGCGGATGCCCTTGAGCTGAGCGATCATAATAAACACAATCAGCACGAATCCCACTGAGCTTGCCCAGAGCCCATACTGCAGGATGAAATCAAACTGATTTCCGATTGGATTAATCCCGATCATCGGCGCGATACTCAAACTCGCCAGTTGCAAATAGGTGTAGACCAGAACGCCTGGCAATAACATGCAAAAGAACCAAACGACAACAAAACTAACTGCTGTATACCGAAACCAACCGGTCTTCTGCCAGTATTTTACTCGTTTGAGCTTCGGTGCCGTGCTCCCGTCCGACTTCGTGCGTCGAGACCATCGCTTCGGTTTGCGGAGTCGGAACTGATACCATCGCATAGGGTGATCATAGAGGTGATCAGAACCTCGATCGCAGCAGCTTGCACCACAAGCGCACGCATTCGCGTCGGGGCGCAAACTCGCCGCACTCAGGGCAGGTGTCGATTTCGGGAGAGCGCTGGGAGAGGTCGTAGAAACAAAACACACACCGCTGACATCGCGCTTGCAGCAGTTTGCCTTTGAGTTCAAGTTTCCCAATCTTCATCAGTACAAGCCCTATAGGGAGCACTGGAATCGCAAGAATGATAATAAACCCGAACAAGAGCCCCATCGCCCTCAGCCAACCGAGTGATCCGCCGAGCGCTGAGACCACCAAGTTAAAAAATATGAATCCCAATAGTGCAAGAATCAGATTCGGGAACTGCGAAACAATACGACTTCCCCATCGCAACGCGGATGAGTGTCTCCTCTGAAGCATCTGAACGGACATGTTTAGTGGTGGCTCAACCGGCTTTGCATGACTGCTCCACGGGCTTGGTGGCCCCATCACTCCACCGTCACCGACTTCGCCAGATTCCGCGGCTTATCGACATCATGCCCACGCAGCACCGCCGCGTGGTACGCGAGCAGCTGCAGGGGCACCACGGTGAGCATCGGGCTCAGGCACTCCTCCACCGCCGGGACATACAGCACATCCTCGGCGAGCGTCTTGATCTGCTCGTCGCCCTCGGTGGCCACGGCGATGACATGCCCGCCGCGGGTGCGGACCTCTTCGATATTGCTGAGCACCTTGTCGTACTGGTTGCCCTGATTGGCGATGAACACCACCGGCATGCCCTCGTCGATGAGGGCGATCGGGCCGTGCTTCATCTCGGCCGCGGGCATGCCCTCGGCGTGGATGTAGCTGATCTCCTTGAGTTTGAGCGCCCCCTCCATCGCCGTCGGGTAGTTGTACCCGCGCCCCAGGAAGAGCCAGTTGTCGC
>CAYQRD010000027.1:0-27131 GCA_964419845.1 uncultured Phycisphaeraceae bacterium
GTTGTTGGCGCGTGGGCGCGTAGCGTCTTCCTCGATCATTCGGGGGCCGCGTATGTCTTTGATGCGGCCAGCGGCGATGAGCTGCACTACATCTTCCCGGGCGATGGGCACGATCGCGACAACTTCGGCATCTCGGTTGCGATCGACGACGGTATCATCGCGATTGGTGCGCACCAGGATGGTGACAACGGGTTCGACGCGGGCTCTGCCTATCTCTACGACGCGGACACCGGCTCGCTGATCAACAAGGTGCTCGCGAGCGATGGGGCGCAGTTTGATTACTTCGGGACCGCGGTCGCGATCGACAGCGGGGTCATCGCCATCGGCGCGATCGGTGATGAGGATAACGGGAGCGATTCTGGTTCGGTCTATCTGATCGGTTCATCCGGCGGATCATGCCCCGCGGACCTGACGGGTGATGGGTCGTTGGACTTCTTCGATGTCAGCGCGTTCCTGAGCGCGTTTACTTCACAGGACCCCCTCGCCGACTTCACGGGCGACGGGCAGTTCAACTTCTTCGATGTCAGCGCGTTCCTCAACGCGTTCACGGCCGGCTGTCCCTGATCGTTGTATTCCAATCGACCCGAGCCGTCCGTTCCGGGCGGCCTTTTCTTTGCTGCTGGATGAAATACAGGCCCATGGCATCCGTTTGGGGTGTGGGTCTTGCCAGCCGGTGGACTCTTCGCACAGGTAACAAGGGTGCCATCATGAAGTATCACAATGTCCACACACGCCATCTGCGTGCAGGTTGTTCTCTGCCCGCATTGATGGGGTTGCTTCTCTCGTCGTTGACCGCGGGTGCTCTGGCTCAGCCCGGTGGACTCCCGCCGGTTTCATTCCCCGTTGAGAACCCGTTCAGCGTCGAAAAGAGCACGCTGGGCAAGGCCCTGTTCTGGGATGCGCAGCTCTCGAGCGACAACACGATATCGTGCGGGTCCTGCCATATCCCCGCGCAGGCGGGCACTGATCCACGCCGGTCGGTTCACCCGGGAGCTGATGCGCTCTTTGGGAATGCGGACGATGTCATCGGTTCACCCGGCTTGTCACTCACGGATCACGACGACGCGTACCTCAACTCGGTTCTCTTCGGCCTGCTCCCGCAGGCGACCTCGCGACAGGCCCAGCCGGCGATCATGTCGATGTTCGCTCCGCGTCTCTTCTGGGACGGGCGTGCCGGTGGGCGATTCCGTGACCCGCAGACCAATGAGTTGCTCATCGCACAGGGGGGCGCGCTCGAGAACCAGGTGGTCGGACCGATCGTCTCTGAAGTCGAGATGGCACACCAGCAGCGTGACTGGGATCAGGTGGTCGCGAAGCTGCAGACCGTGCGGCCGTTGGCGCTCGCTTCAGATTTGCCAGCGGATCTCGCCGCTGTGGTGCAGGATGCCCGCAAATACCCGGAGCTTTTCGAGATTGCGTTCGGAGACACGGAGATCACCGCTGGGCGCATCGCGATGGCGGTCGCCACCTACGAGCGAACGCTGGTTCCCGATGAAACACCATTTGATGACTTTGCTGCTGGGGATCAGTCCGCGCTCACACAGAGCCAGATCAACGGGCTCAACGCGCTGACGGCATCACGCTGTGCGAACTGCCATGCCGGGGCTCAGTTTACGAACAACACATTTCGCAATATCGGGCTGCGGCCGATCGAAGAGGATCCGGGACGAGCTGGCATAACCGGCGACCCCGCCGACAACGGCGAGTTCAAAGTGCCGACACTTCGCAATGTGGGATTGCGTGATCGGTTCATGCACAACGGACAGCTCAGCACGCTCGGCGAGGTGTTCGATTTTTACGCGCGACGCAACGGGCAGGTTTCCTTCGATGAGAATCGAGACCCGGTGCTCAACAACCCGATCGCGTTCCCTCAGCCGGTTCAGAACGACATCATCAACTTCATGGTGAACGGACTGACCGACCCGCGAGTCGTGAACGAGGTGTTCCCGTTCGATCGCCCATCGCTGCATACCGAGCAGGGCCAGCCCAATCCGCTGCTGGTCTCCGCGGGCATCGCGGGCAGCGGGGGGCAGGTGCCCCAGATGATCGCGATCATCCCGCCCAATCTCGGCAATCATGATTTCAAGGTGGGTATCCAGGGCGCTCTGGGTGGTTCGCAGGCCTGGGTGCTTCTCTCAGATCAGCCGGCGGTCGATGGCCTGCTCGTGCCAGACGAGACACTGGGTCCGATCACGCTCGGGGGAAGCGGGGCCGGCGCGGGATTCGGCACCATGCATAGCCCGATCCCGGATATCGTGGCGCTCGACGGGCAGGTGCGGTACATGCAGTGGGTTGTGGCGGATCCCAGTTCGCCCGGGGGGATCGCCGCGACGCCGGTCGCCCAGCTGACCTACTTCTGCTCGCTCAATGGGGTCTGCATCGATAACTGCCCGGCAGACCTGAGTGGAGACGGCGTATTGAACTTCTTTGATGTGAGTGCCTTCCTATCCGCTTACAGCAGCGGATCGGCCCTGGCGGACTTCAATGCGGACGGGAATCAGGATTTTTTCGATGTTTCGGCGTTCCTCTCGTCGTTCATTGCCGGGTGTGCCCAGTGATCCCGCCGGGGTTGATCGTCAGGGGGGGTGGCCGCTCGATGTGCGTATTTGCCCTTTGCGAGATCGGCGCTCGCTGATATACTCTGGCCTCACCAGGAGGAGTACAAGATGCATGTTGTCGCTCAAGCCATCTCCGTCTCGCTCGTGATCGCGTGTGCCCCAGCACTCGCCGGTCCCTCCGGCGGTCCGTTTGAGATCACTTCGTACACTATCGATGCGGGGGGGACTTCCTCGGCGACGGGCGGTGCGTTCGAACTCTCCGGGACCATCGGCCAGCCCGATGCCGCCGAAACGATGACCGGCGGGCCCTACACGCTGGCGGGCGGCTTCTGGCCGGGTGTGAACAACGCGCCGGCATGTCTCGCGGATCTGACGGGTGACGGGCAGCTCAACTTCTTCGATGTTTCGGCGTTCCTCACCGCGTTCAGTTCGATGAACCCGATCGCGGATTTCACGGGTGATGGTCAGTTCAACTTCTTCGATGTTTCGGCGTTCCTCACCGCGTTCGCCGCGGGTTGCCCGTAAGCGAGCATCACAATCGAACCCATACCAAGCCCGGCATCTGCCGGGTTTTTTCGTGTCTGCCTTGGGATGCCCATTGTGAGCTCGTGCTGACACGATGTTGATTCACTCTTCTTGTGTTCTTTATCCGGGGCATTTTTGCGTGTCCTAGTTTTCAGCGTCAACATCCGCTCGCTCGCGGGTGAACCTTATGAGGAGAAACACATGAAGAACATCCTTCTTGCAATGACCCTGATCTCCGGCTCCGCCGCGTCGTGCGCGTTGGCCGGGGAGCCCGTTGCGTTCTGGCTGACCCTGCTGCACAACAACGACGGTGAGTCCCAGCTCATCGACGCCGGCTCGGACCTGTCCGACTTCGGCGGTGTCGCACGCTTCGCGACGCTTGTCGAGAATCTGCGTGCGGCCGCGCCGAGCGCGCCAGCCGGCGGTTCACTTCTGATCTCGGCCGGCGACAACTACCTCGCCGGCCCCGAGTTCAACGCATCGCTCAACAACGGCGTTCCCTTCTATGACACGATCGCGATGGAGCTGATCGGCTACGATGTCGCCGCGATCGGGAATCACGAGTTCGACTTCGGCCCCGATGTGTTGGCCGACTTTCTCGCGGGCTTCAGCGCGGGACCGACCTTCGTCTCGGCGAACCTGGACTTCAGCAACGAGCCGGGCGTGCAGGCATTCGTGAACAGCGGGCGTGTGGCACGCTCGACTGTGGTCACGGTCGACGGCGTGCAGGTGGGCATCGTTGGTGCAACAACCCCGACGCTGCCGTTTGTGTCCTCGCCTCGTGACACCATCATCAGCGATGTGGCGACCTCGGTGCAGGCGGAGATCGACGCTCTGGAGGCCAACGGCGTGAACATCATCATCCTGACCTCGCACCTTCAGGATGTGAACGAGGAACTGATGCTCGTCACGCAGCTCTCCGGGATCGACGCGGTCATCGCCGGTGGTGGCGATGAGCTGCTCGCCAACCCCGGCGACCTGCTGCTGCCCGGTGATGTGGCCGCCCGCCCGTATCCCGAGACCGCAATGAACCTCGACGGCTCCAGCGTGCCGGTGGTGGTCACTCCCGGTGATTACACCTATGTCGGGCAGCTTGTGCTGGGCTTCGATGCGGCTGGCCATGTCGTTGCGATCGGTAGCGAATCGGGCCCCAAGCGTGTCGCCGGCGGTATGAACCCGGACGCGGTGGAACCCGATAGCGAAGTCCAGGCCCAGGTGGTCGATCCGGTGATCGCCGCGCTCGATGCCCAGGCGTCGAACATCGTGTACTCGACGAATGTCGGGCTCAACGGCATCCGCCCCAACATCCGGCGCATCGAGACCAACCTCGGCAACCTGATCGCCGATGCGTTCCTTTGGAACGCGAATCAGCGTGCGGGCGACTTCGGGCTGGGCACCGTCGATGTCGCGCTGGCCAACGGCGGCGGCATCCGCAACGACAGCATCATCCCCTTGGGTGAAGTGAGTGAGCTTGAGAACTTCGGGGTGCTGCCCTTCGGCAACTTCCTGAGCGTCGTTCCCAATGTCCCCGCCGAGCAGTTCAAGGAGATCCTTGAGAACTCGGTGTCTCAGATCGAGAACACCTCGGGTCGATTTGCACAGATCTCGGGGTTCACCATCGAGTATGACCTGAGCCAGACCGCGCAGGTGCTCGACGGCGATGGCAATGTGGTTACTCCCGGTGAGCGCATCCGATATGTGTACCTCAGCGATGGCACCGCCGTCATTGCCCGCGGCGATGTGGTGCCCGGGTCGCCGGATATCAGCATCGCGATCGTGGACTTCCTCGCCCGCGGCGGTGATCAGTACCCGTTCCGAGGCGCTCCGTTCACCTCCCTGGGCATCACCTATGACCGGGCCCTGACCGAGTATGTTCAGAACGCGCTCGGCGGCTTCGTCGATGTCCGCAGCTACCCCGGCGGCGGCGAGAACCGGATCTTCGGTGCCGGAACCCCTGATCCCACCGGCTACTGTGTCTCGGATATCAACCTTGATTCGCGGCGAGATTTCTTCGATGTGAGCTACTTCATCGAGCTCTACACCGCCGGCTCGCCGGCCGCGGATTACGACGAGGATGGCAATCTCACGGCATTTGATGTGATGGACTTCATCGTCGCCTACGAGGCGGCCTGCGGCCAGTAACTGCTTCGTTCTCTCCGCCAATCGGTCAGACCACAACACGCCCGGCAGCACACGAGTTTGCGTGCTGCCGGGTGTTTCTACTAAAAGCGGGCACCCACGCTGATGAGTGCCCGCCGGTTGGAATCAATCAACAACAGGGTTCAGGGGCAACCCTGGTTGTACGCCATGATGAACGCGGACACATCGAAGAAGTTGAAGATGCCGTCGCCGTTGATGTCGCCGCCGGGGAGTTGGTTGTTGAACTCCGTCAGGAACCAGCTGACATCGAAGAAGTTCACCTGCCCGTCGTTGTTGCAGTCACCCGGGCAGCGTGTAGTGGGGTCGCACTCGGGGACGATGACCGTGATCTTGATCGAGCAGCACTCATCGAGCGAGGCGTTGTGCATCGTCATGAGGAAGCACACCTCTTCGCCCGGCTGGGCACCGCAGATCGTCAGCGGACCGACCGTTGCCGTGCCCAGATGCACGAGCGGGCTGTAATCCCAGCGGCTTGGGTCGAGCGTGTTGCCGGTGTCGATCGTCACACCCGACGGGGTCAGCGGCGAGAAGAACGAGTAGTACACATCGTCGCCCGTCAGGTTATCGACATCAAAGGTGAAGGTGAAACAGTTCGTGCCGTCGCACAGCGGCTCTATGACCTCGTCGTGGATCTGAGCGCAATCACACTCGGGAACCTCGAAGCAGTACTCGATGGCGCAGCATTCCTCGAAGTCCACGGTATTAAGGCTGAGCGTGAAGCAGAAGATATCGCCCGGCATGCCGCCGTTGAATGTCAGCGAGACCTGGGTGCTGGTCCCATCGAGCAGCAGGTTGGGCAGTGTCACCAGACCTGACGGGACGACCGTGTGGCCGCTGTCGGGGAGCACGAGCAGGTGCTTGACATCCTGGCCCGAGTTGTTGGTCAGCGTGAATGTGATCGTGTAGTTTCCCGAGTCGTCGAGTTCACACAGGATCTCCTCATCGCTGATCGTGGCGCACGCATCGCGTGCCGTGGGGCACGAGACCTCGAGCGAACCGATGCCGGTCTTGTCCTGCTGGGTGATCTCGGCGTCCATATCGATCAGGACGGAGTTGGCAACGCCCCCGCCCGCGTGGGGGATGCCCTGCATGCCGTAGAGCGCGACGGGCCCGTTGAGGATAATCGCATCGGAAGTGAACCAGACGCGATCATCGGGCGCTGCACCGTAGGAGTAATCAACACCACCGGCGCTGTCGGTGCTCGAGAGACCGCCGACGGCGAAGGAGTTTGCGGATGGCACCCATCCGCCCGCGACACACTCATACTCGAGCCCGCGTGAAGCGTGGGCGGTCGTGTCGAATCGTCCGTTGGTCGTATCCGTGTACATCGAGCGCTCGGCGATCATCATCCGTCCAAGTCCCGAGAAGGAGATGTCCGATACCGGGTTGGAGTACTCGTTGAAGTTCAGCGCCGGGACGGAGATCTCGAGCTGCTCGGTGCCCGCGATGAAGTCGCCGCTGCCATCCTGAGCGACGGACCAGATCTCGTTGGCGGCCGCGGCGTTGGGTGCGCCCGAGTCCTCGACCCAGACCGAGTAGTAGACCCGCCCGTTGAAGTTCTGCACCGCCCAGACCCGCTCGCCCAGACGGGCAGCGCCGACCTGATCGCCGGCTTCGGGTGTGCAGTCCGCGACCACGCCCGTCGCGTGGTCCCATGTGCTCAGGCAGGTGCCGGAGGCGTCGATGCGGTAGATGCGGCCGTCCTCGAAGTTCGTGACATACAGCATCTGATGCGTCGTGTCGTAGCAGAGGTTGCCCAGCTGCGGGTACGACTCAGCGAGGCCGTAGACGCTCGCGACGGCCGGGTCGCTGCTGTTGGGGAGCGTGGCGAACACGCTCGTGGCACCCGTCAGGGTGTCGATCTTGTAGACCTGCCCGGCCTGCCCACCGATCGAGCCGATGAAATCCTGCCAGTATACCGCGGTCTGATTGGTGAAGATGTTTCCCTGGTCGTCGAGCGCCACGCCGAACAGCTCGCCCATGCGTGAGCGGTGCCAATCCGGATGCGTGTAGATCCCGGTCAACCAGTTTGATCCCAGCGGTGCGGAGGACTGGCCGGTGAGGTCATACACATTGATGACCCCCTCGGCATCGTCGGAGCGCCACTGCGTGCCGACGACGACCTGCCCTCCACCGAAGGCCTGGTAATCCGGGGACTCGAACTGCGGCCTTGCGCCGTCGCACTCGCCCGGTCCGACATCAGCGTGTGTATACGAAACCATACCCGCGGCAGCGGCCGCGAGGAACCATACCTTCTTCTGCATGACTTTACTCCCTATGCGTACTGTCCGAAAGCATCGCCTTCGGCGTATCTCGACAAGCCGCATGCCCACGGCATACGGCTGAACGATTCCTGCTTTGAACTGGATAACCCACAGTTGCGTGCCGGTCTTTCAGAAGACCTCATCACACGAAGCGCAAAGTAGCGATAAAAAGCGCACGAAACAACAAAATATTATTCTTATCTTGGTGCCATTCGCAGCCGGGTAGCCCTGTTCGGGCTTGGCACTGCTGAGATTCGTCATCCATGAGGCCAACGGCTTGCGAACGCAAGCTTTCGCGAGCGACAGGCAAGCTCAGCCGACAAGGAGTGGTGCCTCTACAAATCGGTTCTACGGCACGATCCGAACATGCTGCGGAGGGACCACCCGCCGATCACGCCGGCTTGCACGGCGGACACTCAGACTCCTGTCCGAGGGGTTGTCCTGTGTCCCCGAGCGTTCGACATCTGAACACATACCATAAGAAAATCACCATGCCATACACCACACGCACCAACATCGGTTCAACAGCGATGCTCTTCGCCGCCGGATCATTGCTCACGCTGACGGCACCGGTCGCAAACGCGTCGCGCCACAACGATGCACCGCTGATCGAGCAGGGCCCGCAAGCGAACCTGACCGGTTTCTTTCACTCGCCGCGACTCCGCACTCGAACACATTCAGCATTGATGGTTGATCAGCTGTCCTTGAGCGACGCCATATCGATCGAGAACCGGTACTTGACATCGCTCCTGAGCAGTCGCTCGTACGCCTCGTTCACCTGCTGCACCTTGATCACCTCGACATCGGAGACGATGTTGTGCTCGCCACAGAAGTCGAGCATCTCCTGGGTTTCGGCGATGCCGCCGATCAGCGAGCCCGAGAGCTTCTTGCGGCCGAAGATCAGTGCGAACGCCGAGACCTGGAGCGGCTTCTCGGGCGCGCCCACGAGTGTGAGCTCGCCGTCGGTTTTGAGCATGCCCAGATACATGTTGATGTCGTGATCCGCGGAGACACAATCGAGAATGAAGTTGAAGCTCCCGGCGTGTGCGGCCATCTCGTCGGCGTTCTTCGACAGGATCACCTCATCGGCGCCCAAACGCTTGGCGTCCTCGACCTTGCCGGGCGTGGTGGTGAACACGACCACATGGGCGCCCATCGCCTTGGCGATCTTGACCCCCATGTGCCCCAGGCCGCCCAGGCCCACGATGCCCACTTTCCTGCCCGGCCCGACATCCCCGCGGCTCAGCGGCGAGTATGTCGTGATCCCCGCGCACAGCAGCGGGGCGGTCGCGGCGAGCTCAAGATTCTCCGGGATTCGGAGCACGAAACGCTCGTCGACGACGATGCTCTCGGAGTACCCGCCGTAGGTCACCGGCGCGGTCCCGTGGGGATCGGGGGAGTTGTATGTGAAGACCCCGTTGGGGCACATCTGCTCCAGGTCGGCCTTGCAGCTCGGGCAGCTGTGATCCGATCCCACCAGGCACCCGACCCCGACCGTATCGCCGACCCTGAACTTGCTGACGGACGATCCGACCGCGGTGACCCTGCCCACGATCTCGTGCCCTGGCACGCACGGGTAGGTGGTGGGCATCACCGAGTTCCACTCGTCGCGCGCGGTATGGAGATCGGAGTGGCAGATGCCGCAGTAGAGGATCTCAATCTGAACATCTCGATCGGTCGTTGCCCGGCGCGGGATCTGGGTGGGTTCGAAGGAAGCGGTTGCGCTCCCTACGGAATATGCCTTGGCTTTGTACATGACGGTCTATCTCCAACCGGGAATGCAAGTCATTCGTGGGGTATACACCAGATCGTATGCGGATGATTCTGGTGAGATTCACGCACAGAATGCCAGGATGCCGCGGCAGTCGCGCAGCAATGGAGGGAACGGATAGCGAACTGTTGAATGAAAAGAAGGTCCTGTCGTAACCCGACAGGACCCGTTCAAGAATGGAGCCGGGGGGAATCGAACCCCCGTCCCGATGTCGTCCGCGCAGCGCCTCTACGTGTGTAGTCATCTGTTTGATCTCGACCTCACACCGGGAGATGACGCCCTGTGCTTTGGTCCAGCCGCTCGAAACCTCCTCGCCAACACCCCAAGAGGCGCCAAGTGTTGACCAGCCTGATGATCGTGATCACGAGCCGTATCAGGCATCAAGCTCGTGATCCGTAGCCGTATTAGGCTGCGAGTGCGTACTGCGGTTCGGCAGATATAAAGGTGCGTACTTTTTACGAGGCTAACACGCTCCTCGACACGCCACACTGTGCATTCCCGACCCGGTCGAATGCCGTATCGGCCCCATGGTAAACACCCGATGACCGCCATCGGGTTCCATATACTCTACGCTCGATCTGCCCTTCCGGTGCGCGCGATTTGAACAGGAAACTGTTCCGAAATGGCACCGATAAGGTGAACCGAGCAAACTGAGCACCTGATAAACGATTCCGGACCCATACGATTTCGAAGGTTGCCCGAGAATGCTTTTTTTTTGTTGATATCAGGATGTTTTCGTGTAGATTTGGGGATACACCGCCCTGATCGATCCTGGGGCAATTCGTTTCCACTTCACGGGGAGAGCAGATATGAAACAAGGAACAGTCTCTGTCATTGCCTGCGCCGGTCTGGCCATGGCATGTACACTCGCATCCGCGCAATCGGTGCGAGGCGTGAACGCCAACGCCCAGATCAACGCGGTCCCAACCACCAAGATGGCTCCGCTTGAGCACGAGTCAGCCGCAGTCCGCCGTCACCTCGCACAGCAGCGCGGGGTTGTCCACTCGGTCGCACGCGGATGGAACGAACTCCTGCTTGATTCGATCCGACGCGACTTCGCGCGGCCGACTGTACACGCACGAAATCTCTACCACACCAGCGCCGCGATGTGGGATGCCTGGGCCGCGTTCGACGAGCAGGCCGATCAGGTGCTTCATCAGGAGAAGATGAGCGCCGTCGATGTTCAGGCTGCCCGCGAAGAAGCAATCAGCTACGCAATGTACCGCCTGCTGCGTCATCGCTTCCTGCTCTCACCAGCGGCAATCGATATGTTCCCCGAGTACGACTTGTACATGGACGATCTGGGCTACGACAAGGCCTTTACGGACACCACGGGCGACTCGCCCGCCGCGCTCGGCAACCGCATTGCCCAATCGATCATCAACTTCGGACTCAGCGATGGTTCCAACGAACAACTCGGGTACGCAAACCTGATCTATGAGCCGATCAACCCGCCGCTGCTGCCGGCATTCCCCGGCAACCCCGATATCCTCGACGCCAACCGCTGGCAGCCCTTGGCCTTGGAGTTCTTCGTGGACCAGTCGGGTAACCCAATCCCGACGGGTTATCCCGACGCACTCAGCCCCGAATGGGGTCTGGTTACCCCGTTCTCACTGAACGAACTCGATCTTGAGGTAAAGCAGCGCGAGGGCTTCGATTGGTCAGTCTGGCACGATCCAGGGGCACCACCCTACATCGGTGGTACACCAGAAGAAGATGCTCGCTATAAATGGGGCAATGAGATGGTCGTCGTTTGGTCGTCGCATCTCGACCCGAGCGATGGCGTCATGATTGACATCTCTCCCGGTGGCATTGGCAACGCGCCTCTAGCATCAATGGCAGACGAGCCCGATTACTACAACTTCATGGACGGTGGAGACTGGGGACCAGGATGGGATCTCAATCCCGTTACCGGGTTGCCCTACGAGCCGCAGCTGGTCCCGCGTGGTGACTATGGGCGAATCCTTGCCGAGTTCTGGGCGGACGGCCCTGACTCCGAAACCCCGCCCGGGCACTGGTTCACCGTGATGAACTATGTCATCGATCATCCATTGCACGAGAACCGCTTCATGGGTCAAGGCCCCATCCTCGATCAGCTCGAGTTTGATGTGAAGTCCTACCTTGTCATGGGTGGCGGCATGCACGACATCGCGATCGCTTCGTGGTCGGTGAAGGGCTACTACGACTACATCCGCCCTGTCTCAGCGATCCGCTACATGTGCGATAATGGTCAGTGCTCCGACCCCAACGGCCCCAGCTACCACCCCAACGGGATCAACCTTGTTCCCGATATCATCGAGGTGGTGACCGCTGAAACCACGGCCCCGGGCGAGCGTCACCAGCACCTTGCCGGCAACGAAGGCAAGATCGCGATCAAGGCTTGGCGTGGACCAGACTACATCGTGGACGAAGAAACGGATACGGCCGGCGTGGGTTGGATCCTCGCTGAAAACTGGTGGCCCTACCAGCGCCCCAGCTTCGTGACCCCGCCGTTCCCGGGTTATGTCTCGGGTCACTCGACATACTCGCGTGGTGCCGCTGAAATCATGACCCTGCTCACCGGCAGCGAGTTCTTCCCCGGCGGCATGGGCGAGTTCGAAGCACCGATGAACGAGTTCCTCGTCTTCGAAGACGGGCCGTCCATCGACATCACCCTGCAGTGGGCGACCTATCAGGACGCGTCCGACCAGACCTCGCTTTCGCGTATCTGGGGTGGTATTCACCCGCCAGCAGACGACCTCCCGGGTCGGCACATGGGACAGGCAATCGGACCCGAAGCGTTTGCAGAGGCACGCCGCTACTTCAACGGCATGATCTCGTGCCCCGCGGACTTCAACCCCGACGGGAACATCAACTTCTACGATGTTGGCTTCTTCATCCAGACCTATCTCAACAATGACACGCTTGCCGATATGAACGGCGATCTGGAACTCAACGCGATGGATGTCATGGACTTCCTCTCGGCGTACACCAACGGCTGCCCGTAAGCCGCCCGAGTTTCTCAAAGACAAAAGCCCCCACACGCTCGTGTGGGGGCTTTTTTCATTTGGTTGCATTGTCGGCCGCACATGCCGTCATGCCCGAGTCTGGCCCGGAGTCGGGCCAAAGTCAGGGGCAGACTCAGGATCCGGATTCTGGGTCCAGAGTCAGGGAAGGGGCAGCTCGTACTCAATCGTGATCGCCCGGATACCCATGTTCCCCGCCGCCGGCCAGGTGCCGCTGGTCACGAACGCACGCAGCCCGTAGGTGCACACCGTGTTGTCGATGACAAGCGGCGGGCTGGGGATGATGTCGAAGACCTGCACCATGGTGGTGTTGGACCCGGTGGAAGTCGCGAGCACCTCGGGGGTGAATCCGAGTGTGATGATGTCACGGCGCCACAGCTCGAGGCGCAGATCCGATCCCGCGACGCGATCCACATACTCGACACGGATATTGGTAACGGTCGCGCCGTGCGGGAGATCCACATCCGCGCGGAGATAGCCGCTGCTGCCCTGGACCTGTATCGCACCCGCGAACGAGTTGAACGCCCGGAGGAAGTCGAAGTCGCGGAAGATCGATTCGGGTGTGTAGGATTTGTATCCGACGAGCGTGCCCCCGCCGCCACCGCCGCCGAGCGCGGTGATGGTGCCGTTGACAATCAGGTTGTTGGTGATGATGACATCGTCGTTCTCATCGATCTCGAGCAGATCGTTGCCGCCCTTGCTCACCACCCATGCATCGGTCTGGGGGTCGTAATAGGTCTTTGCCCGGGAAAAGCCGCCCGATGCATACCCGTAGTAGGGCATGCCGTTGAGCCATGTCGAGACGGTCATGCCGCCGGGCGCATTCGCGGAGGAGTGGACCACGAGGACATCGCCGGACTCGAAAGCCCGGTCTAGGTTGATGAAGATCTGGTCGTCTCCCTGGTGCTCGCCCACCTGCAGCACGCCCGGAGCAAGATCGGTCCAGAACGGATCGCTGAGCGCATCGGCGACACCCGCCTTGCTCGCGTAGCTCGCCTGTGGCGCGTTGCCGACCTTGGCACGAGGGCTGAGCGTGGTGAACGCGTCGGTCGAATCGCCCGGTCGCACGCGGATCTCGATCCATCGCTGCGAGCCATCGAACACATCCCCGAAGTCGAGTTCCGCGGTGAAACTCCCGCCGCTGACCATCAGATCCTCGACGCTGGTGGGGGTGCCGATCGAGGAGCCGCCCGACGCCATGTCGTAGAGCTCAAACTCGAGGTCATACAAACCCTCGGCGGGCATCCCCGCGTCATTCAGGGCTCCCTGGAACACAAAGGGCTCGGCCTGGGCCAGCCCGGCCATCGCCATCAATCCGAGTGCACACCGGCTTAAAAACATCGATCTATCCTCCATCGCACCGAAACAAAGCTGCCTGAGATCAGACTATTCGGGGCTTCCTCCTCAAGATATGCTGAAAAACCCGGAAAGAGAAGGAATATCTGCCCGAGTCTCGGGATTCACCTCCACGGCCGATGGTAAACGACTGTGTACCAAATCGGATAGTACGACTCACCCTAGGATCTCGCCATGCAGAACCCGGATCCAGCACCACGACGCTCAACACGCGAGAACCTCAAAGACGCGGCCATCCGCCTCGGGGTGCGTGACGGCATCGACGGCGCATCGATCCGCACGATCGCACGCGAAGTCGGCATCACAGAGGGCGCGGTCTACAAGCATTTCACCAATAAGGACGAGCTGATCCGGGCGGCGTACACCGGGGTCGTCGAGGAGATGGCCCGCGACAAGTCCGTGCTGGTCAAGACCGACCTGCCCTTCGAGCACGCCGTACGCGCTTGGGTGAAGCTGACCTACCAGTATTTCGATTCCAACGCGGAAGCATTTTCCTATGTCCTGCTCATGCCTCATCGCATGGCCGAGACGCTCGGCGAGGTGTACACCAAGCAGGGACGACTTTTCCGTTCGTTCATCACCAGAGCGATGCAGAACAATCAGATCCGCACCATGGATCCCGACCTCGGGGTCGCCCTGTTCACAGGGTTGGTGCTCAATATCCCACGCCTGATCAACGACGGCTCGCTGGTCGGGCCGGCGTCCGGGTACGCCGACGAGATCGCCGACGCGGTTATCCGCGTCTTCGCGATCTGACATTGTCAACCAGTTGAGGGGGTCCGCTTTGCCGCGGATAAACGCTCCGTGCGTCGCAACGGGGCGGCGCGATCGCTGCGCGTGCAGCTCGCGTTGAACGCGACGACAGCTTCCGGGAGGAATATCAGTGATGAACAACTCAAGAATCGCAATCGCATCGGTCGCACTGCTCGCAGTGGCGGCGCACGCCGAGATCATTTCAATCCAGATCGACAACGCACTCGGAGGAGAGAACTTCTTCTTCACACCGGTCTGGGTCGCGGCGCACAACGGCGGGTTCGACACTTACAACAGCGGCGAGCTTGCCAGCAACTTCCCGGGGATCACCGAGATCGCCGAGAACGGAAACACCGGTCCGCTCTCAGCCGCTTTCGCGGGCAGCGCCGCCGGGGTCGCCGGAGGGGTGGACACCACGCTTGCCGGGATCGCTTTCGATGGCGATGCTCCGGTCTACTCGCCCGGTGAATCCGCAGTGTTCACGCTCGACATCGGCGATTCGAGCGTCAACCGCTTCTTCTCCTACGCTTCGATGATCGTGCCCAGCAACGACCTGTTCTTTGCCAACGGGAACCCGACCGCTATCGAGCTCTTCGATGCGCTGGGCAACTTCAACGGCCCGCGCGTCATCGAGATCTACGGACGCGATATCAACGACAACGGGACCGAGGTCAACGACGCTGCCCATGACGCTGCATTCAGCGTCAACGACGGTCAGGCCCTGCCCGAGTTCAACCCCATCCGGGGCTTCTTCACCGACCCGGGCGACAGCGGGTATCTCGCGTCGTTCCTCGGATCGGGCACGGGCAACGGTGCAACCATCGGCAGCACCTTCGGCCCAGATGATCTCGTCGCTCGCATCACCATCACTCAGGTGCCAGCACCCGCGGGTGCCCTGACCCTTGCGGGGGCCGGGCTGCTGTGTGTGCGTCGCCGACGCTGAGTCTCTCACGCTCTCTTTCTGTGAATGAGACCGGGTTGTCAGCGATGGCAATCAACCGGGTCGGGCCTCTCATCCCGGACCGGTCTTTTTCGTATACTTGCCTATGCGCATCTGTGTCATCATCCCCGCCGCCGGAGCATCCAACCGCTACAACACAGCGCCCGATTCACTCGACGCGCTGGGCGCTCCGCGATCCAAGCTCGACGAGGACCTTGGCGGAAAGACCGTGCTCCAGCGCAGCGTCGAACTCTTCAACACACGCGACGAGGTGCATCAGATCATCGTCGCCGGCCCCCATGATGATCGTGCGTTCAGCGAGTTCCAGTTGCGCCACGGCGATCGCCTGTCCCTGCTGGGTGCCTCGCTCGTCCGCGGGGGCAGGGACCACCGCTACGAAACCGTGGCAAACGCGCTGAAGACCATCGATGATGCGTGCACCCATGTGGCCATCCACGACGCCGCGCGCCCCGCGACGGATCCCGCGCTGATCGACCGAGTGTTCGATGCGGCCAGAAATCACAACGCGATCGTCCCAGGCACACCCGTGAGCGACACGCTCAAGCGTGTGGACCCTGAGCCGCTCGCGGACACGGGCGATGCGGACACGATCGCTTCGATTCTGGGTGTCGGCACGACGCATCGCCTGCACGCGGTCCGCGAGACGATCGATCGATCGAACCTCATGCAGGTGCAGACGCCGCAGGTCTTCGAGCGTGGGTTGCTGCTGCGTGCCTACGCGCAGGACGATCTCGCCTCAACCGACGACGCGGGGCTGATCGAGCGCCTCGGCGAACCAGTGGTCATCGTGGACGGCGACCCGCTCAACCTCAAGCTCACACGCCAGCGTGACCTGCCGCTGCTGCGCGCGATCATGGGTGTGCGTGCACCGAGCGAGCGTCCGACCCACAAGCGGTTCTGATCCTCATTTGCACGAGGAGCAGCCATGAAAAAACGGCTGCCCGCACAGAGCAGCCGTTTGAGAGAGGCGTTGTATTCGCGATCAGTGTATCAGGGAATCAGTAGCGTCGCACGACGCCCTTGACGATGCCCTGGATCTGGCAGAACTTCACGCGGATCGGCTCGAAATCGGGGTTCGCTGGCTGCAAGCGGATGTGGTCCGCTTCCTTGTAGAAGGTTTTGAGTGTGGTTGAGCCGTCCTCGAGCAGGGCGACGACGCGATCGCCGTTGTGGGCAACCTGGGCGCGTTCGAGCAGGACGAGGTCGCCGTCGAGGATGCCCTCGTCGCGCATCGATTCGCCATCGACCTGCAGCGCGAAGGTTGAACCCGCGTCGTCAAGGGTCGAGAGGAACTCGACGAGATCGATCTCGTCGGCGTCGGCAACCTTCTCGATGGGGTATCCAGCGGCGATCTTGCCCACCAGGGGGAACTTGAGCGGACGGGACTCATCGGGGACCGAGATCCCCTCAGCGATCGACAAAGAGCGTGCCTTGTTCGCCTCGCGTACCAGCGCGCCCTTTTTGATGAGCGCTTCGACATGCTCGAAGACCGTGACCTTGCTCACGCCGATCTCGTCGGCGAGCTCCTGCATCGTTGGG
This sequence comes from uncultured Phycisphaeraceae bacterium, assembly GCA_964419845.1. GTDB lineage: Bacteria > Planctomycetota > Phycisphaerae > Phycisphaerales > UBA1924 > UBA1924. The sequence continues at coordinate 16,893 of CAYQRD010000027.1, forward strand.
GAATAGCCACGGCGAATACGAGAATCGCGGATCAACTGAAGAATCCGAAGCTGTTTGGGTGTGAGGTTCATGTCGCTCATCCTTTCGAAGTGGTTCATAGCCGCGCCCTGTGCGTGTCGCGGTCTGGATGCTCGTCGTTGAGTTCAATCTCCCAAGCGTCCGCTGGGCATGCCCGAGCAGATCGCGTTGTGTCCCAATGAGCCGCTGCGTGACATGCAGCAGGCCAATCATCTCCGCACGCGATACGGGCTGGTCTTCCAGCGAGACCGCGTCCACTCGCGTGAGCCAGTTGCGGATGTTCCTGAACCAATGATCACGCCGATGTGTCGGGTGAAAATCGGATACATAGTCTCCGCCCGGGCCGAGTCGAATCAGGGTTGTGTTGCTGTTGTTCATCGCTTCAATGCCTTCGATCAGTCGTGCAAACCGGTTCTGGCCTGCACGGGTTGTCCCCGTTCTGATCGGGTATCGAAGGGTTTGAAGAACAGCATTCGGGCCCTGTTTGTTTGGTCAATCTTAGCCGATCATGGACCAGACGACAAGATGAATCCGTTCAATCCGGGATTTTTGCCTCATAATAGCGTTTCAAAGACCGAACATCGGCACAAAATCCATGCGCAAAGTTTGCGTCCATCCCCCGAACGCATCAGAAATCGTCCCTTATCGGACCCGAACGAACCGGCTGCCCTCCCGGCGCACAAGGCCCCGGATCTCAAGCATCGTCAACTCCGAGCGGAGTAACCCCGGGTCCATCCCCAGCTGCTCGGCGAGTTCGTCCCCGGTGCGAGCTTCCGAGAGCAACCGCAGGATGTCGCCCATCGCCCCCTCCGGCTCGGGGATCGGTGTGTGATCGGATTGCTGGGCGTTCGAGGCGGCCGGGTTCATGGTTCGGGCGGCGTGTGTGCCCTGGAAGAGGTGCCGCGCATCCTGGCGGAGGATCGAGAGCACATCGCCGGGCTCGACCACAAGGTGGGCACCCTGCTTGAGCAGTTCAAGGGTCCCGGCGCTGCTGGGCGAATCCACTCGCCCCGGCAGCCCCATGACCTCGCGCCCGTGGTCCTCGATCGCGTGACGGGCGGTGATGAGCGCGCCCGAACGCAGCCCTGCTTCGATCACAAGCACGCCCAGCGACAGCCCGGAGATGATGCGATTGCGGGCGGGGAAGTTCTTGGCATCGGGCTTGGTATCGGGCGGGAGTTCGGAAACCACCGCCCCGCCTTGTTCTACGATCTCGCTGAAGAGCGTCGCATTCTCCGGCGGATAATCGTGCCCGATCCCGCAGCCGAGCACGACGATCGTCGATCCGCCCGCGTTGAGCGCCCCGCGATGGGCGGCCGTGTCGATCCCGCGTGCACCGCCCGAGATGACCGCCACACCCGCGCTGCCCAGCGCCCCGGCGAACCGCCCGGCCTGTTCGACGCCGTAGATGCTGCAATCGCGTGAACCCACCATGGCGCAGGTGTACTTGTGGGCACCCTCGATGTCCAGATGACCGCGGACGCACAGCAGCGGGGGAGCCGCCGGGATCGCCGCGAGCATGGGCGGGTAGTGGGGATCGCTGATCGCGACGATATGCGCCCCGCATCGGGCGATGCGCTCGAGCTGCTGATCCACGCGATCGAGCGATTGGTGCAGCGATTGGGCCACGCTCGCGGCGGTTTTGGAACCGATCCCGGGAACCTGCCCGATCCGTGCAGCGCTCGCGCCGAGCACGGCCTCGATGGAGCCGAGCGATTCGATCAATCGGGCGATGCGCACGGGCCCGAGCCCGGGCACCATTGTGAGCGCCAGCAGTGATCGTCCATTCGCCGAGCACGCGCCCGCTTCGGGTGTCGATGATGGCCCGTCGCTGCTCATGGCTCGAGTGAATCAACAAGCGTCAGCGGTGCATAGTCGTCATTGGTCCCGTTCTCGTTGTGATCGAGCAGCCTGGCCATGACCCGGATCGGATCGGAAATCTCGACCTCGGTGAGCAGTCGCTTGTCCACGATGCGTTGGGGGTACATGAACGCGGGATCGGGGCGACGAATCGTGATGAACACGATCCACTCGTCCTTGCCCCGCTGGTCGCGATCGAGCCGCAGCGACCAGCCCGGGTTGGGCGCACGCATCACAAGCATGTGGCGGTCGCCAAGCGTCTGAGCTGTGATCGGCGGCGCCTGCTCGAGTTCGACGGCCATCTCCTGGCTGCTATTGGACTTGTGGATCAGTCGGCATCCACTCAGCAGCAGCACGCAGGCGATCAGCGCGAGCGTGCCCGAGCCCCTGTGTGTTATGAGTCTCTGACAGTTCATGTGGTGTCCCCGCAGGAACAGGCCGCAAGGGCGTTGTTCCTCTTGGTTGTTTGTGTGTTGTATGGTAGCACAGATCTCGCGAGCCTGCAGGGAAGCCGGGGAAGGCGATCACAGGCGGTGTCGATCGATCATCAGGCGAAGAGATCGAGCAGCCGCCCGGTCGCGGGCACCACCCGCTGACGGAGGTCCTGCACCCGCAGTTCTGCGCTCGCCTGGGGTCCGACGGGGAGGACTTCGCCGAGCTTTGGCAGCAGCCCGGGGCCGGTTGCGTCGCTGCCGCTGAGTTCGAGGCAGTCGCACGCACGACGCGGCTGTTCGATCGGACGCGCTGCGTCGCTCACTTGTTCAATCTGGTTCTGCGCCTGCAGGTAGCGGTGGAAGGGGACCATCCCGGGCGCGACATCGAAGGGCCTGGGGATTGGAACGATCACCCGATCGGGATGCACACGCCCCCCGTGCAGGGGGAGCCCCCACGCGATCGGATTCGTGTTTGTGATTGTTCCGGTGCCCATGACTGCAAACAAGCTGCATGTGCCGTGCCTCGGAACCATGTCCGAGAAGAACCGGACTCAGCACCGTGTATCGGTGCTGGGATCAGCGATGCTGGCTCCGTCTGGGTGGTTTGTGGTGCCCGGGCAACACGGGTGGTGCGTACGATCCACACCCATGCGGACAGACGCGCTCGATTTTGAACTGCCCAGCGAGCTGATCGCGACCAAGCCCGCTGAGCCGCGGGATTCATCGCGTCTGCTGGTGGTGCAGCGCAGCGACCCCGGCCGGCTCGAACACCGCGTGTTCCGCGAGTTGCCCGATCTGCTGGGGCCCGACGATCTGCTCGTGTTCAATCGCTCGCGCGTGATCCCCGCCCGCCTGCTGGGCGAGCGGGTCGGGTCCGCGAGCCGGTTCGAGGGGCTCTACCTGCACGATGTGCCCGGTGCACAGTGCATCGAGTGGATCGCGATGATCAGGGCCAAGCGGGCTCAGCCGGGCAAGCGATATGTGCTGCACGATCAATCCGGCAATCCCAGCGGCGTGATCATCGAGCTTCTCGAACGCGATGACGATGAGGGGCCCGGTGCCTGGCGTGTGCGGGTGACCGGCTCGGACGAGACCGGGCACGAGGTGCTCCAGAGGCTGGGGCGAACGCCCCTGCCGCCCTACATCCTGGCCCAGCGCAAGGCACGCGACGAGGATCCGGGCGAGGTCTACGACCGCTCGCACTATCAGACGACCTTCGCCAGCGAGCACGAAGCCGGCTCGGTTGCCGCGCCCACCGCGGGGCTGCACTTCACGCCCGGCGTCATCGGATCGCTGCACGCGCGGGGGGTGGCAACGACGGAAGTCACCCTGCATGTGGGGGCGGGGACCTTCAAGCCCATCGAGAGCGAGACACTCGAGGCGCATCCCATGCATCACGAGTGGTGCGCCCTGGGCGAAGCGGGGGCGTACCTCCCGCCACGGGGCGACCGAAGGGTCATCGCCGTGGGCTCGACGAGCGCCAGGACGCTTGAGAGCTACGCCCGCCTGCACGCCGACGATCCGCACGGAGCACTCCCCGAGCGATACAGCACGGACATCCTCATCGCGCCCGGCTACGACTGGCGATGGGTGCAGGGGATGGTGACGAACTTCCATCTGCCCCGTTCGACGCTGCTGGCGATGATCGCGGGGCTGCTCGAAGTGCCCGGCGAGGTCGACGGGCTCGGGCGTGTCCACGCGATCTATCAGGAAGCGATCGAGCACCGATACCGTTTCTTCAGTTACGGCGACGCGATGCTGATCCTGCCCTGAATGATTGATAACTGACGCTTTCGGGTATCATGGGTGGGTGAAAACTGCGACACGATCGATGAAATCGTCGATAGACGGGCAGACCGCATGCGACTCGATCAACTCATCTCGGGGTTCGACATCACCTGCCACACGCCGGGTGTTGATCTTGCGTCTGTGCGGATCTGTGATATCACGGAGGATTCGCGCACCGCAGTGCCCGGGTCGTTGTTCATCGCCCGCGCCGGGACCCGCGATCAGGGTCTGCATTATGTCGAGCCGGCGATCGACTGCGGCGCAGTCGCGGTGCTGACCGAGCACGCGTCGGTGCCGATGATCGAACTCCCGATGCGTTCGCGGGTTGTGCTGCTGGGCTGCGATGACCCGCAGCGGATCGCGGCCCTGATCGCGGAGCGATTTTATGGGCACCCCGCGAGCAGGCTCATCTGCGCAGCGGTGACCGGGACCAACGGCAAGACCACCATCGCTCACCTGACCCATCAGCTCGTCGAGGGCGCGGGGGTTCGCTGTGGGCTGATCGGGACCGTGGAGATCGACGACGGGCGTGAGCGTTCGCGCGCTGCCATGACGACGCCGCCGGCACTGGAGATGAGCCGCACGCTCGCGACCATGGTCGAGCACGGCTGCAAGGCGGTGGTGATGGAGGTATCGAGCCACGCGCTCGATCAACACCGGACGGGCGCGATCGCGTTCGACGCCGCCGCGTTCACCAATCTCACTGGCGATCACCTCGACTACCACCTGACGCTCGGGCACTATCGCGACAGCAAGGCACGCCTGTTCGCATCGCTCAAGCCGGACGGCTTCGCATCGATCAACGCGGGCGACCCCTGTGCTCAGGCCATGAGCGATGCCTGCACCGAGGGCTCGACGGTCGTGCGCTGCGGCGACGATGAAACTGTGCAGGCGAGCGTGCGGATCAAGGCAGAATCCATCGAGGCCACGCACCTCATCGTGACCACACCCGACGCATCGTTCGATGTGCAGGTTCCGATCATCGGCGCTTATAACGCGATGAACATCCTGCAGAGCGTCCTGCTGGCGCAGGCGATCCTCACCCGTGCGGGCATCGAACCGCAGGATCAGCGCGACGCGATCGAACGCACGCTGCCCGGGCTCAGGCTCCCGATGGGTCGCCTCGAACACTGCGAGCGAGACGAGGACGACCTGACCGTGCTGGTGGACTTTGCCCATACCGACGACGCGCTGACCAGCGCCCTCTCGGGCGTGCGCCGCGTGCTGCCCCGGGGCGCGGGGCTGTGGTGCATCTTCGGGTGCGGCGGCAATCGTGACCAGACCAAGCGGCCCCGCATGGGTCACGCGGTTTCGACGCACGCCGACCGTGTCGTCGTCAGCAGCGACAACCCCCGCACCGAATCCCCCAGCGCCATCATCGAGCAGGTGCTCGGGGGCATCGATCCGATGAAACGCCACTTTGTGCGTGTGCAGCCCGACCGGGCCACGGCGATCCGCTCCACGATCATGGACGCCAAGCCCGGCGATGTGATCGTCATCGCGGGCAAGGGCCACGAGACCGAGCAGATCGTGCCCGACGGCATGGGTGGCACCCGCTCGATCCACTTCGACGATCGCGAGCACGCACAAGCCGCCCTGCGCGAGCGGCGGCTGCGTGCGCAGAGCACACAGGCCCAGCGGGCAGGCGCGTCATGAGCGCGTGGGGTTGGGACGAGTTCGCCCAAGCCGCGGGCGGTGCGTGGCACATCGAGCCGACGACCGGATCGCTCAATTTCGTTGGCGTGAGCATCGACACGCGCGACCTGCAACCTGGGCAGGTCTTCTTCGCCTTTGTTGGCGAGCAGCGCGACGGGCACAGCCACCTCGATCAGGCCAAGGCAAACGGCGCGGGCGTGTGCGTCGTGACACACCCCGATCGGGTACCCGCGGGCTTCGGGTTGCCGACGCTTGTCGTCGATGATCCGCGCCAAGCACTGACGCGCCTCGCCCGGGCGTGGCGGGCAACGCTCGGGGCCAGCGTCATCGCGGTCACGGGGTCCAACGGCAAGACCACCACCTGCCGGCTCATGCACAGCGTGTGCGCCGCCGCGGGCAAGTCGTTCGTGTCGCCCAAGAGCTTCAACAACGCGCTGGGTGTGCCGATTACGATCCTCAACACGCCCGCCGACGCCGAGTACTTGGTGGCCGAGGTGGGCATGAGCACGCCCGGAGAGATCGCGGAGCGCACGCGATTGCTGCGTCCAAGCATTTCGATCATCACCAGCATCGGGCGGGCGCATCTGCAGGCGCTGGGCTCCGTTGCCAACATCGCCCGCGAGAAGGCGCGCATCATCCGTGACGCACCCGACGACGCGCTCGGGGTCATCCCGGGGGGGATCGGCACACTCGAGGATGCGATCGCGGACGATCCGCACGCGATCCACCGCCTCGACGACAGATTCGAGCTCCGCGAAGCCACGAGCACGGCCAGCGGGTTTGCGATTGATGGAGCCCGGTTCAGCGTATCCATGCCCGGCGTGCACAACGCGCGCAACGCGGCCCTGTGTGTGCTCGCGGCCAGGCATCTGGGCATCGATGATGCCGTCATCCGCGATGGCCTCGCTCATGCGGTCGGTCCGGCGATGCGGTTCGAGCGAGTGGTGATCGAGACGGGCACCGCGCCGATCATCGTGATCAACGACGCGTACAACGCGAACCCTGACTCGATGCGTGCCGCGCTTTCGACATATGCAGATCTGCAGACCGATGGTGCAAAGGTCGTCGTGCTGGGTGAGATGCTGGAGATGGGCGAATCGGGCCCGGCCGAGCATGAATCGCTCGCGGAGCATGTGTCGAGCATGGTCGCGTTCGACCGCGTGGTGCTGATCGGTGCGGGCTTTGCTAGGACCGATGCCGCATCATTGGGGCTGACCATGCTTCCTGAGTCTGGCGATCCGCAAATCAAAGCGATCGCGCAGCAGATCGAACCCGGCGAGACGGTGCTCATCAAGGGCTCGCGCGGTGTGAAACTGGAGCGATTGATCACGATTCTGGGCGATCTGCACGCATCGAGCCGATCCCAGACGCACGGGGACGCCCCGACCCACGCATGATCTACATCCTCATCGACATCCTGCGAAACTGGCTCGACGAGCAAAAGCTCTACGACGGAATGCTCTCGGTGTTCGACCAGATCCAGTTCCGGGCGCTGCTCGCCGCGGGGCTCGCGTTCGCGATCGTGGTGTTCTTCGGCAAGCGCGTGATCCGCTCGCTCATCGCACTCAAGATCGGCGACGGCGGCGAGACCGACGCCGAGCTGCTCCGCGAGCACGCCGCCAGCAAGGCCAATGTGCCCACTATGGGCGGGATCCTGATCGTCGGCGCGATCTTCATCTCGACCTTCCTGCTCGCCGACATCCGCATCAACAGGGTTTACCTCGGGCTCTTCACCCTGGTCTGGCTGGCCGTGGTGGGCGGTGCCGACGACTGGCTCAAGCTCACCGCCTCACGCCGCGGCACGGGGCGCCAGGGGCTGTACTCGTGGGAGAAGCTCGTCTTCCAGCTGGGCATCGGCGCGATCGTCGGCTATTTCGGTTTCCGCTACGGCATATCGCCCGACAGCGGCGACTCGCTCGCCCATGCGCTCAACCTCCCCTTCCAGCGCACCTTCGATCCATTAACCAAGTTCCCCAGCGAATCGCTCATCTATCTGGGAATGCCCGTGTTCGTGCTGATCTCGACGCTCATGGTCGCGGGGGTGTCCAACGCCGTCAACATCACCGACGGCATGGACGGGCTGGCCGCGGGTTCGTCGGCCATCGTCAGCTTCGGGCTGATCCTGCTCGCCCTCATCGCCGGCACACAGAGCGCCGCCCAATACCTGCTGGTGCCCTATGTCCCGTTCACCGACGAGCTCGCCGTCATGGCGGGCGCGATGGCCGGGGCGTGCCTGGGCTTCCTGTGGTGGAACTGCAAGCCCGCGCAGGTCTTCATGGGCGATACCGGCTCGCTGGCGCTGGGCGGGTGCATCGGCTACATCGCCGTGATGACCCGCCAGGAGTTCGTCGTGCTGCTCATGTGCGGCGTGTTCCTGCTCGAAATCGGCTCGGTCATGCTGCAGGTCGGCTGGTTCAAGTACACCCGCATCAAGACCGGCACCGGACGACGCATCTTCCGCATCGCGCCATACCACCACCACCTGCATCAGGGCGGCTGGGCCGAGAATCAGGTCGTGGTCCGCCTGTGGCTGATCGCGATCCTGTTCAGCGTGATCGCGCTGGCGACGCTGAAACTGCGGTAAATCACCCCCCTTGGCTCCTACTATTGTTCACCATCATCCATTTTCGTGAACCAAGGAGCTGAGCCATGACCACCACCGCCACCCTGCCCAAGCACTACAGCGAACTCATTACCCTCAAGCGGCAGGTCGGGTCGCTCGGTTCCATCAGCGCGCTGGTGAGCTGGGATCAGGAGACCTACATGCCGCCGGCCGGCGCTAAGGCACGGGCCGAGCAGGCGTCGCTGCTGGCGGGGATCATCCACGAGCGGAAGACGAGCAAGAAGATCGGCGACCTCATCGCCCAGTGCGAGCAGGACCCGGAGCTGAGCCAGCCCGGCAGCGCCGAGGCCGCCAACATCCGCGAGATGCGTCGCGACTACGACCTGGCCACCAAGCTGCCCAACGACCTCGTCGAGGCGCTCGCCAAGGCGCAGTCCGAGGCCCAGGAATGCTGGAAGCACGCCCGCAAGAACAACGATTTCCCGGCATTCGTTCCGTCGCTCACCGAGGTACTCAACCTCACCAAGCGCAAGGGCGAGTGCTACGGCGTGGAGGACGGCGGCGAGCTGTACGACGCGCTGCTGCAGGAGTACGAGCCGCACACGACGGCCCGTGACATCGAGTCGGTCTTCACGCCGCTGCGTGAGCGCCTCAGCGCCTTCATCGCCGAGGTCATGGACACGGGGACGGCACCGCGGGTGGACTTCCTGCATCGCGAGATCGCCACCGACAAGCAGCACGCCTTCGGCGAGGCGGTCACGGCGGCGCTGGGCTTCGATTACAAGAAGGGTCGCCTGGACACCACCACCCACCCGTTCTGCTCGGGCTTCGGGCCCGGCGACACGCGGATGACGACCCGGTACGCGCTCGACAACTTCCCCGACGCGATCAGCTCGACCATGCACGAGTGCGGGCACGGGCTCTATGAACAAGGCCTGCCCAAGGAGGGCGAGCTGTTCGGCACGCCGCTGACCGATGCGGTCTCGCTGGGCATCCATGAGTCGCAGTCACGCATGTGGGAGAACATGGTCGGGCGCAGCCGTGCGTTCTGGAACTGGGCCCTGCCCGTCGCCAACGAGCACTTCGACGGCGCGTTCAAGGACATCGACCTGCCGACCTTCACCAAGGCGATGAACACCTGCACGCCCAGCTTCATCCGCGTGGAATCCGACGAGAGCACCTACAACCTGCATGTCATGCTCCGCTTCGAGCTCGAACGCGCCATGATCAGCGGCGACCTGGCCATCAAGGACCTGCCCGGCGCGTGGAACGAGAAGTTCAAGACCATGCTCGGGCTCGATGTCCCCAGCGACGCCAAGGGCTGCCTGCAGGATGTGCACTGGAGCTTCGGGCTGATCGGCTACTTCCCGACCTACACGCTGGGGAACCTGTATGCCGCCCAGATGTGGGAGACGATCAACGAGCAGATCACCGATCTCGATGAGCAGATGAGCAAGGGCGAGTTCAGCGCGCTGCTCGATTGGCTGCGCGTGAACATCCATCAGCACGGTCGCCGTTACTCGGCGGCCGAGTTGTGTGAGCGTTCGACGGGCAAGGCGCTGAGCGCGGACCCGCTGATGCGGCACCTGGAGTCGCGGGTGAAGCCGGCGTATGGGCTGTGAGTAAAAGCAACATGCGGGGTGCCCTGCTTACGCCCTGACGGAGTCAGGGTTTAAGCAGGAACGGTCGTGATCGGTCTTTGATCCGACTTAATCTGCGCGTGGCCGGGTGCCATGCAGGTGCCGTCTTCGGCTCCTGCATGTTCTTGGATGACTCTCGTTCGTGGAGGAGACTGCGTCACTTCCACGCCACCCTACGCGTTTGCTTTTTTACTCGCGTTGAGTGGCTCGTAGTCGCTATACCCTTCCGCGCCGCCGCCGTAGAAGGTGGACTGGTCGGGTTCGCGGTAGGGTCCGCCCT
>CAYQRD010000028.1:0-26535 GCA_964419845.1 uncultured Phycisphaeraceae bacterium
CGGATCTCGACCGGGTCCTCGATGGTCATGATGTTGCGCTCGGGCGAGTTGATCTCATTGAGCGCCGTGTAGAGCGTGGTCGTCTTGCCCGAGCCGGTGGGCCCGGTCACGAGCACGATGCCGTGCGGCTTATGAATCATCTGCGAGAACGCGTCGCTCACATCCAGCGGCATGCCCAGATCCTTGATCTGCCCGATCGTGCTCGCGCTGCTGAGCAGTCGGAGCACCGCGTTCTCGCCGTGTATCGTTGGGACGATGCTCAGGCGGACATCAAGCGGGATGCCGTTGTGCTTGAATCGGAACTTCCCGTCCTGCGGGCGTCGCGATTGGGTGACATCGAGGTGTGCCATGACCTTGAGTCGCTGAATCAGCCCTTCGTGCATGCTGATCTCTGGCCCTCGCTGAGTCTGCAGCACGCCGTCTACGCGATACCGGAGCAGGAGCCGCTTGTCATCTGGGTTGATATGAATGTCGCTTGCCTTGAGTTCTGCTGCCGAGAACAGGATCTGATTCACCGCGGCCACAACCGGCTCGTTGCTGTTATCAAAGTCTGTTGTTTCACCGTCCGATGACTCGACTTCCTGCATGCCCGTATCGAGCGTGTACGCTCTGGTGATCAGCAGCCGGAGCTGCTGAGCGTCACAGACAACAGGATCGATCTGCTTTTTGAGTGTTTGACGCAGCTCGTCGATCGCCTGTAGATCGAGCGGGTCCTCCATCGCTACCGTTGCGATATCGCCGAAAGTAAAGAGCGGGAAGGCGCTCGGCCATCGACTTGGGCATACATCTGGATTGACGGATATCAATGTCGTAGTTGTTGAGGTCCGTGAACGGATATTCGCATATAGTTGCCTTCGCGATCGCGACCTCGGTGGGCGAGATGATGTTGGAACGGATGACCGCCTCGTCGAAGCTCATCTCCTTATCGAGGATGTACTCTCTCAGCCGCTTCGCGTCATCCTGAGAGAGCTTCTGATTCTCGATCAGTACCTGAATGATGAACTCAGAGGTATCCAGCATCGTCTTCTCCGTTTGAGTCAGATTCGATCAAACCGCTGAGTCGATCGATCATCACATCGATTTGCGTAACCTCGGATTCCTTCAAATCTTGGAAGGAACACCCGACCTGGTACGCGGGTCGACGATCGGTCATCTGTATACGCTGGACGCACAGGCAGCACTCGAGCAGAATCCGGCCCGCCGGGTTCTGAAAGTCGGGCACCTGTACTTCGAGGTGTGCATTTCGGGGTAGATAGACCGGGGCGATGAAACCCAATCCACCACTCCCAAAATCGATCAGATCGATGTTGATCCATCGATTCTCGTCGCAGACACCCTTGACGAAGTTCAGAACCTCCGCGTGATGCGACGCTACGCGGACCCGTGCGGGCATCGATACCTCGAAGCGCACGGAACGCCTGACTATGAGCCCGCTGTTACTCATCCTGCATCTCTCCGTCTGTTCTTCAGTCTTCTCGGCCTATGGGTTGAACTACCCGCTCTCCATCGGACGGCGGAGCAGTCATCTCAAACGACGGCTGAGAATTGCGTTGTGATGGTTCAGAATCGACCGCAGGCACCGAAAGGTTCGGGTTCTGTATGAGTCTCTGTGCGGGATTCTTCACGGGCTACCGGCTTGTTTGGCCAGCCGGTGAACCTATACTCGATGGTGCGGATTGATCGGTTCGCACGCCCCTGATGGGATTTGTCATCAAACAATCGATCCCGGAACACTCCGGGATCACTGATTCGTCACCAAAGCGCCCTCGTGCCGCGACCGATCACGCAGCCGGTGCCGCTGACAAGGAACGGATAGGTATCATGGCCAACACACTCGTGCAAGATCTTATTGAGTCGGGCATTCACTTCGGACAGCGCACCAGCGGCTGGAACCCGAAGATGACCCCGTACATCTACGGCAAGCGCAACGGCATCCACATCATCGACATCAAGGAGACCGTGAAGGGCCTCCTGCTTGCCCGCAAGTTCCTGACCAAAACGGTCGCGAGCGGCAAGGATGTCTGTTTCGTGGGCACAAAGCGTCAGGCAAAGGGCGTGATCGAGCAGCGCGTCGCCGATGTCGAGATGCACTATGTGACCGAGCGTTGGCTTGGCGGAACGCTCACCAACTTCGGAACCATCCGCAATCGCCTCAAGCGACTCGAGGAACTCGAAGCCATCGAGGCAGACGACAATTTCGAGAGCTACTCCAAGAAGATGGAGTCACAGCTGCGTCGCGAGATGCGCAAGATCAAGCGAAACCTCGACGGCATCCGTCGCATGCACAAGATGCCCGGCGCGATCGTCGCCATCGATGTCAGCCGCGAGACCACAGCACTCCGTGAGGCACGCAAGCTCGGAATCCCGACCATCTGCCTCATCGACACCGACGGCGACCCCGATATCGTTGACATCGCCATCCCGGGCAACGACGACTCGATGCGTTCGATCGATGTAATCGTCCGTGAGCTCTGCAAGGCGATCTCTGACGGCAAGACCGCCCGTGTTGAGAGCAACGAAGGCCGCAGCAGTGACAAGGGCGGCAGCGATGATTCGCGTACCCCCCGCCGCTCGAGCCGTGCTCAGTTCCGTGCTGACGACAGCAAGGCTGCATCGGAAGAGCCCGCCAGCGAGAACGCGGCTGCGGCCGCACCCGCAGAATCCTAATCGAATGACAAGCATGCCACGACACACAAGGCATGACATACACGACACCGTGAGATTGCCCGGAACGGATCCGGCATACTCACCCGAACCCAATCAGGCGGAGATCACCTGACATGTCCATCAGTGCTAAAGATGTGATGAACCTGCGCAACAAAACCGGCCTCGCGATGATGGAGTGCAAGAAGGCGCTCCAGGAGGCCGACGGCGATGTCGAGCAGGCCGAGACCCTGCTTCGCAAGAAGCTCAAGGGCAAAATGGAAACCAAGACCGATCGCGTCGCCGGCGAAGGCCGCGTCGAGGTTGCCGTCTCCGATGACGGATCCGCGGCAGCCCTCGTCAAGGTCAAGGCCGAGACCGACTTCACGGCCAAGAACGACAAGTTCGTCGACGCGGTGAAGCAGATCGCCCAGCTCGCCCTCGCCGCAGGAGCGGGCGATGTGGCCCCAACCGACGAGATGAAGGACATCATCGACGAGCTCCGCATCTCGACCGGCGAGAACATCTCAATCGACGCGATCGAGAAGCTCGTGGGCGAACCCGGCAAGACCCACTACGGGTTCTATGTCCATCACGACGGGAAGACCGGCTCGCTGATCGAGGCGCAGGGCGAGGTCGACGGCGACATCCTCCGTCAACTCGCGATGCATGTCACCGCCGCGGTCCCTCGCCCGCTCGGCCTCACAAGCGAGGACATCCCCGCGGACATGGTCGAGAAGGAGCGCAAGTTCCGTATCGAGCAGGCGGTCGAATCGGGCAAGCCGCAGGAAATCGCTGAGAAGATGGTCGAGGGCGGCATGAAGAAGTTCTTCTCTGAAGTCGCGCTTCTCGAGCAGCCCTTCGTCATGGACCCATCCAAGGCGGTCCGGGATCTGATCGGCGCGGCTGAACTCTCCAACTTCCGCCGCTGGCAGGTTGGCGAGAGCTGAATGCCCAGTCCATGATTTTCAAAGCGGGCGCGCATTGCGTGCCCGCTTTTTCAATACACTCATCGTATCGAGATGATAACCATCCCATTGAGGAAGCCATGAGCAACACGAACGAGCAGTACACCATCCGGCGCAAGGTCTTCAAGATCTTCGGGGCAGCATTCCATGTCTATGACGAACAGGGGTCCGTCATCGGCTACTGCAAGCAGAAGGCATTCAAGCTCCGTGAGGATATCAAGCTCTACACGGGTGAGGACATGAACGACATGCTCCTGTCGCTCAACACGCAGAGCATCATCGACTTTGGGGCGACCTATGCCGTCACACTGCCCGACGGGACATCGCTGGGGACCATGCGCAGGAAGGGACTCAAGTCTTCCTTTGTTCGTGATGAGTGGCTCGTTTTCGACCAGTCCAACAATCAGATCGCTACGGTCCGTGAGACGGGATCATTCGCCCCGTTCGCCAGACGGTACATCGACTTTGCTGCGGTTCTCTTCCCTCAACGCTACGAGGTCACCCGCGCACGGGATGGGAAGAACATCGCAGAGCTCCGTCAGCACTTCAATCCGCTCATTTTCCGCCTCGGCGTGTCAATCCTCGACGAAGACGACGAGATCGATGATCTGCTGATTCTGGGCGCATCGTGCCTGATCGCCGCGATCGAGGGCCGGCAGGAATAGAGTCCATCATCGAGATGGTTCCAACAGGAAAGGAGACCCACGATGAGTAATGAAATCACACGCCGAGACGCGCTGGGAGGAATGGCCGCGTTGGGCGCACTCGGGCTTGCGGCAAGCGGATCCGCCGCCTACCAGCCGAGGGTGCGAAGCGCTCCGGTCTCTCCCGCGGCTCTGGGCTACAACGCCCAACTCAACGAGTACACCCTGCCCGACCTGCCCTACGCCTATGACGCATTGGAACCGGTGATCGACGAGGAAACGATGCGGATCCACCACGGCATGCATCACGCGGGGTATGTAAAGGGCGCGAATAACGCGATCAAGCAGCTCGAAGCCATCCGCTGGGGTACCGGTGACGCCGCCCTGATCCAGCACTGGCAGCGTCAGCTGAGCTTCCACATGGGCGGCCACATCAACCACACCCTCTTCTGGTCCGGCATGCAGCCGGAGGATCAGGGCGGTGGCGGGCAACCATCCGGGAACCTTGCCCAGCAGCTCATCAATGATTTCGGATCGTTTGCCAAGTTCCAGGATCAGTTCACATCGGCCGCAATCAGGGTCGAGGGCTCGGGTTGGGGCTGGTTGGTCTACGAGCCCGCCGCACGAAAACTCATGGTGCTGCAGATGCAGAACCAGCAGGACATGATGTTTACCGGCGCGATCCCGCTGCTGGGCGTCGATGTCTGGGAGCACGCGTACTACCTCAAGTACAAGAACAAGCGGGCGGACTATGTGCAAGCGTTTATGCGCATTGTCAACTGGGCGGAGATATCAACCCGGTTCGAAACTGCCCGCTCCTGATCGGATCGGATTCTAAAAAAACCGCCCGCACTGCTGCGGGCGTTTTTTGTGGCTAATCGAACATGTCTCAGCCAACATGCTTGGGATCGAACGCGTCCTGGAGCGCATCGGTCAGCACATTGAACGCCAGCACCAGCACGAACATGAAGAAAGTCGCGGCACCGATCTGCCAGAAGAAGCCCGAGACAACCTCGGGTTTGGACTGCGAGATCATGATCCCCCAGCTCGCGCCCTCCTTGAGCCCCAGGCCGAGGAAGGTCAGCACGACCTCGCCCTTGATCGCACCGATGAACAGCAGCGATGAGTTGATGAACATCAGGTGTGAGGTGTTGGGGATGATGTGCTTGAGCAGGATGCGTGCCCTGCTCGCGCCCAGCGCCTGGGCGGCCTGGACATAATCGAGTGATTTGAGCTTGAGCGCTTCGCCGCGCGTCACGCGGCAGGGACCGATCCAGTAGGTCAGGCAGAACGCGACATAGAGTGGGATCAGCGTGCCCTCGAACATCGAGCCGGTGAACATAAACGCGAGCACCACGAGCAGCACAAGATAGGGGATCGAGCTGAAGGTCGAATAGAGCCAGATGACGAGGTGGTCGATCCAGCCGCCGAAGTAGCCCGCGGCGGCGCCGATGATCGAGCCAAACGCGACGGCGATGAGCGAGACGATCAGCCCGACCTGGATCGCGATCTTGGCCGAGTACAGTGCCCGAAGCATGATTGATCGGCCTTGCTGATCCGTACCCAGCATGAGTCGGAACTTGTAGATCAGGCCCTCAATCCCGCTGGGAACCGGGTAGAGTTCGTTGAGGATCGGCTCGATCAGGTCGAGCTTGGCGTAGACCGCTTCGTTGATGCCCTCACTCGCCCCGTCAATCCCCGACTGGATCTGGTCAACGATCGACTGGTCGTAGACCGGATCGAGTGGTTCAAGATCGAACAAAGCGTTCATCGCTTCGGTCAGCGGTGCCGGATCGATGGCCTTGAGCGGATCCGTCTCGATCGGGGCGCGATCGGCGTACTCCTCAAGCAACAGCACGATCTCGTCGAGCGAGAGCGCGAGATCGTCGTAGAGCACCTCGACCTCTTCTTCGCTCAGCGACGCCCTGTTATCGAGCTTCGCCTTGTAACCGTCGAGCTGATTGATCGCCAGTTCGATCTTGGTCAGCGTTGCCCGCAACGAACGAAGGGTGTCCTGCTCGGCGAAGATCGCCATCCCCGCGCCGTATTTCGCGCGGAGTTCATCAACCGGCAGATCCGCGACCCGACGCTCTGCCAATCGTGATGCATTGAGGATCTCGTCCATGGTCCGCGCCTCGGAGGCATCCGAGCCGTTCAACGCGGTGCTGGACTGATCGATCTCGTTGAATATCCGTGCGACCTGCTCGAAGTAAAACTTCACATGCTCCGTGCGTTTGCCGGGCTCTGCCATGAGCCCAAAGCCGGGCTGATTGCTCGCACCGACACGCTCGAGCGTGCGCTCAGGAAGCAGCGCCCCCATCACCGGGCGTTCACGCAGATCAAAGCTGTTCGTGGCTTTGCCGACCCATGAAGCAAACTGCATGGTGATGATCCACACGAAGAGCAGCAGATACAACGAGATGATGCTCATCGCGATCATCGCGCCGCGATTGCGGAAGAGCTTGCGGAGCGAGGGCGACTCGTTGATACGGGTTCGGATACTCATGAAAGCCTCACCCGGGGATCAGCGAGTGCGTAGAGCACATCGGTCAGGATGTTCGATGCGATGAAGAGCCCCGCGAAGAGTGCGGTGAAGGTCTGGATGACGGGGAAGTCCTTGGCGTTGATCGCGTTGATGAGCGTGCGTCCCATGCCGGGGATTCCGAAGTAGACCTCAATCAGGATCGACCCCGTGATGACGAACGGCAGGGAAATCATGATCCGTGTGATGATCGGGATCATCGCGTTCTTGAGCATGTGCACAAACATCACACGGCGAGTGCTCGCACCCTTGGCGCGAGCGGTTCGGATATAGTCCCGCTGCGACTCTTCGACCATGACCGCTCGGTAAAAGCGGGTGTCATAGCCGAGCGCGACGGTGACATTGATCAGCACGGGGAGCATGCAGAAACTGACCCAGTTGGCCGGCGAAAAGAAGAACCACCGCGACGATCCCGCGGAGGCATCGACGGAAATCTCGAACGGCCAGCCCTCGACCTGCGTGCTCGGAAGGTAGGCGCCCCAATACTGCCCGATGATGATGTAGACGAGCACCGAGATGCTCATCCCGATCACCGCGATGAACATGAGCGATCGGTCGATCGCTCGTCCACGATTGAACGCGGAGATCAGCCCCACGCAGATCGCGATGCTCGCGGTAATCGTCAGCGTAGGAATGGTCACCGCCATGCTGGGCGGGATGGCGTTGATGATCATCTCGCCAACAGGGAACCCCTGATCCCAGGAACGCTCTTCGAAGTTGAGGGTGAACATCTTCGCGATGAATCGACCGTATTGCTCATAGAAGGGCTGGTCCAGACCGTACTCCTGTGTGAGGAGATCGATCTGATCCTGGGAAGCGTTCTTACCGAGCTGCGCCGAGACGGGGTCATTGACCCGCAGCGCAATCATCACCACAAAGATGATGCTCAGGAAGACAGGGATGTTGTACAGCGTTCGCCGAACAATATAGTTCCACACGGTGGCAGCTCCGGAGTCTGGTCAGGGTCATGTGCGATTCGGCGATGCCGATCAGTTCCGCTGCCCATCATCGACATCGAGATACTTGAACCACCCATAGTAGCGTTCGGTCGGCTTGCAGTTGAGCAACCACGGGTTCATCAGGTAGAAACGCTCTCGGGCCATGCCACCGACATAGGCGCAGTCGTCAAGAACCATGTCACGCATCTGCTCGTAGATCGCTGTGCGTTCGGGGCTCGGCCCCATGGTCAGGATCTTCTCATAGAGCGCGTCGTACTCCGGACGCTTGTAGTTGTAGTGGTTGGAGCCGGGTGCTTCGTTGGGCCCGTAGAAGAGCGCAAGATTGTTTTCTGCATCCGGGTAGTCGCTCGACCATGCGAAGCCAAAGAACGGCGCCTTCTTCTTGTTGATGTTCTCGATCAGTGTCGAGAAGTCGAGGAAGACCGGCTCGAACCTGATGTTGGCCTGTGCGAGCTGCCGCTTAACCATCTCTGCGACCGCGTTATTGAGCGTGTTCTGCGATGTGTAGAAACGGATCGGCGGGAGTCCCTCGCCGTTTGGATAGCCCGCCTCGGCCAGCAGCTGCTTGGCACGGGTCAGGTTCTGACCGCGTGCAGCGGCGGCCGATCGGTGATTCTCTGGGTGACCATCGAGCCCGGGGGGGATCGGTCCGTCGTAAACGATCCGGCGCCCGTTGTAGAAGGTCGTGTTGATCTCATCGAGATCGATCGCGTAGCTGATGGCACGACGCAGCGCACGCTTCTCGGGGGTGTATCCCCCGACCAGCTCGTCCTCCATGTTGAACCCGCGGAAGGTGAAATCGAGCAGCAGGTTCGAATGCGCCCGGATACCGTTCCGCAGCCAATCCTCCTTGAGTTGCTTTGAGGCGAGATCGAACGCGTCTGTGTAGTAATCTTCGGGGACCTGGGTGTACCCCAGCTTGCCCTTGGAAAACTCGAGCCACATCGGCTGATCTTCGACAAACATCGTGAACTCAACTCGGTCGACGAACGGGACCTGCTTACCCGCGGCACGATGCAGGCGATTCCGCTTGTCCTCGCTCGACCACGCATCCCGATCGGGGTAGAAGACGGGGTGATAGTTCGGGTTGCGATTGGCGGTCAGCGACTGCTTGGGCACCCAGGTGTCCAGAATGAACGGCCCGGTGCCGACCGGGTTTCGTGCGAAGTCCTTGCCATAGAACTCGACGGCCTCACGGGACACGACCGAGGTCTGGAACATGCCCATAATGTAAAGGAAGCGGTAGACTGGTTTGGTCAGCACGATCTCAAACTCGAGATCGTTGATCTTCCGAAACCCCTCGACCGGGGCATCGTAATCAAACTCATCGGCTGCGTTCTGCTCATCCTTATATTCATTGAAACCCAGGATTGTGCCGTCGAGCAGCCACCAGTTTTCAAGCTTGTGTTCGTCGTCAGCCAAACGCTTGAGCGAGTAGAAAACATCATCCGGGGTGATCTGCCGTCCCTTGCCTCCGGGGAAGCACTGATTGTCATGGAAGTACACATCGGGCTTCAGGGTGAAATGCCATGTGGTGCCGCCGTCGGGGGTCGTGGGCATCTCTGAGAGCAGCAGCGGCTCCATCTCCATGGGGTCGGCGTAGCTGTTGGTGAGCAGCGTCTCGTAGAACTGAGCGCAAGCCATGTTGTCGTAGGTCGTCGATCCCTCGACAGGATCGAGGCTTTTGGGCCCATCCGTGCGGATCGGCAGTTGCATGACCTTGGGTTCTGCTCGGATTGAACCGGATTCGGTCCGTGTTTCGGCTGCCCCCGCACTCGAACTGAGCAGGGTGGCGCAGGCGGCAGCGATCGCGAATCGTCGGCTTGGTCGGGCAGTTTTGGTCATCGTGTCCTCCATGTTCGTTGCTTCCCGGAACAAGATCGGGTTCGCACGGGGTATCGTAGGGTGCCGAGCCGTCGGGCTCAAACCAGAACACGGCGCTGGCTTGTGGCGCGTGTTCAGCAGATTTCACACCCAATACAGCGCTCTGGCCCCCACCGCTGACGATAATTCCCCAAGATGCCCAATATTCCCACTGATTCCTGTGACGCGACGACCATCACCCGGGGTGGGTGCACCCTGCTGAGCTTCGGTGGCTGCAACTACCTCGGGTTGGCCCACGATGCGCGGGTGATCCGTCGGGTTCAGGAAGCCGCGGAAATCTACGGGCTTTCCAGTTCAGCCAGCCGCGAGACCACCGGCAACGCCCGCCCGCACGCGGAGCTTGAGCAGTTGCTCACGACATTCTGCGGACTCCCCTCGGGCCTGCTTGTCCCGGATGGCTACACCGCGAACCTCGCGGCACTTCAGGGCCTGGAACGGATCGGCATCAAGCACGCCCTGATCGATGAACGGGCGCACGCGAGCCTCACCGATGCCGCTCGTCTTAGTGGCCTGAAGATCACCCCCTTCACGCACCTGGATGCCGGTCACGCAGCCCATCTGGTCGAGGAACTCGATGGCCCGTGCGTGATCATGACGGATTCGGTATTCACGACCGACGGAGATCTCGCGCCGGCGCATGAACTGCTGGGCACACTGAGATCGGATGACTGGCTGCTGCTCGACGACTGCCATGGATTCACCGTGCTCGGCGATCATGGACGGGGAGTTGCCGACGCGTTGGGCCTGTGCGACGATCGGCTGATCGTTACAACGACACTTGCCAAAGGGCTGGGCGTTGCGGGCGGGATCGTGATGGGCTCGGTGCCGATGGTGGAATCGTCCCGCTCACACTCGATCGCCTACCGCTGCACCACGCCCGCGTCGCCGGCGCTTGTCGCGGGAGGACTCGAGGCATTTCGTTTGCTTTCTTCGGACCACGATATCCATACCCGCCTGAAGCGGAACATCGAGCACATGCGCGAAACGCTGCGATCACTGGAGATCATGACCCATGCGCACCCAACCCCGATTTCCGCGTTTGTGATCGATGATCTTGCGAGGATGCGTCGGATCGAGCAACACCTGCTCGATCGCGGGGTCCTGCTCCCGCTGATGGCCTACCCAAATGGGCCCGCACCAATGTACTTCCGGCTCGCGGTCAACGCATCCCACACACCACAACAGATCGAGCAGTTCGGCGCGGCCATGCGTGATGCGTTGATCCACACCCAGACAAGAGAGGCTGTCTCCCCATGAACTCACTGCAGCAACGACTGGATTTCGCCGTCGACGCAGCGCGACAGGCGGGCGATGTGACACTGCGATATTTCGGACAGCTCACTCCCGAGCAGCGTCGCGATAAACCAGACGGCACGCCGGTGACAATTGCTGATCGCGAGAGTGAGACACACCTGCGAAAACTGATAAGCGACAGGTATCCGGATGACGCGATCCTTGGCGAGGAGTTTGAAGACAAACCCGGGACCAGTGGCTATCAGTGGGTCATCGATCCGATCGATGGAACCATCTCCTTTGTGCAGGGGGTCCCGCTCTACGGCACCATGCTTGCCTGCCTCCACGACGGACACCCGGAACTGGGTGTCATCCACATGCCGGCTCTGGACGAAGTCGTCTACGCAGCGGACGACTTGGGCTGCTGGCACAAGTACGGTCACAATGAACCGGTTCGAGCCGCCATGTCCGGGGTCGAACACCCTGACAAAGCGATCCTGAATACCACCTCTTTGAGTTACTTCACCACCCCCCCGCTGCGATCGCTCTATGAACATCTCGATGCCGTTTGCCGCTATTCACGGGGCTGGAGCGACTGTTACGCGTGGATTCTTCTCGCGACGGGTCGGGTGGATGCGGTCATCGAACCCGATCTCAAACTGTGGGACTTTGCAGCAGCTTTGCCCATCGTGCGGGAATCAGGGGGTATCTGGAGTGATCTCGAGGGGAATCGTACCCTCGATGCCTCTCGCCTGCTCGCCGCGAACCCAGCCCTGCACCGGGCGATACTGGCGGAGGTCATGGATCACCTGACCATGCTGGCGAACTGATATTTCTTCATTTTTAGGCATGCTCGACACCAACCAGGTGGTAAAATTCACCGCCACGCCATGAGGCGTTGCCGTCGACGATGTAGAAGATGCCCGACTCTCTCTCGATCACGCTAAAGACCCGGGCACTTTTGGAAAGACAGCAATGCTGAACCTGTACGTCGGTAACCTCCCTTACTCAATGAACGACCAAGAACTGAACGATATGTTTTCAGAGGTCGGTGAAGTCCAGTCGGCTCGCGTGATGAACGATCGCGAAACCGGCCGTTCGCGTGGGTTTGGATTCGTTGAAATGAAGAACGAAGAAGAAGGCCATGCAGCCATTGAGAAGCTCAATGGCATGGACTGTGGCGGTCGCGCCCTGGTCGTGAATGAAGCTCGTCCTCGCGAAGAGCGTCCCCGCAGCGGCGGTGGCGGCGGCTTCGGTGGTGGCGGTCGTGGCGGCTTCGGCGGCGGCGGCGGTGGTCGCAGTGGCGGCGGTCGTAGCGGCGGCTTCGGCGGCGGCGGTGGCGGCGGTCGCAGTGGCGGCGGCGGTGGCGGACGCAGCGGCGGCGGCTACGGCGGCGGCGGCGGCGACTGGTAAACCACACCACGCTTCTGATATCTGATTTCAAAGCCGCCGCTCAAACGAGCGGCGGTTTTCTTTGACTCCCACCTGCGCTTAATCCGTATATCCGCAAAAGCAAATCAAATATTCCACTCAAGCCTTGACCCTGATCGCTGAGCCGCTATCTTCTGTCTGACAATGCATCAAGAGTCCCGGGATGTCTCAAGGTCCCGGGCGGCAACCGAGCTGCTGCAGCCACGGTGCCGAGACCAGCCCCGGCGTGGGGAACGATGCGGATGACAGGACACCCTGATCATCACAATGAGCAGTCGCGGCTGAGTATGCCGCACACCACGCCAACACTGGAAGCTCTCGATGCTGTGAAGGAGTTCACAGCATGGGATCCTCTATCAACCGTTCATTCGCTGCCCAATCACTCTCGTTCGAATCACGCTGCCTGCGACACGATTCTGCATTCGAAGACGGGCAGCCGCTCGTAGAGGGCATCGCCCAATCCACAACATTCGCACGCTCTGGCGTAGGCAGTGACCCGACGCACCAGTATTCGCGTGTCTCGAACCCCAGTGTCGCAGCACTGGAGCGCACGCTCGGTGTGCTGGAAAATGCCCCACCCGCGGTCTGTTTCGGGACCGGACTCGGGGCGGAGACCGCCCTGCTGCTATCGCTGCTCCGCAGCGGGGACCATGTCGTGTGTGGTCGCAGCGTGTACGGGGGGACCACCCGGCTGCTCCAGCAGCTCCTGAGTGAGCTGGGCATCGAGACGACCTTCGTTGATTCGAGCAACACCGATGCCGTGCAGATCGCCGTGCGACCCAGCACCCGCCTCATCTTTGTCGAGACTCCGGCGAACCCAACGCTTGGGCTTACCGATATCAGCGCCATCGCCCGGATCGCCCGCACGGCCGGCGTGTTGCTTGCAGTAGACAACACTTTTCTGACACCAGTGCTCCAGCAGCCGCTGGATCTGGGTGCCGATATCAGTATCTACTCGACCACGAAGTTCATCGACGGGCACTCGGTCGCGCTCGGCGGATCGATCGTAAGCCGCAACGAACAACTGCTGGAGCGATTCAGGTTTATCCGCAAGTGCACAGGCGGGATCCAGGCCCCGTTCAATGCCTGGCTCACAAGCAACGGGCTCAAAACCCTCCCACTGCGCATCAAGGCCCAGTCCAGCAGCGCCGAGCAGATCGCACAATGGCTCAATGATCACGAGGGCATCGAGTCGGTCGCACACCCATCCCTGCTCAGCGGCGAGCAGCGGAAGCTCGCGGATCGACAGCACCTCGGGGGACACGGCGCGGTCGTGACTTTCGTTGTCCGCGGCGGATACGACGCGGGCTGCGCGTTCGTGCAGAAACTCCGTCTCTGCACCCTCGTTGAGCATGTTGGTTCGGTCGAGACCCTCATCACCCACCCAGCCTCGATGACCCACGCCGATGTGCCGCGAGAAGAGCGGCTGCAGGCCGGTATCGAAGACGGCACGCTACGCCTCTCGGTCGGTCTGGAACCCACGAACGAACTGATCGCTGACCTGCGGCAGGCCCTCGGAGCCGTCGTGGCCACTGAGGAATCGGTTGCCGAGGAGGTGCTCTGTGGCTGAGTATCGCACACGGACCATCGTGCTCAAGTTTGGCGGGTCTGTGCTTACAGACACAGAACGGTACGGACAGGCGGTCCATGAGATCTATCGCTGGTCGCGGGCGGGCTGGAGGGTGGTCGCGGTCGTATCCGCCCTGGCAGGCGAGACCGACGCGTTGATCGATCAGGTGGATCAGCTCGTGCCCGACGCCGACCCGTGGACGCGTGCGGCCTGGCTCGGGCAGGGCGAATCCCGATCCGCATCGCTCCTGGGACTGCTGCTCGATCGGTCCGGGATCCCCGCGCGTGTGCTCGCTCCGGGTGCGATCGGGCTTGTTGACACGGGGAATCTCGGAACCGGCTGCCGTCTTCGCATCGACCCGACACTGATCAAGCGTGGGCTCGATGCGGATGGGGTTGTGGTTGTCCCCGGCTTCATTGCGATCGACCAAGAAGGACGCAGCGTGACGCTGGGGCGGGGCGGATCCGATACAACGGCGGTCCTGATCGCTGGGGCGATCCGAGCGGACAAATGTCGGCTCATCAAGGATGTCGACGGGCTCTACGAATCGGATCCAAGTAAAGACACGGCACCCCCGCCAGCACGGTTCCGCAGGGCGCACTACACCGATGCGCTCGCGACAGACGGGACCATCATTCAGCACGAATCTGTCCGACTCGCACAATCGCTGGGGGTCAGCATCGAGCTGGGTCGCATCAACGGGCGCAGCCCGAGCGTGATCGGGGCGGAGCATGCCCAGCTCGATCAGCGGCCCGATTCGCCTCACCGACTCCGTGTCGCCATCTGCGGGCTGGGCACAGTTGGAGGCGGCGTTGTCGGGGCGCTGTCCACGATGCCGGGACTCTTCGAGATCGTCGGCGGCGCATCCCGATCACCCGCAAAGCATGAGGCGTTGCGCGATGTGGTGGGAACCCTGACGCACGACCCGGTCTCGCTCACACGCGGCGATGCGGATGTGATCGTTGAGCTGATCGGGGGCGTAGAAGTCCCGTACGAGGTTGTTTGTGCCGCCCTGCGGAACGGCAAACATGTCGTCACCGCGAATAAGGCATTGATCGCTGAACACGGCCATGAACTCAAACAGATCGCTGAGCTGCACGGGGCGAAGCTGCTCTTTGCCGCGAGCGTGGGCGGCTCACTGCCCGTGCTCGAGCGACTGACTTCGCTCAGACCCGAGTCGATCACCGGCGTTCTCAATGGCACCTCACAGTTCGTGCTCAACGCGATCGCCCGGGGTGAACGCTTCGAAGACGCCGTTCTTCAAGCACAACGGCTGGGATACGCGGAATCCGACCCAAGCCGAGATCTCGATGGGCGCGACGCGCTCGACAAGCTCCGCGTGATCGCGCTCCAGCTCGGATGGGATCATGCGAAGTGTGCATCACCCAACTGCAACCCCAAACTGTTCGAGCCCGGGTCCGGGTTCGTGCGACAGATCGCCCGGCTCACGCGCGATGACGCACGCGTCGAGATCGAATCCGTGGAATCTGATTCAGGCTACCGTGATCTCAATGACTCGGAGAATCTCGTCACGATCCGGTGTACGGACCAAAACTCGGTTGTGCTGCGCGGACGCGGGGCGGGCCGATGGGCCACAACGGTCTCGGTCGTCGGAGACCTGCTCGAGCTGAGCCGAGCCGCCACCGAAGTGAACCTGCCGAGCCGTGAAGGAGTCTGCGATGCTGCCGTTGCCCGTTGAAGCGCACAGCCAACCCGTGGTCGCGATCATCGGGGCGCGCGGCCTCGTTGGTCAGGAAGCACTCTCGATTCTTGCCGAGCGTCGATGGGATACCGCGTGCATCCGTGTATTCGGCTCTGCACGCTCAGTCGGCCAGCAGATCGGGTTCAGGGATTCGTGGCTCCGTGTCGAACCGATCAGCGATCTGAACAATCGCCGAGTGGACTATGCCCTGCCCTGCGCCGACGCGCAGACCGCCCGAGAGTGCGTTGAACTGCTTGATGGGACGCCTTGCACGATCATCGATAACTCCTCGGCGTTTCGCATGGATCCATCGATCCCGCTCGTGATCCCGGAGGTCAACTGGGGCAGCATCGGGCCAGATACAAGTCTAATCGCCAATCCCAACTGCTCCACCATCATGCTGCTCACAGCGCTCAACCCGCTCCGCGCCGCCTTTGGTATTCGGTCCCTGCAGGTGACGACCTATCAGGCCGTCTCCGGCGCCGGCCGTGCGGGTCTGGAATCGCTGCGTGCCCAGACACGAGCGCATCTGCTGGGCGAGACGATCCCCGGTGGTGTCTTCCCCGTTCCCCCGGTGTTCGATGTCTTCGAGCACGAGTCGGCGATCGATCCTGAATCAGGATTCAACGGGGAAGAATCGAAGATGATCGCTGAAAGCCGGAAGATCTGGGCCGAACCCGGGCTGGGTATCCTGCCGACCTGTGTGCGGGTTCCTGTCGAACGATCCCACGCGCAGGCGATCACGGTGGAACTCAACCGGACATGCTCGGTTGAATCGATCCGTGAAACCCTCCGTCATGCCCCAGGGGTTGTGCTCTCCCAAGGCGACAGCCCGCTGACACCGGCTTCGATCGCCGGGACGGACGATGTGTTTGTCGGGCGTGTGCGCATCGATCCCTCGGATGCCCGGCGGGCGCTGCTCTGGATCTGTTGTGATCAGATCCGCAAAGGCGCTGCACTCAACGCGATCCAGATCATGACCAGGTTGATCGAACAGAATCAGGGGCGGGCATCCGGTTCCCCGAGCGGTTGTGCGACCAGTTCGATGGATACGCCCTCGTACGCAGCTTCAAGCTGAGCGATCCCCTCACGCCCCATGACGGACGCGGCGCTCGCCAACGCATCGGCAAGCGCCGCGTTCGGGGCGATGACCGTGACCGCCCGGCGCTGGGTGATGCCCAGACCCGTTCGGGGGTCGATGATGTGCGAGTACCGCACGCCATCATGCTCGTAGTAGCGTTCCAGATCGCCCGAGGTCGCGATCGCGCAGTGAGAAAGATTGATCGTTCGTGACTCGCCGAGACCGGTGACGACCTCGACCAGCCATCCCGAGGGCTGGTCGCTCGGCGGGGCTCCCAGCGCGAGATCTCCTCCCATGTCCACCGAGACCGCCTGGTACCCGAGCTCTTCCAGCAGCTCAAGAGCGGCCTGTGCCGCATACCCCTTCCCGATCCCCCCGAAGTCCAGGAGCATGCCGGCCCGATCGAAAGTCAATGTGCCGGAGGTGAGATCGAGTGCCAGCTGCCCGAATCCGACTCGCCCGAGCGCCGAGGCGAGTTCATCGGTGCCAGGGATCGAGCCCTCGCTCGATGCGGATCTCCAGAGATGGGTGATGGGCCCCACTGTTGGATCGTACGCACCGGCGCTGGCGATGTGGATATCCCGTGAAAGCGCGAGGACTTCCATAAGGGTGGCAGAGATCGTGTGCGGGATGCCGGGCCCCCGCCCCATGACCAACATGGACTCGGAGTTCGGGCTGTAGTCGCTGAGCACACCCTCGATGCGTCGGATTTCCTCGAACGCGGCCCCCGCGGCCTGAGCCGCGAGCGACTCGCTGGGGGCCTCAAGTGTAATCTCGCAACGAGAACCCATCATCACCCTTGCGAAGCGATAGCGGGTCAGGGTAGTCTGGTCGTTCTGGATGGGGCCGGTTCCGGCCCGGATGGGCGTTGGCGCACATCCGCTCACGATCAGCAGTACGATCGGAAGCAGACACATCCGAGTGGCTTTGGAGAATCCGATGCGTCGATCGTGGTGGAGTTGGGTGCGGGTCATTGGGGTCTGCCTGCTCGGTGTGCTGATGCCTGTTCCAACAGCGTACGCCCTGTCGCAGCCCGTTGCATCTGCCCGGACAACCGATATCCGAATCCCCGACACGACCGTTCAAATCAGGCTCGCACACACCCCCGCGGGGTCAGTTGGGGTAAAGGATGCGGAGCCGGTTGTTGTGGATCCGTTGCTGGTTCTGACCACCGAGGTGACATGGGACCTCTACGACATTTATGTCTACGAACTTGATGAACCCGACGGGTCTTCACCCGCAGACGCGGTATCGCGCCCCAGCAAGCCGTATGTCCCTCCGGATCGTGGGTTTGGTCACGACGGGTACCCCGCGATCGGGATGACCCGCAAGGCCGCGGAGCAGTTCTGTGCATGGCTGTCACTCAAACTCGGTATTGCCGTGCGCCTACCAACTGAACATGAGTGGATCCACATCGCTCAGGGTGGCTCGTTGGATGAACCCGTACTCGACAGCGTTGCGTGGTACGAAGCGAACAGCCAGCACAGCACGCACCCGGTTGCTCAGAAGCAGCCCAACGGGTTCGGGCTTTACGATGTGCTGGGCAACGCCGCGGAATGGGTGATCACCGATACACGGCGTCCCTTCGCGATGGGCGGCGGCTATCGCGATGATGCTGAACAAACGACCACGACTTCCTCGCAGAAGCAGGTCAGTGCCTGGAATCAGTCCGACCCGCAGATTCCCAAGAGTCAATGGTGGCTCGCGGATTGTTCATGGGTTGGGTTCCGGTTCGTGATCGATGCGACGGATGAGCACATGAACACACTCAAGGAGCTACGCGATGAATGAGGCTGCACATCAAGGGGATCCGAACAGGCTCATGAGCCGACGATCGTTTACGGCCGCGAGCGCCGCGATCGGTGCGGCCGCCGTGTTTGCACGCCCCAGCTTCGGGTTTGCAAACACACGCGTTGATCAGGTACTCAGGGTCGGCGTGGTCGGCTGCGGAGGGCGTGGCACCGGGGCCGTGATCCAGGCGCTCAAGGCCGACCCCGGCTCGGTGCTCTGGGCGATGGGCGATGTGTTCGGCGACAGAATCGAACCTTGCCTCGGGTATGTGCGTGAATCGATGCTCGATCTCGACGACGAGCAGGGCACCGACTCATGGGCAAAGAAGGTTCAGGTCGAGGACCGCAAGTTCTCAGGGCTCGATGCCATCCACAAGGTCCTCGCGTCGGGCGTTGATGTGATGATCCTGACTACCCCACCCGGGTTCCGCCCTGAGCATCTTCGGGCATCGGTCGAGGCCGGCAAGCATGTGTTCTGTGAGAAGCCGGTGGCTGTCGACGCGACGGGCGTGCGGAGCGTGCTCGAATCAGCGCGGATGGCCAAAGCCAGGAATCTCTCGCTGATGTCGGGCTTCTGCTGGCGCTATCAAGACCAGGTGCATGAGACTTTCGAGAAGCTTCATGCGGGTGGTGTCGGCGACCTGCACACGATCCAGACGACCTACAACACCACGGGCTGGGTCGCCCCCAAGCCACGCCAGCAGGGCTGGAGCGATGCGGAGTTCCAGCTGCGCAACTGGCAATACTTCACCCCGCTCAGCGCCGACCATGTCGGAGAACAGGCCGTGCACGCGATCGATTGGATCGCGTGGGCCATGAGGGACCAGCCGCCGGCCAGATGCTTCGCCGTTGGTGGACGCCAGACCCGCGAAGAACGCCCCGAGACCGGCAATGTCTGGGACCACTTCTCGATTATCTATGAGTACGCCAACGGGGTTCGAGCGTACCACATGTGCCGCCACTGGCCCAACACGCCGTCGGACAACTCGGCGTACTTCCTTGGCAGCAAAGGCAGCTGCACGATGCAGCCGTGGAACGGGACGCATGTCATCGAGGGCGATACCCCATGGCGGGGTACGGCTTCGAGCAACGACATGTACCAGCGTGAGCATGATGTGCTTTTCAAATCCGTTCGTGACAGCAAGCCCATCAACGATGGCACCTTCATGAGCCACTCATCGATGCTGGCGATCATGGGTAGGATGGCCGCCTATACCGGCCAGGTGGTCACCTGGGATCAGGCGATGGGCTCAAAGGAGAACCTGAACGAAACCCCTTGGGCACTGAGTGATCGTGCCACGCCCCCCTTACCCACGCCCGGCACCACGCCGCTGATCTGAGGATGACTCCATGAACAAGATCGATCGCCGAGAGTTTATTGCAGCCGGTTCGGTGCTGGGCCTTGCGGGGCTGACCCTCGCGTCAGGCGTTCGCGTGCCCCCGATACGACCCGAAGACAAACGCATCAGGAAAGCTCTCAAGTTCGGCATGATCGGCGAGGGCGAGACCATGCTTGAGAAGTTCAAGCTGGTCAAAGCATGCGCTTTCGATGGCATCGAGATGGACTCACCCAGCAACTGGGATCTCGACGAGGTCAAGGCCGCGATGAAGGAAACCGGCCTGATCATCCCTGGCGTAGTGCTCTCGACACACTGGCACAAACCATTCAATCACGGCGACAAATCGGTTCGTGACGAGGCCAAGTCGGCACTCGAAACCGCGATCAAAGACTGCAAAGCACTCGGCGGCACCAGCGTGCTGGTGGTGCCCGCGGTGGTGAACGAGCAGATGCCCTACGAAGAGGCCTACGAACGATCGCAGCACGAGATCAGCAAGCTCGTTCCGCTGGCCGAGAAGCTTGGCATTAACATCCTGTTCGAGAATGTCTGGAACAACTTCCTGCTCTCGCCCATCGAAGCGGCTCGGTATGTCGACGAGTTCGAGTCGCCCAATGTCGGATGGCACTTCGATATTGGCAACATCGTGAACTACGGCTACCCCGAGCAGTGGATCGACACCCTTGGCCCACGCATCAAGAAGCTCGATGTCAAGGATTACTCACGCCAGAAACGCAACGACGAGGGGCTCTGGAAGGGGTTCTCGGCCAAGATCGGTGACGGGGACGCGGGCTGGGAACGGGTCTGCGCTGCGCTCGATCGCATCGGATACACCGGCTGGGCCGCGGCAGAGGTCGGCGGCGGCGGATCCGAACGCCTCGCCGACATCGCCAACCGAATGGATCGGGTATTCTCGTCACTCAAGCAACGCCCCTGACTTACCGGAGGAGATCATGAACGATTGGAACCGTAGAGAATTCGTCAAGGCCTCGGCCGTGCTCGGGGCAGCCTCGCTTGTGCCTTCAGCCTTCGCGGCTGGGCTTCGCAACAAGGTCGATGACACGATCCGCGTGGGCGTGATCGGGTGCGGCGGCCGGGGTACAGGAGCAGCGGTCAACGCCCTCGCAGCGCACACGAAGATCAACATTGTGGCTTTGGCCGACCTGTTCGAGGATCGGCTCAACGGCTCCTACGGCTGGCTGATCGATAACGACGATTACGCGGACCGCATTAAGGTCGATCCGGCACACAAGTTCGTCGGCTTCGACGCCTACAAGCAGTTGCTTGCGATCAAGGACATCGACTATGTGATCCTGGCCACCCCCCCGGGGTTCCGGCCGATGCACTTCGACGCAGCGGTCACCGCCGGCAAGCATGTGTTCATGGAGAAACCCGTCGCGGTTGACCCCGCAGGCATCCGCATGGTGCTCGACGCGGCGGCCCGCGCCAAGCAGCAGGCGCTCTCGGTCGTCGCCGGCACGCAGCGGCGTCACGAAAACTCGTATCTGCAGCTCATGGAAAGGGTCAATGACGGGCAGCTCGGGGACATCGTCAGCGCCAGCTGCTACTGGAATCAGGGCGGGCTCTGGGTCCACGAGCGCAAGCCCGAGTACAGCGACATGGAGTGGCAGTGCCGCAACTGGCTCTACTTCACCTGGCTCAGCGGCGACCACATCTGCGAGCAGCACATCCACAATATCGATGTGATCAACTGGGCCAAAGACGGCCCCCCCGTCATGGCGACGGGCATGGGCGGGCGAGAGGTCCGCACAGAGCCCAAGTACGGCAACATCTTCGATCATTTCTCGATCGAGTACGAGTATGCCGACGGCATGACCATGCAGTCGATGTGCCGGCAGATCGACGGCTGCGCCGGACGCGTAGAAGAGGTGATCGTGGGGAGCAAGGCCAGGGCGGTCTCCCGACCGGGGTACGCCGTCATCAGCGGCGGCAGTGACTGGCGGTTCGACAGCGACAACAGAAATCCCTACGAGCAGGAGCACGCTGATCTGATCGCGTCGATCACCGGGCAGGGGCGCTACCTCAACGAGGCCAAGCGCGTCGCCGAATCCACACTCACCGCGATCATGGGGCGAATGAGCGCGTACACGGGCAAGAGCATCACATGGGAACAGGCATTGAACTCCAAACTCGATCTGTCACCCGAAACCTACGCGTTCACTGACCTGCCCGTGCGTGATGTTTCGGTGCCAGGCAAAACCCCGCTCATCTGAGAAAGGCCCTACAGAATGAATCGCAGAGATTTTATCGCCAGCACGAGCGTGCTGGGCGCAGCGGCCTCCGTCGGACTCGGCTCGCGCTCCATGGAGCGGTCCGAGCACGCTTCGAGTCGTGAGGACGAGCTCTTCTCGATGAAGTTCGCCCCACACTTCGGGATGTTCCGGCATCACGCGGGCGACGACCCCATCGCCCAGCTCGAGTTCGCCGCCGACGCGGGTTTCTATGCGTGGGAAGACAACGGTATGGGCGGCCGATCTATCGAGGAGCAGTCCAAGATCGCCGCAGCCATGGAACGGCTTGGCATCGAGATGGGCGTGTTCGTGCTCAACCCATCGACGGCCTGGTCACCGAGCTTCTCACGCAATGACAGGGACGATCGGGAGAAGTTCCTTCAGGAGGCCCGAGACGCGGTCGAGATCGCCAAGCGGGTCAACGCGAAATGGACGACCGTGGTTCTTGGCACGCGACATCCTCGCATCGATCTCGCCTATCAGACCGCGTACGCGGTCGATACGCTGCGGATGGCCTGCGATATCCTGATGCCAGCGGAGCTGACCATGGTGCTCGAGCCGCTGAATCCGCGCGATCATCCGAACATGCTGCTCGCGGAGATGGGCCACGCGTATGAAATCTGCCGGGCGGTTGATTCGCCCGCCTGCAAGATCCTCGATGATCTCTACCACCAGCAGGTGACCGAGGGCAACCTCATTCCCAACATCGATATGGCGTGGAGCGAGATCGCGTATTTTCAGATCGGGGACAACCCCGGACGCCGCGAGCCCACGACGGGCGAAATCAACTACAAAAAAGTGTTCGGCCACATCAAGGGCAAGGGGTTCACCGGGATTATGGGCATGGAGCACGGGCTCTCACAGGGCGGCAAGGAGGGTGAAACTGCCCTGATTGAGGCCTATCGAGCCGTTGACCCGGCCTGAATCAGACAATATCAGCCACCACACCCAGGAGTATTCTGTGATTAAGTTCTTCTCTGCAATGTTCACCGTCGCATCCTTGTCATTGACCGCATGCGCCACCACCCAGTCGTCCGAGCGTGCCGATGGTTGGGTCGACCTCTTCAACGGCAAAGATCTCTCGGGCTGGACCTGCGAGGGCGATGTGAGCGCCTGGGGCGTAGAAGACGGCGAACTTGTCACCGTCAAGCCCGGGCAGGGCTGGTGGCTGCGTACAGATCGCATGTTCAGGGATTTCGAGCTCAAGCTCGATTTCTGGATGCCCGAAGGCGGCAACTCGGGTGTCGGGCTTCGGGGATCTTCGAACGGAGACCCCGCGTTCACCGGGTTCGAGGTTCAGATCCTCGACACGGCTGGGGAAGACCCCAACGAGCACAACTGTGGTGCCGTCTACGAAGCCATTGTCCCCGACGCGATGGCCGTCAAACCCCACGGCAACTGGAACTCCTATCACATCAAACTCGTCGGCGACACGCTCAATGTCTGGCTCAACGGTATTCAGATTCATACCGATCAGAAACTCGACGAACGCGGGTATTACCGAGCCCCAGACTCGAAGCTCCCGCTCTACACCCGAGCCACCACGGGCTACATCTCGATCCAGGACCACGGGCACCCCTTCCGCTATCGCAACATCAGGATCAAGGACCTCTCTCCCGATCCTGAGCCCAGCGGCATGGTGCGCATGATCGACGCGGACCTCGAAAACTGGTTCGCGGCGGACAACGCGAACTGGTCCAACGAGGGCGGAACCCTCGTCGGACGCGATGGACCCGGACACCTGTTTACCAAATCGACTTTCACCAACTTCGAACTGCGCTCGCTTGTGCGTGTCAACACCAAGGGCAACTCGGGCATGTACTTCAGGGTGACGCCAAACCCGGATCCCAATAATCCATGGCCGAACGGATACGAGGCGCAGGTCGATCAACACGATCCGAAGAACTACACGGGTTGCATCTACAACGCCGCGTGGCCCGAGTCAGGCCCCGGGCAGAGCGGCCCGATCACAGAAGATAACGCATGGTTCGATTACCGCATTCGTGCCGAAGGCGATCGAATCCGCACCTGGATCAACGGGGTCCCGTTTGTTGATGCGCAACTCGACCAGTTCAATGATGGGCACCTGGCGGTGCAGGGGCACCATCAGGGCAATGTCATCGAGTTCCGGGACTATCGCGTGCTCCCGCTCGACTGATACCCGGTCACCGATCGGATGAAATCACGCCCAGTCGATCTGGGCGTTTTTCTTTGCGCTCTGAACGCATTTCTCGACAAACTCAACACCGCGCACCCCGTCTTCGATCGTCGGGATCAGCTGTGCCAATCTCGTCGGCTCAGCCCCATCGCGCCGGGCGATGATCGCGTCGATCGCGCCTTTATAGATATTCGCAAATGCCTCAAGGTAGCCCTCGGGGTGCCCCTGTGGGATTCGAGCCGAGATCGTTGCGTCTTCATGGAGACCCGGTCCGCCACGCGAATAGGCCACCGGGTTCTGATCGAGCAGCGCAACCCTGAGTTCGTCCGGTATTTCCTGATGCCACCAGAGCGAGCCCCGGTCACCGTGCACACGCAGGGTGAGCCCGTTGCCCTCACCGATACAGATCTGAGACGCGGTGAGCACGCCGTGGGCCCCGTTAGCGAATCGCATCATGACGCTGGCATCGTCGTCGAGCACCCGACCGGGGACAAATGCATTGAGGTTCGCGTGCAGCGAAACGATTTCGAGTCCGGTCACGAACGCCACCAGATTCTCTGCGTGCGTCCCGATGTCGCCCAGCGCCCCACCCAGACCCGCTCGCTTGGGATCGACCCGCCACGCCGCCTGCTTCTGCCCCGACGCTTCCAGATCGCACGCGAGCCAGCCCTGGTGATACTCGGCGTACACCTTGCGGATGCTCCCAAGCTCCCCGGCCGCGATCATTGCCCGGGCCTGACGCACCATCGGATAGCCCGTGTAGTTGTAAGTGACGCAGCAGACGAGCCCCCTGGACTTTGCAATCGTGGCGAGTTCGCACGCCTGCTCGCTGGTGTGTGTCGCGGGTTTGTCGAGCACGACATGAAAGCCGTGCTCCAGCGCCGCCTTGGCAATCGGGTAGTGCGTGTCGTTGGGCGTGACAATCGACACAAAGTCAACGCGATCGTCACGCCGAGACTCACGCTCAATGAGCTCTTCGTAGCTCCCGTAGCTCCGATCTGGATCGAGCCCGAGCTGGCGGGCGCTCTGCGTGGATTTTTCTGAGGATGAGGACAGCGCACCCGCCACCAGTCTGGCCCGATCGTCGAGCGAGATCGCCCGTCGGTGGACCTCACCGATAAACGCACCGATCCCGCCGCCGATCATCGCGTAGCTGAGCCGATCTTTCATTCCTGCTCTTCCTTGTCGAAAGCGCTGTCGAACGCCCGCCCCGATGCGGGGAAGTCGATCGAACGCACAAACGCACACGCCTCCTCGGCCCCGTGCTCGCGGTCCATCGCGCTGTCCTCCCATTCGACACTCAGCGGCCCCTCGTACCCGATCCGGTTGAGTGCGCGGATGATCCCGCCGAAATCCACCTCGCCGTGCCCCGGCGAACGGAAGTCCCAGCCGCGCCGGTGATCGCCGAAGCCCAGATGCCCCCCGAGGATCGAGTTGGTGCCGTCGAGCGTCGTCGCGGCGTCCTTGACATGCACATGGAAGATGCGCTCGGGGAACGCGTTGATGAGCTTGACCGGGTCGAGCCCCTGCCAGATGAGGTGCGACGGGTCGAAGTTGATCCCGAACGCGGGGTGATGGTCGAGGGCGTCGAGCGTGTGCTCGAAGGTGACGATGTCGTAGGCGATCTCGGTCGGGTGCACTTCGAGCGCAAACCCCACACCCGCGGCTTGGTACGCATCGAGAATCGGCTTCCACTGCTCGGCGAAGCGCTGGTAGCCCTGCTCGATGTCTTCGCTGCTGGTGGGCGGGAAGAAGTAGAGCTTGTGCCAGATCGGTGACCCCGTGAACCCGTTGACCACCCCCACGCCCAGCTTCTGGGCGGCGTGGGCGGTGTCGATCATCTCCTGAGCCGCGCGTTGCTGCACGCCCGCCTCGCGGCCGTCGCCCCAGATGCGATCAGGGACGATGGCCCTGTGGCGCGAATCGATCGGGTCGCTGACGGCCTGCCCCACGAGGTGGTTGGAGATCGCGAAGCAGCCCAGCCCGAACTCACCCAGAAGGTCGAGCTGCCCCTGGCAGTAGCCGTCCTCGCTCAGTGCCCGGTCGACCTCGAAGTGATCGCCCCAGCAGGCCAGTTCCAGCCCGTCATAGCCCCATTCGCTGGCTTTCCCGGCGAGTTCCCGCAGGGGCATATCGGCCCATTGGCCGGTGAACATGGTGACAGGTCTCGGCATCAACAATCTCCATCGCTCGCGAAAGCAGCCGCTTTCTGGTACGCTCTTGCACACACGATTCAGTGTACGCACCAGCAGGATACACAACGATGACAGATCAGCAACCCCAGCACAAGTTCGGCGGCTTGGTTTTCACCCAGCTCTCTGTGATGATGTTCCTCCAGTTC
>CAYQRD010000029.1:0-19894 GCA_964419845.1 uncultured Phycisphaeraceae bacterium
GAAGGTTCCTTGCGTCTACGCGATCGGATATCCACAGATCTGAACATTCATTCCCGTCGTGGCTCCACACCCCAGAGCGACCGCACAAAGAAGTCCCGCATCCGCCGCTTCCCGTAGTCCGACCCGATCGTCCCGTGCCCCAGACCCGGAAAGACGATGAACTCGAAGTCCTTGTCGGCCTTGATGAGCGCATCGGCGACCTGCATCGTGCTCGCCGGGTCCACATTCTGGTCCAGCTCACCCACCGTCAGCAGCAGATCGCCCTGCAGCAGGTGGGCGTTGTCGCGGTTGGAACTGGCGGAGTAGGACTCGTCGATCGGGTAGCCCATCCACTGCTCGTTCCACCAGATCTTGTCCATGCGGTTGTCGTGGCAGCCGCAGTCCGCG
The DNA here is from genome assembly GCA_964419845.1 of uncultured Phycisphaeraceae bacterium. Classification (GTDB taxonomy): domain Bacteria; phylum Planctomycetota; class Phycisphaerae; order Phycisphaerales; family UBA1924; genus UBA1924. The sequence goes on from CAYQRD010000029.1 coordinate 388, forward strand.
ACGGCGGCGTCATAAAAGTCGTTGTGCCAGAGCAGGGCGGCCATGGCGTTCTGCCCGCCGGCGGAGCCGCCGTAGATCCCGACGCGGTCGATGTCCATCCACGGGCGGTCCTCCGCCGCGGTCTTCATCCAGGCGATGCGGTCGGGGAAGCCGGCGTCTTTGATGTTCTTGTATGCGACATCGTGGAAGGCCTTGGAGCGCCAGTTGGTGCCCATGCCGTCGATGTGGACGGTGATGAACCCGAGTTCGCTGATGGCGCGCGAGCCGCGCCAGATGCTGAAGGACTTGGGCACATGCTGCCCGTGCGGGCCGGCGTAAATGGCTTCGATGACGGGGTACTGGGTGCCGGGGTCGAAGGTGGTCGGCTTCTGGATGAATCCCCAGATGTCGGTCTGCCCGTCGCGCCCTTTGGCGACGAAGCGCTCGGGCGGGTTCCAGCCGGCGCTGAGCAGCGGCGACCAGTCAGCCTCGGCGAGGGTGGCGACCTTTGAGCCGTCGGATGTGCGCCGGAGCTCAACAACCGGCGGCAGATCGACGCGCGAGTAGCGGTCGCTGTAGTACGCGCCGTCGGGTGAGAAGTCGATGTCGTGGGTGCCGTCGCCGTGGGTGAGGAGCGTGAAGCCCGAGCCGTCGATGTTCACGCGGGCGTGGTGGATGTGGTACGGGTCCTGATCTGGGTGGTAGCCCATGACGCGCAGGCGCAGATCACCGGTCTCGGGGTCGAAGTGATCGACGGCCCGCACGACCCAGTCGCCGGTGGTGATGGGGTTGAGCAGTTCGCCGGTGGTCGCATCGAAGCGGTAGAGGTGGTTGAAGCCGGAGCGCTCGGACATCCAGATGATCTGGTTGCGATCGTGCAGGATGTTGAGATAAGTCTTGCTCGAATAGTCGATGAAGGTATCGCTTGTTTCCTCGATGATCACACGGGACGCACCGGTCTGTGCATCAACCCGCACGACGCGCAGGGTCTGGTGGCCGCGTTCGTTGTAGAGGTAGTAGAAGGCGCTGGAGTCGGGCGTCCACTGGATGCGGTTGACGCTCCAGGTGTTGCCGATGGGCGTGTTGTCGAGCTTGATTTCTTTGGAGTGCTCCGCGGAGAAGAGGGCGGGCTTGGGCTGGTCGATGGCGTCGCCGGGCTTGGTGTAATCGAAGGTGACGAGTTCTGGCTGGAGGTCATCGGGCGTGCGCTCGTCGGGTGTGGACTCGACGATGTGGACCTTGCGGCGTGGGGCACGCTCGACGCGCAGACTGACGAGCTTGGTGGAGTCGGGGGACCAGTAGACGCCCTCATGTTCGACCTCTTCGCTCTGATGGTGCTCTGAGAGATATGTCTGTTCCCCCGTCTCTTTGTTGCGCAGGCTGACCTGATACATCCCCAGTTCCACATCGTACTGACCGTCCGGAGACGGGTTGACGCGCTCAGAGCGGAATCCAACCTTGCCGAGGATCTCCTGGAGCGCCTTGTCTTGCTCTCGTTTGGACTTCTTCGCCGCGATGATGACGCCCGGGTCCTCGGTCGCGAGGTAGACGCCCAGCGTGGTGCCGCTCGTCGTAATCACCCGCCACGCATGGTTGGTGTAGGTGCCCTGGCGGTGCGACTGACCGGGCTCGAGGGTCGCGTAGGTTTTGGCGTTGCCCGAGCCGTCGAGCCATTGGAACTCGATGGGCTCGTTGTGGGCGTTGAGGACGAAGACGGATGTTGCCGGGCCGCCGCCGTCGGATCGGTCGGTGTTGGCGCGTTTGAGCCCGAGTTCTTCGGGGAAGTCCTCCGGCGTGAGTTCACGCAGGTTGCTCGCGTCCGCGTGGACGCTCCACAGCCCGCCGTGCCCGGCGAGGGTGAAGATGATGGTCAGGGGCTGCCCGTCCTCCTGGACCGCATCGAACCAGGTCACGCGGGGCGGATCGGTGATGCCCAGCGACTGGAGCTGGGCGGCGATGCGGTCCATGTCCAGCGCCGGGGTGATGTCGCCGGTCTCCAGATCCACCGTCCGCCACTCGGATGAGCCGTCGGGCAGGTCGTACTGGTAGACGGGGTAGCTGGGCGTGAGCCAGCGGACACGGACCTCGGCGTTGCGGACGAGCGAGCCCCAATCGCCGGGCAGGGCGTTGGCCCGCTCGTAGTCGGCGCGGGTACCCTGGGCGTGGGTGAGGGTGGTGAGGAGGGCCAGGACGAGGGTACAGAATAGAGTTCGCATGCGCGAGTATACCGAATGCAGCCACTCCGGGTGCCACGGGTTGCTCAGACGAAGTCTGACAACCCGTGCGCTGTTTTGCTCATCCACGATCGATCATCGGCCACCGTGTTTCCAGTTTCCTCCACGCACGATACGAGGACCACGCCCAGTCTTCATCCCGCTCAACCAACCCCCGCGCCACCGGGTTCCGATGGATGTATTCGATCTTCTCCCCGAACTCATCACGCGAGAAGATATTGCGATCGTGCCCACCGCCGGGCTGCCAGAAGCTGGGCGGTACATCCTTGTTCTGTACGCGCCAGTATCGAAGTGCGCGCGTCGCGACCGGACGCTTCAAACCAAGCAGAATCTTTGACACATCGGTCGAATCACCTATTGGAAAGATGAGCAGGTGGACATGCTCGGGCATGATCACCCATGCGTGAAGCTTGAACCGATGCCGATCACGAGTGCGCATCAACTGATCTGCGAACTCACTGCAAAGAACGGGGTCGTTGAAGAAAAGCCGGCGGTTGAACGCGGAAAAAGTCAGGAATCGCGCGTGGCCTTGGTGCTCGTAGCGTGTGCGTGTCTTTCGGTGTTCGGTCCAAGACATGATCGGTTCAATGCCATTGAGATACGGTGTCCCAGGTTAGTTGGAGGGCACGGGTTGTCAGCCTTTGGCTGAGCAACCCGTGGCACCCGGATCAGTTGTCCTCGTTGAGTTCCTCATCGAACAGCTTGTGTATCCGCCGCAGCTGATCCAGCCACGAACTCGGCTCCTTGTAGCCGTGCGGCTCGATCGGGTGCAGGGCCAGCTCCCAGTTCTCCTTCTCCAGCTCGATCAATCGCTGTGACAACCGGATCACATCCTGGGCCACCACATTGTCGTCGAGCAGGCCATGGAGCATGAGCAGGTGGCCCTGTAAGCCCTCGGCGTGGTTGATGGGCGAGGAGAGGTCGTAGGCCTCGGGGTCGATGTCGGGGGTGTTGAGGATGTTGCTGGTGTAGCCGTGGTTGTAGTGACGCCAGTCGGTCACGCTTCGTAGGGCGGCCCCGGCCTTGTAGGTCTCGGGCTCGAGGAACATGGCCATGAGGGTCATGAACCCGCCGTAGGAACCGCCGTAGATGCCGACGCGGTCGATGTCGCCGTTGTGGTTGGCGACGGCCCAGTCGATGGTGTCCTTGAAGTCCTCGAGCTCGGGGTAGCCCATCTTGCGGTAGATGGCCGTGCGCCAGTCGCGTCCGTAACCCTCGGAGGCCCGGAAGTCAGGCGCGAGGACGATGAAGCCCTCGTTGTTGAGAATCGTGTGGAACATGTGCTCACGCGAGTAGTTGGACCACTCGTAGTTGGCGTGCTGCAGGTAACCCGAGCCGTGGGAGAACACCACAATCGGACGCTTGCCGGGGAACTTCTGGGCATCGGGCAGATAGACCCGGGTGTAGATGGGCTGCTCGGTGTGCGTCGAAGGGATCGCGACGATCTGCGGCGTATTGAAGTCCATCGCCATGTACTGGTCAGTGATGGTGTGCGTCAGTCGCTTGGGCGTAACACCATCGATGCTGGTATCGACAAGATACAACTCGGGCGGGGTGTTGATATTCGAGTAGCTGAAGGCAATCCTCGACTCGTCGGGCGAGAGCTCGAATCTTTCGACGGTGCCCTCCATTTTCGTGATCGGCGTGAGCGCTCCGGTTGCAAGATGCAGTCGCTCGATCTCCTGCACGCCCGGGTGCTTGCGATTGCTGCGGAAGTAGACCGCAGAACCGTCGTTGGTAAAAGTGACCTCGCGGACCTCGTACTCGCCGCTGGTTTGTTCTGTCGCAGACGCGACCTGCGGGTCGTAGATGTACAGGCGGGCGTAGTTGGATTCTTCGGAGACATACCAGAGCGTGTCGCTGCGCGGGATGAACCCGAACTCGTTGAAGCTCCAGTTGATCCAGGCCTCGTCGCGCAGGTGGTGGGCGCAGCTGACTTCTGGATTGCCCTCGTCATCAACGGCCTGTGTGTCGACCAGAACGATCCAGCGGTCCTTATTGTCATGCGAGCGGAGCATGAACGCACCGTACCGGCCCGAGTCGGACCATCGCACCCCCATGCTCGAGACCGGACGGGGCTTGGCGTCTTTCCTGCTTTCCTTCTTCGCCTGCTCCGCCTGCGCTTCCTCAATCGAATCGCCCGGCTCCTCGGCTTCACTGTCCCTGTCCTTGAGCCACGCGAGTGGGTCGTCACTGATCGTCGGGAGGAACGCGAGATCGATCGCGATCACCCGCTCGTTTTCGAGATCGAGCAGGTGGAACGCGACGGGGGTTTCTGTCTGCAGCCCGACCTTGGGGCGGACATTGCGGGTGGAGACATAGCCGTCCTCGTTGATGTAGTCGGGCATGATGTCGCGTTTGTCGTTGCTGCGATCGCTGGGCGCGGTCGCGACGAGCATGTGGGCCCCGCTGGGCGAGAGCCAGGTGCCCTGGCCGCGGAGATTGCTCCCCAGATAGAACGGGCCGGGGGTATCTGTGGGGTCCTGGGCCTGCTGCCAGGCGTAGCGATCATCCTCGCGCATGGCCCCGCGTTCGTCCTCGCGGTTGATGATCTCGAAGAGGTCACGCTGCTGCTGCTGGAGCGCGTCGCGTTTCTCGGTGTCCTTCTCTCGCTTCGCTGCGGGATCCGATGGGGCGTCGCTGTAGCGGATGTCGGCGGCCTGAATCTCGACGGGCCCCGCGGCGGAGCCGGCGCGGATGTACCAGTTGCCCCCGCGGGTGTACGCCATGCGCAGGTTGTCCGCGAGGAACATCGCGCTGCCCTCGGAATCGGTGGTGCGGGTGAGCTGTGTCGTTGTGTTGATCGTGGCGTCGTAGAGGAACAGATCCCCGTTGTGCGACACGAGGCGCCGGTTGGCGTTGGCGTCCCAGTCGCCGCGGGCGGTGAAGTAGGGCCCCGGGTTTTCGGGGGTGATCATGCTGGCGACGGGGCGATCGGCCGTGAGGGCGCTGCGGGTGAAGATCAGGTAGTCATCGTCGAAATCACGCCCGACGAGCCCCTCGCGCCGTGCGGAGTACATGATCCCCGAGCCGTCGACAAGCCAGCGGGGACGCTCGGGGGAGCGGGCGATCCAATCCTGCTCGGCGGTGATCTGCTCGAGGGTGGGCTGCACCTGGCCCTGCTGAGCACAGAGCGGCGCGGCGAGCAGGGCAGTGACAACACAGGCGACGGCGGAGGAGATGGTATTTTGAAATTTCATGCACAGACTATACACGATGCGGGGCGGTTCCCCACAATCTCAAGGTCCGTTCGTTATCCGCTGCGGGAAACAGATCGTCGGCACCGATACGCTTGGATATGCCCAACTCATCGATGATTTCCGTTGATCCGACCGACTCCCCATCCGGGGCTCGTCCGATGTCGCTGCCCGTGGCCGCACGCCCTGAAGCGATCGTTGAGTTTGTGCGTCATCGCATCAGCGAGCCCGCTCGATTCCCGATCAAAGCCGGGCTGACGATGCTCAACAACGGGTCGTACGGCCTGACGCCCGCGGTGGTGCGTGATGCCCAGATCGAGTTGCAGCGCCGGCTGGAGGAGGACCCGGTCCGCTTCTTCAAGGCGGACCTCGAGGACTACAGCGATGACACCCGGCGGGCGATCGCCGCATTCACACGCGTCGATGCGAGCGACATCGCACTGGTGCCCAACGGGACCTTCGCAGTCGCAACGGTGCTCAACAACTTGGACCTCAATCCGGGGGACGAGATCCTCGTCACGGATCACGAGTACATGGCGACCTTCAACGAGCTGGGCAAGGTCTGTCGAGCCACAGGAGCGAAGGTCACGATCGCCAAGGTCCCCTTCCCCAATGTGTCGCCCGAGCAGGTCGTCGATTCGGTGGTCTCCATGATGACCGATCGCACGCGGGTGGTGCTGGTCTCGCATATCACCAGCGCCAGCGCGCTGGTGATGCCGGTGAAGGAGATCGTCGAAGCCGCCAAGCAGCGTGGGATTGAGACTTTCCTCGACGGGGCACACACGCCCGGACAGATCGATCTGAACATCGGCGATCTGGACCCGACCTGGTACGCCGCGAGCTGCCATAAGTGGCTCGCGTGCCCCAAGGGGACGGGGTTTATCTACACCTCACCCAACCGCCGACGGGGATTCAAGCCCATGGTACTCTCCTGCCGCGTGCATGAGACGCGCGAGGAACGCGACGCGTACCTTTGTGATTTCGATTACACGGGCACCAACGACTACACGGGCAATCTGGTCATCCCCGTCGCGATCGAGCATATGGGCGCGCAGCTGCCCGGGGGCTGGGACGCGCTGCGCCGGCGCAACCACGATCTGGTCGTCGCCGGCGCGAAGATCGTGTGCGATGCCCTGGGGATCGAACAGCAGATCCCCGCGTCGATGCTCGGGAGCATGGTCAGCATCCCGCTGCCCGGTTCGTGCGAGCCGAGCACCCTGCTCGGCGAGGGGCTGTGGGACCGGCTCTATCTCAACCACGGGCTGCAGGCCCCGGTGTGGGATCTGCCCGGCGTGTGCGAACGGATGGTGCGGGTGAGTGCCCAGCTCTACAACACGCTGGGTGACTTCGAGCGACTCGGTGAAGCGTTGCGGGCCGAGCTGAGGGCCTGATTTCCAAAGGAAACAGGCAACCGCGACCGGTCAGCGACGAAGGGTGCCCATAGACTTGTGGGAGACCCGAACCGATGATCCAACAACAGAACAACAATGGACTCTACGACGATCTGCGTTCCCGCACTCGTGATGCGATGCGCGATGTCACGGTCTGCGTGACCGGCGGTGCCGGGTTCATCGGCGGGCACCTGTGCGATGCGCTGCTGGCGCTCGGGGCACGCGTGACGATCCTCGACGATCTCTCCAACTCGTCGGTCGCCCATGTGGCGTCGCTGATCGATCTCGCACCCGAGCGGGTTCGCTTTGTGCAGGGGAGCATCCTTGACCCGGTCGCGCTGGGCGAGGCATTCGACGGCGCCCAGCGGGTGTTCCATCTCGCGGCACTCGGCTCAGTGCCCAAAAGCGTCGAGCAGCCCGAGCGGACCTGGCTCGTCAACGCGACAGGCACGATGCGGGTGCTCAGCGCCGCGAGGCAAGCAACCGTCACGCGGGTGATCTACTCCGCGTCGTCGAGCGCCTACGGCAACAACCCCGACCTGCCCAAGCTCGAGTCGATGGCGACCGAGCCCGAGTCGCCCTACGCGGCGGCCAAGCTCGCGGGCGAGTCGCTGTGCAGATCGTGGGCGTCGTGCTACGGGCTCGACACCATCTCGCTGCGCTACTTCAACATCTACGGCTCACGCCAGGCCGCAGACTCGGCGTACGCCGCGGTGATCCCGGCGTTCGTTTCACGCTGGATCGAGGAGAAGCCCCCCACGATCTTCGGCGACGGCGGCCAAACACGCGACTTCACCCATGTCAGCAACGCGGTGCTCGCGAACCTGCTCGCGGCAACAAGTGAGCGGCCGCTGGGCGGCACGGTCGTCAATATTGGCGCGGGCGTGCGCACGAGCGTGTCGCAGCTGGCATCGATGATCAAGGCCCGTATGGGCATCGAGGGGCTCGATCCCGGGCACGCGCCCGAGCGTGTGGGCGAGGTGCGCGACTCGGTCGCCGACATCTCGCTCGCCAAGCGGGTCATCGGCTACGAGCCGATCACGGCACTCGACGAGGGGCTTGCTACCACGGTCGACTGGTACAACAGCGCCCTGCGTGACGAGCACGAAGAGGCCGCACCATGATCGGACGAGCGATCGACACCATCGGCGCGCTCTGGGTGCTGCTGACGCTGGGCGTGGTGACACGATTCCGGTTCAACGGCGACTACTGGCAATGGCGCACACACACCGCCCTGCACGCGAAAGGCGCTCCCGAGGGCAAGCTCGCGCGGATGCACCTGGCGATGGAGTACGCCCGCTGGGCGTGGCGGATGCGCAGGCTGCGATAAGCCCGACTACTCGCCGGGCTCACCCACATACACCACGTAATCCGCGATGTTGCGATCGTCATCCTGGATCGCCTCGTGCGCTGCCGGCAAAGTGATGCAGGTGATGATCCTGATCGGACGACCCGCGCGGGCGCGGAGCTGATCGACGAGTTCGCTGCTGCCCGCTTCGAAGGGGAACTGAGCGTGGAAGAACCCCACCACATGCACAACCGGTGCGCCCTCGCCGAGCGCATCGACGATGCTCTGGGCCATGGTCGCGTCCCAGGTGGACTGTGATCGGAGGAAGCCCTCGATCATTTCTTCGCCGCCGTGGGTCGCCATACCGCCCATGGCTTCGAGGAAGCGTTCGCGATAGGCACCCTTCGGGGTCGTCTCGGGGATTTCATAGAGGGCACGCTGATTGGCTTTGAGTTCGTGGAGCCGCCCGAAGCCCTCTGAGCGTGCGAGCCGGACATAACGCCTCGGGGCGTTGGCGGCGATCACCGGACGCCCGGCTTCCTTGGCGGCGTCCACCATCCGTGCGTGTGCGGGCGGGTTGTTGCCCGCGTTGCGATCGGCGGCCTTCTCGAACGCCTCACGGTCCGTGATCCCGGCGAGGTAGTCGTCGAGGGCGACCTGCTCGTCGCGCTCGTAGAACTCCATGCTCAGCTGCGCGCTGGGATTCGCGGTGAGGATGTCCTCGAACATCTCCTGCTGGACCGCGTTGCCCAGCGGGTGCCCGTGCACCTCGCCCATGAGCACCACATCGGCGCTGGCCATTTCATCGATAACCTGCGACCACGCGGCCTGGCCCGAACCGTCACCCAAGAGCACCGTGACGGCGCGAGCGTCGTTGCGGAGTGAATCTCGGACGGCCTGATCGTCGCTGTCTCGCGTCTGGGTCGTGCAGCCCGTGAGCAGGGTTGCCAGTGCGCAGCAGGCCAGCAGCCGTCGTGCGGTGCGGATGGTCATGATGTCGTCTCCCCCCGGATGGGTCGTGGTTGCGTTCAGGCCGCGAACGGATCGGCGGCGGCGGATGGCACCGCGGCGCTCTCGTGCTGCGTGCCGCGCCACATATCGAGCACGAGCGAGAAGAGCAGCGGGACCAGCAGAAGTGTAAACACGGTGGAGACGAGAAGCCCGCCGACGACGACAGAACCGAGCCCGCGGTACATCTCGGAGCCCGAGCCGGGGACGAGCACGAGCGGGAGCATGCCGCCCACGGAGGTGAGCACGCTCATAAAAATGGGCCGGATGCGGGTCTTGACCGAGGTCACGATGGCCTCGATGGGCGGCATGGGGTCGCTGTAAACGGTGTGCGAGTCGTCGCCGTGCATGAAGTTGAGCGCCTGATGCACGAGCAGGATCGCGTTGTTGACCACGACGCCGATGAGAATGATGAACCCCAGCATCGTGAGCACATCAAGCTTCTGGGGCGCAAGAGTCGTGTTCTGCATGGAGTAATGATGCACGATCGCGAGCCCGGCGAAACCGCCGACAACCGCGAGCGGCACCGAGAACATGATGACCAGCGGGTAGAGGAAGCTCTCGAACAGGGCACACATGACGAGGTAGGTCACGAGCAGCGCCCAGACCATGCGCGCCGTGAGCAGCTCGGGGTGGGCGACACCCATCCACGCGAGGGCGGCGATGATCATGCCCAGCATGATGGTGCCGGCGACACCGTAGTACACATAGGTGTTCTTGCTGCGCACGCCGCGGAGGTAGACGAACACCGAGGCGATCACCGCGAGCATGGTGATGAGCACAGCGGAGACGATCGGGAGCCTGGAGGAAAGCGACGCCGAATCGGGCTTGGAGCCCAGCAGCGAAGCGCGGACCTGCTCGAGATCGGCCGCGGAACCCTCGAGCCGCACGCGCATGGTGCGATCGATGAGCCCGGCGTTCTCGGCGGCGTCGATCATGTTCTCCTGAATCCAGACCATCGCCTCCTGCACGGGCATCGACTCGGGCGGGTTGACCGCGATGGTCACGCTGGGCAGCTCCTCGATGCGCTGGATCACCTGCGCGGCGAGACTTGGCTTGAAGTTGACCACGCTGTCCACCGGGACCACCGGCCCGGCGGGCGTGGCGATGGGGACATCGCGGATCTGCTCGAGCGTGTCCATGCGTCCGCCCTGCGGGAGCACGACGAGATCGATGTTCTCCGATCCGACCTTGTAGTCACCGACGAAGGCACCGTCGAAGAGCCCGCGGATCGCAACGCCCAGACCCTCGGTCGTCAGCCCCAGCTCGCGCCCACGATCGTTGAGCACGAGCTGCATCTCCTGCTCTTCGAGGGTGAAGTTGGAGGGTGTGGGCGTGGTGTTGCCGTAGCCGAACTCACCCGCAGCCGTCTGAAACATCATGGTCGCCGCCGCGTTGACCTGATCGAGGTTGGGCCCGGAGATCTCGACCTTGATGCCCCCGCTGTCGCGGACATCGCCGAACAGCGAGCTCTGGCGGGCGCCGCCGAATGCATCGGGGATGCCCTGCATGGCGCTGGTGAGCAGGTGCCCGATGGGGATGACGACCTGCTCGTCCTGGCTGGTCGCGCCCATGAACATGCTGGTTCCGAAGGCGCCGATGAAGAAGTTGTCGATCGGAACAGGCTGGAACTCGGGCATGCCCGGCATCATCTGGATGTTGGGGAGGTTCGCCACGGTTTCCGGCTTGTTGATGTCCGCCAGGGCGTAGGGGTAGACCCGCGCCTCGATGCGGTTGGCGATGCCCTCGCGTGCTTCGACCGACATGCCCGGCGGGATCAGGAGCCCGCCGAAGACGAGGTTGCGGTTGCCCGCGGGCAGGTAGTCGAGCGGGGGCATGAGCGCCAGCCCGCCCCAGATGCTTGCGCCGGTGAAGACCAGGATCGCCCCTGGGCGGATCGACCAGCCGCGCCAGCCCGTCATCATCCAGCGGAGCTGCGCGACACCGAGATCAATCACTCTGTTGCACAGCGCGGGAATACCGAACATGCCGCCCAGCAGACGCTTGACCGGACCGGGCTTGGCGCTCTCGGGCCTGAGCCACCGTGAGCACGCGGTCGGGATGACCACGACCGAGACGATGAGCGAGAAGGTCACGGAGCCGACGATCGCGATCGAGATGTCGCGGAAGAGCTGCCCCACTTCTTCCTGAATCGTGAGCACGGGGATGAACACCGCGACCGTGGTCAGGGTCGAGGCGAGCACGGCGCCCCAGACTTCCTTGCCGCCCCGCCACGCGGCGATCATGGGCGATTCGCCGAGCTTGAGTCTTCGATCGATGTTCTCGAGCACCACGATCGAGTTGTCCACGACCATGCCCACCGCGAACGCGAGCCCGGCGAGCGAGATGACATTGAGCGACCGACCCATCGCGAGCAGGATCAGGAAGGTGCCGATGACCGAGATGGGCAGGGCGATGGCGATGATGCCCGTGGCCCGCCAGTTGCGCAGGAACAGCAGCAGGACAATGGTCGCGATGCCGCCGCCGATCCACAGGTTCTGGGTGACGAGCCCGATGGCGCTCTTGATGTAGACCGTTTCGTCGTAGACCTGACGCAGACGCAGGTCTGGCCCGACGGGGCCGGCGGCGGATGAGCCGCCGATGTTGGGCAGGATCTTCTGCTTCACATCCTCGATGCGGATCTTGAGCTCTTCCATGATGTCGAGCACATTCGAGTCGCTCTGGCGGATGACATTCATCGCCATCGCGGGGCGAGCGAAAGAGCGGACGAATCCGCGTTCCTTCTCGTAGCCGATCTCGACCTGTGCGACATCGCGCACACGCACGGGGCGTCCGTCGCGGTAGGCGACAATCGTATCGAGGATCTGCTCGGGGTCGTCGTACTGCCCGATCAGGCGAACGCGCAGGTCGCGCTTGCCCTCGGCGATGGTGCCCGCGGAGACATTGGTGTTCTCGCCCTGCAGGGCGCGCACGACATCGAGGTGATTGAGCCCACGCTGGGCCAGCGCAACCGGATCCGCCATGACGCGTGCTTCACGCTCGCGCCCACCGTAGATGTTGATGGTTGCGACGCCCTGGACGCGTTCGAGGTAGGGCTTGACCTCACGGTCGAGCTCATCGAAGAGTGTGGTGAGATCGAATCCCTCGTGCTTGGCGAGTGACTCGTCGTCGAAATCGATGATGAACCAGGCGATGGCGCTACCCGGGTCGCTCACGCCATCGGCGGCGACGACCGTCGGCTCATCGACCTCATCGGGGTAGGAGGGCACCTGGCGCAGCGCATCGGAAACCTCCTGCAGCGCACGGGTGATGTCCGAACCTACCACAAAGTTGAGCGTGATGATCGTCTGCCCCTGCTCGGTGCTCGAGATCATCCGATCGAGATTCTCGACATTCTTGAGCTTCTCTTCCTGCTCTTTGGTGATCTCGTCCACGACCTCTTCGGGGCTGCGCCCGGGCCAGATCGTCGTCACGGTGATTGTGGGTTTGGAGACCGTGGGCGTGAGCTGGATCGGGATGGCTCGTGCACCGATGATGCCGAACATCAGTACCAGGAACACGCCCACAGCGACGGTCACGGGCCTTGAGATACACCAGCGGACAAGATCCATATCAGTTCTCCTCCCCGCGCCCGGAGTCCGATGGGGCCGTGCCCGTGCTCGGGTTGCCGCCGATCCCGATGTCCGGCCCCTTGGGGGCTTCGAGGATGTTCAGCGGCTGACCGGGGAAAAGGCGCTCGTTGCCGCTGGTGACGACGCTCATCCCCGCCCGGAGCATGGGGCTGCGGACCGCCATCCGATCGCCGACGGCGAAGAGGCGTTCGATGGGCGCGATGGCTGAGACGCCGTCGCTGACGAAGTAGACGACCTCGCCGCTGGGGGTGCGGACGATCGCGTCCTTGCTCACGGTGATGTATTCACCCCGTGTGTCGGTGGGCACATACGCGTTGAGCGACATGCCGGGCCGGAGAGTGTCGGCAAAGTTCTGCACCGCGATGCGGACTGGGAAGAGGCGGCTGAGCGAGTCCGCTGCGGGGAGGATCGAGATGACCTCCCCGAATACTTCCTGCCCGGTACCGGTGCCCAGGGCGGGCAGGCGCATCTCGATCTGCCCGTGCTCACGCATGGTCGCGCTGACCGCGGCGTACACATCCTCGGGGATATCGATGCGGGCTTCGAGCCGATCGAGCGAGACGATCGTGACGATCTCGTCACCCGTGCCCACCCACTGTCCGATCTCGGTGGACTTGCGCACGACGCGCCCGCTGAACGGGGCCTCGATGCTCATGTCATCGAGCTCGCGATGGGCGAGCGCGAGATCGCCCTCGGAAGTCAGCAGCTCGGACTGTGCCTGGGCGAGCAGGGCCCTACGCGATGCGACAAGGGTGCGGGCCTCGTCGAGCTGGGAGATACCCGATGAACCCAATCGGTCGAGTTCCTCGAGTCGATCAAGATCGCGCTCGGCGTTCTCGAGTTCGACCTGGCGCTGATCGATGACCGAACGGGCGTAGGCGATTTCTGATCGGACACGATCGAGCTCGATCCGAGCCCGCTCGTCATCGAGGCGCGCGACGACCTGCCCCGCCTGGACTTGGTCGCCCTCCTCGACATCAAGCTCAACAAGCAATCCCTCAACCTGCGAGGCGAGGTTGCTGGCGAGACGAGAGCGAATCTCGCCCGTGACGGCGCGGCGGCGCACGAGTTCTTCGCTGCGCACCTGATCCACGGTCACATTGGCCGGCGGCGGGCCGCCCTGCGCGTTTGCGGATTGGACCACGGCGCACAGGCACAGCAGAATGATGGAGGGGATGGATCGGTAATGCATTGGTGCCTCATCTCTAAATGATGGCCATTTTCGGCCGCCCGGGCGGCTTTCAGACCCGGCTCTCATTCTAACCGCCCATTCCGATAAGTCATGGATTCGGTTTGGAATCTGCCTTTGCACTCGCCAAAACCGGCGAAAATCCCTACACTTGGGTACAGGCAACCCAGGAAACCTGTTGCGTATTCGCATGGGTTTCGTTCTCGACACGCAGGAATTACATCCGATGGAAAAACGAAAGACTCAGCGCGTTACTCTGGCGAAAGTTGCGGAACGGGCAGGGGTTGCCGAATCGACCGCTTCGCGCGTGATCAACGGCTACACCCACAACTTCCGCGTCCGCCCCGAGGTGCGTCAGCGTGTTCTCGATGCCGCAGAGACGCTCAACTATCGCCCCAACCCCATGGTTCGCTCGATCAGCGCCAAGAAGACCAATCTGGTCGCGGTGGTCGGGTGGGCATCGGACGGCGTGAACCGGACCGCCTTGTCCGAAGCCGTCCGCGTCCTGCGCGACAACGACAAGCATGTCTGCACCACCTTCCTCGACCCCGACTACTCCGGGCATGAGTTGCCCTCGTGGCGTGTGGACGGCGCGATCGCCCTGCAGGTCCGCGACTCGACCGACCTCAACGAGATGGAAGAGCAGAACATGCCCTATGTCTCGATCAACGGGCTCGCCGGCCCGGGCGGCGACGCGGTCAACTTCAATGAATACCACGGCATGGACCAGGCGATCGACCACCTGCTCGAGCTGGGCCACACCAAAATCGCCTACGCCTACATCGACACCAAGCGCCTCAACCCGCGCGGCATCCGCCATACCTCGGTCAAGCAGCGCAAGGATGCCTACGAGTCCATCCTTGAGCACCGGGGGCTCAAGCCCGTCGCCGGCTACGACCGCTTCGACCACAGCGCGATGTCCTACTGCCAGATGGTGCTCCAAAAAGGCGGCGCGACAGCGGTCATCGCGTACGACGACATCACCGCGTTGTTCCTGATTCAGGCACTCAACACCCTGGGCATGAGTGTGCCGCGTGATATGTCGATCGTCGCGTTCAACGATGAGCTGCCGGCGAAGGTTGCGACCCCGCCGCTGACCACGATCGCCCTGCCCGCGGCTGTTGCCGGCAAAACGGCCGGCGAGCTGCTGCTGAGCCGACTGGCGAGTGAAGAACCCATCCCGTCGCGCACTGTCACGCTCGACGAGACGCTGACCATGCGTCAGTCGACGGCCGCGCCACGGGTGACCGGATAATCCCGCCAGAAACAGCGATGACTCTCAGACCCGCCCGATTGGGCGGGTTTTTTGTTGGTCGGCTTTCATATTTCTTTATTCTCAGACAGTTTCCACCGAGCAATCAGCCGAGCTCCGACTCCGATGCCCGCAATCCCCGGCGCAACCGTGCGGCGAGCCGTGCGCCGACCATCTGTTCTTCGTCGAGCACCTCGTGGGCCCCCGCGTCAAAGAGTTCCTGCACATGACGGTGATAACGCCCGCGTGCGATGACATGGATCCTGGGCGCACAGCCGCGGATCTGCATGATGACCGCTCTGGCGGCGAGCGGGTCGGGGATTGTGACGATCGCGATCTGGGCGTGCTGGATCCCGAGATGCTCGAGCACATCGGCGTGCGAGGCGTCCGCGACATGCCCGTTGAGCCCCATCCCCCGGGCGGTGCGGATCGCCCCGGCGTTCATGTCCACGACATCAACACGCAGCGGGAGCTTGCTCGCGGCGAGCCCGATGGCCCGCCCGGCGGGCCCGAACCCGATGATGACGACATGCCTGCGTGTATCGTCCTCCGACACGCCGTCGTCGCGATCGCCCGAATAGGCGCCCAGGCCGATCATGCGGTGGATCGCTGGCGAGAGCCTCGGAGCGAGCATCACCAGATAGGGTGTCACGAAGAGCGACACGATCGTTGCTGAGACAATAAGGGTGAACAACTCATCGTCGATCAACCCCCCGCCCGCGGCCGCCGCCGCGAGCACGAACGAGAACTCGCCCACCTGCGCCAGACAGATGCCCGATGCGAGCGCGGCTCTGGAGGCAACACCAAACGACTTGAGCACGCACCAGATGATGACCGCCTTGCCGACGACGAGCGCAGCAACGAGCGTCATGACGGGCGCGATGTGCTCGATGAACCAGACGGGGTCGCCCAGCATGCCGATCGAGGCGAAGAAGAGCGTGACGAGCAGCGTCTTGATGGACGCGACATCGGCGCGGATCTGTGTCGCGAACGGGGACTCGGCCAGGATCATCCCCGCCACGAACGCGCCCAGCGCGGGCGAGAGCCCGAGCTCATGCGAACCCCAGGCGGCGCCGATCCCCACGACGAACGCGAGCAGGATCGGCAGGTCCCGGTTCTGCCGCAGCGCTTCCATACCCAGCACCAATGGTGCGACCTTGTTGAGCAGAACGAGCAGGACCACAACAAGCACACCCGCCAGTGCGAGCGCCCTGAGCATGCCCAACCCGACCTCGCTCATGGATCCCTCGCCGCCGAGGACGGTCACGAGCAGAAACAGCGGCACGACGGCGATGTCCTGCATCAGCAGGATGCCCAACGCGTAACGGCCGTGCACGCTCTCGATCTCGGCGCGGGCGATGAGCAGCCGCAGAACGCAGGCCGTCGAACTCAGCGAGACGATCGCGCCGATCACGATCGAGGTGTTGAAGCCCAGCCCGAGCGCCATGGCGCAGGCGAGCCCGATGCCCATTGTGAGGATGATCTGCGCCGCCCCGCCCCCGAGCGCCGCGATGCCCAGCCGCTTGAGCCGGGGCCAGGAGAACTCGAGCCCGATCGTGAAGAGCAGCAGCGCGACGCCGAGCTCGGCCAGATGCTTGACCTGCTCGCCGTCGGAGACAAACCCGAAAGCATTCGGCCCGAGCAGCGTCCCCGCGGCGAGGTACCCGAGGATGGCGCTCTGGCGCAGCCGCTCGCAGATGAGCCCGAGCACCAGCGCCCCACCCAGTAGGACGAGAATGTTGAGAATGGTGTGCCAGAACTCTGCCATGCTTCTCCTCAGCGCCGGCGCGGTCTGGAATGGCTGCCGCGGGCCAGTATGCTTTGAGGATCATATTCGCCATGCGGGATCATCGCCCGCTGGTCACCGCGAATGCGGATATGTGTTACGATCAGACGGAGTGCGCCCCAATACAAGCAGATACGGAGTTTCATGAAATCAATCGCCGCCCAGATCCTGATACTGACCCGCCAGCGCAGCTCACGGCGAAACCTCAAGGCGCTCGGGAAGTTCATCGCCGTGCTGATCGGGATGATCATGACCTACACCGTGCTCTTCCATATGATCATGGAGTACGAGGGCCAGCACGATCACTCCTGGCTATCCGGGCTCTACTGGACGCTCGTCACCATGTCCACGCTGGGGTTTGGCGACATCACATTCCAGAGCGATCTGGGGCGGCTGTTCACCATCGTCGTCATCCTCTCGGGAACGCTGTTTCTGCTTGTTCTGTTGCCCTTTACCTTCATTCAGTTCTTCTACGCACCGTGGATGGAGTCCCAGGTCCAGGCGAGCATGCCCCAGAGTCTGCCGGAGAATGAACGCGATCATGTGCTCCTCACCCAGCTCGATCCGGTTACGGAAGCGCTGATCAAGAAGCTCGAGCAGTTCGGACATCAGTATGCCCTGATCGTGGAGAATATTGACGATGCCCGCCGCCTACACGACCAGAACTACCGGGTGATGCGCGGCGACCTTGACGACCCGGAAACCTACGAATCGGCCCGGCTGGGCCAGGCATCGATGCTGGTCTCGACGCTCAGCGATGCCGCCGACACCACCGTGTGCATCACCGCGCGGGGCGTGAGCGACACAACCCCAATCGTGACGACGGTCGAGGACCCGGTCTCAACCAAGATCCATGAGATGGCCGGGGCAAGCAACACCATCCGCCTGACCGAGATCATGGGGCAGGCGCTGGCGCGTTGCAGCTCCGGCGGCGACGCGATCACTCATACCGTGGCCACATTCGGCACGCTGCGGCTGGCCGAAGCAAACGCCGCCAAGACCCCGCTGGTCGGCAAAACCCTGCGTGAGAACCGGCTGGGCGATCTGGGCGTGAGTGTGGCGGGCCTGTGGGACCGCGGCGTGTTCAAACCCGCACGCCCCGACAGCATCGTGGGTCCGAGCACCGTGCTCATGGTTGTGGGCTCCGAGGATCAGCTCCTCAACTACGACGAGCACTTCGCGATCTACGCCGTTTCGGGTGAGCCGGTGATCCTCATCGGGAGCGGGCGTATTGGTCAGGCGACGGCCGATGCGCTCGACGCACGCGGCGTGTCCTACCGGGTGATCGAACAGAACGCCCGGCGCGTGATCAACCCGGACATCACCATCGTCGGCAACGCCGCAGATCCAAAGATCCTTGAGCAGGCGGGTATTGCGACCACCCCGACCGTGATCATCACCACCAACGACGACGACACCAACCTCTACCTGACGCTGCTCTGCCGCCAATCCAACCCCGGTGTCGAGATCATCGCCCGCTGCACCCTCGACAAGCATGTCAAGGCCCTGCACAAGGCGGGCGCAGACTTTGTGCAGTCCTTTGCATCGATCGGTGCGTCAAGTATTTTCAACCTGCTGCAGAAGAGCCGGGTGGTCACGGTCACGCAGGGGCTGGATGTCTTCCGGGTGAATGTGCCCGAGGCGGTTGTCGGCAAGCGGATCGACGAGTGCGGCATCCGCGAAAAGACCGGCTGCACGATCATCGGGTATCACAAGGACGATGAGCTTCAGGCCAACCCGCGTGCGGATACCGTGCTGGAGCTGGGGCGTGAGATGCTGATGATCGGCGACTGGGAAGCCCGCAACAGCTTCTTCAAGGTTTACCACACGAGCTGAGTCAGTCCGGGTTGATCACTTCAACCACCTCACCGGCCCGTTCGTTGGGCACGAGGAAGGTCAGCGAATAGTGGGCAATCTTCCACTCACCATCGACGCGCCTGAGTACCGATGTGCCGCGGAGCGTGCCGTACTTTTCGTTGGTGAGCAGCTCATCGACCCACGCGGTGCTGTGATCGTCATCGAATGCAATAAAGCGCTCCTGCGGCTGATAGGTCCAGCCGTTGCCGTCGCTGAAGGGCTCGCGGGCGTAGCCCATGAACTGGTCCTTGGTCCATCGCTCGGTCGCGTCGGTCCCCAGGAAGACGCTGTCATCGGTCATGGCGTCGAAGTAGGCATCGAAGTCGCCCGTTGACGCGGCCAGGTGCCAGTTGTTGAGCGTGTCGTCAACAAAGAGCGGGTCGTGCTGTGAATCCACGCTCTGTGAGACAGTGCACGACCCGAGCAGTGCAGCGGCAGTGATGCTGAAAAACAGGATAGGTCGATAGTCCATGGCGTTACTCCGCTTGTGTGGGTGCTTGGGTATTGACCATCCAACCGCTGAAATCCACGACGAACTTCCAGACCGCGTCGACATGCTCCGCGGGCATGCTGTACTTCTCAGGCGCTTCGTCGAGTGTCTCGCGGTAGCAGCGCAGCCACTCCCGGCGCGCGGGCTCGTCGATGACGAACGGGAGGTGGCGTGCCCGCATCATGGGTCGCCCATGCCGCTGCTGATAGAGATGCGGCCCCCCGAAGAGGAAGGTGAACATCG
>CAYQRD010000029.1:19994-26007 GCA_964419845.1 uncultured Phycisphaeraceae bacterium
CGCCCATGCCGCTGCTGATAGAGATGCGGCCCCCCGAAGAGGAAGGTGAACATCGCGGCGCTCTTGTCGGCGGCTCGCATCAGGTTCTTCTCTGATTTGGGGAACATGTGCGCGATGCTCGACTCCCCGAGCCGGCGGTAGAACGCGTGGATGAACGCGGTGATCTGCGCCTCGCCCATCGTCTCATAGACCTCCGCAGGGATGCGGTCGGTCTGCGGCGGTCCGTCGGGCGGGGTCCAGATCGGGACCCCATCGCGGGAATCAGGATCGTGCGGGGGAAGGGCGTTGAGGATATCCATGCCTCAACCCTACGCACCGATGCCCCACGATTCGTGCCGACCCGGGAATACCGGGACTACGGCGGATGTTTGTCGAGAGACGAATCAACCGAGTCCTGTGCGTGAGGCCCGGGCACAGCGGCGCAAGCCGACTGCCCGGGCCTTCATTTGATTCGATTTCAGGCGTTCTTATTTGAGCACGACATACAACGCGTGCAGCAGCCCTGGCAACCAGAAGATCAGGGTCAGGATCAGGTTGAGAATGAAGGTGCCGCCGAAGCCGGCTTTGAGCCCCACGGCGAGCGGCGGGAGCAGGATCGCATAATCACAAGCAGCAGGGTGTTCTGATCGACATCAGCCATGGTTGTTCCTCTCGGTATGGATTGCCAGATTCAGGCTCACACTATAACCCAAGCCCTCAGAGACTGCATCATGCCCGCGCCGCCAGCAGCCTTGCCAGTGCGGCACGCAGGTCCGCGTGCAGCCCTTTGTCCACCCCGAATGCGTCTGCAACGCGGGCGGAACCAAAGTCATAGGCCTCGAACGGGCCCTGCTTGCGTTTCTCGGGGTCTTCGGTCCCAAAGCGGGGCACGCAGTGCCCGTGCAGCTCGGGGACCTGGTTGCACAGGACCAGGTAGTTGATGCGATCCGAGCCCGTGACCTGCATGATCGCGTCTCCCAGAAGCACCAGGTCGCTGAAAAAGCGTGCCCGCTCGGCATGGTCCAGATCGTTGGGCGATGAGGCCACGACACCGTCGGGGCCCAGTCTGGGCAGGAGCATGCAGCATCCCGTGATGGGCTCGGGCTGGTACTTGCCCAGGATCGCGTAGCCGCTGGGCAGCTCGGCGAGCAGCTCGGGGTCATGGCCGTCGATGATCCGTTGGACTCGATTCGAGATCGGTCCCGCGTTGGTGTTGGACTCTGTCATTTTGTGATCCCTGTGCCCATCCCGGGGGGCATCATGGCGTGCGGGGTGTCGGAGGCGCGAGTAATCATGGTGATCCCCTCGGGCAGCGAGCGGGAGACCTCGCTGACCACATCACCCTCGAGCTTGCGGCTGAAGACCGAACGGCGCGACTTACCCATGATGAGCGTGTCGCAGCCGTAGGTCACCGTGTGATCGAGGATCTCATCGGGGATCTCCTGACTGGTGACATAGATCGGAACGAAGCTGACCCCCGCCTCCTTGGCGAGCATCGCTGTGGTGCCCAGTGCCTCCTGGGCGGCTTCGTCGGTCTCGATCCTCGGGGCCTGCCCGGGACGCAGATCCATGACGCGGATCGATCGGACGAAGATCGCGAAAAGTGTTCCCCCGCGACGCTTGGCCAGATCGACGGCGTACTCGCTCTGGTATCGACCACGGGCGGCGAGCATGATCTTGGGCTTGTCGGGGTCGATCTTGATCTCCAGATCCTGGAGCACCTTGAGCCAGCCCGTGGCCGGGGCCGCGAGGGCCTCGCCGGTGTCGACCACGGCCTTGGTGCGGATGGTCCGTACACCCAGTGCGAGGGCCACGAGTGTCCCCGAGAACGCGGTCGAGATCGGCTGGGTGATCGCGATGGTCAGCGAGATCGACAACAGGAAGAGCCCCAGCGCCCACATGAAGATGCGGGTCCTGGGCCCCAGGTCGAGCTCCTTATTGACCGCCGAGCTGAGCACCGTGACCGTGATGGCACCCGTCACACCCAGGACATAGAGCGACGCGAGCACGGTGACATTCTGTTCGACGAGGATCACGAGGATCGGGATGAGCACGCTGACGATCAGGCCGACCCACGGCACACCAGAATAGTTGAGCTTGGTGAAGGCCTTGGGGAGCTCGTTGTCGGCGGCCATCGCGAAGAACACGGACACCATCGCCATTACGGCGGTATTGGTCGCGCTGAGCAGAAGCAGACCGAAGGTGATGCCGGCGAGGTTCCCGAAGATGACACCGAGCTTTGCGCCCATCGCGTTGCTCGCGGTCTCCTCCGCGATCACCCGCATGGATGCGTTGGTGTACTGCTCGACCTCGTCCCGGTGCGTCTCATACCGCTCATAGGCGTGGTTCGTTTCGTCCGACAGGGTCGCGAGCTGATTGTCTGAGAGCTCGAAGTGCTTGCCGTCCGCAAAGTCTGCTTGCCAACCCTCAGGGAAGGTATCAACGACACCCTGACGGGTCTCCTTGAGACGGATCTCGTCGGGAACATGCATGTCGTGCAGCGAGGTCCCGAGAACGGAAAAGGTCAGGGCCGTCAGGGCAAGCCCGAAGATCATGTTGAGCCCGACGACCTCGATCGAGACGGGCCAGATGGTCTTCTTGGCCTCCTTCTCGACGGGCTCTTTCATGAGCCCCGTCATATTCGCGACGGCCTCGACCCCGGCCAGCGCGAGACAGATCTTGGTGAAGTTCACCCAGGCGTCCGCGGGAGGGGTGACGCGGAAGTACTCGAACTCGATGGTGCTGATGCCCTCGATGAAATACGGGATCGCGAGCACGGCCATCACTGCCGACACACCCAGAGCGGCCAGGGCGATGATCAGTGCGAACTTGCCGGCGCTCCTGGCGCCTAAGTAGTTTACCCCCCCGATCAGCACGATCGAAACAACCGCGAGCGGGAGGACCCAGGCGTCGGGCACATGGAAGTAGTGGAACGCCTCGATCACGGAGATCGCGGCGGTCATGATGTAGCCGCTGAGCAGCAGGGTCGAGCCGATGACCGAGAGTGTCGGCGAGAGCTGTCGGGCGGCGGTATATACACCGCCGCCGTCCGGGAAACAGCGGCAGATGTGGGTATACGCCCAAGAAACCGCGATCATGAGCAGCCCGATCGCCGCGAGATAGACCACGCTGGCGTGAGCGGTATACAGGAATGCCAGCCCGAGGACATAGAGACGGGAGGTGCCCCAGTCGCCGTAGAGGAGCGGGCCGGCATGGACCCAGCGCAGGTTCCTGGGCCTCGATTCGGTTACAAGCATGGAAACTCCTGCACATGGATGCTTCTGCCAGTATAGTGCGCCCTCGCCCGTATGATCGGACCTGATTCAGATAGGGCAGCGTTGATCGGGCGATGCGGATGAACTCGCATCGTTGTTCACCCGATATTGTTGAAACACCCCAGTGCCCTGCCAGCAACGGCGTGCGAAAGATCGCCTGCCCAGTGGCGAGGAATGAAACACGAGGGCCGCAAGCCACGAATAGACTTGTGTGCAGCAGGCAAAGACCCATCCCGGAACGGCCAGTGTGAGCGAAGAAGCGAACCTCAACCCGAAGAACCCCGATCACGCGCCCGATGACACCACGCCATTCGGTACAGAGGCGATGGGCGATCACGATCCCATCTCCGTTGCTGAAGCGGAGAAGTCGATCATGGCTGCGACCAAGGACGGGACCAATATCGACACGCTCATCGGGCGTCTGGTGATCGATCATGGGCTCGCCACGCCAGAAGAGGTCAAGCACTGCCTCACGCTCACCCGCACCGAGGACAAGGGCGCTGACCCGCTGAGCAACTCGCTCGCCCAGGTGCTGGTCAACAAGGAGTATGTCACCAAGCGACAGATCGCCCGCCTGCGTGAGGCCATCGAGGCCGAGCGTTCCGGCTCGTCGATCTCGGGCTACAAGATCCTGGGCAAGCTCGGCGCCGGTGCCATGGCCACGGTCTACAAGGCCAAGCAGATCTCGCTGGATCGCATCGTCGCCATCAAGAAGCTGCCCAAGAAGTTCAGCTCCAACCCGCAGTTCATCGAGCGATTCTTCGCCGAGGGCCGAGCCGCGGCCCAGCTCAACCACCCCAACATCGTGCAGGCGTTCGATGTGGGCAACGAGGGTGACCTGTACTACTTCGTCATGGAGTATGTCGAGGGTCGCAGCGTCCACGACGACATCGTCACCCACAAGCGGTACAAGGAGGGCGAGGCGATCGACATCGCGATCCAGGTCGCCGAGGCCCTTGAGCACGCCCACAACCGCGGGCTGATCCACCGCGATGTGAAGCCCAAGAACATCATGATCACCAAGGAAGGGGTCGTGAAGCTCGCGGACATGGGCCTGGCGCGGGCGATGAGCGATGTCGAGGCCGCCGAGGCAGAGGCCGGGCGGGCGTTCGGCACCCCCTACTACATCTCGCCCGAGCAGATCCGCGGCGAGAAGGACATCGGCCCACCCGCGGATATCTACTCGCTGGGCGTCACGCTCTACCACATGGTGACCGGATCGGTGCCCTTCGAGGGCAAGAACCCCAGCTCGGTGATGCACAAGCACCTCAAGAGCGAGCTGGTCCCCCCGGACCATGTGAACCCCAAGCTCAGCGCGGGGATCAGCGAAGTCATCGAGATGATGATGGCCAAGCGGGTCAGGGATCGCTATCAGAACTGCGGCGACCTGCTGATCGACCTGCACGCGATCAAGCGTGGGGATACCCCCCCGCTGGCCCATAAAGATGTCTTCCAGAGTGACGATCTGGCCCAGATCGCTGCCCAGGCTCAGGAAGCGACCCCATACGAGATCCCTGAGAACACGATCGCCGATGGGCGCATGTCGCTAATCGATCATCTGATCTGGCCCCCGTTCATCGTGGTGGTGGCCCTGCTGGTGATCTCGCTGGTGCTTAATCTTGTCTGAGTTTCGGGCGATCCAGATGCACGCAGTTTCATTGACCCGTTGTGGGGTCAGGGCTTGCTTTCCGTCGTCCGCGATGGTTCAATACAGACACAAGCGGGCCGACGCGGC
The DNA here is from genome assembly GCA_964419845.1 of uncultured Phycisphaeraceae bacterium. Lineage (GTDB taxonomy): Bacteria > Planctomycetota > Phycisphaerae > Phycisphaerales > UBA1924 > UBA1924. Next base: position 24,984 of record CAYQRD010000029.1, read on the forward strand.
CCGCACGAGATGACTTTTCAAGGAGTTTGGATATCGCTCGCAGACGATTCTACAGAGGCGCCGGACCGGTCAATCGGACCCGCGTAAACCACATGATCCGCATTTCGCCGATCCGCCTGATCGACGAGCACGGCGAACAGCGTGGGGTCGTTGAGACCCCCGATGCCATGCGCATGGCCCAAGCGGCCGGGCTCGACCTCGTTGAGGTGGTGCCCGATTCCCGCCCGCCCGTGTGCAAGATCATGGACTACGGGAAGCACAAGTACGAGCTGTCCAAAAAAGAGGCCAAGGCACGAACGCACGGCAACGAGCTCAAGGAGATCCGTCTCGGACGCTCCCTGAAGATCGACCCGCACGATGTACAGATCCGCGTGGATCAGGCCCGCCGATTCCTCATGGCCGGCCACAAGGTGTCCTTCACCCAGCGGTTCCGCGGCCGTGAGTTCATGCACAAGCAGCTGGGCGAGGAACGCCTGTTCCAGATCTGTCAGGACCTGAGCGATATCGCGAAGATCGATGTCGCACCCAAGGCGATGGGGCGTTCGATCACGCTGGTTCTGTCGCCCGACAAGGACAAGATCAAGACCCTCAAGGCCAAGCTCGCCCAGGAAGGCAAGCAGCATGAGGAGGATATGGAAGCCCTCGAGGCGCAGGTCGCTGCTCAGAACGCCGCCGACGAGCGCGAGGAAGAGCACGACGAGTACGAGGGCCTGACTGAGGCCGAGAAGATGGAGAAGAAGAAAGAAGAGCGGAAAGCCAAACGCGGCCCCAAGGACGACCGAGCGAACAACCCGGTCGACGATGAGGTTGCGGACCTGCTCGGCGAGATCTGATCGGCTCCGGAAACAAGTGAACGCAAGGACAAGCCCGGATCAACCCGGGCTTTTTTCTGCGCACTACCATCGGGAATGAATGAGGCACCGTACCAACTCGACGGCGAGCACGAAACCCACAACGGGTGGCTCTATACCTTCACGCTCGGGCAGGGCGAGCAGGCAACCCACCACGAACTCACCCTGAGTTG
>CAYQRD010000030.1:0-25348 GCA_964419845.1 uncultured Phycisphaeraceae bacterium
CTACCGGCCGGGGTTCGACCGGCTGCTGCTGGACTGCGCCGCGGGCACGCTCATTGACAGGCTTGAAGGACAGGACCTCAAACAGTTCAACACCCGTCGCACCGGGCCCCGGACGCTGCTCGCCTACCTGCCCGAGGGCACCACACTCCGCACCCTCGATGAGCAGTACCAGCGTTTCATCGCTCGCATTGTCTCGGTGGGTGGGCGCGACAGGGTCGTGGCCGGGCGTTCGCCGCTGGACAAATAAAAACACCCGGCGGGGGGCCGGGTGTTGTGCAACTCACTGCGAGTTGTGGTGTCTTTGAGTTATGTGATTCAGCGGCGACGACGAGCGGCCATGAAGCCGCCGAGTCCGAGCAGGGCCATCGAGCCCGGAGCGGGGATCGGTGCGATGGTGTAGCTCAGGAAGTTGCCCGCGAGCGACTGGTTGCCCCAGTCGTCGGTTGCGAAATCGTTGCGGCTGAGGTGGTCGACGCCAGGATCAGCACCGCCGCCGGTCGCGAAAACATCGAACTGCAGCACATCGCCGACCGAGAGGCCCAGCGATGCAAGCGAAACGGTGAGCATCTGGACGCCCGCTGCGTGGCCTGCGTCGCTGGCCATGATGTCGGTGCCGGCCGCGTAGGTTGCGTCGGTCAGGCCCCAGGCAGCGCCGTCCCACGAACGCAACTCGGCGCCAGCGCCGCTGCCGCCGTCGTCGGCCCACGAGCCGATGAAGTCGGTGATGCCGCGGCCCCAGTCAACATTGCGGTTCCATGAGCCGGGGTCGGTCGAGTTGTCACCCGCGTTGCGGCCGGTGTCGAAGCCAACGATGTACTTGCCCCAGTTGGTCGCGTCGATGTCCGCGTCCACATTGATGCTGATGTACAGGAAATCGGCATCGTTGGTCATCTCGACCGAGGTGATGTCCAGGTGCGTGAAGCCCTGGCTGTAGAAGAAGTCGTGCACATCACCGCCGTCGAGGTGGTTGCCGGTGTTGTCGGCGTACACATCTGCGGATGCGGCCCCGGCCAACAGCGAAAGCAGTGCGATGCTCAGCGTGGTCTTGCTCATGTCTTATCTCTCCAGATTTCAGATTCGTACCCCCGAAGCAGGGTCAACACAATGCGATCCCACGCCTTCGGTTCTGTTTCCTAGAAGAATAATACACGAAAGATGTTTCGAGAACAACGGTTTTTGAATCGGTGAATCACAAATTCCCGCCCTGAAATCGGGGGAAATTCACGAAAGACGATGGCTCAGTCGGCGTTCATGATCGGGCTTTGTTCGAGATCGCCCGGGACATTCAGATAGGGCAGGGTGTCCTCAACAATTCGCCGAACAACGGGCCCTGCGACCCATGAGCCGTAGTGCTGCTTCTTCCGCACCCGCTCAGGTCCGATATCATCGAGCACCACGAGCACGACAATCTGTGGATCGTTGGCGGGAGCGGCCACAATGAAGCTTGAGTGGTGCTGCTTCTCAAAGTATGCACGCCCCCCGGCAGGGGGCAGGAGCCCGGGCTTGGGCGGCACCATCGCGATCAGCGATGTCCCCGACTTCCCGAACATCGAATAGCGTGGCTCGGGCAGGTCTGGGTACTGGCGCTGCATGGTCTTGTCCATCCGTTCAGCAACCGTGCGCATCGGGGCGATGGTCCGCTGGGCCGCCTGCGCACTGAACACGCGTTCGACAACCGTTTCATCCCCCACAATGCCTCGGCGTCCGTCATCGCCGGCTGCGGTGAGCCGGATCTCGGGCAGGGTCCCCGCCAGCTCGCTGCCGCGGGCGAAGACGGAGAAGGCCCGAGCCATCTGGATCGGTGTCACGGAGACCTCGTAGCCCATACCCACGGAAGTCTGGGTGTAGTTGCTCCAGTTCCTGTCGCTGGTGACGATGCCCGAGGCTTCGCCGCCGAGCCCGATGCCGGTCGGGGCACCGAAACCCAAGGCGTGCACCATGCCGCGGAGGTCGTCGAAGCTCAGCCGCGAGGTTGCCTTGTACATGCCGATGTTCGAGGAGTAGCGGATGACCGCGTCCCAGTTGTCGAGATCGTCGTAGGTGTACACATCTTCGATGCGGCGCCCGTAATCGGTGAAGATCGCCTTCTGCTTGATATCGAGCACCTCATCGTCTGGCAGCAAACCACGGGTCTTGGCGAGCGTCCACGCGAACGGCTTGAAGGTTGATCCCGGCTCATACACATCTTCGAGGACCCGATTGTGAGCCAGTGCGGGCTCACGCGATCGCATCGGATCATCGCGCAGCACTTTGTAGCGGGGCTGGTCTTCGACCGCCGGCAATCGCGGGCGCGGCACGCCCGATTCAGGATCCCACCATGGCACCTGCGCCAGGTCCGGGATCTCGCGGAGGTGGTCGGCCATCGCCAGGATCTCGCCCGTGTGCGGATTGACCACGATCACGCGCCCGCCCGCGGCGTCCGCCTGCTCCATGCCCCAGAGCAGATGATCGCGTGCGATGCGCTGGATCTCCAGGTCGATGCTCATGCGCACATCCTGGCCCTTGTCCGCATCCACCCACGCGCCCCGCTCGATCCACAACGCTCGCCCCTTGGCATCGCGGACATAGGTCAATGAGCCGTCCTCGCCTCGGAGCCGCTGATCGAACAGCTTCTCGGCACCGACGACCCCCACCCGCTCGCTGCCCTCCTGCGGGAACGCGACCTTGCCGACAACCGCACCAATCAGCTCAGCGCTGGTCTGCTCGCGCACGGGCTCGTGCTCGATGGTGACCGCGGGGAGCTTGCCTGCGGCTTTGAGCTCACGCATCCGCTGGGCCTGCTCCTGATTGAGCACTTCGCCGATACGCATGTAGCGCGAGATGTTGCCGGCCTGCTCGGGTGCCTGCTGTGACACCTCGTTCTTTACGATGCGTTCGATCATGGGCGGAGCGAAGTCGTTGGGCGATTCCGTCAGCACGCCCGCGAGTTCGACGACGACGCTGTCGAACACCGTGTTATCGCGCTGCATGGCCATCCGCAGCCCCTCGGGGTCCACGACCACGCGGTACCCCATGCGAGTCGTTGCGAGCGTGCGGCCGCGTCGATCGAGCAGATCGCCACGGGTCGCTCCGAGCGATCGGGTGCTGGTGCGCGACTCGACGAACCCCTCGAGCTGCTCACCCGGCGCCACCTGAAGCTGCACGACGCGGGTGATCACGGCGGCCATCGCCAGCAGCGTGCCGATGCGGAGCAACCAGGCGATGAGTACCCCGCGTGGGTCGATCGCGGCGATCCGCGGCAGCGGGGTCATCAGGACATCTCGTTCGCTGTGCATGGCAATCCTCTCACAAACGATGAACACAGACTCACTCGCGCACAAAGACAACCCTCGTGCCGTCGTCGAGCGTCCAGACCACATCCCCCTTGGGGAGTGTCGAATCATTAACCGAGGTCAGATCCGCCGCGGGCGTGTGCCCGGACGACTCGAGCACCTGCCTGATCATGTTGAGCCGAGCTGGCGCCTGAGATGCGGGTGTATACAGCCCGCGGTCCTCGAGCAGCTCAATGACCCGCTGGGGGGTGCAGGAACGCACGATCATCGTGCGGATCTCGGTGTTCTGTTCGTCGAGCGTGCGGATGCGATGACGCGATTCGGCCATCTCGTGCACCGCCTGCAGGCGTGACTGACGCACGGAGAGCAACCCGACACCGGACGCGCCGAAAACCAGAATGAGCACGACAAGCTTGGCGAACACGGCGGGGTCCGATCGGGAATGAATGGCACGAGAACGCGCTTACTTCGTGGGGATCTTGAGCGTCATGCCCACATAAATCTGGTCCGGGCTCGCGAGCCCGTTGAGCTCAACGATTTCGTCCATGCGCTTGGTCGTCCCGAGCAGCTTGGACGAGATCTCGCCGAGCGTGTCGCCGCGCTGCACGGTGTAGGTCCGAGCGGTCGCATTCGAAGAGCTCTGACGCTTGATCGGCGTGTTCGAGAGGATGCGTGCGTCACCCGGGAGTCTGAGTTTCATTCCGATCTGAAGGATTGAGTCCGGCCCGAGCTGATCGGCGTTGAGCGACTCGATCTCGAGCCATCGCTCGCCGTCACCCAGCAGCCGGCGTGCGATCCCGATGAGCGAATCGCCCGAAACCACGGTGTATGTGCGGTAGGTCTTTTCGGGCAGATCGCGGATGGTGCTCGGCTCGGCGGTCTGCGTCTCATCGGGCTTGGTTGGCTGGGCCAATTTCTCGAACCGGGTCTCGTTGGCAATGCGACGGGCCTCATCGAACACCTGATCGATGATCGAACTGCTCTCTGGGCTGTTGCTGATGATCACGGGCGTTTCCCGGGGCTGCTCATACGCGAGCCGCTGTGCATCGTGGCCTGTGGTCTGGTCGATCGGCTTGGGCGTGCGATCGATCGCCTGATCGATCGCCTGCTGCTCGCGCAATCCGAGCTGCGCGATTGGCATTTCGAGCCCGGTGGGCTGCTCGCCGCGCATGTCGAGGTCCATGTTGCTGGCCTGTGAGAAATGGTCGCTGACGAGGACGCCAACGAGGAGAACGAGCACAAAGCCGATGATGAGTGCGAGCTTGCTTTCTCTGGTCACAGCCGCTTCCTTGCCGGGTGAGAGTGCACGGGTCTGAGCGTAGAGCCGATCCATGGCCCCTTGTATTCAGACATGATGAATCCGATCCGGCGCGTTCTCACGCGAGGGCCGTTGCGTGTCGGGCTCAGACAGCCCGTATCCCGCGCAGCTTCGCAGAGCGTGCCCGGGGGTTGCTCGCGATCTCGGCGTCTCCCGCCTCGATCGGCTTGCGTGTGATCGACTCAGCCCAGCCCGACTGGACCCAGTCGCCTGTTGCGCGTTTCACCGGCCGATCCTCGAGCGAGTGAAACGAGATGATCCCGACGCGAGCAGCGGAATTGATCCAGCTCGGTTGACCGCTGTGGCTCTTCTTGAGCGCGATCCCGATGTGCCGCAGCAGCGCGTCAAGGCTGCCAAGCTCGTCGTTGACCGCGATGCGAAGGGCCTGGAAGGTCTTCGTCGCCGGGTTGATGCCGCCGCGTGGGCCGGGGATCGCTGAACGAACAATCTCAGCGAGCCGATCAGTCGTTGTAATCGGCTCAACCTCCCGAGCAGCAACAAGTTTTGACGCGATCCTTCTCGATGACTTTTCCTCGCCGAATCGGAAGATGATGTCCGCCAGATCACGCTCGCAGAGCGTGTTCACCAGTTCCTCGGCCGTGATGGGCATCGAGGGGTCGAGCCGCATGTCCAGAGGCCCGGAAAACCGGAAACTCAGTCCCCGCCGGGGATCATCGACCTGCGTGCTCGCGAACCCAAGGTCCGCGAGGACCATATCCGCCGACAGCCCCAGCTCGCGGAGCCTGATGGGCAGCTCCGCGAAGTTGCCGAGTATCGCATGCACTCGGGCAGAACCCGGATCGCCCGGGTATAACACACTGGAAACACTGGCCTTGGCACGATCAAGGTTTCCCTGATCCATGTCGTTGAGCACGATGATGCCCTCGGGTCCGAGCCGCTCGGCCACCATGCACGCGTGCCCGCCCAGCCCCGCGGTGCAGTCCACAAACACCTGCCCGCGCTGGGGGGCCAGGAGCGTGAGCACCTCGTCGGGCAGGACCGGGATGTGGGTGAGTTCGTCGCCCATTCACGGAGGATAGACGGGCGGGCCGTCGCTATCCTCACGCGTGCCAAGCAGCCAGTCACAACCCGGCCCGGAACGGATCATCACCAGCGCCAACAACCGGGATGATGTGGCCCAGATTCTCTATGGGCTGAGCATCCGGGGGGTGAAGGCGTCAACCGCTGAAAACACCGATCGGAATCGGACCAGCACCATCCCCGGCAGCAGGCCCGACCGGTTCCTGATCGTGCTGAACTCAGAGAGCACGCTCCAGAGGCAGATTGCGGACGAATCGATCGAGGCGATCTGGGATGCGATCCTCGAAGGCACGGAACGCGCCGTGACACCGAGCGGACACTGCTCGTTCTGCGGCTACGACATCGCCCGCCTGCCCCGCCCCACTGTCTGCCCCGAATGCGGCGTGAATGTCGACTCGATCGAAGCGAGACGAGCCATCCGAGACCGTCGGCTCTGAATGCTCAGGCGCTGGGCCACCCGTCGCGGGTGAACCTGCCGTCCTTGTGGAAGACCTCTCCATCGGCGCTGATCTCGCCGCCCTGGCGCAGATCGCAGACCATGTCCCAGTGCAGGGCTGATTCGTTGAACGAGCCCGACTCGGGGTAGCCCATGCCGCACGCGGCGTGGAAGGTGCCGCCGATTTTCTCATCGAAGAGGGTATTCTTGGAGAACTCCTTGATCGCGTAGTTGGTGCCGATGGCGATCTCGCCCATATTGCGTGCACCCTCGTCCTGATCGAGCATCGCGATGAGGAAGGCCTCGTTCTTTTTCGCGCTCGCGTTCACGACACGCCCATCCTTGAACTCGAGGCGGATGCCTTCGACTTCGCGGCCGTTGTAGACGCCCGGGAAGGTGTAGTTCACATGCCCGTCGGCACCCTGCGGACCACAGAAGACCTCGCCGTCGGGGAAGTTCTCGTGGCCTGAGCAGTTGACCCAGATCGATTTGTCCGGGTTGATGTCGACGCGCAGATCGGTGCCGTCGTGCCCATCGCCCGCGGGCGCCTTGTAGTGCAGTTCCATCCTGGTCTGCAGGTAGTCGCACACGCGCTGCTGGCGTTCGTGGATCTGCTCCCACGCCGCGACCGGATCGGGCAGGTGGAGCAGACCGGCTTCGAAGACGAACTTCTCATACTGCGAAAGCGACATCTCGGCGTCCTGCGCCGAGCCCAGAGTCGGGTACATGGTGCCGGTCCATCGCATCTTGCCCTCGGCGGCGCGGTTGAGGACGGTCTTCATCTTGGGCGCGTTCGCGAGGCGACGGCGTGCGAGCTTCTTTGGGTCAACCTTTGAGAACGATTTGGTATTCAGGTCCACCCAGAGCCCGATGCTCACATCGATCGTCTCGTCGCTGTACATCTCGACGGGGTTGAGATAATCGAGCTGCTCATCGCTCGCGTGCTCGTAGAGGATGTCGGCGAGCGAGGAACTCTTGAGTTGCCAGAACGGGTGCCCGCCTGCCTTGAGCACGGCCTCGTAGACCGCTTCGACCAAGGGCAAGGCCACGGGATCAGCACCGATCGAGACAAGATCGCCCTTCCTGACCTTGGTGGAATAGCGGACGAGGATATCAGCGAGTTTGTCCAAGCGTTGATCACGCATACGGGCTCCCATTGGGTGTGGGCAGGAGAACGGGTGTCCATCCTGCCAAAATCGTATCTTTGGGGCAAACGAAGAGCAATCTGACCCGTATTGTTCTGAGGACGAAGTATACACACCCATGCAACCCGCCCATCAGGACTCTGATGGCATAAGGAGAGCGATCGAATGAAACGCCCCCACCCAGCCACAATCATCGCTGGCACCGTCCTCACGGCCATACTCGGTGTCGCACTTGTTTCCCCCAGCGCGAGCGCAACCCGCTCGCTGGGCATCGAATCGGGCTCGATCGCTTCGGTTGACATCTTCACTCTCGTCGACCGGGCGCTGAGCAATGACGCGATGACGGAGGAACGCAAGAACTACGAAGCCCAATCGAACGCGTCGCTCAGCGGTCTGCAGCAGCAGTTCATGGGCATCCAGGCCCAGCTCAGCGCGATCCAGCCCGACGACCCCAACGCCGGGGCCCTCTATCAGCAGTATCAGCAGATTCAGGGCGACCTCCAGTACGCGAGCCAGCAGGCCAGTGAGGGGTATCAGACACTGATCGCTCAGCAGATCGCAGCGGCGTACACCGAGATCTATGCCGCCGCCAACGAAGTCGGGGCCGAGCAGGGCTACAGCTTTGTCTTCGCAACGCGGAGCAATGGCGAGCTGCTGCAAACGGACACCATCACGGGGATCACACAGGAGATTCTGGCACGACCGCTCGTCACCCCACCCGCGGCGACCGACCTCACCGAGGCGATCCGCGTGAAACTCGGATACCCCGAGGAAGCCGCGGTTGAGCTTGACATTGAAACCGAGCCCGCGGTCATCGAAGAAGCCGGGTCTTCGGAGCAGAACACCGAGCCCCAGGTGGACCCGATGGACAACCCACAGGATTGAGCGTCCGTTGCATGATGGTTCAACTCCGAGCGCCCGAGGGATCGGGCGTTTTTTCGTGCCTGGGATGTGATCAATCCTCGATCAGGTGTCCGAGCTTCTCGATCAGGGGCGTGATGTGCTTCTCGTAGTTCCGCCAGCGGTCCGACGAGCTGGTGTAGAGCGGCTGTCGGATCTGTGACACACTCGCCGTGTGCACCGATTTCTTGCTCTTGTGGAAGTTCAGGCACGCCTCGTCGAAGGGAAGCCCCACATGGTCGAGCATGCGACGGATCGCGGGCTCGGGGTCGGATGTTGTCTGCTCGTAGTGCGCGTCGAGCATCTCCACACCCAGTTCATCTCGCAGATAGTCAATGACCTTGAGGTAACCGAGATACTGATCCGCGCAGTTGTTCAGGTCCGTCGCGTAGACCAGTCGCGGTCCGAAGCGTTGGAAGAATATCGAGAGGCATGTATCGATCGGGTTGCGCTTGCAGTGGATGATCCTGGAACCCGGCAGCGCCTTGCTGATGAAGCCGCAGAAGTAGTAGTTCTCAGGCATCTTATCGCACACACGCCTGATCGAGCTGTCGGGGAACCTCGCTGCCAGATCGTCAAGAAACGCCTGGCCCGCCTTGTTCATGTACGCGAGATCCATTTCCTCGAGCGAACGCATCCGCGCGAACTTGTCGATCATCGCGCCCTCACCGATCCCGTCGGCCCGGGGATGCGACGCGATGATCTGCTCGGTGAGCGTCGTGCCCGAACGGGGCATGCCCACGATGAAGACGCAGCGAGAGCCATCGACCTCGCTGGTGGGCACATTGTCGAAGTCGCTCTTGTTCCATCGCTCCATCCACTGCTCGGAATCGAGCTGTGGGTGCTCGGGGCTCATCGAGTTGCCCTTCTGGAAGCAGTCGAATGCCTCGTCGTATTCTCCGACCGAATCGAGCAGATGCCCGAGCACGAACAACAGATCCTGACGCACGGGGCGGCTCAGTCCCGAGTTCTTGAGCCCCTCTCGGACGAGATCGATCGCCTCGCCCTGCTTCTTCTGCTCGCGACAGAGCTGCCCGAAGACGCCGTAGAGCTCTGGATCGGGGCGACGATCGATGGCCTCCTTGACGAGCTCGTACGCCTGCTGGGTGCTGCCGTGGGACTGGAGGAGTCTGGCCTTGACCATCACCGCGCGCGGGTAGGTTGGATCAATTTTGAGCGCCGCGTCCGCGGCCTGGTGCGCCTTGCGGAGCGCATCGACCCGCCGGTACGCCGAAGCCAGATCGACCTGAAGCTCGATGTTGCGGGGTTCGAGCTTTGCCGCGAAGCTCAGGTTCTGTATCGCGCCCTCACGCATGTCGATCATCATCATGCAGTGCCCGAGCATCCGCAGCACATTGATATCGCGCGGCGACTGCTGACGCAGTTCGAGCAGCAGCGCGATCGCGCCATCGAACTCCCCCGCTTCGACCAGGCGTTTGCAGTTGCTGACGGATCTCTGATACGCGGTCATCGCGGGCCCGCTGGGTGTGCTGAACTGTCCCATCGCTTACGCTCCCTGCTCTGCGCTGCTTGTGTCGGCGTACTCGCCAAGGGCTTCGATCAACGCCCCGATGTGCTTTTCGTAGTTGCGCCAACGCTGTGTGCTGCTCTGATAGATCGGGCTGCGGACCTGCACGCTGCTGGCGGTGCTCACATGCGATTTCGACTCGTGGAACCGCAGGCAGGCGTCGTCAAACTCAAGCCCAAGATGATCGATGAGCCCGCGGGCCCGGGGCTCGAACTCTGCGACCATCTCCTCGTAGCGGTTGGGCATGATCTCGATATCGAGCACCTCATGCCAATGGTCCATCACACGGCGGTGCGCGACATACTGCTGCCCGAGCATCGTCAGATCGCGTGAATAGCTCACATTGGTCCCGAAGTTCTGGAAGTACGAACTCAGGCACGAATCGATGGGATCGCGCAGACAGTGGATGACCCTGGCCTCGGGGAACATCCTTGAGATCAGCCCCAGCGTCCGCTCCATGCTCATGTGCTTGTCCACCACACGAAGCGGGCCCGCACCCACCCGCGTGTCGAGCATCGCCAGATATTCCTCGGCGTATCCCTGCACATCGTTCGCACCGAGCGAGCTCGCGCCCTTACGCGTGAGCTGATAGCCCAGCAGCGGCGCCTCGCCGATACACGCGACGCTGGGATGAGCCGCGAGCACCTGCTCGGTCAGGGTTGTGCCCGAGCGGGGCATGCCGACGATGAACACCGGTCGGTGCGAGCCGGTTGTGGCTGAGGGGATCGATCCGAGCAGTTCCTTCGACCACATCTCGATCATGGACTCCGCGTGGAGCACCTGCCCGGGTATGTGGCCGCCGTTGGCGATACGGAAGTACTCGAACGCCTTGTCGTATTCACCAAGAGCGTCGTAGCAGTGGCCAAGCTCGAAACGGGCCGAGCGTTTCTGACGATCGATGGCGTCGTCCATCGCGAGAATCTGATCGAGATACCCGATCGCTTCCTGATGGTTCTTCTGCGTGCGTGCGAGCTTGGCGCGGGCCATGAGGATGAGCGTCCTGGGCACGCCGGTGTCCTGATACCGATCGAGAACGCCCTGTGCCAGCTCGATCTCCGCCGAGTTGATGTAGCCCATGACCTTGGCGTGCACACACGCCTCATGGGTCGGATCCCAGTTCAGCGCCTTATCGAGCGTTTCGTGCATCTTGTCGATGTCCCGCAACTGCATGTAGGCATGGGAGAGCACGAGCAGTGTCTCGGGGTTGTTGGGACGACGCTTGAGACTTCGGCGGAGCAGCTCGACCGCTTCTTCCGTGTTCCACGCCGCGATATGCAGCTGCGCCAATCGACCCATGATGTCCGTGTTGTCCTTGTCGAACGACAACGCCTTCTGGAGCAGACCCCGGGCAATCCCGAACTGCTCGGCCTTCATGGCCTGGGTGCCCTTCTTGAAGAGCTGGGCTGCTTGCTGCGGGTTTCGTGGCATATGGCTCGCTCATCACTCAAAAACAGACACTACCGATCGATCGACACTCGCTATGGTAGTCGGCTCAGCGGCGAAATCCCGCATAGAATACGGGCCCGCATGGTTCCGATACTGCGGCGAAGAGCAGGTCCGCGGCCGATACCGGGAGCCCCGAGTGAACAGCAACTATGAGAAGCGACGCTACCTGATCCCGTTCCGAACCGGGCTGCTGCCGCAGATCTTCTGCGATACGCTGGTGCTGGGTTCGGGGGTCGCGGGGCTGCGAAGCGCCATCGGGGCGGCCCACAACGGGCAGGTCATCGTCTGCGCCAAGGAATCGCTCGAACTCACCAACACCGCCTGGGCTCAGGGCGGGATCGCCGCGGTGCTCAACACCCCAAGCGATGACAGCGACAGCATCCAGGCCCACATCGAGGACACACTCACGGCCGGGGCGGGGCTGTGCGATCCGCAGGCCGTGCAGCTGATCTGCGAGCACGGACCGGCGAGGATCAACGAGATCATTGACTGGGGCATGTGTTTTGATCGGGACAGCGAGGGGCACCTGCTGCGTGGACGCGAGGGCGGGCACAACGCGAACCGCATCTACCACAGCGGCGGCGACGCGACCGGCACCGAGCTGCAGCGGACCCTGATCGAGCGTGCGGAAGCCCACGACAATATCCGCCTGTTCGATCGATGCTTCGTCATCGACCTGCTCACCGTCAACCCCGAACCGGGCTCGCCCGTACTCGGCGCCATCACATGGCACCCGAAGTACGGGCTACAGGTGATCTGGGCCCGGACGACGATTCTGGCGATGGGCGGTGCGGGCCAGGTCTACCGTGAAACCAGCAACCCTCGCGTGGCCACCGCCGACGGGATCGCGATGGCCTACCGAGCGGGGGCACAGGTCGCGGACATGGAGTTCGTCCAGTTCCACCCCACCACGCTCTATGTCCCCGGTGCTGCCCGGGCGCTGATCTCCGAAGCGGTCCGCGGTGAAGGGGCGCACCTGCTCGACCACTCGGGCAACCGATTCATGCCCGCGATCCACGAGCTCGCCGAGCTCGCCCCGCGTGATGTTGTCGCAAGGGCGATCGTGCGCCAGATCGCACAGCAGGGCGGCAAGCATGTCTGGCTCGACTGCCGACACATCCAGCACTTCCCTGAGCGGTTCCCGAGCATCCACGCGACACTGGAGTCATTCGGGATCGATCCGGGCAGGGATCTCATCCCGGTGCACCCCGCGGCGCATTACACGATCGGAGGCGTGCGGAGCGATCTGCACGCACGCACAAGCGTCCCCAACCTGCTGGCGGTCGGCGAGGTCTCGTGCACCGGGCTCCACGGCGCGAATCGGCTCGCGTCCAACTCGCTGCTCGAGGGGCTCGTGATGGGCGCGATCGCCGGCGAGCAGGCCGCCGCACGGGCGGACGCCGGGCCGGTGACGCCTTCGTCGATCGTTTCCGCCATCGAGGACTCGAACCATGCGGAACTGGATCTCGACGATGTCCGCTCCTCGCTGCGTTCGTGCATGTGGATCAATGCGGGCATCGAGCGCACCAGCACACGCCTCGACGACGCCTGCGACATGCTCGATTTCTGGGGCCGCTACATGCTCGACAAGGTCTTTGAGACGCCCGATGGCTGGGAGGTGCAGAACATGCTCACCGCGGGGGCCATGATCGCACGCTCGGCTCTGTCCCGGACCTGCTCGGTTGGCACACACACCCTTGTCGATCAGAACGGATCCGAGGACAGAACCCATTGCCATGATCACATGCTGTGGACACGCGGACAGCTCGAGCCCTCCTTCACCCCGCTTGTGTGCGATTTCCAAGCCCCGAACCGCGATCGGCTCCACGCGCAGGGCGAACCGAACCCATTGGGCGGCGTATCGAAAGACGCATGACCCGCTCGCGTGCAACGCCCATCCTGCTCTCGGTCTCCATCGTCGCCTTGCTGAGCGGATGCCAGTACGAGCGTGTAGTCTCGCAATCAGGCCTGCTCACGGGGCTCGACGGGGCCCAGTCCCAGATCCCCCCTAAGCGACAGGCCCGGGCGTTGCCCGATTTTCTGCGAACACCCGACGAGGGAATCCGCACTGAAGCCGAGGACGGGACCGTCACGCTCTACTCAAAGTCGGTCCGCCAGCTCATGGCGCACATCTCGACCACCATCGCCAACGGCGAACGGGAGTTGTTCATCGAGCAACTCCTGTGTGAGCGCACCAAGGATGAGTTCTATGAGCGTGGACTCGATCCGGGGCTCGCGTTCGATGAGCTTGTCCGCCGCGAACGGGACATCGGGCGTCTCTTCTACTACATGCCGATGGGCGAGTACACCCCGGGCCTGCACCTCACCACGATCGGGCGGAACACCTTCCGGCTCAAGCTGCCGAGAGCCAATAACGAGTCGCTCTACTGGCTGGGGATCGATGTTGTCTTCGAGAAGAGCAACTACAGGCTCCGCTGGTTTTTGCCCAATAACTAGCCGATTTCGGCCCTATCATTGTGCATGAGCACCATCGACAACAGCGTACCGAACACACAGCATCTGCCCAGCGTCTTCGAGACGCCCCGCCCGCAGCTCCGCGAGATCAAGGATCTCGACAACGCGAGCCTGTGCGCGCGGATGCGATTGGGGCTTGAGCACTTCGATCCCCGCGTCGTGGAACTCAGCGGCGAGCAGGTCGCGCAGGCTTGGCTCGAATCAGCCGATGTCGGCGTCTGGCCCATCCGCGTGCTCATCGGGCATCTCGCGGACGCCGAACTCGTGCTCGCGCACCGAATCCGGAAGATCATCGCCGAGGAGAATCCGGAGCTGGCACTCTGGGACGAGCACGCGTTCATCGACGGCGGGATCTACGGCTGCACTGAGGGGGGCAACCTGCTCCCCCCGATGGGCGGCGACCTCGCCATGATCCACACGACACGCAACTGGCTCTGTGCACTGCTCATGCAACTCAACGACGACCAGTGGCAGCGACAGGGCCTGCACCCGACCAACGGCCCCGTCAGCACGCGACAGATCGCGAACTACCACTGCTGGCATCTTGAGCACCACGCATGGTACCTCAACGCGAAGATTGAGAAGCTACTGGGCCCAGCCCCCATGCCCGAGCCCTGCGGCGACGGCGGTTGCGGCAAGTCCGGCTGCGGCTGCCACTGAATCGCGCTTCACCCCCACTCATACCGGCAGAGCAGGTTTACGCGCTCGCCGGTTCAAGCAGATCGCGAATCTGACGGGTGTAGTTCTTGTAGTCCTGCGGGTGCCCGCTCGGGCCCTGCGTCATCGCGGGCACGCGTTTGATACCCGTCGCTCGCGCTTCGGCACCAAGCTCTCGGGCCACGCGGGCGGCGGTCTTCTTCGGGTCCTTTGCCAGCTCGCTGTACTGCACCTCAATGATGTTCGCCCCGATCGATTCCTCGCCCAGCGTCGATGCCCAGTGGTCGAGCATCCGGTTGCTGTCGGCGACGAACCCCGCCGCGTCGAGCAGCTCGCCCGCGTACGGGTGGTTGCCGGGCATCGCATCGCAATAGCAGCCCAGGGCGGACTCGAGCGGGTCGCGTCGGCACATGACGATATTGATGCCCGGGAGCATCAGGGCCGCCGCGCCGGCGTGCGGGATATTGAGCGCGTGGGTGTCGATGCAGTTCACTTCATCATCGCCGGCGATCATGCGAACCTGCGTCGCGTAGGCCTTGCCCGCGTCCTTGAGCTGATTGCCGCGGAGCATGTTGGGCTGGAACGGCACCGGACGGAGCACGCCCTGGCGCGCGCCGAGGTGCTGGGCACAACTCGCAGAGAGCGTCTCAAGCGGCCCCACTACGCACAACCCCTCGATCTGCCCGAGCATCTCGGCGAGTTGCGAGACACCCGACATCGGGGCACCGAGTATCAGCGTGAAACCTTTACCCGAGATTTCGGGCTTGACCACCTTGCTCATGTGCTGCAGCGACCAATCGGTGATCACCTTCGTGGTCATCAGTGTGTATGAACGCGGATCGTACTTGCTGCGGCGAAGCCGTGCGGCCCGCCTGAACGCGTTGAACGCGTCGTCGTGCTGCCCGAGCCGATCGTGGATCATGCCCATCGCGCGGAGCAGATCGCCCAGCTCGAGCACGGGGAACCCGGCAACGCTCGCCTCATTCTCCAACTCCCCGAGCACCTCGCGCAGCGTGTCATCTTCGCCCGACGGATCGTTGAGCAGCACGCGGGCACGGGCGAGGGTGAGGGGCATCGTGTCAAGCTTGTCCTTGAACCCCTGAGCGATGAGTTGCAGCGCCTCGGTGTGGTCGCCCCTGGCGCTGAGCATTTCCGCTTTGGCCCCCACCGCGTCGGCACGATCGGGGTCCCAGCCCAGCGCGTTGTCGATGGCCTCCTGAGCCGCGCCGAACTCACCGATCGCCGTTGACGAGCGGCAGATCTGCACGCTCAGTCGGATCAGCTGGTCCACGATACGCGGGCGTGCGGGATTGCCCTCCTCGTCGTTTTTGAGTGCTTCCTCTGTGAGTTGGGCGGCCTTCACCAGATCACTCAGCGCCTGTGGGTGCAGGCCCAGCTTGGCGAGCACCAGCCCGTGCAGCGAGAGGATGGGGATGTCATCGGGGAAATGGGCCCGCAGCTTGCCCGCTCGGCGAGAGGCCTCGTACACATCACCGATGCGCAGCAGCCGATGGGCCTCTTCGAAGACCTGCTGGGGTGTGGGCTGCTTGGCTTGTGCGGGTTGCTGCATGGTTCACTCCGGGACTGGAAACAAAGAGGAGAATGCTCGTGTTCGACTGTTTCGATTGTACGCTCAGTCGCCGGCGGGCTCTGGGTCGAGCTCATCGCCGAGCCCCTCGATCAGGGGTCCGAGATGGGAACCGTACCGCTCATAGCGCTTGGTCGAGGTCTTGTAGATCGGCTGGCGCACCTGGTCGTTGCTGAGTGTGATCGCGACGCGCCCGCTGCTGTGGAAGTCCAGACAGGACGGATCGAAGGGCAGCCCGATGAAATCAAGCAGCTCACGCGTGCGCTGCTCCTGATTCGCAACCATGCCCTCATAATCGTTCTCGAAGATGGGCATGCAGACCTCGGGGCTCGATAGCAGCGAACGATAGTGCGCCATGATCTGCCGATAGTTCCTGTAGTAGCGGCCGCAGTTGTAGAGATTGAAGCTGTAGCTGTGCCCCGCGTTGAGCAGTTGGAAGAAACACGACAGACAGTTATCCCGCGGGTCACGATGGCAATGGATGATGCGTGCGTCGGGGAAAGCCAGCGCGATCATGCCGAGGTAATGGCAGTTGAGCGGGGCCTTGTCAACGATCACCTCAACATCGCGATCCCCGGCGAAGGCGCGGGTCTCCTCGCGATAGACCTTCGCGGCCCGCTCGAGTGCTTCGGGGTCGTACTCGTCGGGCCCTGTCGCGTAGGGATTCTCGGGGTCCTTCGCGAGATCCCGGAACAGATCAGAGATCAGTCCCAGCTCGCCCGCACCAAAGCCCCTGGGGTGCGCGTCGATGATCTGCTCGGTCAGCGTCGTGCCCGAGCGGGGCATGCCCACAATAAAGACCGGGCGCGGCCCGGACGGCTCGGGGCGCGCCGCCTTGGCGAATCGCTGCGGGGTCCATGACTGCTCAATGCATGATTTCGTGAAGTCGAGCCGGCGCTCATCGAAGTCGGGTTCCATGAGTGCGTTGCTCGCCTTGAATGCCTCCATCGCTTCGTCGTAGCGTTTGGCCTTGTCGAGCAGGTGCCCCAGCGCGTTGTAGGCGAGATACTTCCGCGAATCGGAGGATTCGGGCAGTTCCACGAGCAGCTTCTGGATGTACTCGATCGCCTCGTCGCGTCGATCGGTCCGCAGCAGGGCCCGCCCGTAGACCGCCGCGAGATTGAGCGATTCGATACCACGCGACCGCAGATCCTCGATCATCTCGACGGCTTCGTCGTGCATATCGCTCATCACAAGCATGTGCCCCAGCGAGCCGGCCAGCGAGGAGTTGTCGGGCTGGGCCCGCAGCTCATCGCGGACCAACTCGATGGCCTCGTCGAGGTTCCCGCCCTGGGTCAGGCCGTCGCACATATGGGTGATGATCATCACCCGGTGCGGCTTGTGGCTGATATTCCGCAGGGCCCGCTTGGCGATCCGGACACCCAGTTCGTACTGCTGGACTCGCAGCAGCGAGCTGACATAGAGGGCCACCACGGGGGGGTGATGCGGGGTTTGCTTGTAGAGCACCTCGGAAGAGCGCACGGCAGCCCGATAAGATCCCTGATCGTGCAGGGCCTTGGCCTGCTCATAGGCATCCTTCAGACTCATCATGGGCATGCGAACAACCTCCTCACCGAACCCCGGACATCGTCCAGAATCGGGGATAATCTTATGCAGATGCGACAGATCACGCTCATTTCGACCGGCGGCACCATCGAGAAAACCTACGACGAGCACGCGGGGACGCTCTCAAACCGGGCCTCGATCGTCCAGGAGATGCTGAGACTGCTGCGGCTGGAAGACACCAACATCAACACGCTGCAGCTCATGCAGAAGGATTCGCTGGACCTGACCGATACCGACAGGGCCAGGATCATGGGCGCTGTGCAACTGCTCGACGATCCGAGCGATTGCGGCGG
This sequence comes from uncultured Phycisphaeraceae bacterium, assembly GCA_964419845.1. GTDB lineage: Bacteria > Planctomycetota > Phycisphaerae > Phycisphaerales > UBA1924 > UBA1924. The sequence goes on from CAYQRD010000030.1 coordinate 17,666, forward strand.
GATCATCATTCTCCACGGCACCGACACACTCTGCGAAACCGGCGAGTTCCTTCATCGCCAGCTGGAAAAACCCACCATCCCCATCATTCTCACCGGCGCGATGCGTCCGTTTGAGATGAAACGCTCCGACGCGCTGCAAAACCTCAATGAGGCGATCTTCGCGACGGGGATTCTTGAGCCCGGTGTTTGGGTCGTGGCCCACGGACGCGCACTCAAGTTCCCCGGGCCGATCAAGGATCGGCAGCGCGGGACCTTCGCGATGCCAGATCAGTTCTGATCTGAACGCATCAGGACTCTTCGATTGCGCACAACTCGGCGACACTTGGGCACGAGCACACCAGGTTGCGATCGCCGAACGGGTTGTCGACACGCCCCACGGGTGACCAGAACTTGAAGCGGCGCAGATGCTCGGCGGGGTACGCGGCCACATCGCGCGAATACGGGTGCGACCAGTCGTCGCTGCCGATGGCCTTCACCGAGTGCGGGGCGTTCTTGAGCGGGTTGTCGTCCTGAGGCATCTCGCCGCGTTCGACCTGGGCAATCTCGGCGCGGATGGTGATCAGCGCCTCGCAGAAACGATCGAGTTCCTGCTTGGATTCAGACTCGGTCGGCTCGATCATCAGCGTGCCGGGGACGGGCCAGCTCATGGTCGGAGCGTGGAACCCGAAGTCGATCAGTCGCTTGGCGATATCGTCGATCTCGATGCCGGCGCTCTTTTTGAATGGGCGGCAGTCGATCACGAACTCGTGAGCCACGCGTCCTTTGCTCCCGCGGAACATGACCTCGTAATGGTCCTTGAGGCGCTCGGCCATGTAGTTGGCGTTGAGGATGGCGATCTCTGTCGCCTTCTTGAGCCCGCGCGGACCCATCAGGGCGATGTACACCCACGAGATGGGCAGGATGCTGGGCGACCCTTCGGGCGCGGCGCTGACCGGGCCAACGCCGTGGTCGCCGGCGGTCGCGGGTGTGCGCACAGGGTGGGTGGGCAGGAACGGGCGAAGCTTGGCATTGACACCGATGGGTCCCATGCCCGGGCCGCCGCCGCCGTGGGGGATGCAGAAGGTCTTGTGCAGGTTCAGGTGGCAGACATCGGCGCCGTAGTCACCGGGTCGGCAGAGCCCGACCTGTGCGTTCATGTTGGCGCCGTCGAGGTAGACGAGCCCGCCGAACTCGTGCACGGTTTCGATCATGGCGCGGATGTTGTCGTCGAACACGCCGCAGGTCGAGGGGTAGGTGATCATGGCGCAGCTGAGATTCTCGCTGTGCTTCTGGGCCTTCTCACGAAGGTCATCAATCATGATCGCGCCGTTGTCGTTCGTCTTGATCGGGACGACCTTCATCCCCGCGACGATCGCCGACGCGGGGTTTGTGCCGTGCGCGCTGTCCGGGATCAGACAGATCGTTCGATTCTTCTGTCCCCGGTGCTCGTGGTAGGCCTTGATCGTGAGCAGCCCGGTAAACTCGCCCTGGCTGCCCGCGTTGGGCATGAGCGAGACGGCCTCGAAGCCGGTGATCTCGCTGAGCCACGACTCGAGCTGATCGAACAGCACGGCGTACCCCTCCCACTGCTCACGCGGCGCGAAGGGGTGCATGTGGGCGAACTCGGGCCAGGTGACCGGGAGCATCTCACTCGTCGCGTTGAGCTTCATGGTGCATGATCCCAGCGGGATCATGGAGTGGGCCAGCGACAGCTCGCGCGATTGCAGCTCGGTGATGTACCGGAGCATCTCGGTCTCGCTGCGATGGGTGTTGAACACCTCGTGGGTCATGAAGGGGGTATCACGCCGGAAGACATCGGGCACATCGAGGGTGGCTCGCTGGGCCATCTCGAGGAGGTTTTCCTCGCCTGTGCCGCCGAATGCTTCGAGCAGATCGTGCAGGAGCCCCTCATCGGATGTCTCGTCGAGCGTGATGCCCACGGATCCATCGCCGAAATCACGCAGGTTGATGCGCCGAGCGCGAGCGGCACCGAGAACCGATTCGGCATCGCCGTGCACTTTTACGCGAAGCGTGTCGAAGACAAGCGCTTCATCGATCTCATGCCCGAGCTCGGTCAGGCCGACGCGCAGGGTCTGGGCCTGGGCGTGGATGCGTTTGGCGATGTTGGTGATGCCCTCCGGGCCGTGGTAGACGCCGTACATCGATGCGATGACCGCGAGCAGGACCTGCGCGGTGCAGATGTTGCTGGTCGCACGGTCGCGTTTGATGTGCTGCTCGCGGGTCTGGACCGCCAGGCGAAGGGCCGGGTTGCCGTGCGCATCGCGCGAGACGCCGACGATGCGTCCGGGCATCTTGCGGACATGATCCTCGTGGGTGGACATGAACCCCGCGTGCGGCCCGCCGAAGCCCATGGGCACGCCGAAGCGCTGGGCGCTGCCCACGCAGATGTCCGCGCCCCATTGTCCCGGTGCACGCAGCAGGGTCAGCGCGAGCAGATCGGTGGCGGCGATGACCATCATCCCGTTGTCGTGGGCGGTCTTTGTGAGCGTCTCGTAGCATTCCACGCGCCCGTCGCTCGCGGGGTACTGCACCAGCACGCCCGCTGCGTCGCTGTTTGTCAGATCAAACGAATCGACCGGCGCGACGATGACCCGGACACCGATCGCCTCGGCGCGCGTCCGGACCACCGCGATGGTCTGCGGGTGGCAGTCGTCGGCGACATAGAAAGTCATCCGCTTGTTCTTGAGGATGCTGATCACCATCGAAACCGCCTCGGCGGCTGCGGTGCCCTCGTCGAGCAGCGACGAACTCGCAAGTGGGAGTCCGGTGAGATCCGCGATCATGGTCTGGAAGTTGAGCAGCGCCTCGAGCCGTCCCTGCGCCGTCTCGGGCTGGTAGGGGGTGTACTGGGTGTACCACTGCGGGTTCTCGAGCACATTGCGCAGGATCACCGGCGGCGTGATCGTCCCGACATACCCCATCCCGATGCACGAACGGAACAGCTTGTTCTTCTCGGCGATCTGACGCAGGTCGTGCCAGAGCTTGTACTCCGTGCGGGCCATGGGGAGATCGAGCAGGCCTTCGAAGCGGATATCGCTTGGGACAACCTGCGCAATGAACGCATCCATATCACTCGCGCCCACGACCCTGAGCATCTCCGCCAGATCTGAATCACGCGGGCCGTTGTGACGCGTGGCGAAGAGCGCCTTTGCCTCGATATCGGCCGGGGTAATGGGCGAGTACGGTGCGCTGCGGGGTGCGTTTGTATCTGCCATAGATGATCGGCCCTGGGTTTCGATGGTGCTCATTCGCGGTATTCCTCGTGGGTCATGCCCGTGATGACACGGGTTCGAGGTGCGGGAGGGAAGGGACGCAATGATAGCGCTTCAGCCCAGATTTCTCGCTGGGCCAGGCCGGCCGGGCCGGGGCAGAAAGTGGTTTTATCACTCGTACTTGAGGACGGAATGGACCTCGCCAAGCCCGCCGATCTTCTCGCGTCCGTTGAGGAAGCACAGCTCGATGAGCACGGTGATCCCCGCGATCTCTGCCCCGCTTCGCTGCACGAGCTCGCAGCTGGCCTGCATGGTCCCCCCGGTCGCGAGCAGATCGTCGACGATGAGGATTTTCTGTCCGCGCATGATCGCATCCGCGTGCAGTTCCAATCGGTCCTTGCCATACTCGAGGTCGTAATCGACCCCGTGCACCATACGGGGGAGCTTGCCCGGCTTGCGTACCGGCACGAAGCCCGCGCTCAAGGCCTGTGCGATCGCGATCCCGAAGATGAAGCCCCGGCTCTCGGCTCCGACCACCAAGTCAATCCCCTTGCCCCGATATGGATTGGCCATCAGCTCGACGGCCAGCGCCAACGCCCCGGGGTCCGCCAGCAGCGGCGTGAAATCCTTGAAGACCACCCCGGGCTTGGGGAAATCGGGGACATCGGCGATCAGGGCGTTGAGCTTGTCGTGGGCATCGGTGCTTTGCATGCCCGATCATACACCGCAACTACGCCGCAACCCCGCATTGATTCAAGACCACGATGTCTCTATGCCATGAGTTCTGGTATGCTGAGTGGCATCAGGAGCAGCTCATGCAGATCCCAGCCATGCGACCGACATTCATCATCGAGTTCCCGCTCGAACCAGATCGCGTCATCGATCGGCTGACGGTGCTGCTGAATGATCGCGATATGCCGATCGAGGGGCGCGTCGCCGGCAACCACATCATGCTCGTCATCCCTCCCTCGAGAAGGCACTTCTGGTCGCCCTGGCTGAACATCGAGACCGGCCCCGCTGAAACCGGCGCACAGGTGAGGGGGCGATTCAGCCCGAACCCGAGCGTGTGGACGGGGTTCATGCTGACTTATATCGCCATGGCCACGCTGGTCTTTTTCGCGCTGATGTTCGCCGTTTCACAGGCCGTGATCGGCAACTCACCTTGGGCATTGAAGCTCGCACTGATCCCCATTGCCATCTCGGGTCTGATGTACTGGGCCTCGCTGATCGGGCAGCGGATCGCCCAGCAGCAGATGCACGAACTCTACAACGCGACCATGGCGGCGCTGAGCGATCCGCAATCCATCGGTGAGGCACGGCCCAATCATCCAGAACCCGACACGGAGCAATCCCGTATAGTCAGACTGCCGGGCTGAGCTTCCGGGAAAAGAGAGGACATCCATGCGACAGCTTTCACCATTTCACATCGTGTCACTCGCGGGCACGCTGCTGATTCCTTTGGCTCTGGGCTGTGCGGACAAGAGCCTCGAACGCCAGCCCCGGGTCGATACGCGCCCGATGGTCAGCGAGATCCGCCAGGCCGAGCAGGATTGGTCTTGGATCTCGGCTCAGGACTGGCGGCTTGCAGAGATCGAGGGGCACGCTCCGATCGCGGGCACGGCCGCATGGATCCGATTCCGCGAGCACACCTGGCTCGAGGGCGATGCGGGATGCAATCGCTTCACCGCAAACTATGAGCGGAAGGCAGAGGCCGGGCTGAGTATTGACCAGATCATCTCGACACGGATGTTCTGTGCCCAGCCCGAGGGGGTGATGCAGCAGGAGGCTCGCATGCTCCTGCTGCTCCAGAGCATCGATGCCTATCACGCCGAGCCCGACCGGCTCGACCTGCTCAGTGACGGAGCGACAATGCTCTCCTTCGTGATCCCGAAGACCGATGCAGACGAACTGCCCTGATCGCATCGTGGTCGATTCGCAGCAGAGCATCTGATTGCACATTTCGCACATCAAAAAAAAGAACCCCCGATCGTTTCCGACCGGGGGTGTTGCTTACGCATTCAGTTGAAGTTCAACTGAGTTGTCGTATCCGCCAGGATTAGCGGCGACGACGGCCGGCAGCGATACCACCGAGGCCGAGCAGCGCGAGGGCCGACGGTGCGGGGGTGACGGTGACGCGGGTCGAGCCGAGCGAGAGCTGGCCCTGGGTGCTGTCGAACAGACCACCGGTGTTGGTGTCGATCGTCTGCAGGGTGAAGGGCGACTCGCCGTTCAGCTGGAAGTCGATCAGGCCGGTGCCGGCGCCCAGGTTGACCTGGAAGCTACCGATGAGGTTGCCAACATCCGAGCCAGCTGCGGGCTGGTCGAACGGAGGAACGCCGGGGATGACCAGCTGACCGAAGATGACCGAGTTGTAGTCGCCACCGCCGGCGTAGCCGTTATCGGTGTTGAACGACGACCACGATGCGGGGCTCCAGCTCATGCTGTCGATCAGGCCGCTGCCGGAGGTCATCGAGAAGGAGCCACCGAGCATGTGGGTGCCGACATCGGCGTCACCGAAGACCGAAAGGGTGAAGCTGCCACCCTCTGCGACCGAAGTGGCCGAGGGGACGACGGAAAGGCTGAAGTTCTGAGCCGAGGCGACCGAAGCGATACCTGCGACAGCGATAAGTGCAACTGCGTTCTTCATTTGAGAGTTCTCCTCACGTGGTTATTGATTCGTGTTTAACCGTTGACCTGTTGAAACGAACGACTCGTTCGTGACCCGGTCGAAAGGTACACCAAGCCTGAAAGTGTGCCAGTCGTTTGGCAAAATGAATTGCAGAAACCGCCTGATTGAGGTGAAGAAGGATTCAGGGACCCGATAATCGCCGTTTTTCCTGCTGTTTTTGCGATATCCGGCCCTGATGGGCTCCATGATCTCGATCCGGAAAAACACCGGAAACGATTGGAGCATAAAAAAGAACCCCCGACCGGAAAACCGGTCGGGGGTTGAATGGTGCACTTCAGATCGCTGAAATCAGCGATTGGAGTTCATCGCAGCGATTAGCGGCGACGACGGCCAGCGACGATGCCGCCAAGGCCGAGCAGTGCCATTGCCGAGGGGGCGGGCACGAGGTTGATCGAAGCACCGTTCAGGCTCAGGCTGCCGTTGCTGCTGTTTTGGGTGGTGCCCGACACGAGGTCGATGACTTCAAGCGAGAAGGGGCTGGCAGCGTTGAGCGACAGATCCAGAACGCCAGCACCTTCGACGGTGATCTGGAACGAGCCGATCGCGCTGCCGAGCTCCGAACCGGGGGCTGGCTGATCGAAGGGAGGAACGCCGGGGATGACCAGCTGGCCGAAGATGACCGTGTTGTAGTCACCACCGCCGGCGTAGCCGCCGTCGGTGTTGAATGCCGACCAGGCTGCGGGGGTCCATGCCATGGCGAGGACGTTCGAGCTGCCCGAAGTCAGCGAGAACGCACCACCGAGCATGTGAGTACCGAAGCTCGAGTCACCAATCACATCGACGGTGAAGGTTGCGGCGCCCATCGAGGTGTCGACGGTCATGGGTGCACCGGCGATCGACAGGCTGAATGAGGAGCCAGCCGAAGCGGCGGCAGCGAAACCAGCGATTGCTGCAATAGCGATAGTCTTCATATCTCTTTCTCCTAGTGAGATTCGCCTCAGTTGCCTGAGGCCACAAATTGAGGAACTGTGACATTCCTGACCCACATGGATTGTAACCAGCCGTAATTCCCATTGCAAGCGCATTCATGGGCAGATTCGGGTACTTTTTGCGATCTGAACCCGGAAGACCAAACAAAGGACGATCGCCCCTCCGCCCGTTCAGCAAGCGGGTGTCTTCTGGGACCACCACTCGAAATCGAACCCGAATCGGTGCCGGTCATCCGGTGCGTGGGCGATGCGATGCTCAAGATTCCATCCATCAGCTTCGATTTCGGGAAAACGAGCGTCTCCCTCGACCCGGCAATGAACCAGGGTGCGGACGATCAGCCCGACGCGGCTCATAGCTTGGCTGTAAATGGTCCCGCCCCCAGCGATCCAGATCGGGCCATCTTGCCTATTTTTACAGATCGCCCGCTTTGCGATCTCAATCGACTCATCGAGGTCCCGGGCAACCCGGACCTGCTCGTCATCCGAAACCGGCATTGTGCGTGAAACGACGATGTTGAGCCGCGCAGGGAGCGGCTTGTCGAGTGAATCGAAGGTTTTTCGCCCCATGATGACCGGGCAGCCCTTGGTGGATCGCATGAAGTGACGCAGGTCGTCGGGCAGGTGCCAGGGCAGGTCACCCTCGCGCCCGATGACGCCGTTCTCGCTGCACGCCACGATCATCGCGATGTCAAAGCGGGCATGAAAGCTGCGGGGATCGAAGGGCTGGGGTTCGCTCATGACCAAGCGTAGGGCTCAGGTATCGTCTGTGGGCTCGGGATCGGGCTGAGGACGGGTGTCGATGAAGATCCAGTCGCCGTCGGGGCCGGTGGGCTCTCCGATTTTGGGCTGCCCG